>NZ_VLJP01000016.1 GCF_007829525.1 Mesorhizobium sp. J18
TGCTTTGAGCCTTCCGGAGGCTCGCTTTCGCCTGGCTGCCGCAGGAGACGATCCTCTTCGATGCAGGCCGGCTGTCACGGCGCTTCGAAGCTGACCTTGCGGAGGGCGCCGAACTGCTCGCGGCGGAAGCGGTAGTGTTCGGCCGCGAAGCCATGGGCGAAACCGTGAGGACCGGGCTGATCCACGACCGCTGGCGTATCCGCCGGGACGGGCGACTGCTTTTTGCCGACGATCTGCGGTTCGACGGCGAGATTGCGGCGATGGCGCAGCACCCGGCCACGCTTGGCGGAAAGCGCGCAATGGCCACCATTCTGCTTGTTTCGTCTGAAGGCGACCGGCTGCTCGCACCGCTACGCGAGGCGATCGGCGAGGCCGGCGGTGCAAGCGCCTGGGACGGCAAGCTTCTTGCCCGTATCGCCGCTGCTGACAGTCTTTCTCTTCGCCGTTCACTCATCCCGGCGCTGACGATCCTTCTGGATGGAAGAGCCCTACCGAAAGTCTGGCAGATCTGAGCTTCGCATGAACCTTACCCCACGAGAGAAAGACAAGCTTCTTATAGCGATGGCCGCCCTGGTCGCCCGGCGAAGGCTCGAGCGCGGCGTCAAGCTGAACCATCCCGAGGCGATCGCGCTGATAAGCGACTTTGTCGTGGAAGGCGCACGCGACGGTCGCTCCGTTGCCGAGCTCATGGAAGAAGGCGCCCATGTCCTGACCCGCGACCAGGTGATGGAAGGCGTGGCGGAAATGATCCATGACGTGCAGGTCGAAGCCACTTTTCCCGACGGGGTCAAGCTGGTGACCGTCCATCAGCCCATTCGTTAACACAGATGAAAAGCCTGAACGGAAAAACCATGAAGCGCATTGCATTTGCCCTGGGAATCATCGCCGCGACCTGCAGCCCCGCTCTCGCCCATCTCGATCCCGGACAGCATGGATCCTTCGCGGCCGGCTTTTCGCACCCGCTTTTCGGCGCCGACCACATCCTTGCCATGGTGGCGGTCGGGCTGTGGGCGTCCATGCTCGGCGGCCGCGCCATGTGGCTGGTTCCGGCAGCGTTCGTCACAACCATGGCGGTGGGTTTTGCGGCGGCCCTGATGGCTCTGCCGCTGCCTTTCGTCGAACCGGTCATCCTCGCCTCCGTGATCGTCACAGGCCTGCTGGCGGCGACTGCCCTGCGGGTGCGGGTTGGGGCAGGCATGGCGATGGTGGGTTTCTTCGCCTTCTTCCACGGCCACGCCCATGGCGGGGAGTTGGGGGCGGCCGGTGCCTTGTCCTTCGGTGTGGGGTTCGCTATCGCCACGGCGCTGCTTCACGCAGCGGGCATAGGCCTGGGGGTCTGGCTCGGGAAAAGCACGGGAGCCGCATCCGGGCACATCATCAAACGGCTTGCCGGTGCGGCAACTGCGCTCGCCGGCGTCTGGCTGGCAATCGGGGCATGACGATGATTCCCGGTGAGATCATTCCCGCTGCCGGTGAGATCGTCCTTAATGAGGGCGCGGAGGCGATAACCTTGCGGGTCGCCAATCGCGGCGACCGGCCCGTGCAGGTCGGCTCCCACTACCATTTTTTCGAAACCAACGACGCGCTCGATTTCGACCGTGCCGCGGCGCGCGGCATGCGCCTCGATATCGCCGCCGGAACGGCCATACGCTTCGAGCCCGGGCAGGCGCGTGAGGTGCGGCTGGTGCCTTTCGGCGGGCAGCGGCGGATTTTCGGCTTCAATGGTCGAGTGACAGGAAAGCTCTGATGCCAGCAAGGATTTCCCGGACGGCCTATGCCGACATGTATGGCCCGACGGTCGGCGACCGCGTCCGTCTGGCCGATACCGATCTCGTCATCGAGGTGGAGAAGGATTTCACGACCTATGGCGAAGAGGTGAAATTCGGCGGCGGCAAGGTGATCCGCGACGGGATGGGCCAGAGCCAGGTCCCGCGCGCCGAGGGCGCGGTGGACACGGTGATCACGAATGCGCTGATCGTCGACCATTGGGGCATAGTGAAGGCGGATGTCGGCCTGAAGGACGGGCGCATCGTCGCGATCGGCAAAGCCGGCAATCCCGACACCCAGCCCGGCATCGACATCGTGATCGGTCCGGGCACCGAGGCGATCGCGGGCGAGGGCCGCATCCTCACGGCCGGCGGAATGGATGCGCATATTCACTTCATCTGCCCGCAGCAGATCGAGGAAGCGCTGATGTCCGGCATCACCACCATGCTTGGCGGCGGCACCGGTCCGGCTCACGGAACATTGGCCACGACCTGCACTCCCGGCCCCTGGCATCTCGGACGCATGATCCAGTCTTTCGACGCGTTCCCCATGAATCTCGGCCTTTCCGGCAAGGGGAACGCTTCGCGCCCAGAGGCCCTGGTGGAAATGATCGAAGGCGGGGCCTGTGCGCTCAAGCTCCACGAGGACTGGGGCACCACTCCGGCCGCGATCGATTGCTGTCTGTCGGTGGCGGACGATTACGACATTCAGGTGATGATCCATACCGACACGCTGAACGAGAGCGGCTTCGTCGAGAACACGATCGCCGCCTTCAAGGGCCGCACCATCCACGCTTTCCACACCGAGGGCGCGGGTGGCGGCCATGCGCCGGACATCATCAAGGTGTGCGGTCTGCCGAACGTCATACCCTCCTCGACGAATCCCACCCGGCCATACACGCAGAATACGATCGCCGAGCATCTCGACATGCTGATGGTCTGCCATCACCTGTCGCCTTCCATACCGGAGGATATTGCCTTCGCCGAAAGCCGCATCCGCAAGGAGACGATCGCGGCGGAAGACATCCTGCACGACATCGGCGCCTTCTCCATCATCTCCTCCGACAGCCAGGCCATGGGCCGCGTCGGCGAGGTCCTCATCCGCACCTGGCAGACCGCGCATAAGATGAAAGTCCAGCGCGGTCGCCTGCCCGAGGAAACGGGTGACAACGACAATTTCCGTGTCCGCCGCTATATCGCCAAATACACGATCAATCCGGCCATCGCGCATGGCATTTCGGCCCATATCGGCTCGGTCGAGGTCGGCAAGCGTGCTGATCTCGTGCTCTGGAATCCGGCCTTCTTCGGCGTGAAACCGGACATGGTTCTGATCGGCGGCACGATCGCCGCCGCCCCCATGGGCGATCCGAATGCGTCGATCCCGACGCCGCAGCCGGTTCACTACCGGCCAATGTTCGGCGGTTTCGGCCGATCACCGGCGGCGTCCTCCGTTACTTTCACAAGCAAGGCCGCGCTCGACCTCGGCCTGCGCGAGGAGCTTGGCGTGGCAAAAGAGATGCTGGCCGTGGAAAACACGCGCGGCGGTATCTCCAAGAGCTCGATGCTGCTCAACGATGCCATGCCGAATATCGAGGTCGATCCCGAGACCTACGAGGTGCGCGCTGACGGCGAATTGCTGATCTGCGAGCCGGCAACCGTGCTGCCCATGGCGCAGCGCTATTTCCTGTTCTGAAGCGAGAAGACATGCATCGCGCCATATCCCATGTCCGCCGCGGCGAGGATGCCCGGCCGTCCTCCGACACCGTTCTCCTGGCGCAGGACAAACGCCATCTGCGCCGCAAGCGTCTCAGGCTGGGCGGCGGAGAGGAGGTGTTGGTCGATCTCCCCGAACCGGTCATGCTTGCGCATGGCGACCGCCTCGTGCTGGAGGACGGCAGGCTGGTCGAGATCATTGCCGAAGAGGAGGAGCTTTACGAGGTCGTTCCGCGCGATGCGCTGCACCTTGCCGAGATAGCCTGGCATCTGGGCAATCGCCATTTTCAGGCACAGATTGAGCCGGAGCGCATCCTGATCAGGCGCGATCATGTCATCCGCACCATGCTTGAAGGCCTTGGCGCGACCGTGCGGGAAGCGGTAGAGCCATTCCAGCCCGTGCATGGCGCCTATCATGCTCACGGGCATGCGCATGATGGACATGGCGGCCATGACCATGACTGAAGGGACCCTTCCTGCGCTTCTTCGGCTGATGACATGGCTCTCGCCGGCCTTTCCGGTGGGCTCGTTCTCCTACAGCCACGGGCTGGAACGGGCGATCCTGGAGGGGCTGGTACGCGACCGCGACACGCTTGTTGCATGGCTTCGCGCGCTGATCGAACATGGCTCGGCCTGGAACGACTCGGTGCTGCTGGCGCAGGCCTGGCGCGAGACCGCCGCCGCACGAAGCTGCATGGAAGCAGCTGAGCTCGCGGAGGCCATGGCCGGCTCGCGCGAACGGCAGATGGAAACCATGCTGCAGGGGGAGGCCTTTGTTGCAGGTATCTCAGCCTGGTCGGACAAGTCCCGGCCGCAGGAGACGGGAATGGCCTATCCCGTCGCGGTCGGACAGGCGGCTGCCAGTCACGCCATCGATCTTCATGAGGTCCTTGCCGCCTATCTCCACGCTTTTGCCTCCAATCTCGTCCAGGCTGCGATCCGTCTCGTTCCGCTGGGGCAGCGCGACGGGGTGAAAGCCGTGGCATCGCTCGAGGTCACGATCCGGGAGACGGCTGCCCGCGCCTGCCGTTCCACTCTGGACGATCTCGGTTCCTCCACATTCCTGTCCGATGTCATGGCGATGCGGCACGAAGTTCAATATTCCAGGGTATTCCGATCATGAGTTCACCGAACGGGCCGTTGCGTGTGGGGATCGGCGGGCCGGTGGGAGCCGGCAAGACCACGCTCACCGAGATGCTTTGCAAGGCGATGCGCGACCGCTATTCGGTCGCCGTTGTCACCAACGATATCTTCACCAAGGAAGACGCGCTGATCTTGAACCGGCTCCAGGCGCTCCCCGAGGAACGCATAATCGGCGTGGAGACCGGCGGTTGTCCGCATACGGCGATCCGCGAGGATGCCTCGATCAATCTCGCCGCAATCGCCGACATGCGACGACGCTTTCCCGATCTCGACGTGGTGTTCATCGAATCCGGCGGAGACAATCTCGCGGCGACCTTTTCGCCGGATCTTGCCGACCTGACGATTTATGTCATCGATGTTGCGGCCGGGGAGAAGATTCCACGCAAGGGCGGTCCCGGCATCACCCGATCCGACCTGCTCGTCATCAACAAGATGGACCTCGCCCCCTTCGTCGGCGCCGACCTCGACATCATGAGAGCCGATGCGCGGCGGCAAAGAGGCGAAGCCCCCTTCATCTTCACCGACCTGCGCCGCCGTCACGGAGTTCCGGAGATCGTGTCTTTTCTGGAGGTAAATGGCGGCTTGGCCGGTTAGAGCGAGACGATCCCATCTGTTCATTTCACTCTAATCCGGCGGCGGCCGCTTCCTTGCGGCGCTGGCTGTTTTCCTATACACGACTTCACGAGTAGACAATTGCGCCGTACCGTGCCGGATCGGTGCCAAGGCAACGAAAATGATCTCACAAAAGGCAAAATATGCTCTGAAAGCGCTGATCGTGCTTGCCAAGAGCGAGCCGGACAGCGTCCAGATGATTTCCGAGATAGCCGAAGTCCAGCGTATCCCGAAGAAATTCCTCGAGCAGATCCTTCTCGACCTCAAACATCAGGGGATCGTTATCAGCAGGCGCGGCAAGGCAGGCGGTTACCTGCTATTGAAGAAGCCGGAACAGATCACTTTCGGCGAGATTCTGCGCATCATAGACGGTCCGGTCGCGCCGCTGCCCTGTCTCAGCCGGATCGCCTATCGTCGCTGCGTGGATTGCGTCAGCGAGGAAGGTTGCGAAGTCCGCAGGGTGTTCGCGAAAGTGGCGGAGGCGACCCGGGACATTCTCGACAGGACGACTTTGGCCGATTGCCTCGATGCAACCGTAGAGAAAATGGTTTCTTCGATTACGGCATAATCGTCATAGATTTCCAATAACTTATATAAATTAGAATGTTTTTGCGCATTTAAACTCTATCTTTCCGATAGAGTTATTCCAGTTTCGCAGGAGGCAGACATGACCCATTCTCGTTACTCGCGACTGCTCGGAATGCTTGTAGCCGGTTCCGTCCAATTCGGCGCGCTCGGCGTTGCCTTTGCCGATACGACCCTTCTCAACGTGTCCTATGACCCCACCCGCGAGCTCTACAAGGAGTTCAACACCGCCTTTGCCGCAAAGTGGAAGGAGGAGACGGGCGAGACGGTGACCATCCAGACCTCGCATGGCGGATCGGGAAAGCAGGCCCGCGCCGTGATCGACGGACTGGAGGCCGATGTCGTCACGCTTGCCCTGGAGGCGGATATCAATGCAATTGTGGAGAATACGGGAAAGATCCCCGAAAACTGGCGCAGCCTGCTTCCGAACAACAGCGCGCCCTATACCTCCACCATCGTGTTTCTCGTGCGCAAGGACAACCCGAAGAACCTCAAGGACTGGGGCGACCTGGTGCAGGAGGGCGTGGAAGTCATCACACCCAACCCCAAGACATCCGGCGGCGCACGCTGGAACTTCCTCGCCGCCTGGGCCTGGGCTCTCGATGAATATGGAGGAGACGAGGACAAGGCACTTGAATATGTCGCCCAACTCTACAGCCAGGTTCCGGTGCTCGACACCGGCGCGCGCGGATCGACCACCACATTCGTGCAGCGCGGCATAGGCGACGTGCTGCTGGCATGGGAGAACGAGGCATTCCTGTCGCTGGAGGAACTCGGACCCGATCAGTTCGAGATCGTCGTTCCGTCGCTCTCGATCAAGGCCGAGCCGCCGGTTGCCCTTGTCGACGGCAATGTCGATGCCAAGGGCACGCGCAAGGCGGCGGAGGCCTATCTGGAATATCTTTATTCCGATGTGGGCCAGCAATTGGCGGCTAAGCATTTCTACCGTCCGGCCAATCCCGAAAAGGCGGATCCGGAAGACATGAAACGCTTCCCCGATCTCAAGCTGGCGACGATCGACGATTTCGGCGGCTGGAAGGAGGCGCAGCCGCGCTTCTTCGGTGACGGTGGCATCTTCGACCAGATCTACAAGCCAGCCGGTCGCAACTGAGGAACATCATGACGACCACCACCGCTGAGACGGGGTGGCATTTCAGAAGACCGAGCGTCATTCCCGGTTTCGGGCTGACGCTCGGTTTCACGATTGCCTACCTGACTCTGATCATCCTGATACCGCTCTCCGGTGTCGTGTGGCGCTCGGCATCCCTTGGCTGGGCTGATTTTTGGACCATCGCCACCGACGAACGCACGCTGCAGGCGCTGAAGATCAGCTTCGGCGCCTCGCTGATCGCGGCCCTGGTCAATGTCGCCTTCGGCGTGCTCGTCGCCTGGGTACTGGTGCGTTACAGCTTTCCTGGCCGCCGGATCGTCGACGCTGTGGTCGACCTGCCTTTCGCGCTGCCGACCGCGGTTGCCGGCATCGCGCTCACGGCGATCTACTCGCCCAACGGATGGATCGGTAGTCTGCTGGCTCCCTTGGACATCAAGGTAGCCTTCACCCCGCTGGGCATCGTCATCGCGCTGATCTTCATCGGTCTGCCTTTCGTGGTGCGCACCGTCCAGCCGGTCATGGAGGAGATCGACAGGGAGGTGGAGGAGGCAGCGGCCACGTTGGGCGCTCACCGGTTGCAGACCGTATCGCGCGTCATCCTGCCCAGTCTCGCGCCCGCCATCTTCACGGGCTTCGCGCTCGCCTTCGCCCGTGCCGTCGGCGAATACGGCTCCGTCATCTTCATCGCTGGCAATATTCCTTACGTGTCGGAAATCGCGCCGCTGCTGATCGTCATCCGGCTGGAGGAATTCGATTACGCTGCCGCCACTGCAATCGCGGCCGTCATGCTGGCGATCTCCTTCGCAATGCTGCTCGTCATCAACCTCATACAGGCCTGGAGCCGCAGGAGGTATGGCTATGGCTCTTGACCATGTCCTCGGCCGTAGCCCAGCGGTAAGCGCGGTCACCGAAACCAGAGGTGCGCGCCTGCTGCTTGTCGCCGTGGCCATGGCCTTCCTGGCGCTCTTCCTGTTCCTGCCGCTGGTCGCCGTCTTCATCGAGGCTTTCCGCAGAGGGACCGGCACTTATCTTGCTGCCCTGGCCGAGCCGGAAACCCTGGCAGCCATCAGGCTGACGCTGACGGTGGCGGCCATTGCCGTGCCGCTTAACCTGGTCTTCGGCGTGTGCGCGGCATGGGCGATCGCCAAATTCGAATTCAAGGGCAAGGCCTTCCTGACCACGCTGATCGACCTTCCCTTCTCGGTCTCGCCGGTGATCTCAGGCCTTGTCTATGTGCTTCTCTTCGGCGCCAACAGCGTGCTTGGACCGTGGCTGAAATCTTATGGAATAGAGATACTGTTCGCGGTGCCCGGCATCGTTCTCGCCACCATTTTCGTCACCTTCCCCTTCGTGGCGCGAGAGCTGATCCCGCTCATGCAGGAGCAGGGGACGGGCGACGAGGAGGCCGCGCTTTCGCTCGGCGCGAGCGGCTGGCAGACTTTCTGGCGCGTGACCCTGCCCAACATCAAATGGGGCCTGCTTTATGGTGTCCTGCTCTGCAATGCGCGCGCCATGGGCGAGTTCGGCGCCGTCTCGGTGGTCTCCGGCCATGTCCGGGGGCTCACAAATACGATGCCGCTGCAGGTCGAGATCCTCTACAACGAATATAATTTCGTGGCGGCCTTCGCCGTGGCCTCGCTTCTGGCGTTGCTGGCGCTTGTGACGCTCGTGCTGAAATCCATCCTGGAATACCGCTTCGGCGACGCGATTGCCGCCTCCAACGGACATTAAGGAAGATCGCAATGGAAGTTCAGGTGAAGAACCTGCGCAAGGAATTCGACCGCTTCCCGGCGCTCGACGACGTTTCCCTCGGCATCCGGTCCGGCGAACTCATCGCCCTTCTCGGGCCCTCCGGTTCCGGCAAGACGACGCTCCTGCGGCTGATCGCGGGCCTTGAGACGCCCACCGAAGGGGCTATCTTCTTCGGTGACGAGGATGCCTCGCGCAAGACGGTCCAGGAGCGCAATGTCGGTTTTGTCTTCCAGCATTACGCCTTGTTCCGTCACATGACGGTGCTGGAAAATGTCTCTTTCGGCCTCAAGGTGCGCCCCAGTGCGACGCGGCCCTCACGTCAGGCCATTCGGGAAAGAGCGCTCGAGTTGCTTGATCTTGTCCAGCTCTCGGGGCTCGAAAAGCGTTATCCCGCCCAGCTTTCCGGCGGCCAGCGTCAGCGCGTCGCGCTTGCCAGGGCAATGGCGATCGAGCCGAAAGTGCTGCTCCTTGACGAACCGTTCGGCGCGCTGGATGCACAGGTGCGCCGCGACCTGCGGCGCTGGCTTCGAGCTATCCACGACACCACCGGTCACACCACCGTTTTCGTCACGCATGATCAGGAAGAGGCTCTGGAACTGGCCGACCGCGTCGTGGTGATGAACAAAGGCAGGATCGAGCAGATCGGCACGGCAGATGAAGTCTATGATGCCCCCGGCTCACCCTTCGTCTATGGCTTCATTGGTGAATCCAGCTCGCTTCCCGTGACGGTCGAGGGCGGCCAGGTGCTGATCGCCGACCGCCCGATCGGATTGACGGCGACTGACGTGCCGGATGGCAAGGCGCTGCTTTATTACCGGCCGCATGACATAGAGCTTCTGGACGGCTGCGGCGGCTGCATTGCGGGAACCGTCGCGGCAAGCCGCCGCGTGGCCGGTACGCGCCGCGTCGAGCTGGAGGTCGGCGGCGCCCGGGAACGCGTGGAAGTGGAGCTGCCCATTGACCATCCGGCGGCACAGAAGAGCCGTATCGCTTTCCGGCCGACGCGCTGGAAACTGTTCCCGATGGGTGAAGGCAGGCCGGAGGAGAAGATGTCGGTTTCCCGCTCCCAGCCTCTACAACGCGAGCTGGCTCCCGCGGAGTTTTGAAAAGAGCCTATTCACGCGAATTTGCGGGTTGCCTGTCTTCGCATCGAAATTTCCGTTGCGCTTGGCCTGTCCTTCCGATTGAAGATGAACGGCTGCCCGTTGCCGGCTGGGAAGGCGATCCGCAGAGGGAAGGCTGATGACTTTTGATCAGGCTCTGATCGTCATCCTGCTTGTGTGCATGCTCGTCATATTCGCGCTGGACCGATTCCGCATCGAACTGGTGGCACTGACGGGACTGGCGGCCGGACTTGTCTTCGGGCTGGTGCCGATGTCGGAGGTCTTTTCCGGTTTCGCCAATCCGGCCGTTGTGACCGTCATCGAAATCCTGCTCATCGTGCAGGTTCTCGGCCGCGCCAACCTGCTCGACCGCGTCGCGGCAAGAATTTCGTCCGGCGTGCGCGGCGATCGCGGTGTTTTGCTCGTGCTATGCGGCCTCACCGGGGCCCTTTCTGTTTTCATGAACAATATCGGCGCATTGGCGCTGATGCTGCCGGTCGTACTCAGCACCTGCCGCATGACCGGCATGAAGCCGCGATCGGCGCTGATGCCGGTCTCGTTCGCCGCACTGCTCGGCGGCCTGTGCTCGTTGATCGGCACGCCCGCGAACCTGCTTGTCAGCCAGGCCTTGCAGGCCGAGACGGGGAGGGGTTTCGCCTTCTTCGATTTCGCCTATGCCGGCGTGCCGGTGGCCATTATCTCGATTCTGGCTATCGTGGCCTGGATTCCCCTGATCTTCGCTTCAGGCCGCAAAACCGAAGCGGGTGAGGAACCTGCTTCGGGACGCGTCGTTGCCGAAGCACTCATTCCGGCGGAATCGCGCATTGCGGGCGCGGCGATTGCCGATGTTCCGAATCTCACCGGCGGGATGCTTCATGCGGCCATACGGGACGGCAAGCATCTTTTTCTGAAAAGACGTTCGACCAAGCTGATGGCCGGCGACACCCTGCTGCTCGAACTCGACCTGGGCGCATTTGAAAGGGCCATCGCCGCGGGCGATCTGGCCCTGCCATCGCAGACACGGCTCGAACGGGCGGACCGCGCCGAAGCGGTCATCATGCCGGAAAGCACGCTGGTCGGCTCGAGAATCGCCACGCTGGAACTTTTCCACGCACGGGATATTCGCGTGGTTGCGGTCGCCTCGCAGTCGCATCGTATCGAGGGCCGCTTGAACGATCTGCAATTGGGAATAGGAGACATCCTTTTCCTGGCCGGCGACAAGGATGCCATCGCCGAAGCACTCGAAGAAGCGGGGCTGATGCTCCTGTCGCCCCTCCGGCGGCTTGAAACCGCTGCGCCGGCCTATTTTCCGTTGGCGGTTTTTGCCGGCGGCATCGGCCTTACCGCTTTAGGGGCTATTCCGCCGGAAATCGCCTTCGGTCTTGTGGTGCTCGTGCTGGCGGCGACGGGCCGGCTCAATCTGCGCACCGGACTTGCCGAGCTGAACTGGCCGATCCTGATCATGCTCGCGGCCATGATCCCGCTCGGACTCGCAATGGACACGACGGGCGCGGCGCAGGTCATGGCCGAAAGCCTGCTTGCCGCCGTCCCCTCGCACGAGCCGGTCTCCCTGATAGCAATGGTGCTCGTACTGGCGCTGATCATCACGCCCTTCGCCAACAATGCCTCGACAGCCGTCGTCCTGGCGCCGATTGCCATCGAGATCGCCCGCTCGGCTTCGCTTCCCCCGGAGCTTTTCCTGATCGCTCTCGCGCTGGGGATATCGATCGATTTCCTGACGCCCTTCGGGCATCACAACAATACGATCGTCATGAGCGTCGGCAATTACAGTTTCATTGACTTTCTGAAGGCGGGCTTCCCGATCACGATCGTTGCGGTCCTTGCCGCGATCGCGGCCGTGATGGCGGCGTGGCTGTAAGGCCAAGGGAATGCTTCTTCCTGTCCGATTCCGCATTGCCCGCATGTTCCCCATGGTCATCAGCCGCGCTGGCGGATCTCCATCAGCCCCCGCACATAACCGATGGCGCGCGCAGCGCAAGCCAAACCATCGGGTTCATAGACGAAAGGTTCTATGCCGATCGCTCCGCGATAGCCGAATTCCTGCAGCACATCGATGATGGGGCCGAAAGCAAGTTCTCCCTCGCCGGGGCCGCGCCGGTTGGGATCGTTGAAATGCACATGCCCAACTGTCTCCTGCGGTAGCCAGCGGCGCAGCAATGCTGCGACGTCCTCGCCGTTGCTTGCTGCCGCATAGCAGTCGATCATGGTGCCAAGAGCCGGGGAGCCGATCGCTGTCATGACTTCAGCCGCCTCGTCGACCGTGTTGACGAAGGCAGTGTCGGTGCGTGCCAGCGGCTCGATGAAATAGGTCACCCCCGCTGTTTCGGCTGCATCCGCCATGGCGGTGAAATAGGCAATGCCCTGCTGCCGTCCTTCCGCCTCGCGGGCCGGCTCGAGCTGCCGCTGTGCCGGCGAGCCATGCACAAGGTAGCTGCCGCCGAGTTCCGCGCAGAGGGCAACCAGCCTGCGGCCGACCTCGACTGTCTTGCGGTGGATCGCCTCATCCGCGCTCGTGATCGACAGCCCGTCCGGCGAGGCGAGCAGCCAGTGCAGCCCGGCGATCGTCATGCCTTCGCCATCGGCGATCGAGCGGAACTCCCGGATCGTCGTTGGACCGAGTTCGTGCGGCGCATTGCCAAGTGTGAATGGCGCCACCTCCAGCCCGTCATAGCCGACAGCGCGCGCGAACCGGCACTGGCTGCGGAAATCCAGCTCCCGGACCACTTCGCTGCAGAGATTGATCGCGATGGCCATCCCGTCCCACCTTGCTTTTCTAGGAGGCTGTTTCATAACCGATTGGACGGAGCGGACAAAGCGGAGTGTCGATCGGCACGGCTCAGCGGCAATGCACCCATCCTCTCGCCACGATTGGTGAAGGATCGTCCCGGCCGCCGCATCCGGAAAATGTGTAAGCCACATTACGCGAAGGTACTTCCAGCCCTGGAAAATAAGGCATATAGCTCCTTACGATTCTTGATTTTGCCGATTCGACCGGTCTGCCGGCATCATTGATCTTTCCGAAGGAGGGTACTGGACGTGGCGCGCGACAAGGGACAATCCCGCCTCTCATCCTGGCTGCTCATCGCTCTGGCCCTGCTGATAATTCTCGGCGGCGCCGTTCTGCTTGGCGGCGGCATTCGTCTGATCACGCTCGGCGGATCGTGGTATTTCGCGCCGGCGGGCCTCGGCCTCGTCATCTCCGGCGCTCTGATCGGCCTACGGCGCCCGCTCGGCCTCTGGCTGTTCATCCTCGTGCTTCTCGCCACGGTTGCCTGGGCCTTGTGGGAAGTCGGGCTGCAGTTCTGGCCGCTGGTCTCGCGCCTGTTCGCTCCCGGTGTGCTGGCGGTTCTCGTATTCCTTGCCGCTCCGGCGCTCACCCGCGGCCGCACGCTTGGTCGGGCCCCATCCTGTCTGCTTGCGTTACTGGTTGTTGCAGCCCTTGCGGCGACAACCTATCACGCCTTCTATCCCAGCCCGATCATCGCGGCCGATGCGGAACCGGGCGAGGTTGCCTCTCCGGCTCGTGTCGAACCGGCCGATTGGATTTTCTATGGCCGCACGCCGGCCGGCACGCGCTACGCGCCCTTCGACCAGATCACGAAGGAAAATGTCGACCAGCTCGAGGTCGCATGGACATTCCGCACAGGCGACGTGCCGCTCAGCCCGACCGGCAGCGGGGCGGAAGACCAGAATACACCGATCCAGATCGGCGATACCGTCTATGTCTGCACCGTCACCAACATCGTCTATGCGCTTGATGCCGAAACGGGCGAGCAGCGCTGGCGGTTCGACCCCGAAGCTTCATCGCCCTTCTGGCAACGTTGCCGCGGCGTCGGCTATTACGAATCGACGGGCGGGCCCGCCGCGGCCGCAGCTCCCGAGCCCGCACCAGCCGAGCCGGCAGCCCCTGACGCACCGCTGACCACTGTGCCGGAAGAGCCCGATGCGCCGGCTGCGCCCCAATCTATACAAACGGCTGATGCTGAAGCCGTCTGCACCCGCCGGATCGTTCTTTCGACGATCGACGCGCGGCTGATCGAACTCGACGCGGAGACCGGCCTGCCCTGTCCCTCCTTCGGCGAGAATGGCACCGTGGATCTCAAGGTCGGCATGGGAGAGGTGAAAGAAGGGTTTTACTTCCAGACCTCCGCCCCGACGGTCGTCAACGGCATGATCATCATCGGCGGCTGGGTTGTCGACAATGTCATGGTAGGCGAGCCGTCAGGCGTCGTGCGCGCCTTCAGCGCCGAAACGGGCGAGCTTATCTGGGCCTGGGATCTTGGTAACCCGTCCATCACGAAGCTGCCGCCCGAAGGCGAGACATATACGCGCGGCACGCCGAATGTCTGGTCCACGCCGGCCTTCGATCCGGATCTGAATCTCATCTATCTGCCGACAGGCAATTCGACACCGGATTTCTTCGGCGGTCACCGGTCCCAGGCGTCGGAGGAATATTCCTCCTCGATCGTCGCTCTCGACATTTCGACGGGGCGCGAGCGCTGGAAGTTCCAGACAGTCCATCACGATATCTGGGACTATGACGTGCCCGCGCAGCCCGCGCTCTACGATGTGCCAGACGGCAAGGGCGGAATTGTCCCGGCACTGATACAGGTCACCAAGCGCGGCCAGATATTCGTCCTCGACCGCCNAAGGCGAGACATATACGCGCGGCACGCCGAATGTCTGGTCCACGCCGGCCTTCGATCCGGATCTGAATCTCATCTATCTGCCGACAGGCAATTCGACACCGGATTTCTTCGGCGGTCACCGGTCCCAGGCGTCGGAGGAATATTCCTCCTCGATCGTCGCTCTCGACATTTCGACGGGGCGCGAGCGCTGGAAGTTCCAGACAGTCCATCACGATATCTGGGACTATGACGTGCCCGCGCAGCCCGCGCTCTACGATGTGCCAGACGGCAAGGGCGGAATTGTCCCGGCACTGATACAGGTCACCAAGCGCGGCCAGATATTCGTCCTCGACCGCCGCACCGGCGAGCCGCTCACGGAGGTGGTTGAGCGGGAGGTGCCGCAAGGAGCTGTCGAGGGCGACTGGACCGCGCCGACCCAGCCATATTCCGTTGGCATGCCGGCAATCGGGGTCGAGCCGCTCACGGAAGCTTCCATGTGGGGCGCCACGCCCTTCGACCAGCTCTATTGCCGCATCGAGTTCCGCAAGCTGCGCTACGAGGGCGAGTTCACGCCGCCCGGAACTGAGCCGATCCTGCAGTGGCCCGGTTTTTACGGCGGCATGAACTGGGGCAGCGTTTCCGTACATGAATCCTCAGGCTATCTGATCGTCAA
Organism: Mesorhizobium sp. J18; assembly: GCF_007829525.1. GTDB lineage: Bacteria > Pseudomonadota > Alphaproteobacteria > Rhizobiales > Rhizobiaceae > VLJP01. The sequence continues at coordinate 15,108 of NZ_VLJP01000016.1, forward strand.
CGACACGCGCTCGCCGCATCGCGTGCAGCTCGTGCCGCGCGAAGAGGCCGACCAGGCGGACGCCAAGGATTCCCATGCCGGGTTGTCGGCACAGTATGGAACTCCTTACGGAGCGGCCAAGGTCACCTTCATGTCGCCGCTCGGAATCCCTTGCCAGAATCCGCCCTACGGCACGCTGACGGCAATCGACCTGAAGACGAAGGAGATCGCCTGGCAGGTGCCGATGGGCACCGTCGAGGATACCGGCCCGCTCGGCATCAAGATGCATCTGCCGATCCCGGTCGGAATGCCGACGGTGGGTGGCCCGATCTCGACCTCCTCCGGGCTGATCTTCTATGCCGGCACTCTCGACTACAATATTCGCGCGCTCGATCTCGCGACGGGCCAGGAATTGTGGAAGCACCGCCTGCCGGTGGGCGCTCAAGGCACGCCGATGACCTATATCTCGCCGGAAAGCGGCCGGCAGTTCATCGTCGTTTCCGCCGGAGGCGCGCGCCAGTCCCTCGACCGGGGCGACTATATCGTCGCCTATGCGCTTCCCAAGGGGCAGGCCGGCAACTGAGGAAGGAGGGTGCGGAACACGGGTGCCGGTGCTCCGCACCGTTCGATATCCAACGATCCGCGCGGATGTCCTGCGCCAGTCTTTCGAAATCGGACCCCGACATCCGCCATGGTCGGCTGATCGTAATCCCGCAGGTTACGGTTTGCCAAAGACAAGGGGGAAAAAGCCGCCCTTGACCAGGGCAGCGTTTTCGTCCGGATTCGTGAAGGAAGCTAGCGCAGCGCCTCTACCAGCCGGTCCGCGCCATCACGGAATGGGTCGACGGTCGGCAGTCCCATCCGCCTTTCGATCTCCTCGAGACAGGCTTTTGCCGCCTGGGGATCGAGGCCGGAAGTGTTGACGGAAATGCCGGTGACGACGACATCCGGATTGACGATGCGAGCGGTGGCGAGAGCAAGGTCGCGCAATTCCTCAAGAGTCGGCAGGCCATAGTGCGGCAGGCCGCGCATATGCGTACGCGTCGGCTCATGGCAGAGGACCAGGGCGTCCGGCTGGCCGCCATGGATCAGCGCCAGCGTGACGCCGGAATAGGATGGATGGAAAAGGCTGCCCTGCCCCTCGATGAGGTCCCAGTGATCCGCATCATTGTCCGGCGTCAACCATTCGACCGAGCCTGCCATGAAATCCGCCACCACGGCGTCGAGCGGCACACCGTTGCCGGTGATCAGAATGCCCGTCTGGCCGGTGGCGCGGAATGTCGCCTTCATGCCCCTGGCATGCATGGACTTCTCCATGGCAAGGGCCGTGTACATCTTGCCGACCGAGCAGTCCGTGCCGACGGCCAGGCAGCGCTTGCCCGCCCGGCGCTTGCCGTTGGCGATGGGATAGCGGATCTGCGGCAGGCGGACGTCGATCAGCCGAGTGCCGGCTTCCTTCGCGGCGGTGACTAGCTCCGGCTTGCTGCCGAGCAGGTCATGCAGGCCGGAGGCGATATCCATGCCGGCCCTTATTGCTTCGATGAGGACCGCATTCCACGCGTCCGACATCACGCCGCCCCGGTTTGCGGCGCCGATCACCAATGTCCGCGCGCCGGCGGCAACCGCCTGCTCGATGCTCATATCGGGCAATTGAAGATCGGCCTTGCATCCTTCCAGGCGTAACTGGCCAATCGCGAATTCGGGGCGCCAGTCCTTGATGCCTTGTGCGGTCTTGGCCGCCAATTGGTCCGGCGCGTCGCCGAGGAAAAGCAGATAGGGCGTCTTCAGCATGGTTGTCCATCCAGGATCGGGAACTTGCTCGGACAGGGGCATCGGACAGATGACGCCGGAAGTCAATCACGCTCCCTCGGACAAGCGCATAGGCCAGGCGGAGACATGCGCTTCAGCGCGCGGCGGCCTTGATGAAATCGGCTGCCTTCTCGGCGATCATGATGGTAGGGGAGTTGGTGTTGCCCGAGGTGATGGTCGGCATGATCGAGGCATCCGCGACCCTGAGGCCGGAAATGCCGCGCACCCGGAGTTCGGGATCGACCACGGATTCGGGATCGGCTCCCATGCGGCAGGTACCAACGGGATGGAAGATCGTGGTGCCGATCTTGCCCGCCGCCTCCACCAGCTCTTCCTCGCTCTGATATTCCGGCCCAGGCTTGAACTCCTCCGGGCGATAGGGCTTCAGCGGCTCCTGCTCGACGATGCGGCGCGTCAGGCGGATCGCGTCGGSYGSCACATGCCGATCGGCCTCGGCGGAAAGGTAGTTGGGCCGTATCGCCGGTTGCCTGGTAAAATCCGGCGACGTCAGATGAACCGTGCCGCGGCTTTCGGGCCGCAGATTGCAGACGCTGGCGGTGAAGGCCGGGAAGGGGTGAACGGGTTCGCCGAACTTCTCCAGCGAGAGCGGCTGCACGTGATATTGCAGATTGGGTGTCTCGAAAGACGGATCGGAGCGTGTGAACAAGCCGAGCTGGCTCGGCGCCATGGACATGGGCCCTGATCGGCTGATGAGATATTCCCAGCCGATTGCCATCTTGCCCAGAAGCCGGCTTGCCTGCTCGTTCAATGTACGGATGCCCGTCACTTTATAGGCGCAGCGCAATTGAAGGTGATCCTGCAGGTTTTCGCCGACCGCCTTGCGCTCGAGCACCACCGGAATGCCGGCCTTCTTCAGGACACTGCCGCGACCGATGCCGGAAAGCTCGAGAATATGCGGCGAGCCGATAGCGCCGGCGGCAAGGATGATTTCACGGTTGCACCGGACGGTGCGCGTGCGGCCCTGCTGGACCAGTTCCACGCCGCGCGCGGACAGATCCTCGACCAGAAGGCGGCGGACATGCGCGCCGGTCTCGATCGTGAGATTCCTGCGATGCCGTGCCGGCTTGAGAAAGGCCTTGGCCGCATTCCAGCGCACGCCGCCCCGCTGGTTGACCTTGAAATAGGACGAGCCTTCGTTATTGCCCCGGTTGAAGTCGTCGATGCGCGGTATGCCGAGGGCCTCGGCGGCAGCTTGAAACGCGTCGAGAACCTCCCAATGCACGCGCATCTCCTCGACGCGCCATTCTCCGCCCGCGCCATGCATGTCGTCGGCGCCGCGGTAATAGTCCTCGGATTTCCTGAAATAGGGAAGCACATCGTCCCAGCCCCAGCCGGTGCAGCCCATCTGGCGCCAAAGATCATAGTCGCGCGCCTGGCCGCGCATATAGATCATGCCGTTGATGGAGGAGCAACCGCCAAGCACCTTGCCGCGGGGATAGCCAAGTGAACGGCCGCCGAGGCCCTTCTCCGGCTCCGTTGTGAAGCACCAGTCGGTGCGCGGATTGCCGATGCAGTAAAGATAACCGACCGGGATATGCACCCAGGGATAGTTGTCCTTGCCCCCGGCTTCGAGCAGCAGGACGGAAACCTTCGGGTCAGCCGACAGTCGGTTGGCGAGCACACAGCCGGCCGTGCCCGCACCGACGATGATATAGTCGAAGCTTTCAGGCATAGTGATGCGTCAGTGGCGATCGCCGTTCCAGTTTGCCAGCCGTGCATAGACCTCGCCGACAATGCCGCGGCGGAAGAGAAGCACACAGATCATGAAGATTGCGCCGGTGACAACCGTGACGGGGAATTCCGATGTCGCCAGATAGTTCTGCAGCGTCACCACAAGCGCGGCGCCGACGATCGGGCCGACCATGGTTCCAATGCCGCCGAGCAGCGTCATCAAGATGACCTCGCCGGACATCTGCCAGCCGACATCGGTCAGCGTGGCGAACTGGAAGACGAGCGCCTTCACCGATCCGGCCAGCCCGGCAAGCACCGCCGACATGACGAAGGCGGCGAGCTTGTAGCGCTGAACGCTGTAGCCGAGCGAAATGGCGCGGTTTTCGTTTTCGCGGATCGATTTCAGGATCATGCCGAAGGGCGAATTGACGATGCGCCAGATGGCAAAGACGCCGATCAGGAAGACCACAAGCACGAAATAATACATGTTGGTCGGCATGCGCAGGTCGACCAGGCCGAACAGGTCGCCCCTGGGCACGCCCTGAATGCCGTCCTCGCCATGCGTGAAGGGAGCCTGAAGGCAGAAGAAGAAGAACATCTGCGCCAAGGCGAGCGTGATCATGGCGAAATAGATGCCTTGCCGGCGGATTGCCAGGAATCCCATGACCAGCCCCAGCACCGCCGCGCCCGCCACGCCGAGCAGCACGCCGGCTTCCGGGGTCCAGCCCCATACCTTGACCGCATGGGCGGTGAAATAGGCGGCGCCGCCGAAAAAGGCCGCATGACCGAAGGACAGCAGGCCGGTATAGCCGAGCAGCAGGTTGAAGGCGCAGGCGAAGAGGGCGAAGCACAGAAGCTTCATGAGGAAGATCGGATAAAAGAAGAAGGGTGCCGCCACGAGCGCCACTATGCCTACGGCGATCAGCAGCCATTCCAGGCGCGTGCCAACCGTCGACTGGGTCCCGGTCATTGTGACATCAGCCATTTCAGGCATCCTTTCCGAACAGGCCGGCGGGCCGGAGCAGCAGCACGATCGCCATGATGACAAAGATCACGATGCTGGAGGCTTCGGGGTAGAATACTTTGGTCAATCCTTCCGCCAGGCCGAGCACATATCCCGTGATTATCGCGCCGAGGATGGATCCCATGCCGCCGACGACGACAACCGCGAAGACCACGATGATGAGGTTCGAACCCATGAGAGGGCTGACCTGATAAACGGGCGCTGCCATGATGCCAGCCAGACCGGCCAGACCGCAGCCGATGCCGTAGGTCAGCGTCAGAAGCAAGGGTACGTTGACGCCGAATGCCTGCACCAGAGACGGATTCTCCGTCGCAGCACGCAGATAGGCCCCGAGCTTGGTCTTCTCGATCAGCAGCCATGTCCCGAGGCAGATGATAAGCGATGCCACGACCACCCAGGCCCGGTAGTTCGGCAGGAACATGAAACCGAGATTGGTGCCGCCGGCAAGCAGCGGCGGCGGAGAATAGGCCTGGCCCGAGACGCCGTAATAGTAGCGGAAGACACCTTCGAGCACGAGTGCGAGGCCGAAAGTGAAGAGCAGGCCATAGAGATGGTCGAGATTATAGAGACGCGACAGCGCCAGGCGTTCGATGACGATGCCCGTCAGCCCGACTAGGATCGGTGCCAGGATGAGTGCCGGCCAATAGCCGATGCCGGCATAGGCAAGCAGCATATAGCCGGCGAAGGCGCCGAGCATGTATTGCGCGCCATGGGCGAAGTTGATGATGCGCAGCATGCCGAAAATGATCGCCAGCCCGAGGCTGAGCATGGCGTAGAAGGAGCCGTTGATCAGTCCGACAAGAAGCTGACCGAAAAGCGCCTGGATGGGTATTCCGAAGATCATGGTCACGGCGTGTCAAACTCCGAGCACTTCATGGAGGACTGCCATTCTTTCGTCGAGTTCCTCGACGGGGAAGCCCGTGGTCACCACGCCATGCTCCATCAGATAGAAGCGATCGGCGATGCGGCGGGCGAAACGGAAATTCTGCTCCACCAGCAGGATGGTCATTCCGCGCTGCTTGAGCGTTTTCAGCACTTCCCCTATGCGTTCGACGATGACGGGGGCGAGGCCTTCCGTCGGCTCGTCGAGCAGCAACAGTTTCACGCCGGTCCGGAGCATGCGGGCGATGGCCAGCATCTGCTGTTCGCCGCCGGAGAGCTTGGTGCCCTGGCTGTTGCGGCGTTCTTCCAGATTCGGGAAGAGCTTGTAGATTTCCTCTATCGTCATGCCGCCCTTGGACACGACCGGCGGAAGCATCAGGTTCTCTTCGACGGAAAGCGTGGCGAAGATGCCGCGTTCCTCGGGAACGAAGCCGATGCCAGCATAGGCGGTGCGATGCAGCGGCAGCCGCATCAGGTCCTTGCCCTCGAATTCGATCTTGCCGGTCCGCTTGCGGATCAGCCCCATTATGGCGCGCAGGGTGGTCGTCTTGCCGACGCCGTTGCGACCGAGCAGCGTGACTGTCTCGCCCTCGAAGACCTCGAGATTGACGCCGTGCAGGGCATGGCTCTCGCCGTACCAGGCGTGAAGGTCGCTGACGGAAAGGAGCGGATTCGTCTTATTCATCGCCCGTCCCCATATAGGCGATCTTCACCTGTTCATTCTTGCTGACGGTCGCATAGTCGCCCTGAGCGATTATCTCCCCGCGCTGAAGCACGGTGATCGTATCGCAGAGATCGGCGACGACCTTGAGATTGTGTTCGACCATCAACACGGCGCGATCCCTTGCCACGCCGCGGATGATTTCGGAAACGGTGCCGACATCCTCATGCCCCATGCCCGCCATGGGTTCGTCGAGCAGCAGGACCTTCGGGTCGAGGGCCAGCGTGGTGGCGATCTCCAGCACGCGCTTTCGTCCATAGGAGAGGTCGGCGGCGAGCTTATGGCGCTCTCTGGCGAGACCGACGGATTCCAGCAATTCCTCCGCCCGCCGGTTCAACCGGTCGAGCGAGCGCAGAGGCAGCCAGAACTGATAACCGAGACCTTGGGGTCTTTGCAGTGCCACGCGCACATTGTCGAGTACGCTCAGATGCGGAAAGATCGCGGAAATCTGGAAGGAGCGCACGAGCCCCATCTGCGCCACCTTGGCGGGCGCCATATTGGTTATGTCGGTTCCAAGAAAGGTGATCGTGCCGCTGGTCGGCTGCAGGAACTTGGTCAGCAGATTGAAGACCGTGGTCTTGCCGGCGCCGTTGGGGCCGATCAGGGCATGGATTCGGGCGTGCTCGACGTCGAGATCCACATTCTTGACCGCCACGAAGCCGGCAAAGTCGCGGCGCAGGCCGCGGGCGGACAAGACCACCTGCGGCGCTGCTTCCTTTGCTGTGCGGTTCTGATCCACCGCTTCGGCCATGGTCATCGGCTACTGGCTGACCAGCGGCCGGGCCCCCCCCGCGCCCAGCCGCTATCGGCCGGCTTGATATAGGCCTCGTCGCCGGAGATCGTCGCGAGAACGTTGTAATAGTCCCACGGCTCCTTGCTCTCATCGGGCGACTTCACCTCCATGAGATACATATCGTAGATCATGCGGCCGTTCGGACCAACCTTGCCGTTCTTGGCGAAAACGTCATCGACCGGCATCGAATGCAGCTTTTCAGCCACCGCTTCCGTCTCATCCGTTCCGGCCGCGTCGATCGCCTTCAGATACTGCAGGACCGCCGAATAGGTGCCCGCCTGGATCATGTTGGGCATGCGGTTGGTGCGTTCGAAGAAACGCTTGCTGAATTCGCGAGATTCGTCATCGCGATCCCAATAGAAGCCCTCGGTAAGCGTCAGGCCCTGAGCCGACTCCAGTCCGAGGCCGTGCACTTCCGCCAGCGTGAAGAGCAGTGCCGCCAGGCGCTGTCCGCCCTGCACGATGCCGAATTCCGCAGCCTGCTTGATCGAATTCGAGGTGTCGAGACCGGCATTGGCAAGACCGATCACCTTGGCGCCGGAAGACTGTGCCTGCAGCAGGAAGGAAGAGTAATCCGTCGTGGCAAGCGGATGGCGAACCGCCCCGACGACTTCGCCGCCCTTGGATTTGACGAATTTGGACGTCTCCTCTTCGAGCGAATAACCGAAAGCGTAGTCGGCGGTAAGGAAGAACCAAGTGTCGCCACCCTGTTCCACGAGCGCGCCGCCGGTTCCGACGGCCAGCGCATGGGTGTCATAGGCCCAGTGGAAGCCGTAAGGAGAGCATTGCTCGCCCGTGAGCTCGGTTGTCGCCGCGCCGGTAACGATGTCGATCTTCTTCTTTTCCTTGGAGATGCCCTGCACCGCCAGCGCCACCGAGGAGGTCGTCAGTTCCATAATGGAATCGACCTGTTCGGTATCGTACCACTGGCGCGCGATATTGGCCGCGATGTCAGGCTTGTTCTGATGGTCGGCCGTGATCACCTCGATCGGCGCGCCAAGCACTTCGCCGCCGAAATCCTCGACAGCCATCTTGGCCGCCTCGAAGGACCATTTGCCGCCGAAATCCGCATAGACGCCGGACTGGTCGTTAAGAATGCCGATCTTGACCTTGCCGTCGGATATCTTGTCCTGGGCGGCGGCGGGAATGACCGTTGCCGCCAACAGTGCCGCCGAAGCGAGCGCGAGTATTCTCATTCTCGATATCCTCCCGAATATCACATTCATCCTTGGAACGGTTACTGCCAGCCCTTCAGCTTATTATCTGGAAGCTAGGCGCGAAACCTCAATCCCTTCCGGACAGTCGTCCGGACGACAACCGCCTTTAGCCTGGCCTGCCGTTCCCCCGATTGGATTGCGACGCGATAGGCGGCTCCATGTCAAGTGCCTCCGCAAGCCCGCAAGCCGGGAAGACACATAGCATTGACATTTGCGTACACAACCCCTCAATTCCGCACATGTTTAGTGCAAATTTGCACAGAGAGCCATGCGACGTTTCACTTGGGACGACCTGCAATTCTTCCTGGCAGTAGCCAAATCCGGCCAGCTATCGGCCGCCGCGCGCAAGCTGCGCACCAATCACGCCACCGTCTCGCGGCGCATCGATCGCCTCGAGCAGGCGCTGTCAGCCAAGCTATTCGAGCGCAGCGCGCGCGGATATGTGCTGACCGCGCTCGGCGAAAGGCTCGTCGAGAAGGCGGAGGCCATGGAGCGGGAGGCCGTCAGCCTTGAAAACGAGGCCGCCAGCAGCAAGACGGAAATTGGCGGCGTGGTGCGGCTGAGCACGCTGGAGGGATTTGGAAACTACTTCCTGGCCGATCGGCTGCCGGTCCTTGCCCGGTCGCAGCCGGGACTGTCCATAGAGCTCCTGACGATACAGCAGATCGTCTCCCTGTCGCGCCGCGAGGCCGACATGTCGATCACCCTGACGACGGTCAAGGCCGGAGCCTACCATCACGAGAAGATCACGCCCTATAGGCTCTTCGTCTATGGCAGCCGCGATTATCTTGCGGCCCATCCACCGATCGAGCGTCATGCCGATCTCACTGGCCATCGCTTCATCGGCTATGTGGAGGACACGATCTTCACCCCCGGTCTGGACTATCATCGGGAAGTGCTGCCTGGCTTGCGCGCCAGCTATCAATGCTCCAGCATCCATGCCCAGCTTGCCGCCACCCGAGGCAGCGTGGGTCTTTGCATATTGCCGCATTTCATCGCCAGCCTTTATCCGGATCTTGTCCCTGTGATCCCGCGCGAGGTTCATCTCGATCGCGATTACTGGAGCATCTGCCATGAGGATCTGGCCGCCGCCCCGCGCATTCGCATGCTGACAGACTTCATCAAGACCGAGGCGAAAGCCGCTGCCGATCTGTTCCGGGGCGACGCCTTGCTGGAAAGGTCCGAGCAGCCAGGGTGAAATTGACTTTTGTCAATTGCCATGAATAATGTCGAACGAAGGGGAGGCTCATGGCTTATCGTCCCGCCGAGCAGATTATCCACAAGGCCGCGTGGCTTTATTATACCCATGGCCTGCGCCAGGATGAGGTGGCGCAGCGGCTCAACATATCCCGCGCCTCCGTCGCGCTTTATCTCCGTCGCGCCCGCGAGACCGGCATCGTCAATATTTCGACATCGACGCATCTTTTCTCCAATGATGTTCTGGCCCGGAGGCTCGAAGACGTGCTGGGACTGGAAACCGTCTGGGTCGCGGGACAGGAAGGGCTTGCCTCCAATCCGGCTGCCGAAATCCCCGCGCTGGCGGCGAGCGTGTTCCTGGAAATGGTGCAGAATGGCGACCGGGTCGGGGTGGCCTGGGGCCGAACCGTCTATGCCATGGCCGACGTCATGGCCCATGCCGATCGCGATGGGGTGACCGTGGTCCAGCTCTGCGGCAATCTCGGCGCCCCCTATTCCTACCGGCCCGATCAATGCACGATGGAGATCGCCCGCCGGCTGAGCGCCAAGGGCCTGAACTTCTATGCGCCTCTGGTCCTGAGTTCGGCGCGACTTGCGGGTGAATTGCGCCAGGAGCCGGTCATCAAGGAACAGCTCGACAGCGTCGCGGAATGCGATCTGGCCCTCTTTTCCGTCGGTACGCTCGACGCCGACAGCCATGTGGTGAAATGCGGCGCATTGAGCCTCGAGGAACTCAATGTCCTGAAGGAACAGGGTGCGGGCGTCATTGCCGGCCAGATCATTGACGCCCAGGGGGTTTTGCTTGACTGCGACTACAACCGGCGTGTCATCTCGGCCGATTTCGCTTCGATCCGGGCCATTCCCCGGCGCCTGATGGTCATCCAGGAGGATGCTAAGTTCGGCCCGACGCTCGCAGCCCTGGCCGGCGGCTTCTGCACACATCTGGTGGTAACTTCCACCATGGCCGAGCGGCTTGCCGGCCATTTCGAGGCGAAAGCGGCGGCCGCCGAGTAGGACGGCGGCGCAAAAAACAGCGAAGAGCGTAAATCGGAAAGACAATGAAGAATCTCTGGAACGACGGCGAAGCTGAGAAGCTTGTCAGCGAATATGCGAAGAAGGGCGTCGACCGCGACCTCGCGCTCAGGGTCTACACGACCCGGCTGCTCGGCGGCGAACCGCGCCTGGTGCTGCATGGCGGCGGCAACACCTCGCTGAAGACGAAAGCCACCGACATCCTCGGCGAGGAATGGGACGTGCTTTGCGTCAAGGGCAGCGGCTGGGACATGGCCGTGATCGAGCCTGCGGGGCTGCCTGCGGTCAAGCTGGACTCGCTTCTGAAGGCGCGCAGGCTGGACATGCTTTCCGACGAGGACATGGTCGCCATGCAGCGGGCCAACCTCATCGATCCATCCTCGCCGAATCCGTCTATCGAGACGCTGCTGCACGCCTTCCTGCCACACAAATTCGTCGATCACACCCATTCGACGGCGATCCTCGCGCTGGTCGATCAGGACGATAGCGAACGGCTATGCCGCAAGGTCTTCGGCGACAGGATGGGCTTCGTGCCTTACATCAAGCCCGGCTTCGACCTCGCCAAGGCGGCCGCAGACATCTATGACGCCGATCCCTCGGTCGAGGGCCTGATCCTCGACAAGCACGGCATCTTCACCTTCGCCGAAAGCGCGAGGGAAGCCTATGAGCTGATGATCCGCTACGTCACCATGGCGGAAGACTATGTGGCGCAGAACGGCAAGCAGCCCTTCACGCCGGTGTCGCTGCCCGGCGAACTCGCGTCACCGGCCGAGATCGCCTCCATGCTGCGCGGCGCCGTCGCCGTCGACAAGGGCGAGGGCCGCTTCGACCGCATGGTGAGCGAATTCCGCACCTCCGACGCTATCCTGGAATTCGCCAATGCGGAGAATGCGGACGACCTGTCGAAACGCGGCGTCAGCACGCCGGATCTTTCGATCCGCATCAAGACCGGGCCGATGGTCCTGCCGGCGCCGGAGAAATCCAAGCTGAGTGCGTACCGGAAGGTCATCGAAGAACGCATCGCCGATTTTTCGACCCGCTACAGGAAATATTTCGAGACCAATGATGCGCGTGACGACGTTTCGCGCACCATGCTTGATCCCATGCCGCGCCTGACCTTTGTCCAGGGTCTTGGCCTTTTCGGCCACGGACGCACATTAAAGGAGGCGAAGATCGCCGCCGATGTCGGCGAGATGCTGATTGATGCGATCCGTGGCGCCGAATCCATCGGTTCCTTCAGCCCGCTCCCGCTGTCGGACCTTTTCGAGCTTGAATACTGGTCCCTCGAACAGGCCAAGATCGCCGCCAACAAGCCGAAGCCGCTGACCGGTCAGGTGGCGCTCGTGACCGGCGGCGCCGGCGCGATCGGCGCTGCGACGGCGAAGCTCTTCGCTGCTCAGGGCGCCCATGTGGTGGTGGTCGATCTCAACGGCGAGAAGGCCAAAGCCGTGGCAAAGGAGGCGGGCAACGGCTCCATCGGCGTCGCTGCCGATGTCACGGATCCGGCGTCGGTGCGGGCCGCTTTCGACGAAGCGGTCGAGACTTTCGGCGGCCTCGATATCCTTGTCTCCAATGCGGGCGCTGCCTGGGAAGGCAAGATCGGCGAGATCGATGACGCGCTCCTGCGCAGGAGCTTCGAGCTCAACTTCTTCGCTCATCAGACCGCGGCGCAGAATGCGGTGCGCATCTTCAAAGAACAGGGCACCGGCGGCGTGCTGCTGTTCAACGCTTCCAAGCAGGCGGTGAATCCGGGCGCGAATTTCGGCGCCTACGGCCTGCCGAAGGCGGCCACGCTTTTCCTGTCGCGCCAGTATGCGCTGGAATACGGTCCGCTCGGCATCCGCTCCAATGCGGTCAATGCCGACCGCATCCGTTCGGGTCTGCTGACCGACGAAATGGTCGCCAGCCGGTCGAAAGCCCGTGGTTTGTCGGAGAAGGATTATATGTCCGGCAATCTGCTCGGGCAGGAGGTCAGGGCCGAACATGTGGCCCAGGCCTTCCTGCACCATGCGCTGGCGGAGCGCACGACGGCCGATGTCACGACCGTGGACGGCGGGAACATGGCCGCCGCGCTGCGGTAGGCCAGCGAGCTCCTGACCGAAAAAGGGCGGCCGTGTAGCCGCCCCTTTTTCCAATGTGCCCCTCAATCGCGTGGCGGCAGCGGCATCCAGTCCGGAACCACGACATCGGCATGGGCGAATTGCGGCAGCTTCTGGCCCAGTTCCTCCATGTTCTTGATATCCTGCTCGTTGAGTTCAGCCTGTGTGATCAGGGTCGGCGGCACGATGACGCTCCTGCCCGGATCCTCGCCCGCAAGCAGAAGAGCGAGCGCACGCACCGAGACCTCGCCCACCACTGCCGGATTGGTGGCCGCTGTTGCCGCCCAGGCGCTGCCGGGTTCGCGCATGGCCGAGATATCAGCAGTCGAAATGTCGGCGGAATAGATCTTGATGGCGTCGGACATGCCGGCCTCGTCGACAGCAATCTTCACGCCCTTGGCGAACTCATCATAGGGCGCGAAGACGACCTGAATGTCCGGATTGGCGGTCAGCACCGAGCGCGCCTGGTTGGCGACCGAATTGGCGATGGGATTGTCGAGCGTGCCGAACTGCGCTACCTCCTCAATGCCAGGATACTTCTCCTTGAATTCCCGCCAGGTCTCGTCGCGCCGGTCGAGGGGCGCGATACCGGCGACATAGACATAGGCCGCCTTCCAGCTTTCGCCATTGTCCTTGATCGCCTGTTCCAGCGCCAGGCGCGCAAGGTCACGGTCCGACTGCTCGATCTGCGGTATGGCCTCATTCTCGACATTGACGTCGAAGGCGACGACCTTGATGCCGGCGTCCACGGCGCGCTGCGCCGCCGCCTTCATGGACTCGGTCAGGCCGTGCTGGATGATGATGCCGTCGACACCAAGGGCGATGGCCTGATCCACCATGTCGGCCTGAAGGGCGGCATCCTGCCGGCTGTCGAGCACGCGCAGATTGACGCCGAGGGCCTTCGCCTGCGCCTCCACCCCCGACAAATAGGCCTGGAAGAAATCGCCGGTCGAAAGATACCGCACCAGTGCGATCTCCACTTCTTCCGGCTTGTCGAATGGCGCCGGCCTGTCCTGCGCCATTGCCGCCCCTTGGCCTAACATGCTCGCGCCGAGAAGCCCGATCGCCAGTTTGCCGAGAATTCTACGATTGAAGTTCATGCCTTCCTCCACCTTTTCTCTTGTTTTCCCGCTAGCGGGCGTTCCTCGCCGAAAGCGCGAATGTGAACATCAGGGCGATCATCAGCACCGCACCCTTGACGAAATCCTGCGTGTAATAAGGAACGTTCATCATCGTCAGCCCCTGTAGAAGCACGCCCACGAAAAGCGCTCCGATCGCCGTGCCGAAGGCGTTCGGCTTGGCCGCGCCCAGCACGGCAAAGCCGATCAGGGCCGCCGCCACCGCATCGAGCAGCAGATTGTTACCCGAGGCGATATCGCCGCGTCCAAGTCTGGCGGCGAGCAGAATCCCGCCTATTGAGGCAAATATTCCAGAAATAACGTAGGCCCAGATCTTGTATGCCTTGACCGGCGCACCGGCGAATTCGGCCGCCCGAGCATTGCTGCCGACGGCATACATCATGCGCCCGAAACGGGTATATTCGAGGAAGAACCAGATCAGGATCGCCAGCACGATCAGGACGACCACGGATGCCGGCACGAGATTGGGCAGGAAGAAATCGAAGCGGTGCCGCCCGAGCGCCAGGAAGCTGGCGCTGAACTGTCCGGGGGCCGTTGAGCCGTCCGGCAGGGTCATGCCAGCCGCAATCGAGCGGCCTTCCGTCGGTATGCGCTGCAAACCGATCAGGAGGAACATCATTCCAAGCGTAGCCAGCAGATCGGGCACGCGCATGTAGCAGATGATGAGGCCGTTGATCAGCCCGACGATGGCACCGATCGCGAGACAGGCGATCACGGCCACTAAGGCGTTCTGCTCCATCACGACCATCACATAGGCGGCCGCCATCATGGCGCTGGTCGCGATGGAGCCGATCGAAAGGTCGAAGCCCCCGACGACCAGCGTCGCCGTCACGCCGAGCGCCAATATGCCGGTGATCGACACGGATTGCAGGATGAAGACCGCTGCCTGCGGAGAGGCAAAGCCGCGCGTGAAGAAGGAGAAGAAGACGATCAGCCCGACCAGCAGCGTCAGGAAGCCGTAACGGATGGCCAGATCGCGCATATTCATGCCGGTTTTGCGCGCGCCGCCGTCGAGCACGCTTTTTTCCTTGTCTTTGCCGGCCGTCGCATCCATTCTCGAAATTCTCCCGATGTCCTCAAGCCGCACCCGCAAGATCGCGTCCCGCAACCTCGGCCAGCAGCCGATCCATGTCGATGTCCGCGTTGCGGTGTTCGCCGATGATCGTGTGCTCCGACATGACCAGAATGCGATCGGCGGTTTCCAGCGCCTCGTCCAGTTCGGTCAGGAAAAGCAAGGTCGCACGCTCGCCGGCGCTGGCGCGGAGCTTTGCCGCGATGTCGTGACGGGCGGCGATGTCGACGCCCTGGAAAGGCTCATCAAGGATCAGCAGGTCAGCCGGATAGGAAAGCCAGCGTGCCACCATGACCTTCTGCTGGTTGCCGCCGGAAAGCATGGACATGTCGTCGCGCTCGTTGCGGCAGACGATCTTCAGGCCCTCGATCTGCCTGCGCGCCAAGCGGCGCTCGGCGCGCCGCCGCATGATCCCCAGATGCGAAAGACGTTTCAGGAAAGGCAGGCTCATATTCTCGTAGATGTTGAATTCCGGCACGATGCCGCTGTCGGCCCTGTCCTTCGCCACGAGGAACACACCGGAACGGATGGCCTCGGCCGGCGTCTTCGGACGGTACTCCGCGCCGCCAAGCCGCATTCGTCCCGAAAGAGGCTGACGGATGCCAAAAAGCGTTTCCGCGAGAGCGGTCTTGCCGACGCCGACAAGACCGGTGACGGCCACCACCTCGCCAGCCGCGAGCGAAAGGCCGAAAGGCCGCGCGCCAGGAGCAATCTGCAGGTCTTCGGCCGCGAAGACAGGGCGGGAGCCCTCCTTTACGGCGACGGAAGTGCGGCCGATCCTGCGGCCCAGCATGGCTTCCACCGCGCCCTCGTAGTCGAGCGGCTTCTCCTCGAACAGGCCCGCGATCGCGCCGTCTCGCAGACTGACGATCCGGTCCGCCACGCGGCGGATGTCCGACATGCGATGCGATATGTAGAGGATCGCGACGCCGCGGGCACGCAGCCTGTCGATGAGTTCGAAGAGCCGCGACGCCTCGCTTGCCGACAGCGACGAAGTCGGCTCGTCCAAAATCATCACCTTCGGTTCATGCGCCATGGCGCGGGCAATGGAGACCATCTGTCGATCCGCCAGCGAAAGATCGACGATATCCGCCCTGAGGTCGATATCCAGCCCCATCCGTTCGGCCACGGCCCGCGCCTCTCGGCGCACCTGCCGGCGGCTGAAGAAGAACTTCGCCCCGGCCCCGTTCAGCCGGTCGAGCGTGAGGTTCGTGGCGACGTCGAGCGCACTCACGACGCCGTCATTGATGTTCTGGTGGACGGTCACGACGCCGGAGCGCATGGCTTCGGCCGGGGTAACGGGCTCAAAGGACTGGCCCGCCAGCGTCATGGAACCGCCGTCCAGCCGATAGACGCCGCTGACGATCTTGACGAGCGTTGACTTGCCGGCGCCGTTGGCGCCCATGAGCACGGTAACCTCGCCGGCGTGCAGCTCGAGATCGACTCCACGCAGCACCTGGATGGGGCCGAAGGATTTCCTCAAGCTCGCTATGCGGAAAACGGCGCTCTCGCCCATGGCATCCTCCCCATTCGACGCTATGAACAATGCCGTCAAATGTCAACCAGATTGACAATTGACAGAACGGGCCCTAGCGTCGATCACGCGATCTCCTCCGCCGGGAGGAAAACATCAGGGGAGACGACATAATGCAGGACAAGCCGTTCGAGGCTTTGACCGTGGAGACGCTGGCGGGAAGGCTTGGCGAAATCGACATCCTGAAGAAGAAGGTAGGACCGGACGTTTCAGCCTGGAAGATTCGCGAGGTCGGCGACGGGAACCTCAATCTCGTCTTCATCGTGGAGGGGAGCAAAGGCTCCGTGGTCGTCAAGCAGGCGCTGCCCTATGTCCGCCTGGTCGGCGATAGCTGGCCATTGCCCCTGAAGCGTTCCTTCTTCGAATACAATGCCCTTGTCCGGCAGGAGAAGCGCGCGCCCGGCATGGTGCCGGCCATATACCATTTTGACGAAGGGCAGGCGCTCATCGTCATGGAATATCTTTCGCCGCACATTATCCTCCGCAAGGCACTGATACAGGGCCGGCAATTGCCGCGCATCGCCGAGGATCTCGGGCTCTTCATGGCGCGCACCCTGTTCCGTGGCTCGGACCTGCACATGGAGACCCGCGAGCGCAAGGCCGATGTTGCCCTCTTCGCCGACAATGTCGAGCTCTGCGACATCACGGAAAACCTCGTCTTCTCCGATCCGTATTTCGAAGCGCCGATGAACCGGCATACCTCGCCCCAGCTCGACGCGCTTGTCGGCGAGTTGCGGGCCGACCGCGACCTGAAGGTGGAGGCGCAGAAGCTCAAGCACCGCTTCGCCTCCTGTGCCGAGACCCTTGTCCATGGCGATCTGCATTCCGGCTCGGTCATGGTGACGGAGGAGGACACGCGCGTCATCGATCCGGAATTCGCCTTCTACGGCCCGATGGCCTTCGATGTCGGCATGCTTCTGGCCAATTACTGGATGGCCTTTTTTTCGCAGCGCGGCCACGAGACGCAAGACTCGCGTACTGACATGCGCTCCTATTTGCTCAAGGTCATCTCCGACACCTGGGAAATCTTCCGCAACGAGTTTGCCCTGCTGTGGCGGACGGAACGCACGGGCATCCTGTATCAGGCGAGCCTTTTCGAGGGCCGCGACGATCCCCTTGCTGCCGAGCAGGCGCTGAACCATGTAGTCCGTGAATTGTGGACGGACATGCTGGGTTTTGCCGGGGTGGAGATTCACCGGCGCATCCTTGGCCTCGCCCACAATGCCGATTTCGAGGAGATCGAGGATGCGGATCTGAGGGCGGCCTGCGAGGCGCGAGCGCTGAAGCTCGGCCGGCATCTCGCCGTCAACCGCCATCGCATCCAATCGCTCGACGAGATCAATCGGCTCSCCSCCMYGCTCGACGAAGGGAAGCTGTCGTGAAGGTCGGAGACCGCCACTACCGCACCATCTGGCTCAATGACGATGGCTGGTCGGTCGACATTATCGACCAGCGCTGGCTGCCGCACGAGTTCCGCATAGAGAATCTGCGCAAGGTGGATGCGGTCGCCACCGCCATCAGGGATATGTGGGTGCGCGGCGCGCCGCTGATCGGCGTCACGGCAGCCTATGGCATGGCGCTGCAGATGCGCGAGGACCCTTCCGATGCGGCTCTGGACGCCACCTGGGAGAAGCTGCATGCCACGCGGCCGACCGCGATCAACCTGCGCTGGGCGCTGGACGAGATGCGCAGGCTCCTGCACCGGCTTCCCGAGGAAGAAAGAGCGGAGGCCGCCTACCGGCGCGCCGCAGAGATCGCCGACGAGGACGTGGAACTGAACCGCAGCATCGGCAAGCACGGCCTGACGCTCATCCGGCAGATCGCCGCCAGCAAGAAGCCCGGCGAACCGGTCAACATCCTCACCCATTGCAATGCCGGCTGGCTCGCCACCGTCGACTACGGCACGGCGACGGCACCCATCTATCTGGCGACGGAGGGGGACATTCCCGTCCATGTCTATGTAGATGAGACGCGGCCGCGCAACCAGGGCGCCCAACTCACCGCCTGGGAGATGGCCGGCCACGGCGTGCCGCATACGCTGATCGTCGACAATGCAGGAGGGCATCTCATGCAGCGCGGCGAGGTCGACTTGGTCATCGTAGGCACCGACCGCACCACCGCCAACGGCGACGTCTGCAACAAGATCGGCACCTATCTGAAGGCGCTTGCCGCGCGCGACAACGGCATACCCTTCTATGTCGCCCTGCCGTCGCCGACCATCGACTGGACGGTGGCCGACGGGCTGAAGGAGATCCCTATCGAGGAGCGCAATGGTGACGAGGTGTCGCTCGTCTGGGGCCGCACGGCGGAAGGCGAGGTTACGCAGGTGCGCATCTCGCCCGAGGCGACCGGGGCGGCCAACCCCGCATTTGACGTGACGCCGGCTCGGCTCGTCACAGGCCTCATTACCGAACGTGGCATCGCCGAAGCCTCGGTGGAAGGGCTGAAGGCGCTTTTCCCCGAGCGCGCCGGTCATGGAGGCAAGGCAGGTTTGGGCAAAACGTCTCGGTAGCACACGTCGCCGCCGTCGATCCGTTGGCGCGACAGTTGAAAGGCCGCTTGCCAAATTCACCAAACCGGTCACAAATCGCCACGTCATGCGGGCGGTTCCATATAGCGCATTCACCAGGAAAATCTGGTTGGCGTCGGCATTCGTCGCGGTCTCCCGCGGCGAGGCAATGGCGCATGCGTCGGAGCGTGGCCATGTGCTCCTGCTTCCGACACATTACTATGTTGCCGGCGGGGCGCTTGCCGTGTCGCTGAGCTTTCTCGTGCTGGCCTTCCTGTCGCCGAGGCCGCTGGAGGAAATGGCGCGCAAGCGCCTGCTCCTGCTTGCGCTTCCGTCAACGGGGCGGACGCTGGCCAGCCTCCTGTCCTTCGCGGTCTTCGCCTGCCTCGTGGCGGCAGGCTTCCTCGGCAGCCGCGATCCGCTCTCCAATCCGCTGCCGCTGGCCGTCTGGACCCTGCTCTGGGTCGGCCTGACGCTCGCGCAAGGGATCTTTGGCAATCTGTGGGCAAGGATCAACCCCTGGTACGGGCCGTGGCGCGTCGTCATGGCCCTGACCGGACGCGGTGAAGCGGGCGAGCCTTTCCGATTGCCCAAGGCATGGGGCTATTGGCCGGCGGTCATGCTCCTCTTCGCCTTTGCCTGGTTTGAGCTCGTCTATCTGGCGCCGGACGATCCGGCGCGCCTCGCAGCCGCCTGCCTGGCCTATTGGCTGTTCAGCTTCGCCGGAATGCTGCTTTTCGGCTACGAGGATTGGGCGCGCCGGGTGGAGTTCCTCTCGACCTTCTTTTCCATGATTGCCCGTCTTTCCCCCTTCGAAGCGAAGGAGGAAGACGCGTGCAGGCAACTCGCGCTGCGACTGCCGGGAGCCAAGGCCGTCGACTCCGATCCCCTGCCGCCGAGCGGGGTCGCCTTTCTTCTGCTGGCGCTAAGCTCTGTCTCCTTCGACGGTTTCATGCGCACATTCACATGGCTCGGCCTGATCGGCATCAACCCGCTTGATTTTCCCGGCCGTTCGGCCGTCATCCTGCCGAACAGCCTCGGGCTCGCCGCCATGTTTGCCGCGCTGGTCGCGGTATTCCTCATCGCCGTTGCCCTGGGTGACAGGATGGCGGCGCGCCCTGCCGGTCTCGGCCAGTCAGCCGGCCTTCTCGTCTGGTCGATCGTGCCGATCTCCATGGCCTATCACTTCTCCCATTATCTGACGGCGCTGCTCGTCAACGGCCAATACGCGCTGGCCGCCCTTTCCGATCCCCTGTCGAAGGGCTGGAACCTCTTCGGAACGGCCGGCTTTCATGTCCAGGCGGGCGTCGCGCTCGGCGCGCAATCGGCCTGGATGATATGGAATGCCCAGGTCGCCGCAATCATCGGCGGCCACATGCTCGCGGTCGTCATCGCCCATGTCATCGCCTATCGCATCCATGGTTCGCAGCGGGATGCGGCGACAAGCCAGATCCCTCTGGCGGCCCTCATGGTAGGCTATACGGTCTTCGGGCTTTGGCTGCTTTCGTCGCCGACGGCAGGATGACGGGATGCACTCCCGCCTTCCCTTGCGGCATGGCATATTGCCAGCCCGCAGGATTGGTGATTTAGTTTGTACACAAGTGATTTTCGATGCCACAAAGACGGTATGTCGGACTGTCCGGAACAGTCTGCCGCCGCGATCAAAGGGGAACAGGCATGACTGAAATCCGCACCGACAAAGCCGTCAAAAGTTCAGGCCTTACCCGCCGCACCGCGCTGAAGGGCCTCGGCGCCGCGGCCGGCCTGATGATGGGACCGGGCTTTGTTCGTTACTCCCAAGCGCAATCGGCCGAACCGATCCGCATCGGCTTCCAGTGTCACCGCACCGGCATCGGCGCTGCCTATGGCCGGTGGTATGAGCGCACCACCAACGCGGCGGTGAAACTCATCAACGAGGCCGGAGGCATCAACGGGCGTCCGCTCGAGATCGTCGTCGAGGACGACGGTACCGATCCGAAGCGCGGCGCCGAGGTGGTCGAGAAATTCGCCAACCAGCACAAGGTCGATCTCGTCTATGGCACGCTCTTTTCACATGTGGTGACGGGTTCGGCACCTGCCGCCGGCGAGTTGAAGATACCCTATTACGTTGTCAGCGAGGGCTATCACGTCGCTTCCGGCAAGCTGAACCGCTACTGCATTCAGCCCGGCATCACCGACGTGAAGGCGCAGGTGCGCTCCGTGGCGCCGTGGATCGCGAGCAATATCGGCAAGAAGGTCACGCTGGTCTTCCCCGACTATGCCTTCGGCCACGACCATCGCGACTTCTTCGGCCCCGCCTTCCAGGAACAGGGCGGCGAGGTGGTCGCCATGCTGCCGATCCCGCCGACGGAAACCTCCTTCACCCGCTATTTCCCGCAGATCCCCCCCGATACGGACGCCATCTACCACGTCATGGTCGGTCCGGCCGTGCTGACCTTCGTCAAGGAAATGGGCGAGTTCTTCGGCTCGCAGGGACCGGCACTGTTCGGCTTCATCGATTCGCTCGAGGCCGTCGATCTCGCCAGCCCGGGCCTGGAATTCCTTGAAGGCAGCCATTTCTGGGAAGGCTCGCCGCGCTATCTGCAGCCGGACGCTTCCGAAGCGCAGAAATTCTACCGCGACGCCGTCGGCATCGACGAGAACGGCGCCAGCGTGAACGATCCAAAGGATGTCTCCACTGCCGCCCATATGTTCGGTTGCTGGGAGACGCTCTATGTCATCAAGGCCGCGATGGAGGCTGCGGATTACAAGGGCCCGGAAGATCGCGCCAAGCTGATCGAAGCCACCGAGGCGATGACCGAATTCGCCGAGGGCAAGGAGCACCCGCAAGGCGACAAGACCTTCAACGGCAAGATCCACCAGTGCTTCGGCCACCAGAACATCTCCCTGGTGGAGAACATGAAGCTCAAGGTCGTGCACCGCACCTCCATTGAGGACGGCATATACGAGCCCGAGGCCGACTACATGACAATGCCGCTGTGATGGGCGCGCGACATTACCCTCCCCCTTTTGGGGAGGGTCGGCGCGTAACGCGCCGGGGCGGGGGTGCGATATGAAGCAATACAGCCGTTTTTACCCCCACCCGCGTCCCCTTCGACAAACTCGGGGCCGCGACCTCCCCACAAGGGGGAGGTGAAGGTACGGCATGGCATTCGGACCTTACCTCCTCCTGGCGACCCTCGAAGGTCTGGTCATGGCGGCGGTGCTGGCCCTGACAGCGCTCGGCCTGTCTCTCGTCTTCGGCGTCATGCGCGTGGTCAATGTCGCTCACGGCGAATTCTTCATGCTCGGCGCGGTGCTTGCCTGGTGGGTGTCGAGCCTTGTCAGCGGAAATCCGGCAATCGGTTTCCTCCTCGCCCTGATCGTCAGCCCGCTGATTGTCGGCGCGGTGGCGCTCGTCTCGGAGCGGCTCGTGCTGCGCCGGCTCGATTACAAGCCGGAGGCCACGATCGTCGCAACCATCGGCCTGCTCTACATCATCCAGCAGCTTGTGCTCACCTTCTACGGCCCCGAGGCACGGCCGGTCGTCGCTCCCTTCGATTTCCGTATCCGGCTGCCGTGGTTCGGCTATTCTTCCTACAAGCTGGCGGTCATAGCCGCCTCCATCCTGCTCGTCCTTGCCACATGGTTCGTCCTGACCCGCACGAAAATCGGCCTCGTGATGCGCGCTACGCAATATGACGGCGAAATAGCGCAAGCCTTCGGCGTACCGGTCGATCGCGTCTATGCCGGCGTTTTCGCCCTCGGCGCGATGCTGGCGGCAGTGGCTGCCGTGCTCATCGTGCCGATCCAGCAGGCGCACTACCTGATGGGGCTCGACCCGCTGCTTCTGTCCTTCATCGTGGTCATCATCGGCGGTCTGGGATCGCTGCGCGGGACCGTTGTCGCCGCCGTGCTCATTGGCCTTTCCGACGGCATCATCTCCGTCTTCTTCTCGCCGACGCTCGCCAAGATCATCGCCACGTCCTTCGTTGCGCTGGTGCTTGTCTTCCGGCCCCAGGGCCTTTTCGGAGCCGAAACGAGATGACGGGCAGGGCTCCTTCCGGCAGAGTCTTCGCCCTGCACGCGGCCGTCATCCTCGGCCTGCTGATCCTGAACTTCGTCCTGCCGGAATATCACCGGGGCGTATTCTCGCGCGTCCTGGTGCTTGCCGCCTTTGCCATGGGCTACAACATCCTCTTTGGCTATACTGGCCTGCTCAGCCTTGGCCATGCGATGTTCTTCGCAGCCGGTCTCTATGGTGCGGGGCTGCCGGTCTATCATCTCGACTGGAGCGTGGCGCCGGCCTTCATCGCCGGCATCGTCTCCGGTGCCGTGCTGGCGCTCGCCATCGGCTTCCTGGCGCTCAGGACCACAGGCGTCGCCTTCATGATCGTGACCCTGATGTTCGCCCAGGTCTTCTACCTGATCACCCTCTTTTTCACGACCTATACGCGCGGCGAGGAAGGCCTTGTGATCAGGCAGGACCTGCGGCACTTGCGCATGGGCGATCTCGACCTGGCGCTGACCGATCCCTCCCTTCGCTACCTGATCGCGCTTGTTCTGTTCTCCGCGGTGCTGATTGTCACGCTTTTCATCGTGCGCTCGCCCTTCGGCCGCTCGCTGGTCGCCATCCGCGAGAACGAGGAGCGCATGCGCATGCTGGGTTACAACGTCTTTACAAACAAGCTTGCGGCGGTGGTCCTATCGGGCGCCTTCTGCGCCGCCTCGGGCGCCGCCTATGCGCTGCTGTTCGGCTATGTCGGCTCCGGCTTCGCCTCGATCCAGTATTCGATCCTGCCGCTGCTGTGGGTGCTGCTGGGCGGCGCGGCGACGACGCTCGGGCCGCTGATCGGCACTCTCTTCATGTTCTACATCGTCGATTTCACCTCGGGCTTCATGCCTGCCTATCTGCTCGTGGTCGGCGCGGCGCTGATCCTGCTGATCCTGTTCTTCCCGAAGGGCATCCTGGGCAGCATCCGCGAAAGGTGGGCGCCATGGCTGCCGTGACGCCTCTCCTTTCCACGCGAGGCTTGAGACGTTCCTTCGGCGGGCTGAAGGCGGTGGATCACGTGGATTTCGACCTGCCGGCCGGCGAGATTCGCGCCATCATCGGCCCAAACGGGGCAGGCAAGACCACTTTCGTCAGCCTCATCTGCGGCAGAGTCCTGCCGAGTTCGGGAACGGTGACATTTGATGGCAAGGATATTTCCGGCCTGCAAGCGCATCAACGCGTCCGCGCCGGCATCGCCTACACGTTCCAGATCACCAGCGTCTTCGCGAACCTCACCGCCTTCGACAATGTCGCCCTTTCGGTCCAGCGGCGCCTGCTCGATGGCAAAGACAAGAGTGGAGCGCTCCACGATGGCGTCATGGACGCTTTGCAGAAAGTGGGGCTCACCGGCCACGCCAATGCCGTTGCCGGCAAGCTGGCCTATGGCCATCAGCGCCTTCTGGAGGTGGCCATGGGGCTGGCGCTCAAGCCGCGTCTTCTTATCCTCGACGAGCCGACGCAAGGCCTGTCGGACGGCGAGATCGCGAATTTCATAGCCCTCGTGCGCGATCTTTCGAAGGAAACCACCATTCTCCTGATCGAGCACAACATGCATGTCGTGATGGAACTTGCCGGACGCATCACCGTCATGGAGCAGGGGCGCATCCTGGCCGAAGGGACACCGGAGGCGATCCGCGCCGACGCTGATGTCCAGCGTGCCTATCTCGGAGCGTGACCCGATGACTGCCGCCCTGACGCTCGAAAATGTCGATTGCTTCTACGGCAATGTGCAGGTCCTGCGCGGCTTTTCGCTGGAGCTGATGCAGGGCGAGGTGCTGTGCCTGCTCGGCCGCAACGGCGCCGGCAAAACCACCGCACTCAAGGCAATCATGGGCCTCGTCCCGCCGCGCTCCGGGCGGATCATGCTCGGCGAGACCGACCTGACCAGATTGACCGCCCATCAGGTGCCGCAGGCAGGCGTCGCCTATGTGCCGCAGGGCCGCCGTCTCTTCGCCGAACTTACGGTGGCCGAAAACATCGAGATCGGCCTGATGACGCGCAAAAAGGGCAAAGCGACGCGCGAAAGCGTGCTCGATCTCTTTCCTGTCCTGCGCGAGCGGCTGAAGCAGCGTTCCGGCACGCTTTCGGGCGGCGAGCAGCAGATGCTCGCCATGGCCCGCGCGCTCTGCCTCGAGCCGCAGGTGCTTCTCCTCGACGAACCGACGGAAGGACTGATGCCGTCCATGATCGCGCGGATTCGCGAAACGGTCGCGGCACTGCGCGAACGCGGCGTCTCGACGATCCTCGTCGAGCAGCGGGTCGACGCGGTGTTGCCGGTGGCCGATCGCGTTGCTTTCATCGAGAACGGGCAGAACCGCGACACGCTCGATGTCGAGCGGCTACGAGCCGATCCCGATCTCGTGCACCGTTATGTGGGGGTGGGTTGAGCGCCCCTTTTCCTCTTCCCCTTGCGGGAAGGGTTGCGAATGAAACGAGCAGTGTGGGATAAGGCAAGAATCAACGCAACTCCACTCCCGCCTCACGCATTTTCTCCGTCATCGCTGCCATGGATCCGTTGAGGTCGATCCCTCGGCACGCATCCATGGCGATCGCCACGGCAAAGCCCTGCTTGACGGCATCGAGTGCCGAATAGGCGACGCAGAAATCCGTCGCCAGCCCGGCCAGCATCACCCTCCCGATCCCGCGCTCGCGCAGATATCCGGAAAGACCGGTCGGGGTCTTGTGATCGTTCTCGAAAAAGGCCGAATAGCTGTCGATCTCCTTGCGGAAGCCCTTGCGGATGACCAGTTCGGCCTTGGTCCATCGCAGGCCGGGATGGAAATCGGCACCCGGAGTGCCTTGTATGCAATGGTCCGGCCATAGCGTCTGCGGCCCATAGGGCATATCGGTCATCTCGAAAGCATTCTTGCCCGGATGGCTGGAGGCGAAGCTGGAATGCCCCGCCGGATGCCAGTCCTGTGTCAGCACGACATGCTCGAAACTCTCGATAAGGCTGTTGATGACCGGCACGACCTCGTTGCCATGTTCAACGGCCAGCGCGCCGCCCGGACAGAAATCGTTCTGCACGTCGATGACGATCAGCGCTTCCCCTGTCATTTCCCGTCTCCTGCTGGCGGCAAATATCTCCGGTGCAGGGTGGCCCGAAAAACTCCGCTTTGACAAGCCGTTCAGCGCTGATATCATTTGCATGCAAATGAATTGCCGGCTCCGGCAGCCAGGATACGCGCGGTGGCCCGTTACGCGAAACCCAGCTCGGTCGAGGAGGCGCTTCACCTTCTGAAGCAGGATTCCTGGCGCATTCTGGCCGGCGGCACCGACTTTTATCCCTCCCTTGGATCACGGCCGCTCCATGAAAACATTCTCGACATCAACGGCCTCGCGGAACTCCGTGGCACAAGCGAGACCGGGACGCATTTCGTCATCGGCGCGCGGACGTCCTGGACGGAGGTGATACGCCATCCGTTGCCGCCTGCCTTCGACGCTTTCAAGCTTGCGGCGCGCGAGGTCGGATCGATCCAGATTCAGAATGCGGGCACGGTCGCCGGCAATCTCTGCAATGCCTCGCCGGCTGCCGACGGCGTTCCGCCGCTGCTTGTCCTCGATGCGGAAGTCGAATTGCGCTCGGCCGAGGGCGCGCGGCTTGTCCCGTTGGGCAAATTCATCCTGGGCAACCGACGCACGGTCCGCCGGCCGGACGAGATCGTGACCGCCATGCATGTTCCGAAAAGGTCGGCTTCCGGAAGGTCCGCTTTTTTCAAGCTCGGGGCGCGCCGCTATCTCGTCATTTCGATTGCCATGGCTGCGGCGCGCGTGGATCTGAATGGCGATGGCAAGATAAAGCAGGCGGCGATTGCGGTCGGAGCCTGCTCGGCAGCCGCGCAGCGCCTGTCCGGTCTTGAGCGGATGCTGGAGGGCCTGCCGGCATCGTCTCTGGCTGATGCCGTCGGGCGCTACGAATTTGCCGAATTGTCGCCCATCGACGATGTGCGCGGCACCGCCGAATATCGCCGCGAGGCCGCAGGCGAGATCGTCCGGCGGGTTCTGGCCATGGCTGCGGAAGAAGGCGCAAGCCGGGAGATTGCTGCATGAGCCTCGACAAGGCGACGGTCTCTTTCGAGGTCAACGGCGCGCCCGTGAGCTTCACCGTCTCGCCCGTCGCTCGTCTCTCGACCGTGCTGCGCGACGAATTGCGGCTCACGGGAACCAAGGTTGGCTGCGACGCGGGCGACTGCGGCGCCTGCTCGGTCATCGTCGACGGCGAGGTGGTCTGCGCATGCCTGGTGCCGACGGCGAGCATTGCCGGGGCTTCCATACGCACGGTCGAGGGGCTTGCCAATGGCCGCATGTCGCCGCTGCAGGAATCCTTCCTGCGCCACGGCGCTGCCCAATGCGGCATCTGCACGCCGGGGCTGCTGGTGACCGCCACCGCGCTGCTCGAACGCAGCCCGCATCCCAGCGAGTCGGAGGTCGCCGACGCGCTGGGCGGGGTACTTTGCCGCTGCACCGGCTACCGCAAGATCGTCAAGGCGGTCATGGAGGCGTGGCGATTCGATCAAAAGGATATACCTCCTTCTCGCCTTTCGAGCTTTAGTCAGGGAGCCATCTCCCCATCAAGGGGGGAGATTGGTACTTCCAAACGCCGTGACAGCTCGGCTCCTGGTTTGGATAGCTGTCTCCTTGCCGCCGGAAAGGCCGTCGGCGCGTCGCCCATCCGGCTCGACGGCATGCCAAAAGTGCTTGGTACGGAGGTATTCGGTGCCGACGAGTGGCCCCCCGATACCCTGTCCGTTCTCGTCGTCCGCTCGCCCTACTGGCATGCCGATTTCTCCTTCGGCGATCTGGCCGCTTTCGTGGCGGAAAATCCGGGTATCGCCGCCGTCTTCACGGCGAAGGACATTCCCGGCCGAAACTGCTTCGGCGTCATCCCGCCCTTCGCCGACCAGCCGGCCTTGGCCGAAGGCAGGGCACGGTTCCGTGGCGAAGCCGTGGCGCTGATCGCCGGTGAGCGCGAGGCCATCGCCGATCTCGACCTCAACAGCTTCCCGATCACCTGGAAGGAGCTGCCCCATGTGCTGACGCCGGCCGAGGCGCGTGCTGCCGGTGCCCGTCCGATCCATCAAAGTCGCCCGGACAATGTGCTGACCGCAGGCTTCGTCGAATCCGGCGAACCGGAAAGGGCTCTTGCCGATGCCGCCGTAACCGTCTCGGGGACCATCGAGACTGCTTATGTCGAGCATGCCTATATCGAGCCGGAAGCCGGCCATGCCTTCATGGACGGCGACACGCTGGTCATAAAGGCCTGCACGCAGGCGCCTTACATGGACCGCGACGACACCGCCGCCGTGCTCGGCCTTGCGCCGGAGAAGGTGCGCATCGTGCCGACGGCGACGGGCGGTGGCTTCGGCTCCAAGCTCGATGTGTCGTTGCAGCCGCTCATCGGCCTCGTGGCGCTGAAAACCGGTCGGCCGGCAGCACTTGCCTATACCCGCTCCGATTCCATGAGCTCGACCACCAAGCGCCACCCGGCTTCCATGTGGGCCACTATCGGCGCTGATCGCGAGGGGCGCGTCACCGGCATGATCTTCGAGGGCGACTTCAACACGGGCGCTTATGCGAGCTGGGGACCGACGGTCGCCAACCGCGTTCCCGTCCACGCCTCGGGGCCGTACCGGACGCCCAATTACCGCGCCACGGGCCGCGCGATCCATACCAACGGGCCTGTCTCGGGCGCCTTTCGCGGTTTTGGCGTGCCACAAGCCACGATCATGCAGGAGACGCTTTACGATGCGCTGGCGGAAAAGCTCCGCATGGACCGGCTGGAGCTGCGCATCCAGAACGCGCTGCGCGATGGCGATCGCACCACCTGTGGCCAGCTTCTGGAAAGCGGCGTTGGCATCGGCGCGTGTCTTGAGGCCCTGAGGCCGCACTGGCGCCGCGCGCTCGCCGATGCAGAAAGTTTCAACGCCGGCAACGGAAATACCCGGCGCGGCGTTGGCGTCGCGTCGTGCTGGTATGGCTGCGGCAATACCTCGCTGCCCAATCCCTCGACCATCAAGCTCGGCATTTCGGCTGCGGGCGAGCTTGTCCTGCATCAGGGCGCGGTCGATATAGGTCAGGGCTCGAATACCGTCATCGCGCAGATCGCCGCCGATGCCGTTGGCCTGCCGCTCGATGCCCTCCGCCTTGTCGGCGGCGACACAGGCATCACGCCGGACGCCGGCAAGACCTCGGCCTCGCGCCAGACCTATGTCACCGGCAAGGCCGCCGAGAAGGCCGGCCGCGCCTTGCGCGAGGCGATATTGCGCTTCGCCAATGTTTCCGCCCATGCCGAATTGTCGCTCGAGCAGGGGGCACTTGTGATCCGCGAGGGCGAAGCGGTGCGGCGCATCGATCTTTCCGCTGTCGAGGCGGATGCGGAAGGCTTCGTCTTCCGTTCCGAGGAGACCTACGATCCGCCGACGCAGGCGCTCGACGAGAAGGGCCAGGGCAAGCCCTACGCGGTCTACGGCTATGGCGCGCAGCTTGTCGAACTGGATGTCGACCTTAGGCTCGGAACGGTGAAGCTGGTCAAGATCACGGCAGCGCATGACGTTGGCCGGGCGATCAATCCCATGCTCGCCGAAGGCCAGATCGAGGGCGGCATAGCGCAGGGCATTGGCCTGGCCCTGATGGAGGAATATGTCCCCGGCCGCACGGAGAACCTGCACGATTACCTTATCCCGACCATGGGCGACGTGCCGCCGATCGAGACAATCCTGATAGAAGTTCCCGATCCGGAAGGACCCTTCGGCGCCAAGGGGCTGGGGGAACATGTGCTGATCCCGACCGCGCCGGCCATCCTCAATGCGATCCGCGACGCGACTGGCGTTCTGGTCACGAAGCTGCCAGCCACGCCGAGCCGCATCCGCGCGGCTATCAGGGAGGCCGCGAGATGATCGGAGTCATCCCGGCCAAGGAAGCGAAGCGACCGCGAGCCGGGACCCATTTCGGAACGCGGAAAAGGCTCGGAATGGATCCCGGACAGCCGCCTCGCAAGCGCGGGACGCTTCCGGGATGACTGCGACGGGAAGCACGGCGCCATGAACGAGTTGTCCGAACGTTTCGATACCCACGATCCGGGCGAAAGGCAGGTCGCCGAGAAGCTTCGCTGCGACGCCTGCCCGGTCATGTGCTATATCGCCGAGGGCCGCACCGGCGCCTGCGACCGCTACGGCAATTTCGGCGGACGTATCACGCGCTGCGATCCGGTGAGGGTCCTCGAACATAGCGCGGAGGAAGCGGCCGCGGTCGTGCCCTTCATGGCCGAGGGTAAGCCGTGGGACGGCAGACTGGTCAACACCAGGCGGCGTTTCGTCAGCGCCATCGGCGCCGGCACGACCTATCCCGACTACAAGCCCGCGCCCTTCATCGTCTCCCAGGAAGTGGAGGGCGTCGATCTCGTCACCGTGGTGACCGAAGGCATCTTCTCCTATTGCGGGGTGAAGGTGAAGATCGACACCGACCGGCACCTTGGCGACGAGACAGCCATCGTGCGCGCCGAAGGCGAGGCGGTCGGCCATGTCACGACCGGCGAATACGGTTCGCAGATGCTGTCGCTCGGCGGCGTTTCCCATCTGACTGGCGGCTCGAAGTCCGAAGGGCGCGTGACCTGCAAGACCCTGCTCGATCTGTGCAACCGGCAAGCGGTCGAGCTCACGATCGATGGCGGCGCGTCGGTCGTGGTCCAGGCCGGCGCGGCGCCCGTCATCGACGGCAAGCAGGAACATCGCATGCGCGTCGGTTGTGGTTCGGCCACCATCGGCATGTTCGCCACCCAATGGCGGGGACTGGTTGACGAGGTTGTCGTGGTGGACGACCACATCACCGGCGTCGTGTCTGAACATCAGGCCGGCAAGGTGCTCGGCTGGGAGGATACGGGCATCAAGATCCTTGGCCGGCGCTCGACCCCCGGCCGCTATTTCAAGGTCTCCGAACCCGGCCTCGGCTGGGGCGGCACGACCATATCCGATCCGCTTGAAATCCTTGGCGAATGGAACCCAAAGAAGGGTGCGCGTCCCGGCCTGTCGCTGCTCATGGTCTCCACCACGGGCGAGCAATTCGCCTATTACGAACTCGATGACGAACTGAAACCCGTCCGGAAGCCCTTTCCCGACCGGTTGCGGAAATCCGTCGATCTCATCGAGGACAATTGCGAACCGGCACTGTGCACCGTACTCTTCATGGCCGGTGCCGGCGGGTCGCTGCGCGCCGGCGTAACCGAGAATCCGGTCAATCTGACGCGTTCTGTCCATGGGCTGAAGACCTATGTCACCTGCGGCGGCGCTCCGGTCTATATCTGGCCGGGCGGTGGCATCACTCTGATGGTGGACGTGACGCGCCTGCCGGAAAACGCTTTCGGCTACGTGCCGACGCCGGCGCTGGTAGCGCCCATCGAGTTCACCATGCGCCGGGATGACTATCTTGCCCTTGGCGGCTATGTGGATGAAATCCGCAGCCTCGATGACGTGCTCGCCAGGGGCGGCGAATATTTTAACGAGCGACGGATCGCCGGCTCTCCCCCCGGCAACCCCTGGCCACCGCTGGCGCAGCTTCGCCGGGAGAGTGGCCGGTGAATGGTCCGCAGATCGCATGGCTCCCTGATCGGCGTCGGCTCCATATGAACCACGGGCCGATCGACCTGATTGTCGAGGCATTCGGTCCAGAGGGCGAGCGCCGACACGCCTGCAGGCAGGCGGCGGCGCGTTTCCGGACGATCCTCGACGAACTGGTTTCAGAACTGAGCGAACTGCGCCGTCCGGTCCATGCGGCGGCTCGAAGCTTCAGCGGATCGACCGCGCAACGCATGGAGCGTGCGGCTCTTCGGCATTTCCCGGCATTCGTCACGCCCATGGCGGCCGTGGCGGGCGCGGTCGCGGACGAGGTGCTCGCGGCCATGGTCGAGGGACGTTCGCTCGAGAAGGCTTATGTGAATGACGGCGGCGATATCGCGCTTTTTCTTGGCTGCGGCCAGGCCATGAATGCTGCGATCGCCGGCACCGGCCACGGATTTGCCGATCGCATCACCATCCATGCGGAGGACGCCGTTCGCGGCATCGCCACCAGCGGCTGGCGCGGGCGCAGCCATTCGCTCGGCATTGCTGATGCGGTCACCGTGCTGGCGGCGGATGGGGCCTGCGCCGACGTGGCGGCGACCTTGATCGCCAATGCCGTCGATCTGCCGGGCCATCCGGCCGTCGGGCGCGTGCCTGCCAATCGCATCGATCCGGATAGCGACCTTGGCGAGCTGCTGGTGACGGAGAATGTCGGTCCGCTTTCGCCGCAGGATATAGAAACGGCTCTCGATGCCGGGCTCGTGGTTGCGGAAGATTTCCGCCGCCGGGGCCTGATAGAAGGCGCGGCGCTGTTCCTTGGCGGTGAAAGCCGGACATGTGGTGCTGGCCACCTCGTCATCATGCCTGACGTTCGGATTGGGCAGCCGGCATTTTTAGAGAATCTGGAGGATATTGCCCATGCCTGAATTTCCTATCCGCAAGATCGTGGTGACGATCGAGGAGATCTTCCACGAGGGCGGGCCCGCGCCGGAGACGCCGCGGCGTCGCGCGGCGGCTATGGCGCTCGTCAAGAATCCCTTTGCAGAGCGCTATGTGGAGGAGCTTCAGGGCGCGATGGATGACCTGAAGCCGCTCGGCCTGATGCTTACGGATCGGCTGATCGAAGCGCTGGGCGGCGATATGGGTCCCATCGACGGCTACGGCAAGGGGGCTATTGTCGGCACGGCCGGCGAGCTGGAGCACGGCGCGCTCTGGCATGTGCCCGGCGGCTATGCCATGCGCGAAAGGCTTGGCGAAGCCAAGGCGATCGTGCCTTCGGCCAAGAAGGTTGGTGCTTTCGGGTCGCGGCTCGACGTGCCGCTCGGCCATATCAATGCCGCCTATGTGCGCAGCCATTTCGACGCCATGGAAGTCGGCATCGCCGACGGGCCGCGGCCGGATGAAATCCTGTTCTGCCTAGCCATGACCTGCGGCCCGCGCATTCATGCCCGGATGGGCGGTCTTGCGGCGGAAGATGTTAAAGGCGAGGACGGGCTCAGATGAGCAAGTCCGATGCCAGGTTGAAGCTGGTCGAGACGGTGACGGACTCCGCCGAGGGGTATCGCCTGCAGGAGCAGGTCGGCTTCATATTGCGCAAGGCGAATCAGCGCCACCTGGCGATATTCGCCGCTCATATTTCCGATCTCACTCCCCCGCAATTCGCCGCGCTCGCCAAGCTGCACGAAACGGGTGAAACCTCGCAGAATCATCTCGGCCAGTTGATCGCGACCGATGCGGCGACCATCAAGGGCGTGATCGATCGCCTCAAGGCGCGCGGCCTGGTTGCGCTTTCGGAACATAAGGAGGATCGCCGCCGGCTAGTCGTCAGCCTAACGGATCAGGGACGTGCGACGATCGAGGCGCTTTTGCCTCTGGCGCACGCCATTACCGAGGAAACCCTTGCGCCGCTGACCCCGCGCGAAGCCGATACCTTCCTCCGCCTGCTGGCTAAGCTGGCAGAAGGGTAGAGGCACCGCAAGCCGCAGGGAAAGACAGCTGCGCGTCTTGTTCGTCACTGCGCGACCAATCCTGCCGGTGTCCGAACGAACGCCGGAGCCATAGCGCAGGGCCGGGATCGCGCCACGTATTTTAGCATTCGGAAGGCACGGCCCTCGCGCCCCGCTTCCCGACTGCCCTCATTCTCTCAATGGCCAGACCGGCAACGGGGGGGGGGCGTGGCAACGGGGAGGCATGTACCTCGGCTCACCCTCCCCCTTGCGGGGAGGGTCGGCGAGCAATCGGGAGCAGAGCGAAGGATTGCGAGACGGGGTGGGAGTAATCGAAGCTTGTAGGCAACAATCATAGAACGGAAAGGACGACGACAGGAAGGGCGCAGCCCGCAGCGGATGCGCACAGGGCCCGCGGGCAACCGGACGACTCAGGCGGCCTGCTTCTTCGGCGTGATCAGACCGCGCGCCAGCAGAAGCTCGGCGATCTGCACCGTATTGAGTGCTGCGCCCTTGCGCAGATTGTCGGAGACGACCCACATATTGAGGCCGTTCTCGATGGTCGGGTCCTCGCGGATACGGCTGATATAGGTCGCGTCTTCGCCGGCGGACTCATAGGGCGTCACGTAACCGCCGTCCTCGCGCTTATCGACGACGAGACAACCCGGCGCCTCACGCAGGATCTCACGCGCTTCGTCGGCCGTGATCGGCTTCTCGAACTCGATATTGACGGCTTCGGAATGGCCGATGAAGACCGGCACGCGCACGGCGGTCGCCGTCAGCTTGATCCTGGGGTCGAGCATCTTCTTGGTCTCGGCCACCATCTTCCACTCTTCCTTGGTCGAGCCGTCCTCCATGAAGATGTCGATATGCGGAATGACGTTGAAGGCGATACGCTTGGTGAACTTCCTGGTCGAGATCGGATCGGCGACGAAGACGGCGCGCGTCTGCTCAAAGAGCTCGTCCATGCCCTCCTTGCCGGCGCCCGAGACCGACTGGTAGGTCGCCACCACCACCCGCCTGATCGTTGCGACATCGTGCAACGGCTTCAACGCCACGACGAGCTGCGCCGTCGAGCAGTTCGGATTGGCGATGATATTCTTCTTGGAGAAGCCGGTGATTGCATCGGGATTCACCTCAGGCACGATCAGCGGCACCTCGGCGTCGTAACGCCACGCCGAGGAATTGTCGATGACGACGCAGCCCTGCCTGCCGATGCGCGGCGAGTGCTCCTTGGAGACATTGCCGCCAGCCGACATCAGACAGATATCCGTGTCGGAGAAATCGTAATTGTCGAGCGCCTTCACCTTCAGCGTACGGTCGCCATAGGAGACCTCCGTGCCGACGGAGCGGCGCGAGGCGAGCGGCACGACCTCGTCGGCGGGAAAGCCCCGCTCCTCGAGAATGTTAAGCATTTCCCGCCCGACATTTCCGGTGGCACCGGCGACGGCTATCTTGAAACCCATATTGGTCTACTCCTGTCCCTCTCCGATGGTCTCTGGAAGCGCCCGCCGGCCTTGCGGGCCTCTCCCCCGGCCGAAGCTCGGGAGAGTGCGAGCGGGCCAAGGAAATCAGACCGTTTTACCGGTCGTTTTCGTGCTCGTTTTGGCCGTGGTCCGGACGGATTGCGCACGCGTGCCGGCGACCCGGCCCGCGCCGGTGATGTCGGTTGCGAAAAGTGCCAGAAGAAGGCCGCGCATGAAGGGAATTGCTCCGTTTCCGGCGTCCTTTTACGCTGAATCGGCTCGAAGTCAATCATGGCCGTGACAGGAGCCTCGCCTAAACGTGACTTGACCGGACGATCCGCCGCCTTAGGCTTGCCTGCACAGGCCGGATGATGGAGGATCGCATGACGACAAGCCTTCGCTCCAATTCGAGACTGATGATCGCCGCGGCCGCGCTCGCCTGCATGGCGGCCCTGCCGGCGCTGGCCCATCATGGCTGGGCCTGGACCGAGGACGGCTTTTTCGAGCTGACCGGCACGATAACTGCGATCTCCTACAGCAATCCGCATCCCACCCTGGACGTCGATGCCGAAGGCGAGGTCTGGCGCATCGATCTCGCTACCCTGCGCGCCACGGCCAATGCCGGCTTCATGGAGGATACGGCCAAGGTGGGCGACGAGGTGACGGCAATAGGCCATCGCTCGCGCGATCGTTCCGAGCGGCGCATGAAGGCGGTGCGCATCGTCGTCGGCGGCACTACCTACGACGTCTATCCAAGCCGCGTGCCCCCGAGTTGAGGCCCACAGCCGGTCGCGGATGGAACTGCTCATCGCGCTCGAACAGCTTCCGCCCATATCGCGGCTCAAGAGCTCCTTCTTTGCCTATCCGCTCGTCAACGCTGTGCATGTGGCCTCGATCGGGGCGCTGCTGACGACCGTGGTTCTGATGGATCTGAGGATCCTCGGTGCTTTCCCCGCTCTCGACCGGGCCGCCTTCATCCGCCTCATGCGCCGCTTCGCGGTCGCGGCTTTCATCGGCGTATTGCTGACCGGCCTGCCGATGTTTGCCATCCGCGCCACGGAATATGCCTTCAATCCGGCCTTTCAGTTCAAGATGGGCCTGCTCCTTCTGGCCGGGCTGAATCTTCTGGCGATGCGCCTATTCGCCAGCGAGAACGGCCTGCCAGCAAAAACCGCCGGCGCCCGGACGATCGCTGCAATCTCGCTTGTGATCTGGCCGGCCATCCTCCTTTGCGGACGCTTCATCGGCTTTCTCTGAAAAGCCCGGAACAACGGCGGACGGCCAGGGTTTCCTCCTTGAGGAGATGGTCAGTGGCCGAAGAACCGAAGCAAAGGACATTTGAAGGCAAGGATGCGCGGCAGGGCGAGATCATCCTGCGCACGCCGATGAGGCGGGCGATCTTCATCGCCGGCCTCGCCGGTTTCGTCATTCTGGTCCTGCTTCTGGGCCTGTTCTGAGCGATCAGGCCGAAAGGGCGCGGAATTTCTCCACGATGGCGTCGCCCATCTGGCTGGTGACGACCTCCTTCATGCCTTCCGACATGATGTCCTTCGTCCTCAGCCCGTCCTCGAGGACTGCCGCGATCGCAGCTTCAAGCCGATCGGCCTCCGCCACCATGTTGAAGGAATAGCGCAGGCACATGGCGAAGGAGGCGATCATGGCGATCGGATTGGCGATGCCCTGGCCGGCGATATCCGGCGCTGAGCCGTGCACCGGCTCGTAGAGTGCCTTGCGCGTGCGCGTTTTCGGGTCTGGCGCGCCAAGCGAAGCCGAGGGCAACATGCCCAGCGACCCGGTGAGCATTGCCGCCACGTCCGACAGCATGTCGCCGAACAGATTGTCGGTGACGATGACGTCAAACTGCTTGGGCCAGCGCACGAGCTGCATGCCGCCGGCATCGGCCAGCATATGCTCGAGCTCCACGTCGGAATATTTCGCCTTGTGCACCTGCTCCACCACCTCGCGCCAGAGAACGCCCGTCTTCATGACGTTGCGTTTCTCCATGGAGGTGACCTTGTTGCGCCGCGTGCGCGCCAGCTCGAAGGCCACGCCGGCGATGCGCTCGATCTCGAAAGTGTCGTAGACCTGCGTGTCGATGCCGCGCTTCTGGCCGTTGCCGAGATCGATGATCTCCTTCGGTTCACCGAAATAGACGCCGCCGGTCAGCTCGCGGAGGATCAGGATGTCAAGCCCTTCCACGAAGTCCTGCTTGAGCGAGGAGGAAGCCGCCAGCGCCGGATAGCAGATCGCCGGGCGCAGATTGGCGAAAAGCTCCATTTCCTTGCGCAGCCGCAGGAGGCCGGCCTCGGGCCGTACCTCATAGGGCACACCGTCCCATTTCGGGCCGCCGACGGCGCCGAAGAGCACGGCATCGGCGGCCAGCGCGCGTTTCATGTCGTCCTCGGAAATCGCGGCACCATGGGCATCGTAGGCTGAACCACCCACCAGTCCTTCTTCTACTTCGAAGCCGGTGCCCAGTTCCGCATTCATCATTTGGATGAGCTTGCGGACCTCGGCCATCGTCTCGGGGCCGATGCCGTCACCGGGAAGAAGGAGAAGCTTGCGCACTGCCATGACCTTGCCTTTCGTCAAACGGAAAACCGGCGTCTTGCTAAACGCCACAATGACGATGTGCAAGCGGCAAACCCGAATGTCGATTGGTCCTAAGCCATGGCCTCGGTCTCGCGGCGCAGCCTGAGCGCAGGGGTTTCGGGAAGCGGCCCGATGTCGTCCAGCGTCAGGATAGAGCCGGCCGCCACCGGCCGCACCAGGTCTATCCCATGCGCCAGCCCGATCGGCAACGCCCTTGCGGTGACTGACCTGCCCGCCGGAACCAGCTTGCCCCAGACCGTATAGCCACCCTCGCCGTCGAGCCGGTCGCCCGGCCGCAGATCGCGCTTGGCGACCGCAACCGCATCGCCCCGAAAGACGCGGGATTGCCCGGTCGGCTCGCCGCGCAGCGCCGCCGAGAGAACCGAGATGCCGAGTTCCAGCCCGATGAGATGGAAGGGCTTGTACATGGCCGCATAACGGCCGGTGGCATCGACCGGCAGGCCGTATTGGCGGAAGCAGGCGGCGGCATAGTCGTTGGGCGCCTCCAGCACGACATAAACGCCCCAGCGCAGGTCACGGAACACGGGGCGGCTGTCACGCTCCAGCGAGGAGACGACTTCGACCATGCCCTCGCCTTCGAGCCGACCGCCGACGCTGCGCGGCCGCAGCACATGGGCAAGATCGTCCACACCGCAGGGAGGGAAGGAAAGGCCGTCCTCCGGCACGGCAAGCTCACAGGCATTGGCGATCGCGGCCATCTCGATGGCCGACTTGGTGCCGTCGAGGAAGGAATTGAACATCTGGCTGTTCATGCCGGCGGCCTTCGCCGCCTCCGGCGTCAGTCCGTAATGGGTCCAGACATTGTCCGGGGTCACCTGATGGTAGGAAGGCAGATATTTGGTTCCCTTGCCGGCTGCTTGAACCCGAAAACCCGTTGCCCGCGCCCAATCGACCATTTCCGCAATCAGCGCCGGCTGGTCACCATAGGCCATGGAATAGACCACGCCGGCGCCGCGGGCGCGTCGGCTGAGCGCCGGCCCGGCCAGCACGTCGGCCTCGACATTGACCATGACGACATGTTTGCCGTTCTCGATGGCAGCGAGCGCGTGGACGACGCCTGCGGCCGGCGAGCCGGTGGCGTCAATCACCACGTCCACATCGTCGGAAGCGCAAAGCGGCCTGCCGTCATCGATGAAGCGCGTCGCCGTGATGCGGTCCTCTTTCCAGCCAACGGCGCGGCAGGCCTGTTTGGCCCGGTCGGGAGACAGGTCAGCGATCAGCGTCACTTCGAGGCCGGGCGTGCTTGGTATCTGCGACAGGAACATGGAGCCGAACTTGCCGGCTCCAATGAGTCCGGCGCGCACCGGACGGCCTTCCGTGGCTCTGGCCTGCAGCAGGGTGTGAAGGTTCATCTCTTCTGCCTCAGCGCCGTCACCTCGATCTCGATCTTCATCTCCGGCTCGTTGAGCCCGCAGACGATCATCGTCGCGGCGGGCCTGATCTCCCCGAAAGTCTCGCCGAGGATCGGAAAGACCGTCGCCACGTAAGCACGATCGGTGACATAGTAATGCGCGCGCACGACATCGGCGAGCGAGAAGCCGGCCTCCTCAAGTGCTGCCGCGATGGTCTTCAGGCAGTTGCGCGTCTGCTCCTCGACGCTTTCCGGCATGATCATGCTGGCATAGTCATAGCCCGTCGTTCCGGAAACGAAACACCAGTCTCCCTGAACGACCGCGCGCGAATAGCCCGCCGTCTTCTCGAAGGGCGATCCGGTCGAGATCAGCCGGCGCATGGCCGGGAACTCACACCCAGGGACGCGTTTCGGCGTATTTGTTCTCGAAGCTGGCGATTTCCGGCGCCTTCTCCAGCGTCAGGCCGATATCGTCGAGCCCGTTGAGCAGGCAATGGCGCTTGAAGGCGTCGATCTCGAAACTGACGACGCCGCCATCCGGTCCATGGATTTCCTGTGCCTCCAGATCGATGGTCAGCGTGGCATTGGCGCCGCGCTCGGCGTCATCCATCAGCTTTTCCAGGTCCTCCGGGCTGACCTTGATCGGCAGGATGCCGTTCTTGAAGCAGTTATTGTAGAAAATGTCCGCGAAGCTGGTGGAGATGACGCAGCGGATGCCGAAATCGAGTAGCGCCCAGGGAGCGTGCTCGCGCGACGAGCCGCAGCCGAAATTGTCGCCGGCCACAAGCACCTTGGCATTGCGGTAAGCGGGCTTGTTCAGCACGAAATCGGGATTTTCCGAACCGTCCTCGAGATAGCGCATCTCGGCGAAAAGTCCCTTGCCGAGACCAGTGCGCTTGATCGTCTTCAGGTAATCCTTGGGGATGATCATGTCGGTGTCGACATTGACGATCGGCAGCGGCGCGGCGACGCCCGTCAGTGTGGTGAACTTTTCCATTTCGATCGGCCTATCAGGTTCATGCAACTTGCTTGAGCGGACTGCTTTACACAAAAGCGGCAGTCAAGGCAAAGGGCGTGCCGGGACGGCGAGATGAAGGACACGCATTGCAGAAAAGCCGCCGAGGTTTTCCCAGCGGCTTCTTCATTTCAGCCAAACACTACGCCGCTCAGGCGGCGAGATCGCGCAGGACGTATTGCAGGATGCCGCCGTTGCGGAAATATTCCAGTTCGTCCACCGTATCTATCCGGCAGAGAACCGGTACCTCCTTCACGCTGCCGTCGGCGAAGGTGATCTTCGCCGTCAGCGTCTGGCGCGGCTTGATGTTCTCCAGTCCCTCGATCGTCACCGTCTCGTCGCCCTTCAGGCCAAGTTCGGCCCAGCCGACATTCTCCTCGGCGAAGACGAAGGGAATGACGCCCATGCCGACGAGGTTCGAGCGATGGATGCGCTCGAAGCTCTCGGCGATGACGGCGCGCACGCCAAGCAGGTTGGTGCCCTTGGCCGCCCAGTCGCGCGAGGAGCCGTTGCCGTATTCCACGCCAGCGAAGACGACGAGCGGCACGCCTTCCTGCCGGTAACGCATGGCGGCGTCGTAGATCGACATCTCCTCCTTGGAGGGATAGTGGATCGTGTAGCCGCCCTCGCGCCCGTTCTCGCCCAGCATGTGATTGCGGATTCGGATATTGGCGAAGGTGCCGCGCATCATGACTTCGTGATTGCCGCGCCGCGTGCCGTACTGGTTGAAGTCGGCGACGGTGACGCCGTTGTCGAGGAGATACTGTCCGGCGGGCGACTGCGCCTTGATGGATCCCGCCGGCGAGATATGGTCGGTGGTGATCTTGTCTCCGAACAGGCCAAGGATGCGGGCGCCCCTGATGTCGCCGACCTGGCCCGGCTGGCGGCTCATTCCGGCGAAATAGGGCGGGTTCTGCACATAGGTCGATTTCTCGTCCCAGGCATAGGTCTGGCCCGCCGGAACATTGACCGCGCGCCAGTTCTCGTCACCCTTGAAGACGTCGGCATATTTCTTGGCGAAAAGCTCGCGCGTGACATTCTTCTGGATGAAGTCCTGGATCTCCTGGCTGGTCGGCCAGATATCCTTGAGGAAGACCGGATTGCCGTCCTTGTCCTCGCCGATCGGCTCGGTGGTGAGATCCTTGGTGACTGTCCCGGCGAGCGCATAGGCAACCACCAGCGGCGGCGAGGCGAGGTAGTTTGCCTGCACGTCGGGGGAGACGCGGCCTTCAAAATTGCGGTTGCCGGAAAGCACGGAAGCGACGATCAGCCCCTTGTCGTTGATGGTCTTGGAGATCGCCTCCGGCAGCGGGCCGGAATTGCCGATGCAGGTCGTGCAGCCGAAGCCGACCAGATTGAAGCCGAGCTGGTCGAGCTCCTTCTGCAGGCCGGAATTCTCCAGATACTCGGCCACCACCTGGCTGCCGGGCGCCAGCGAGGTCTTCACCCACGGCTTCTGCTTCAGGCCGAGGCGATTTGCATTACGGGCGAGCAGGCCGGCGCCGATCAGCACGCTCGGATTGGAGGTATTCGTGCATGACGTGATCGCCGCAATGGCGACGTCGCCATGGCCGATATCGAAATCCTCGCCGGGAACCGGGTAGCGCTTGTCGGTATCGACCGTCTTCTTGTATTCGGTGGCGAGTGCCTGGGCGAAGCCGTCGGCAATGCCGTTGAGCGAGATACGGCCCTCCGGGCGCTTCGGTCCGGCCATGGACGGCACGACATCGCCGAGATCGAGTTCGAGCGTATCGGTGAAGACCGGATCCTCCGATCCGTCCTCGCGCCACATGCCCTGCGCCTTGGCATAAGCCTCGACCAGCGCAATGCGGCTTTCGTCGCGGCCGGTCATGGTGAGATAATTCAGTGTCTCGCCATCGACAGGGAAGAACCCGCAGGTGGCGCCATATTCCGGCGACATGTTGCCGATGGTGGCGCGGTCGGCCAGCGTCATGTTGCTGAGGCCATCGCCGAAGAATTCGACGAACTTGCCCACGACGCCCTTCTTGCGCAGCATCTGGGTGACGGTCAGCACGAGGTCGGTGGCGGTGACGCCCTCATTGAGCTTGCCGGTCAGCTTGAAGCCGATGACCTCGGGCAGGAGCATGGAGACCGGCTGGCCGAGCATGGCGGCTTCCGCCTCAATGCCGCCGACGCCCCAGCCGAGCACGCCGAGGCCGTTGATCATGGTGGTGTGCGAATCAGTGCCCACGCAGGTGTCCGGATAGGCGATCGTCTGCCCGTCCTCGTCCTTGGTCCACACCACCTGGCCGAGATATTCGAGGTTCACCTGATGGCAGATGCCGGTGCCGGGCGGCACGACGCGGAAATTCTTGAAGGCCTGCTGGCCCCATTTGAGAAAGCGGTAGCGCTCGGCATTGCGCTGATATTCGAGCTCCACATTGCGCTTGAACGCGAGCGGAGTGCCGAATTCATCGACGATGACCGAGTGGTCGATGACGAGATCGACAGGGACCAGCGGATTGATCTTTTCCGGGTCGCCGCCAAGCGAGGCCATGGCGTCGCGCATGGCGGCAAGATCGACCACGGCGGGAACCCCGGTGAAGTCCTGCATCAGCACGCGGGCGGGCGAATAGGCGATTTCGACGCCCGCCGTGCCCTTGTCCTGCAGCCATGCGGCGACCGCCTGGATGCTTTCCTTGCTGACTGCCCCGCCATCCTCGTTGCGCAAGAGGTTCTCAAGCAGGACCTTCATGGAAAATGGGAGCCTGGAAACTCCTGAAAGCCCGTTTTTCTCAGCCTCCTTCAAATCGAAATAGACATAATCCTTGCCGCCCACATTGAGCGTGCGGCGGCTGTTGAAACTGTCGAGTGATTTAGACACGGCGATCCTATCCTGGTCTGTTCATCCGAAACGGGAACGGACTCCTGAGGCATCACGCGCAAAGGTGCGGGTACGGTCATTTCCGCTGTCCGTCCCTCGCGTCCCGGCCGGTCAAGGCGGCGCGCGCGCGGGTATCGGCACAAAGAGTTTTCACGCCGACCGCTGGCGTGGTTGTCCGGCATATAGAGAATTTCGTAAAAGAGTTCCATACCGTCCGAGAGGCAAATCCGCCTTTTCGGAAAATGGGTTTCGGCCTGGCGACTGCGAGGGGACGAAATGCGGCTTGCGGCCGAAAATCTGGGCGGGGAACGCGGCGGGGAACGCATCTTCTCCGGCGTGGACTTTTCCCTCGCCGCTGGTGAAGGCCTGATCGTTACGGGGCCGAACGGAATCGGGAAGTCAACGCTTTTGCGCGTGATTGCAGGGCTCCTTCCCGTGGCCGAAGGCAAGGTCGTCTTCGATGCCGGCGAGGGAGATTGGCCGGATGCGGCTGGAGCAAGCCACTATCTCGGCCACCGCAACGCCATGAAGCCGGCCCTTACGGTCGTGGAGAATCTTGCTTTCTGGCAGGATTTTCTCGGGGAGAGACATCTCACGGTCGGCGACGCACTGGAAATGGTCGGGCTTTTCGATATCGGCCACCTGCCCTTTGGCTATCTGTCCACAGGGCAGCGCCGCCGCGCGGCGATCGCGCGGCTCCTGGTAAGCTACAGGCCGATCTGGCTGCTCGACGAGCCGACGGCCGGGCTCGACAAGGCTTCCGAAGGACAATTCGCCGCGTTGATGCAGGCGCATCTGGAGGACGGCGGCATCATCATCGCCGCCACGCATCTCCCGCTGGGGCTGGAGAACGCTCGGGAGATGAGGATGGGAAATCACCCGCAATGATCTTGCCCTTTCGCACCCCCCTCTGCCCTGCCGGAGCTTTCACCAGGTGTTAGCCCTCTACATCCGTGAAGTGAGGCTCGGCATACGCGCCGGCGGCGGGGCGCTGGTCGGCATCCTCTTCTTCCTTGCGGTCGTTGCGGTCGTGCCCTTCGGCGTCGGCCCCGATCTCGACCTGCTCTCGCGCATCGGCCCGGCAATGCTGTGGATCGGCGCGCTTCT
This sequence comes from Mesorhizobium sp. J18, assembly GCF_007829525.1. GTDB lineage: Bacteria > Pseudomonadota > Alphaproteobacteria > Rhizobiales > Rhizobiaceae > VLJP01. The sequence continues at coordinate 58,735 of NZ_VLJP01000016.1, forward strand.
CGCGAGCCTGCTCGGCCTCGACCGCCTGTTCCAGGGTGATCGCGACGATGGCTCGCTCGACCTCATGCTGATGGCCGGCAGCAGGCACATGACGCCGGTCACGGTCTTCGTCAAATGCCTGGCCTACTGGACGGCAAGCGTCGCGCCGCTCCTCGCGGTTTCGCCGCTGCTCGGCCTGTTCATGAATGTCTCGCCTGCCGGCATAGGTGCTGCGACGCTGACCCTGCTCGTCGGTACGCCTGCGATCACCTTCATCGGCGCGGTGGGCGCGGCCGTGGCGGTTGCCCTGCCGCGCGGCGGCCTTCTCGTCTCCGTTCTGATACTGCCGCTGGCGATACCGGTGCTCATCTTTGGCGTCAGCGCCAGCTATGGGGCAATTGCCGAGCCGGACCCGTTCCTGCCGCCCTTCCTCATTCTCGCCGCGCTCACCCTGTTCTTTGCCGTGATCGGCCCTGTCGCAGCGGCCGTGGCGCTGCGCTGGTCGGGCGACTAGGCTGTCGGCTGCGGCAATGGTGATGAATTGCGGAGCCGCGCCTGCGAGGTTATGTACGGAACCATGAGCGAAACCGCCGCCAATACCGGACGCTGGACCGATCTGGCGAACCCGACCCGCTTCATCGCCCTTGCCGACCGGCTGGTGCCGTGGCTGGGCGGGGCTGCGGTGGTCATGCTTGCCGTCGGCCTTTCCATGGGCTTCGCGGCACCCGAGGACTACCAGCAGGGAAGCACGGTGCGGATCATGTATATCCACGTGCCCTTCGCCTGGCTTTCCATGCTCTGCTACACGCTCATGGCCGCGTCGGCGCTCGGCACGCTGGTCTGGCGGCATCCGCTGGCGGATGTCTCCCTCAAATCCGCGGCGCCCATCGGAGCCTCCTTCACCGCGCTGGCACTCGTCACAGGCTCGATCTGGGGCAAGCCCATGTGGGGCACCTGGTGGGTCTGGGATGCGCGGCTGACCTCGGTCTTCGTCCTGTTCCTGATCTATCTCGGCATCATCGCGCTGACGCGGGCGCTGGACGATCCCGGCCGCTCCGCGCGGGCGGCGGCGATCCTGGCCCTGGTCGGCTTCGTGAACATCCCGATCATCAAGTTCTCCGTCGACTGGTGGAACACGCTGCATCAGCCGGCATCCGTCTTCCGTCTCGACGGCCCGACCATCCATCCGAGCCTGCTTCTGCCGTTGCTCGTTTGCGCTGCCGGCTTCACGCTGCTTTTCTTCACCTTCCACCTGATTGCCATGCGCACCGAAATACGCCGCCGCCGCGTCGTCGCCATGCGCAGGCTGGCCGCCCGTTCCGCGGACGGAGGGGCGGCATGACGCATATACTCTATGTGGTCTCCGCCTATGGCATCTCGGCGCTGGTGATCGCCGGCCTCTTCCTCTGGCTGCTGGTCGATCAGAACGGGCGGATGCGTGAGCTGGCCGAGCTGGAAGCGAGGGGCGTCAAGCGGCGCTCCGCCCGGTGGGGAAACCCATGAGCGTCGAGGTCGAGCCGCGCCGGAAATCCCGCCTCCTGCTCGTCCTCCTGCCGCTCGGCGTCTTTCTTGCGCTTGCCGCGATCTTCCTCATCCAGCTTCTTTCCGGCCGCGACGCCTCGGTCGTCCCTTCCGCGCTGCTTGGCGAACCGGCCCCGCAAACCGATCTCCCGCCATTGGAAGGCTCCGGGCTTCCCGGCCTTTCCTCCGCCGACTTTGCCGGCAAGGTCACGCTCGTCAATGTCTGGGGCTCATGGTGCCTGCCCTGCCGGCAGGRGCACCCGCTCCTGATGCAGCTTGCGCGAGACGAGCGCATCGTGATCGCGGGAATGAACTACAAGGACGAGCCGGAGAATGCGCGGCGCTTTCTCGGCGATCTCGGCAATCCGTTCGACGCCATCGGCGTCGATACCAGCGGCCGCACCGCCATAGACTGGGGCGTCTATGGCGTGCCCGAGACCTTTCTGGTGGGACCGGACGGCATGATCCTCTACAAGCATGTCGGCCCCTTCACGCCCGAAAGCGTAACAGGCGAATTGCTGCCGCGCATCGAAGAGGCGCTTTCAGGCTCGCGCTGAGACAGCGCAGCGGCTATCGTCGCACCCTGCCTGCCGGGGCCAGAGCATGGTCCCGAGAAGTGGGAACCGGATTTTCGGAGAAGATCATGCCCCAGCAGGGAGATAGATCTGGATGAAGGGACGACGAAAGTCATCCGGTTCTAAAGCATGACCGACGCCGATAACGTCCGCGACCATTTCCGCCGCCAAGCCGCGGCCTGCGAGCGCCTTGGCTCGCCTTTCACGGCGCGGCTATGCCGCTTGCTGGCGCGCGATCTCAATGAGACGAGCGAAACGGGCCATCGGGTCCTCAACTGGCCCGGCAACTTCCGCGACGACGCCGTCGCGCTCAGGCTTTGCGGTGCATTTCACGCAGTCGTGCTCTCCGGAGCGGATGAAGATCTGGCCTCGGCCTACCCGTCGAACCAGGCAGATGACGAAAGGCTGGCGGCGGCAATCGCCGGTGCCCTGAAGCGCCATGACCTTCGGCTGCGCGCCGGGCTCGATTCACCGCCGCAGACGAACGAGATCGCGCGGGCCGGCATGCTCCTGCCGGGCTTCATCACCATCGGCCGCGAAACAGGCCTGCCGCTCGCCATACGCGAGATCGGCTCCAGCGCCGGCCTCAACCTGCTTTTCGACCGCTTCCGTTATGATTACGGCGAAATCGGCTGGGGCGACGAGGCATCGCCCGTGCGCCTGAAGCCGGAGCTACGGGGCGAACCGCCTCCGCTTGGCGGTTTCCTGGATGTGGCCTCACGCAAGGGATGCGACATCGCGCCTGTCGAAATT
>NZ_VLJP01000017.1 GCF_007829525.1 Mesorhizobium sp. J18
AGGCGCCGGTCCCTTTCCCGCGGGACCGCCGTCGCGACCCGCTTTCCCGCGGAAAGGGATGGGGCAAGGATAGCGCAGGTTAGGAAGGCGGGGATGAAATGGTGAATGGGGABYRGTGAATGGKGAAKGGMRRCAAYGGCTTGGCGCGGAGAGGGCGAAGAATCTATCCCCGCGTGTTCTTCCTTCACAGCGTTGCTCGCCGACCCTCCCCTCGAGGGGAGGGTAAACCGCGGCACATGCCTGCCCGTTGCGGCTTCGGCAAGACGGCAGCCTCACCCCTGCAAGTTCCTGCAGTCATCCCTGCAAGATCATGGCCGTGTAAAGCCGTGCGGCTCTTATTCCGCCTTCACCAGAACGGCGCTTTCGAACTCGAGCACCTTGTCGCCCTTTGAATCGACGGCGCCGCAAATCAGTGTCAGCACGCGCCAGCCCGGCCGTGAGGCGAGGGCGCGGTGCTTCACCGCCTTGCGCGTGAAGGTGATCGTTTCGCCTGCATAGACGGGCTTCAGCCATTTCAGATTCTGGAAGCCGGGAGAGGGGCCGAATTCCGGTGGCGGTCCTTCTCCGGTCCATGGCCGTTTCTCGTAATCCTCACGATGGGCGAGATTGTATTTCATCCACATGGCGCAGGTGTGCCAGCCCGAGGCACACAATCTGCCAAACACGCTGTGCTCGGCCGCCGCCTCATCCATGTGGAATCGCTGAGGATCGTATTTCGCGGCGAAACGCTTGATCTCATCCGGATGAAACACATGCGAGCCGAGTTCGATCGTCTCGCCGATGCGGAAGTAGTCTTCGAGGCTCATGCAGCGGCTCCGGGATCACGCAACAGGAACATGCCGGTGTTTTCCAGTTCCAGCACAATCTCCCCATGCTGGTTGGTCAGTTCGTGCCGGCAGGTGACGAAACCGAGATCGGGCCGCGACCTGGAGCGCCGCCGCGCGGTTATGGTCGAGCGCCCGGACAAGGTGTCGCCGGCGAGCACCGGCTTCTTCCAGCGTGCATATTCCACGCCGGGCGCGCCCTGAGACGTGGAATCGAGAAGAAAGGCATCGCACATCATGCGCATGAACATCGCGCAGGTGTGCCAGCCAGAGGCCGCCAGTCCTCCAAGGATGCTGTTTTTCCCGGCCTCTTCATCGAGATGCATCGGCTGGGCATCGAATTCGCTGGCGAATTCAATGATTTCCTCCGCCGTGACGATCTTCGGCTCGAACTCTATGGTGCGGCCTTCCTCTAGATCCTCATAGGCCCATTTGAAATCGGTCATTTCCCAAATCCGTTCAAAGCTGCACAATCACAATGGCGGCTTCCGCGACAGGCCGCAAGCCCGTGCATGGGCAAAGCCGCTACAACCAGCCGCGATGGCGGAAGAACCAGAAGGGGCCGATCGCCGAGACGACCATCAGGGCAAGGGCCATCGGATATCCGTAGAGCCATTTGAGCTCCGGCATGAAGTCGAAATTCATGCCATAGACCGAAGCGACCAGCGTCGGCGGCAGGAAGACGACGGCCGCAACGGAGAATATCTTGATGATGGCGTTCTGCTCGATGCTGATCATGCCAAGCGTCGCATCGAGCAGGAAAGTGATCTTCTGCGACAGGAAATCCGCGTGGTCGCTCAGGGAGATCACGTCGCGGGAAAGGGTCTTCACGCGCGCCCGCATGTCCTTGGCATTTTTCGGCGTGATCGTGGCGTTGGCGAGAAATCCGGAAAGGCGCTGTAGCGTCATGAGACTGTTGCGGATATGCGAAACCAGCCCTTCCTTGCGGCCGATCGCCTTCAGCAGCTTGTGGAAGTCGCGGTCGCGTTTCGAAGCCTTCGTCTCGCGTGCATAGAATATGCTGTTGGAGATCGATTCCACTTCGTTGCCGACACCCTCCAGCACATCGGCCAGCCGGTCGACTATAGCTTCGAGGAGGCCGGCCAGAATCGTGTCGCCGGCCGTGCAACCGGTCGCCGCCTTCTCCGCCCGCTGAGGGAAGGTCGTGAACGCCCGTGGCTCATGATAGCGGATGGTCACCAGCCGCTGGCCCGCAAGAACGAAGGTGACGGGGGCCATCACTGGATTGTCGTCATCCGCGTGCGCCGGCAGCGTGGCTGTCATGAAATAAACGCCCTCCTCCACATAGAGGCGGCTGGAGATTTCGATCTCCTCCATCTCCTCGCGGGAGGGCACGCCGATGCCAAGCCAATCCTCTACGAGGTCTTCTTCGTCCCGTGAGGGGGTCAGGAGATCGGCCCATACCACCCTGTCGCGATTGGCAGAGAAATCGTCCACAAGCCGCAGGCGCTCCTGCTCCACCACGAAAGCCTTGATCATGACGGCATTCTCCTCGATCAGCCGAGCGAACCCCCTTGGCCCTGTTCAGGTGTTGAACTTGAACAGCATCACATCGCCATCCTGAACGACATATTCCTTGCCCTCGTCACGCGCCTTGCCTGCCTCGCGGGCGGCAACCTCGCCGCCAAGCGAAACGAAATCGTCATAGGCGATCGTCTGAGCGCGGATGAAGCCACGCTCGAAATCCGTATGGATCTCGCCCGCCGCCTGCGGTGCCCTGGCGCCGCGCCGCACGGTCCAGGCGCGGGTCTCCTTGGGGCCGGCCGTGAAGAAAGTGATGAGGTTCAGCAGTTCATAGCCGGCGCGGATCAGGCGATCGAGCCCCGGCTCCTCCAGACCCATGGCCTCCAGATATTCGGCGGCTTCGTCGTCGGGAAGCTGCGCGACCTCGGCTTCGATCGCGGCCGAGATGACGACCGTTTTGGCGCCTTGCGCCGCAGCCATGGCTTCGACCGCCTGCGTATGTTCGTTGCCTTCCGCCGCATCGCTTTCGGCGACGTTGCAGACATAGAGGACGGGCTTGGAGGTCAGCAGGTTGAGGCCCTGCAGGATGCGCAGGTCTTCCGCAGCAATGCCAGGCAGGAGCATGCGCACGGGCTTGCCGTCCTGGAGAAGCTCCAGCGCCTTCTCCATCATTGGCAGGACCGTCAGGGCTTCCTTGTCCTTGCCGGTGGCGCGCTTGCGTATTTGCAAGATGCGCCGTTCCAGGCTTTCCAGGTCCGCCAGCATCAGCTCCGTTTCGACCGTCTCGGCATCGGCCACCGGATCGATGCGGCCTTCCACATGGGTGATGTCGTCATCCTCGAAGCAGCGCAGCACATGCACGATGGCATCAACCTCGCGGATATTGGCGAGGAACTGGTTGCCGAGACCTTCGCCTTTCGAGGCGCCGCGCACGAGGCCGGCGATATCGACGAAAGAGATGCGGGTCGGGATGATCTCCTTCGATCCCGCGATCCCGGCGATCGCCTTCAGGCGCGGATCGGGTACGGCGACCTCGCCGGTATTCGGCTCGATGGTGCAGAAGGGATAGTTGGCCGCCTGCGCCGCCGCGGTTTTCGTCAGCGCGTTGAAGAGGGTCGACTTGCCGACATTGGGCAGGCCGACAATGCCGCATTTGAAGCCCATGATGTTATTATCCTACAGAGAAGTCAGAATTTGCTCAGGGCTATGGGCGAAAGGATCTACGATCGTCAAGCCTTGGATGTCCCCCGGCGCAAGCCATATCGTGAATGCACAGCGCCATTGGCAAGCGGCTTGGCGAATTCGAGATCCAGCCAGACATCGGCGAGCGGATTGCCGAATGCCAGAATGCCGTTCCCCAAGACCACAGGAATGGTGCCCACCTCGACCGTGTCAAGCAGATCGGCTTCAATGAACTGGCGCACGAGATCGCCGCCGCCAAGCACCCAGGTGCGTCCGTTTGCGCCGCGGCTGCGGAGATTATCGAGCAATGCGGCAGGCGAGCCTGCTACAGCCTCTGTCTTGTCCGGCAGGTCGTCGATCGCACGCGTGGTGGCGACGGTGCAAGGCCATTTCGCATAAGGCCACGCCTCGTGCCGGCGAACGACGTCGTAGGTGCTGCGTCCCATCACGATACCGCTGAGCGATGCCATGAAGGCATCGAAATCGAAATCGGCATCGGCCGGATAGTCGTCCAGCCAGTCTATCGCGCCATCGGGGCGGGCAATGAACCCGTCCAGCGACATGGCGAACATATAGATCACGTCCGTCGCGGCCATTCAGGGATCACTTCTTGTTGCCGAAGAGCTTCCTCAGCATGGCAGCCATCGGCCCGCTTTCCGGAAGCTCGACGGACGGCTCTTTCGGCCGCGCCTGGTGGATATGGCTCTGACCTCTGGTTTTGCCGGAAGGCGCCGGATCGGCCTTGGCGGCCTGCCCACGCGGGACCGCGAGGCTGACCTTGTTCATGAAGCCGTTTTCGTCGCCTTCGACCAGCATCGCGATATTGTCGGCAACGGCATCGAGCAACGGGTCGAGCCATTCATGATCGGCCTTGGCGAAATCACCGAGGACGTGGCCGGTTACCCGCTCCTTCGAGCCGGGATGGCCGATGCCGATGCGCACCCGCCGGTACTCCTTGCCGCAGTGAGCATCTAGGGAGCGGATTCCATTGTGGCCGCCCGCGCCACCGCCGGTCTTCACCCGCAGCTTGCCGGGCGCCAGGTCAAGTTCGTCATAGAAGACGATCAGATCGGAAGCCGCGAGCTTGTAGAAGCGCATCGCCTCGCCAACAGCCTGACCTGAAAGGTTCATGAAGGTTTGCGGCTTGATCAGCACGACCTTCTCGCCTCCGAGACGCCCATCCGAGACAAGGGCGCTGAACTTCTTCGTCCATGGCGAAAAGGAATGGCGGCGGTGAATGGCATCCGCCGCCATGAAGCCGACATTGTGTCGGTGGTTTGCATATTCCCGGCCCGGATTGCCGAGCCCTGCAATGAGCAGCATGGTTCCTGCCGGAAAAGGCGAGGATTATTCCTCGCTTTCGCCCTCTTCCGCCTCTTCGGCTTCCTCTTCTTCAGCTTCCACAGCAGCTTCGGCCGCTTCTTCGTCCTCGGACCGCAGAACGGCAGGCGCCGCAACCGTGGCGATGGTGAAGTCGCGATCGGTGATGGTCGGGGTCACGCCTTCCGGCAGCTTGACCGCAGAGATATGGACGGAATCGCCGATATCCAGACCGGTCAGGTCGACCTCGATCGCGTCGGGGATCGCCGTTGCAGGGCAGGTGAACTCGATCTCGTGCCGGACGATGTTCAGGACGCCACCGCGCTTGATGCCCGGAGAGGCTTCCTCGTTCAGGAAGTGGACCGGGATGTTGACCGTCACGATCGTGTCCCTGCTGACACGCAGGAAATCGACATGCATCGTGAAATCGCGGACCGGATCGAGCTGATAGTCCTTCGGAAGCACCTGGATCTTCTTGCCGCCGACATCGATCGTGGCGATCGTCGTCATGAAGCCACCGGCATGAATCTTCAGATGCACGTCCTTGTAAGGGAGCGCGATCGAGAGCGGGGGTTGCTTGTCGCCGTAGATGACGGCTGGAATCTTGCCGTTGCGCCGAAGTTCCCGGGCGGACCCCTTACCGACCCGTTCGCGCGCCTCGGCCTTGAGCTCGTAGGTTTCCTGGCTCATGGCTTTCCTTTCGCGTGTTGTTTGGAGCGTTTACAGGCGGGTACGAATTCCGTTCCATAAACGTCGAAAGCGGTCTTCCGCCGCACGATCCATGCCGGAAACGCCTGTTTCGCCTGTGCGAGACGTCCGGTCTGGTTCAATGGAGCGGGTGCCGCCTTCATCCGCGTTGCCTCCAAGGGTGTCTGCGCGGACGCGGCGTCTATAGCGGAAGCCTTCCGACAGTGCAAGGAGCGGCGATCGATGCCCTGAAAAAAGCGAACAATTCCTGTTCGGCGCGCTGGCGGGCCTTGAGGCCCGCGGCCGGTCGGTCAGTCGAAGAGACTGGAGACAGATTCCTCGGCCGCCGTGCGGGAAATCGCTTCGCCGATGAGATCGGCGATCGTGATCGTGCGGATGTTTCTCGCGGTCTGGACATCCGGCGTCGGCTGGATTGAATCGGTAATGACCAGTTCCTTCAGCTTAGACCCGGTAATGCGTGCGACGGCGCCGCCGGAGAGTACGCCATGGGTGATATAGGCGGTGACGCTCGTGGCGCCGTTGGCAAGGAGAGCCTCGGCGGCATTGCACAGGGTGCCGCCGGAATCGACGATGTCATCGATCAGCAGGCAGTCCTTGCCGTGAACATCGCCGATCACGTTCATCACTTCCGACTCGCCCGGTCGGTCACGGCGTTTGTCGACGATGGCCAAGGGTGCATCGATGCGCTTTGCGAGCGACCGCGCACGCACCACGCCGCCGACATCCGGCGACACCACCATGACATTTTCGAGATTGTATTTGGCCTTCACGTCACGGGCCATGACGGGCACGGCGTAGAGGTTGTCAGTCGGAATGTCGAAGAAGCCCTGGATCTGCCCGGCATGCAGATCAAGCGTCAGCACGCGGTCTGCTCCTGCCTGGGTGATGAGGTTGGCCACAAGCTTGGCCGAGATCGGTGTGCGGCCCGAAGTGCGCCGATCCTGCCGCGCATAGCCGAAATAGGGGAGCACAGCCGTGATGCGGCGAGCCGACGACCGGCGGAAGGCGTCGATCATGATGAGCAGTTCCATCAGGTGATCGTTTGCCGGGTGGGAGGTCGACTGCAGGACGAATACGTCCTGGCCGCGCACATTTTCCTGGATCTCGACGAATATCTCGTCGTCGGCGAAGCGCCTGACGCTGGCCTTTCCGAGGGGAATGTTGAGATAGCGGGCAACGGCCTCGGCCAGCACCCGGTTGGAATTGCCCGCAAAGAGCTTCATGGATTGTTCCCGGCGAACGCCATCATCTGGATGAAGGGCTTTTAGCGGGGTCAGCCCGTATTGCAAGCATCTGATGTCCGAATTCCCTCCGGAATCCCTGAAAAAGATCGCAAAAGCCCGGATAACGGACCTAGGCTGATCGCCCGGAAAGCCAGACGGCGAGCTCGTTGACCGTCTGATCGGCAATCGCTTCCATCGTCGGAGCAGTCACGGCGCTCCAGCCCTCGCCGCGCCTGGACGGCTCTTTCCGTTTGCCCTGCATCCTGTGCAGCCGCTTTCCATCCGGCCCGACGATGTCCCAAACGTAGATCACGGTGGTTTCGCCTTCTTCCGAGATGGCGGAGAAATATCCCTTCATCGACATGGTTCCGCCGGAAGGAGAAATCGGAATGCCGCGTTCGCTGGCGCGAGCGGCAAGACGGCTGGAAAGGGGTGTCAGCGCATTTTCCGGCGCTCCGATCACCGGGGCGAGCTGGATGCGGATGTCGGCGGGAATGGCCGCCGTCCGATCAGCGCCGGATGCTGCCGCCTGGGAACTAAGAGCCGAGATATCCCGGTCCTGTTCCGCCGTCAGCGGATTGATCCCGGATGAGCCATAGCCTGTCTTTGCCGACGGCGCAGAACCGCTGCCCGTCTGATCGAGCGCAGATTGGCTGCTGGTGCATCCGGAAAGAAGGCTGACGCTTATGATCAGCCCGCCTGCAATGGCCCTGGAACGTTCCATTCGTAACTTCTCCCCGCGTCCCTCATCGGCAAATCAGCGCGTGATCAGGTCGATATCATGGCGTGAGAGCGGTTTCGGCTCGCCATCCGTGGTCAGATAGGTCCGCCCCAGCGTCATGGCGGTATTGGTTTCCGAATCCATGATGATCATATGCGCGAACAAGGTCATGTCGGGAGCGATCGGTTCCGTGTTGCCGGAATAGAACATGGGTGCGTCCATCCAGGACGGGGAGAAGCGGGCCCCGAGCGAATAGCCACAGGCATTCAGCCGATGCTTGGTGAGGCCATGAGCTTCCATGACGCGGGCATGGGCGTCGAACACGTCGCCGAAGGTGTTGCCGGTCGTCATGGCTTTCTCCACCGCCAGCAAGGCGTCCCGCGCCGCCTCGAAGAGCTCCTGATGACGCTTGGAGACCTTGCCGATCACGACCGTGCGCATCATGGCGGCATGATAGTGATGAAAGACACCGGCCCATTCGAGCGTGAGCTGATCGTTCTTGGTGAGCTTGCGGCGCCCTGCCTTGTAGCGGCACAGGAGAGCGTCGTTGCCAGAGCCGATTATGAATTCGTTGGCGGGATAATCGCCGCCGCCAGCGAAGATCGCTCCCTGCATGGCGGCAAGAATATCGGCTTCGTCGCCGCCCTGCTTGATCAAGGGAAGGGCGGCATCAAGCGCATCATCGGCAAGTGCAGCCGCCTTGCGGACCTTCTGGATCTCGGCGGGGCTTTTCAGGAGCCGCAGTCTGCTGATGAGATCGGAGGCATCCTCGATCTTGCCGAAAGTCTGCAATTGCTCGTCGAGCAGACGGGCATTGCGGCCGGTCAGGCCGTGGGTGTCATATTCGACACCGATCCGGCAGCCGAGCAGGTCGAGGTCGTTGAGCAGGTTGCGCAGATCGATTGCCGGATTGGCATTCTGGCGGTCGGTCCACAGCATGATGTTGTCGATGGTCGAAGTGTGCCGCGCCTGGCGCAGATCGGCAGAGCGCGTCAGCAGGACCATCGAACCGTCGGCCTTCACGACGAGGCACTGGAAGAAGCAGTAGCCGAAAGTGTCGTAACCGGTCAGCCAATACATGCTTTCCTGAGCGAAAAGCAGCATGGCGTCGAGCTTGCGTTCGGCCATCTCGATGACGAGTCGGTCGCGCCGAGCATCGAATTCGGCCCGGTCGAAATGAAGTGCCATCAGCGCTCCTCCAGAACTATCGCCGATATTTGCCGGCCATAATCGGCCTCGCCCTTATGAGTGGCACGGCGGTAGGAATAGAAATGTTCTTCATCGGCATAGGTGCAGCGGTCGATATGTCCGGTGCTTACTCCCGCCGCTGCGAGTCGGTCTAGAGAATAGGCGTTCAGATCAAAAAAAGCATGGCCCTCCCGGTCTGACGGTCGGAAATAGCGGGCGTTGGAGGCATCTGCCGACACGAAGCGGTCGACAAATTCCGGGCCTACCTCGTAATTGGCGGCGCTGATCGCCGGTCCGAGCACGGCGACGATGCGCTCACGCCTGCTGCCGAGCCTTTCCATGGCTGCCACGGTGTTTTCCAGCACTCCGGTCAAGGCGCCTTTCCAGCCTGCATGGGCGGCGCCGATCACGCCGGCTTCAGTGTCGGCGAAAAGAACAGGTCCGCAATCGGCCGTCAGTGCGCCGAGGGCGATTCCCGGCGTGGCGGTCACCATGGCGTCGGCCTTCGGGCGTTCGCCGGCAAACGGTGCTTCCACATGCAGGACATCGGGCGAGTGCACCTGATACAAGGTGACGAGATTTTCCGGTTCGACCCGCAGCCATGAGGCGACGCGGCGGCGGTTTTCAGTGACTGCCTGCGAATCGTCGCGTGATCCCAGGCCCACATTCAGACCCTTGTAGAGGCCTTCCGACACGCCGCCGGAACGCGTGAAGAAACCATGCCGGATGGCATTTGCCCCCGCATGTTCCAGCAATGGCGACCGGAGAGGGTCCGGTCTCGTTTGATCCAGCATCAGCGGCCTTGACTATCCGATTTCGAGAGCGCGGGATGGTGGGGCAGCGGCTTCGCCAAGTCAATCCGTGGCCCGGCCGTAGCCCGGACCGTTCCACCGGGAGCTGTCCTGGCCATTTTGTCGCCTGTCCCATCCGCCACGGAAGGCGGAATTGCCGCCCCTTTGGGTACGACCGTCAAGGCCTTGAAGAGCGTCCCCATGGCCTCGGGACTGGCCAGCCGGTCGACTTCGCCGCGAATCCGTTCCTGTTCGGCAGCATCCCGACTGGCCCCCAGACGGCCGGCGCGTTCGAGAAGACCCATGGCGAGGAGAAAATCTCCCTGCGTCATCACATGAGCGTCGAGGCCGTTGGCTCGTGCCGCTTCGGCAAGTGCCGCGAAATCCACATGGGCTGTCAGATCCGCTTCGCCCGGATGGGCAAGCACGTGGTCATAGGCGTGTCGCCGGACGGCCTGCAAAGTGTCGCCGACCGCCGGCCTCTCATAGCCGTAGTCGATGAAAAGCCCTGCACCGCTGTCGCGCTCCAGCCGCGCCGCTATCGCCTCCATCAGTGCAGAACGCGCCGGCGCCAGCTCGACCACGGAACCTTCGGAGGCGCTTGTCGCATCCGGCGGAAGCAGGGCCGCATCCACGCTTCCCGCTCCGGCCATGAAGGCGAGGCTGCCGTCATCTTGCAGTCCGATCACCCGTTCGCGCCAGCCGTCAGCGGATTTGACATACTGGCGGACGGGCAGGGCGTCGAAAAGTTCGTTGCCAACGATGAAGAGCGGCCTGTCCGGCAGTTGGTCGACATGGCCGAACCATTCGGGACGTGTGGGGACGCCGGCAAGCGTTTGCTTCTGCAACTCGGCAAGCCGCGGGCTTGCCTCGATTATTGCAAAGCCGATGCCGGCCGCAAATTGCGGATCGAGGCGGGCGAATGTCCGCAGCATGTCCTTCATCAGCGTGCCGCGTCCGGGTCCGATTTCGGCCAGGGTAGCGGGCAGGGGACCGCCGCAGGCCTTCCATGCGGAATAGAGCCATATTGCGACCAGCTCGCCGAACATCTGGCTGATCTCCGGCGCGGTGGTGAAGTCCCCTTCGGCTCCGAAGGGTTCCCGCGTGGTGTAATAGCCATGCTCGGGATCGAACAGGCAGAGCATCATGTAGTCGGCCACGCCGATCGGCCCTGAAGCCTCGATCAGGCGCGAGATCTTCGTCTTGAGAGCGGTCATGGCCTTGCGGGTGCGGTTTCCGGCGCCCGTGCCGTGGCGATCGCCCAAAGTCCGATCAGCACCATCGGCAGCGACAGGATCATGCCCATGGTCAGCCAGCCGCCGAGAAGATAGCCGAGCTGCGGGTCCGGCATTCGGAAGAACTCGACGAATATGCGCGACAAGCCGTAGACGAGAATGAAGACGCCGCCGACGAAGCGCGGTTTCTTCAGGCGCAGGAAGCCGTGGGTCATCAGGCGCAGGATGCAGAACAGGAGGAGGCCTTCCAGCGCGGCTTCATAGAGCTGGCTSGGAKGGCGCGGCTCCGGGCCGCCATTCGGAAAGACTACGCCCCAGGGCATGTCGGTCGGGCGGCCCCATATCTCGGAATTGATGAAGTTTGCCACCCGCACGAGGCCGAGCCCGACCGGCGCCCCGGCCGCAACGACATCGAGCAGGCTGAACGGATTTATGCCGCGTGAGCGGGCGAAAAGCAGCATTGCCAGGGTGGTGCCGAGGAGGCCGCCATGAAAGGACATGCCGCCTTCCCAGACCGCGAACATATCGAGCGGATTCTGCAGGTAGCGAGACAGATCGTAGAAAAGCACATAGCCGATCCGGCCGCCGAGCACGATGCCGATTGCCGCCCACAGTACAAAATCGTCCAGGTCCTCCGGCTTCATGGGCGGCGTCTGGTGAGCCCACAGTTTCGGATTGGAGACGAGGCGCCTGCCATACCACCAGCCGAACAGGATGCCGACGACATAGCCGATGCCGTACCAGTGGATGGCGATCGGGCCGATGCGGATGAGGACGGGATCTATATTCGGGAAAGGCAGGGCGGCGAGCGGCACGAGAAGATATTCTGTCAACGGGACCTCCCGGCGCGGCAATCGGATGGGCGAGATATGCGCAAGCGCGCCGCCGGGGTCAAGGCAGGCATATAACAAGTTCCGCCTTGCATTCGCCGCCCCCCGGCACTACGTCGATTAGGTCCCGACCCTGGGACCAAAGCGAGGCACAGGCAATGACGAACGGACACGGACCCAATCGGATTCTCGATGAATTCGCCAAGCTCATGACCGATGCGGCCGGTGCGGCGCAAGGCGTGCGGCGGGAAGTGGAGACCGCATTCCGCAGCCAGGCCGAGCGGATCCTGAATTCCATGGACGTGGTCCAGCGTGAGGAATTCGACGCCATGCGTGACATGGTGATCAAGGCGCGGGAAGAGAACCTGAGGCTTGCTGCCCGTCTCGAGGCGCTCGAGGCGCAACTGGCCAAGACGGCCGCCGGGGAAGCCGAAGCCGTCGAAAAGCCGGTTTCCAGGTCGCGAACAAAAAAATAATTGCAGAGACACGTCATCTGATTCGAGCTTGAAAAACGCTTTGCCGAGAATCGCTTATGCGTTCCCGCTGAATCTTTTTCGCAGCCTCTATCCACATGCCAGTTCTGCAAATGCGAAAAAGGGGCTGGTCACGCGACTCGTCATCAATACACTGAATTTGTTGCATGATTCGAAACGGGTCATGCGCCGGGTAGTGGTGGGCCCGGCTGGGGGACGTGTCACTTCATGCTCTCGCCAGCAGCGTATCTGACCGAATAGTCGCGTATGCCTACAGGCAAGCGCATGGCAGCGCTTCAGGAATGGAAAGCAGATTGATGAGCCTTCTTGAACTCGACATTGCACGCGATGCCCATCCGGTAGATGTCATCGAGCACGTCGCACATACGCACGACTGGAGCTTCGAACGGACCGGAGACGACGAGATCGCCATTTCCGTCGCCGGCACATGGACCGACTACCACGTCTCTTTCTCCTGGATGGAGGAATTCGAGGCGCTGCATGTCGCCTGCGCTTTCGACCTGAAGGTCCCCGAAAGCCGGGCCCTGGAGGTCATGCGCCTTCTTTCTCTCATCAACGAACAGATGCTGTTCGGCCACTTCGATTTATGGGAGCAGGAAGGAGCAATCATGTTCCGCCAGGCGCTGCTTCTTTCGGGCGGCGTCGAACCGACGAACCAGCAGGTGGAAGTGCTGCTCAACAGCGCCCTGGAAGCATGCGAATGCTATTTCCAGGCCTTCCAGTTCGTCCTCTGGTCGGGCTCTTCGGCCCGAGATGCACTGAACAGCGTTCTTTTCGAGACTTACGGGACGGCATGAGCGGCGCAGCAGAACCGAGGCCTGAAATCAGCTATGCGGATTTCGAAAAGGTCGACATCCGCGTCGGCACCATCGTGGAGGCGGAGCCTTATCCCGAGGCCCGCAAGCCGGCAATCAAGCTGAAGATCGACTTCGGGCCGTCCATCGGCGTGAAGAAGTCTTCCGCACAGATCACCAAATATTATTCGCCCGAAACGCTGGTCGGCCGGCAGGTCATGGCCGTCGTCAATTTCCCACCGCGCCAGATCGGCAAATTCATGTCCGAAGTCCTCACCCTCGGATTCCCGGATTCGGAGGGGGATGTGGTTCTGGCAGCGGTCGAAAGAAAGGTGCCTGACGGAGGAAAGCTTTTCTAAGAGACTGTAGTCCACGGAGCCCTCCCGGAACGATTTTCGCGCTGTTTCGTTCTTTTTGCGTCGGCAAATAGTCGTGGAGGGTCCTGCTATGGCGACTGGAGCGAAATCGACCAAGACGGGAAAGAGGGCGGCAAAGAAACCGGCGGCCAAATCCGCTGCCGCGCGAAGCAAAGCCACTGCCAAAGGCGAGGCATCGAAGGCCACTAACGGCAAGTCATCTGCTGCCAAGGCTACAAGTGCCGGTCGTGCTGCAGTGCAGAAGAAAGCTGCAGCGAAAACCACCAGCTCATCATCGGCCACGGCCGCAAGCAAGGCTACCAAGTCCAAGACAGTGCCCAAGGCCGTGGCTGTGTCCTCGGCCGCTACCTCCAAATCACGAGCGCGCAAGTCCGATTCTTCCGTTGCCACCAAGGTCGTGGAAGGCGTGGTGGGCGGGGTCGTCGTGGCAGCTTCGGGAGTGGCTTCCCTTGCCGGCAATGTGCTCGGCAAGAAATCCGGCGCGAAGAAGAAGGGAAAATCCTGAACTTCAGGCGGGGACGCGGATCACCGCCCGCAAACCGCCCAAGGGGCTATCCTCCAGCATGATGTCGCCGCCATGGCTGCGGGCAATGTCCCGCGCGATCGATAGGCCGAGGCCCGTCCCGCTCTTGTCCTGATTGCGTGCGTCGTCGAGCCGGACGAAAGGCTTGAAGACGTGCTCACGCTTTTCGGGCGGAATGCCGGGACCGTCGTCATCGACCGTGATGACCAGGGACCCCATCGAGTACCGGGCATCCACATGCACGTTCTTCGCATAGCGGAATGCATTGCCGATGATATTGTCCAGAAGCCTGTTGAAGGCGTTGGGCCGAACATAGGCTTTCGAGCTCCCGGACAGTGATGTCCTCAACTTGCGTTTCCTGAGCCGCGCCTCTTCCGTGAGCTTCTCGAAATAGGCGGCGAGATCGAAACTGCCAGGATCTTCCATCACTTCCCCGCGCGCGAAGGAAAGGTAGCCTTCGAGCATCAGGCGCATGTCTTCGACATCCTGGTCCAGCGCCTCGATATCCGCCTTGGGGCTGGCCAGCGCCAGTTGCAGCTTGAAGCGGGTAAGGATCGTACGCAGATCGTGGCTGACACCGGTCAGCATTGCCGTTCGTTGCTCGATCTGCTTTTCGATGCGTTCGCGCATCTGAATGAAGGCAAGGCCGGCGCGCCGCACTTCCTCGGCGCCTCGCGGCCGGAAGTCGCTCGGCATCGGGCGGCCCTTGCCGAAGCTTTCCGCAGCTTCGGCAAGCTGCAGGATGGGCCTGATCTGGTTGCGCAGGAAAGCGATCGCGATCGTCAGCAGGACCAGCGACGTGCCGACCATCCACAGCAGGAAGATGTGCGTGTTCGAGGCATAGGCCTGGCTGCGGCGCGCGAAGACACGCAGCACGCTGTTTTCAAGCTGGATACGGATCTCCACGATGTTCGAGTTGCCGACCGTGTCGATCCAGAAGGGACGGTTGATCTGGCGGGTGATCTCCTCGCTCAGGGTCTGGTCGAGGATCGAGAAGAAGGGCTTCGGCGCAGGCGCGGGTAGGGGATCGGGCGGCATAAGGTCGATCTTCAGCGCCAGCCGCTCCTGCGCGATGCGGATCACCTGCGCAATCTCCTCCTCCTGCGGATAGGTTTCGATCATGTCGATGATCGCCGCTATATCGCGGGTGACAGCCTGGCTCAGGCGCTGCGTCACCATCTGCCAGTGACGTTCCATGAAGACGAAGGCGATGACCGACTGCAACAGGATCATCGGCGCGATCACGATGATGAGCGAGCGCGCATAGAGCCGCTTCGGCATGTAGCGCGAAACGATGCGCCAGAATTGTCTCCAACCCTCGCGCAGCGCCGGCACGATGCCCGATGAAGATGGGGCCTGCGACGTTTCCCTTTCCTCCGATATCTCGGAATTCGCCATCCGCTTTCCTGTTCGGACCGGTGCCGCGGCCCCAAAGCCCACTCTGTCAGGCCGTTTCTGTCAGGCAATCTAAGACGCGATCGGCAAAGGTGAAACCGGTTTTGTCGCCGCTTCCCGGCGGCAAGCGATCGACCGGAACTGTCGGGCCAAACCGGACCCTATTCCACGCTCAGCCGGTAACCGACGCCGCGCACGGTCTGCAGCCAGATGGGATTGGACGGATCGCGCTCGATCTTGCGGCGCAGACGGTTGATCTGCACGTCTATGGTGCGTTCGCCCACCTCGGAGTCGCCTCCGACAAGCTCATGGCGTGGAATCGTCTCGCCGGCACGTTCGGCGAAAATCGCCATGATCTCCTGTTCGCGGTCGGTGAGCTTGAGCATCTCCCCGCCCCGCTTCAATTCGCGCCGTGAGATCTGGAACGTATAGGGGCCGAAGACGATCTGCTCGACCTTCGGCATTGTCTGCGGTCCCCCGCGGCGCAGGATATTGTTGACCCGGAGGATCAGCTCGCGCGGATCGAAAGGCTTCGGGAGATAGTCGTCGGCACCGGCCTCCAGGCCCGCCACGCGGCTGTCGGTCTCCGAAAGCGCCGTCAACATGAGGATCGGAACATCCTTTTCGGCGCGCAGCGCCTTGGTCAGGTCGACGCCATTCTCGCCGGGCATCATCACATCAAGGATGATAAGATCGAAATCGAGGCCGGCCAGCTTCCGCCGCGCCTCCGCTGCCGTGCCGGCCACGGTGATGCGGAAGCCGCTTTCGCTGAGGAAACGCTTCAGCAGCGTTCGGATGCGGGTATCGTCATCGACGACCAGCAGATGTGGCGCGTCGTCAAGCGGAGCCTCCCGGCTTTCGGTGATGTCAGCCTCGATCATTTTCCTTCCCCTCACCGGCCGGCGCTTCTGCACGGCTTGGCAGTTTATCCACCTGGGTCCGCAATTCCGGATTTACCATGGCTTTCAAGAATCGTTCGATCATAGCACGATCCGCTGGTTGAGCTTCCCGCAGTGCCGCACGGATACGGCGGGACTGTGGCACGGCCAAAGCCATAGCCAGCGCGCGCCCCTTGTTCGTCGGGTAGAGTTCGCGCTGGCGCCGGTCGCGAGGCCCCTGGACCTGGATGACATGCCCGGTATCTATGAGCTGCTTCAGGACGCGGGCGAGACTCTGCTTCGTGATGCGCAGAACGTCCAGCAGTTCCGCCACGGTCAGTCCGGGCCGACGGTTGACGAAGTGCAGCACACGATGGTGAGCGCGCCCGAACCCGTATTCCGTCAGTATGGCATCCGGATCGGAGGTGAAGTCGCGATAGGCGAAGAAGAAGAGTTCGATGAGGGCGAAATCCACGCCATCATCATTCGTCAACGCCTCCTTGACCGGTTTGCCCATCGTCGTCTGGTTCATCATTTCCCCGGAGTTTTCGAATTTATGTCAGCCATATTGACATAAATTTCAAGCATTGATAATTTTTGGCAAGCTTTTCGGCGGATTGCGAACGAAAAGGCATTGCGGAGCCGATTTTTTCGGAATTTCCTTCAAAACGCCTGTGCTTCGGCTTACGCTGTTCCAGCTCGTGACGCCCTCAAGGACGCGCGATTTCAACCATAACTCGGACATCACGTCCGTGGGAGAGAAACATGGCATCGGTTCCCTTCGATCAGCTCGACGGCTTCATCTGGTTCAACGGTGAATTCGTAAAGTGGGCGGATGCGAAGATTCACGTACTTACGCACGGCCTTCACTATGCCAGCGCCGTATTCGAGGGCGAGCGCGCCTATGGCGGCGAGATTTTCAAGCTCAATGAGCATAGCGAACGGTTGCTGGAATCGGCGAGAATACTCGGTTTCCGCATCCCCTATTCGGCGGAAGAGATCAATAATGCCTGCCGCATGCTGCTCAAGAAGCAGGGCTTCGCGGACGCCTATGTGCGTCCGATCGCCTGGCGCGGCAGCGAGATGATGGGTGTTTCGGCACAGAACAACCGTATCAATTGCGCCATCGCCATCTGGCAGTGGCCGAGCTATTTCGACCCCGAGCAGAGGCTGAAGGGCATCCGTCTCGATATCGCCGAATATCGCCGTCCGGATCCGCGTACGGCTCCCTCGAAGTCCAAGGCGGCCGGGCTCTACATGATCTGCACGCTTTCCAAGCATGCCGCCGAGGCCAAAGGATATGCGGATGCCTTGATGCTCGACTGGCGCGGCCGCGTCGCGGAAGCCACCGGGGCCAATATCTTCTTCGTCAGGGACGGCAAGCTCCATACGCCGGAGCCCGACTGCTTCCTCGACGGCATCACGCGCCGCACCGTCATCGACCTTGCCCGCAGGCGCGGCATCGAGGTCGTCGAACGGGCCATCATGCCCGAGGAAATGGAGGGCTTCGAGCAGTGCTTCCTTTCGGGTACCGCGGCGGAAGTCACGCCTGTCTCGGAAATCGGCCCTTACACCTTCCAGGTGGGTGAAATCACCCGTCTGCTCATGAATGACTACATGAGCGAGGTTCAACCCAAGCATCGCGTCGCTGCCGAATAGATTCCTTCTTCGGTCGACGCGTCATACTGCAAGTCGAGAGACTTCCGGCCTTGAGGCCGGAAGTAATTCCTCCGTCAATTAGCATCGTTGCATTTGACTCCTAGAAGAATCAGGCGATGATCCTTGCGTCGGCTTGCAGAGCCGGCGTCCATAGGAGGGAATGAGATGGAAGCGCTTCTCCCAATCATCGTCCAGGCCATTGCCGGTATCATTGGCGGCGAAGCCGTTGGTGCGGCCATACAGAAGGCGGCGACCGGTCACGTCGCGCGGATCATCGGTGGCGTTATCGGCGGCGTCGGCGGCGGCGCGGCACTTGCCGGAATGGCCGGAGACGGCGGCGCACTGGGCGGACTGCTCGGAGATGCCATTGGCGGCCTTGCCGGTGGCGGCGTGCTCACGGCTATTATCGGCGCTGTCATGGGCGCCACCAAGAAAGCCTGATTTTCGCCCCTGTTTCTCGACGGGCGGCGCCAGCCGCCCGTTTTTTTCTTGCCTGCGCCAATGGACCTGCATGCACCACCGGTTCTAAAACCATCGCAAGTCAATAAGGGAGATCGCGATGGGTGAAATGCGAGCGGGCGTCATTCCGGTAACGCCGTTCCAGCAGAACTGCACCATCCTGTTCGACAAGGACGAGAAGGTTGGCGTCGTCATCGACCCGGGCGGCGAGGTCGATCGCATCCGCGCTGCGATCGAGAAGAACGGCATCGCCATCCAGGCGATCTGGCTGACCCATGGCCATATCGATCACGCCGGCGGGGTGATGGACCTCAAGGATGCCCTTGGCGTCGACATTCTCGGCCCGCATGAGGACGACCGGGAGATGCTTTTGAATTTGGCCAGCCAGGCGCGCATGTACCGGCTGACGGACCCGGTGCGTGATTGCACGCCGGACCGTTTCCTGACCGAAGGCGAAACCGTTTCCTTCGGGGAGCATAGTTTTCAGGTGCTGCACTGCCCGGGCCATGCACCGGGCCATGTGGTCTATTACAATCCAGCCGCCAAATTCGCCCATGTGGGCGATGTGCTCTTCCACGGCTCGATCGGGCGGACCGATTTGCCGGGCGGCGATCACGCTGCCCTCATACGGTCGATAAAGGAAAAGCTGCTGCCGCTCGGCGACGACATTGGCTTCCTGTGCGGGCATGGTCCCGGCGGACGTTTCGGCGAGGAACGGCGGACAAATCCGTTCCTCGTCTGAAACTTGCACGGGCGCGATTTCGGCTCAGTTCAGCGTGCAGAAATGCTCACGGCCGTCATAGCCGAGATAGGTGCCGGTGCCTGGATCGAAACTCCGGTACCGTATCGAGCATTCGCGATACCAGCTCCGCGTCCAGGGCTCGGGCGTCTCGCGCACATAGACCACATCAGGGGCCGGTCGGTAGTGATAACGGGCCGGCGGCGCAGGCGGGTAATACCTGTCGACATAGACCGGGGCAGGGCGGGACTGCGAGAGCGCAGCACCGGCAATGGCGCCGACTGCAAGCCCGATCGCCCCGGCGGCAAGCGCGTCGCCGCCATGATGGTGATGTCGATGGCGCCAATGATCGCCGGCATTGGCCGGAATGGCGGTAAGCGCCGTCGCGGCGACCGCCGCGCTCAAAACGACTGACTTGAAGAAGCGGTTCATTGTTCATCTCCAATAAGCCACTGGAATGGAAGGCAATCCAGCATGCCATGGAGGCAAGATTTAGGTCGGTTTTCCTGAACGCAGGCTGAACGAACGGCCCCGACTTTTCCGGGATCGCAACGCGCCCAATCAAAAACGCCCTCGCAGAGGCGAGGGCGTCGAATGGAAGCCAATATGCGGCGGGAAACTTCAGCCGATGGAAAGATTCACCGCTTTCGGGCCCTTTCCGCGCTTGTCGGGTTCGGTATCGAAGGTCACCTTCTGCCCATCCTCGAGACCCGGCAGTCCGGAAGCCTGGACGGCGGAGATATGAACGAAAACGTCCTTCTGCCCGTCATCCGGCGTGATGAAGCCGAAGCCCTTGGCATGATTGAAGAATTTTACGGTTCCCGTCTGAGGCATGGGAAGAACTCCTTTTTCTCCCATCGTTGCGTCGAGGGCTTGGCCCTCATGAGTCTCGGTCCTTTACTGGGGGAGAAGAAACAGTCAGCTTCGCACAGGGGCCTTGTCGCATTCCCATCGTTTCGCGAGCCTCCCAGGTGCCTTTGTCGGTTCTTGATCCTGGGGCATGCTATTCCAGTCTCCGGGCCGGCAAATGCCCGAACGCGGAATTGTTCCTTTATTTTGCGGCTTTCGGCAAGTGAAACTTTCCTGAAGGCCGTGCCTGGAGCGGAATGAATTCAATGAAAAAGGCGTGGCGATGCGACGCCACGCCTCGAATGGCCGGTTTGGTCCGGATCGTCTGATTATGCGGCCGCGAGGTTGACTGCCTTCGGACCCTTGCCCATGCGGTCGGGCTCGACGTCGAAGGAAACCTTCTGGCCGTCGACGAGCGTATGCATGCCGGAACGCTCGACAGCAGAGATGTGAACGAAGACGTCCTTCGCGCCGTCATCCGGCGTGATGAAGCCAAAGCCCTTGGACGAATTGAAGAATTTTACAGTGCCGGTCTGGGACATGGGAAACTCCTTTTCCCTTCGAGAGAATGCGTCTGTGCGACATGCACAGTTTCGCAGCGGTCGAGTTCACGTAAATCGGGAAAAGGGTCGTCCAAAAAACGCTTCCAGTTCTCCGGGTCAGTAACACCCGAACGGCTATAGATATGCCACAAAAACACATTTCGGGCAAGGTGGAAGCCATGTCCGACAGCAGGCTGCGGCTGCTGTTCCAGCTGCCTGTTGCCGAAAGCAGGCTCCAGCCATAGAGAGTTCCAGGTTTGCCGGTATGGAGCGACGATGAAAGAGCTGCTTCTCCTTCGCCATGCGAAGTCGAGCTGGGACGATCCGCAGCTCGACGATTTCGATCGTCATCTTGCGGAGAGGGGCAGGCGCGCGGCGCCATTCATGGCGCGGGAAATCGCAAGGCGCGGATGGCTGCCGGATCATGTAATGGTTTCGCCGGCATTGCGCACGCGGCAGACCTGGGAACTGGTCTCGGCAGAACTTTCCGGTGTTCCGGAGGCGGTGTTCCATCCGCAGATCTACACGGATTTGGCCGATGATCTCCTCCAGCTTGTCAGGGAAGCTCCGGAGTCGGCCGCGCGCGCCCTTCTGGTGGGGCATAATCCGGCCCTGGAGGAGTTTGCCGCGCGCCTTGCCGGAACCGGCTCCGACAAGAAGCTGATGAAGAGGATGCGGCACAAATTCCCGACGGCGGCCCTGGCTCGCCTCCTTGTCGAGGAGCCATGGCGGGATCTTTCTCCGGGGGCAGCCAGGCTGGTCGATTTTCTGACCCCAAAGGATCTCTCCTCACGATGCCCTTCCTGACAGCCTCTTGTCAGGAAGGGCCATGCTGCCGGTCCGTCCTGGCGATTACACTCTTTGCAATCGCAAAGAGTCTCTCCATATTCGGGTCATGGCCAAAACCCCTGAGAAGAAATCCGTCGTGAACGGCGGCAACGAGCGTTCAGGCGCGCCAAACGGATTCGAGGAAGCGCCGCAGGCGGAATTCGAAGGCGCGCCGCTGACGGGTTCGATTTCAGGCTGGGCCGACGAGATCGCGCGCGAGGCGGAAAAGGCTTCCCCCTCAACCTCATCCCCGCCCGGTCGGATTGTGTCCGACCACCCTTCCTACAAAGGGGACAAAGGGGAGGGTAAGGCGGCGCGTAAGGTACCCGAGCGCTCCACGGCGCCGAGCAGGACCGCCCGCGGCACTTCCATGGGTGGCGCGGCAACGGCGAAGGAACGCGCGGCGGCCGGGCTCAATCCGGTGGCGGGACTGGACGTGTCGCTGGAGGAGGCCGAAACCCTCAATTCGTCGGGCGTGACGGCGACCGTCGCCGCGCTTTCGAAGCTGATCGAAGGCGGCAATCCGCTGCACAAGAACGGCCAGATCTGGACTCCTCACCGGCCCGACCGACCGGAGAAATCCGAGGGCGGCATCGCGCTGAAGATGGAGACCGCATTCGAGCCGTCCGGCGACCAGCCGACGGCGATCGCCGATCTCGTGGCGGGTGTAAGGGAGAATGAACGCACCCAGGTGCTGCTCGGCGTCACCGGCTCGGGCAAGACCTTCACCATGGCCAAGGTGATAGAGGAGACGCAGCGCCCGGCGCTGATCCTGGCGCCCAACAAGACGCTGGCCGCCCAGCTTTACGGCGAGTTCAAGTCCTTCTTCCCGAACAATGCCGTCGAATATTTCGTCTCCTATTACGACTACTACCAGCCGGAGGCATACGTTCCGCGCACTGATACCTTCGTGGAGAAGGAATCCTCCATCAACGAGCAGATCGACCGCATGCGCCACTCGGCGACGCGATCCCTGCTCGAACGCGATGATGTGATCATCGTCGCCTCGGTTTCCTGCATCTATGGTATCGGCTCGGTCGAGACCTATACGGCCATGACCTTCCAGATGCAGGTCGGCGACAGGCTCGACCAGCGTCAGCTCCTGGCCGATCTGGTGGAGCAGCAATACAAGCGCCAGGATGTCAATTTCACGCGCGGCTCGTTCCGTGTGCGCGGCGACACGATCGAGATATTTCCGGCCCACCTCGAGGACCGGGCCTGGCGCATCACCATGTTCGGGGACGAGATCGAATCCATCACCGAATTCGATCCGCTGACGGGCAAGAAGACCGATGCGCTGAAATCGGTGAAGATCTACGCCAATTCGCACTATGTGACGCCGCGCCCGACACTCAACCAGGCCATCAAGTCGATCAAGGAGGAACTCAGGTTCCGACTTGAGGAACTGACGCGGGCCGGCCGTCTGCTGGAGGCGCAGCGGCTGGAGCAGCGCACGCGCTTCGATCTGGAAATGCTGGAGGCGACCGGCTCCTGCGCCGGCATCGAGAACTATTCGCGCTATCTGACCGGCCGTGCGCCGGGTGAGCCGCCTCCGACACTGTTCGAATACATCCCCGACAACGCCTTGATCTTCATCGACGAGAGCCATGTGACGGTGCCGCAGATCGGCGGCATGTACCGAGGGGACTTCAGGCGCAAGGCCACTCTGGCCGAATACGGCTTCCGGTTGCCGTCGTGCATGGACAACCGGCCGCTGCGCTTCGAGGAATGGGATGCGATGCGGCCGCTCACCATCGCTGTTTCGGCGACCCCGGGCGCCTGGGAGATGGAGCAGTCGGGCGGCGTCTTTGCCGAGCAGGTCATCCGTCCGACCGGCCTGATCGATCCGCCGGTCGAGGTGCGTCCCGCCAAATCCCAGGTTGATGACGTGCTGGGCGAGATTCGGGAAACCACGGCCAAGGGCTATCGCACGCTGGTGACGGTGCTGACCAAGCGCATGGCCGAAGACCTGACGGAATACCTGCATGAGCAGGGCATCCGCGTCCGCTACATGCATTCCGACATCGACACGCTGGAGCGCATCGAGATCCTGCGCGACCTGCGCCTCGGCGCCTTCGACGTGCTGGTCGGCATCAATCTTCTGCGCGAGGGCCTCGACATTCCCGAATGCGGCTTTGTCGCCATCCTAGATGCCGACAAGGAGGGCTTCCTCCGGTCCGAGACCTCGCTGATCCAGACGATCGGCCGGGCGGCGCGAAATGTCGACGGGAAGGTCATCCTTTATGCCGATACCGTCACCGGCTCCATGCAGCGCGCGATGGACGAGACCAACCGGCGGCGCGAGAAGCAGCTCGAATACAATGCCGAGCACGGCATCACGCCGGAAAGCGTCAAGAAGAACATCGCCGATATCCTGGACTCGGTCTACGAGCGCGACCATGTGCGCGCTGACATTTCCGGTTTTGCCGAGGAGGGCGCTCTTGTAGGCAATAATATGGCAGCCCATCTGGAGCATCTGGAAAAGCAGATGCGCGATGCCGCTGCCGACCTCGATTTCGAGAAGGCGGCGCGCCTGCGCGACGAGATCAAGCGACTGCGCGAGACGGAACTCGCCATTGCCGACGATCCGCTTGCCCGCGAGGTGGAACTGGAAAGTCCGGATTCCGGACGGCGCAAGGGACAGCACAACAAGGGCCGGCAAAGGCACAGGACGGCGGAGGGGCAGGGCGGCAAATCCACCCTCTTCGCCAAGCCGGAGCTTGACGATATGGGCCGCTCGGGCAGCTATGCCGGGCGCGCCGGCGATGCTCCGCGCTCCCTTTTCAAGAAGCAGAGTGCCTCGGAGGCACACAGCTCCGATTACGGCGTTCCGGAGGACCATAGGGCGTCGCTATTCCGCAAGAATACGCTCGACGAGATGACCGTCGGCCGGACGGAAAAGCCGCTTGGCCGGGCACGGCCGGKCAAGCCGCAATCCGTTTCGTCGCCAAGAGCTGAAGATGCAAAACCCGTCCGCCGGGAACGGACGGGCATCGGCTCATACGAGGATCCGGCGGATGAGCGGCGTCAGAAACGCCGCCCGGGCAAGACCGGTCGGCCCGGGCGATAGAATCAAGCCTTTGCCGGGGCCTCCCGCTTGCCGAAGAATCTGTCCCGCTCGCGATAGAGGGCGGGAATGGCGAGCGATGCCACTGCCGTAAGGGCGATTGCCGTCTTGCTCCATTCCGTGAAGGGCCCATGGTGGTAATCGAAGGCCTTCAGCAGATAGACCAGGATCACGTGGAAGCTGTAGACCTGCAGCGAATGTCGTCCGAGCAGCCTCAGGAAGGAGAGGCTGAAGACAAGGCTGAGCCCGTTGCCAAGCGCGCGCACGACTGCATTCTCTGATCTCGGCCCGGCCATCACCGTCCAGGCGACCAGGTAACCGGTGGCGGCGAAATTCGCCAGATAGATGAAGCTGAATTCTACGCGGTCATCCAGGCCGGCAAATTGCTTGGCCATGTCCTCGGGCATGATCTTGAAGGTGAAGCCGAGTCGTATGGCCATGAAGATCAGCACGCCGGCAAGGGCCGTCCAGGCCCAGACGGTGCGCTGCGGGTCCATCGCCTTTTTCCAGTCGATCTGACCCGTCGCGGTCAGGGCGCCGAGAACGAGACCCGACATGAAGACAATCTGCCAGGCAAGGACGTTGAATGCCGTGCGGAAGGTATCGCCGTCATAGAGCCAGGCCAAGAAAGCGCGGATACCGTCCGCCAGCGGGTAGTTGAGCCCTACCTGGACGGCGAGCCACAGGATGGCGGACATCGCCACGACCGCCCGCCAGTGCCCGGTCACGCACAGCCATATGAGGGGCGGCGAAACCAGCAGATAGACGATGTATTGCGGCAGAATGTCCATATAGGTCGGCTGGTAGAGCAGCAGCGCCGCGGCGACCGCGAAGAAGGGATCGGGCTTGCTGAGGTCCCAGAGCCAAGGCTCCCAATAAGTCTGAGATCCTTTCAATAGCATGCCCAGGATCACGATTGTTGCAATGCAGCCGATCGCGTAGCGGTAGAGTTCGAAGGCACGCTTGCGCACCTTGAGCGCACCGGCTGCATAGCCCTGCTTGCGCATCCGGTTGGCATAGACCATGCCGACCAGCAGGCCCGACAAGAAAACGAAACCTTGTGCGTCCTGGACATAGCCAAGTTCGCCGTGATTGAACTTCACCAGCAAATAACCACCGGCGAATGACAGATGGTTCAGCATCATGAATACGAGGAAATATCCTCGCATGCCGTCCAGGATCTCCAGGCGTCGCATGTTCTCTTTCAACTCGATTGTCGGACTGGCCCCTTCAGCTGTCCATAGCTTGCCCATTCAGACGGAAGAATGACACCGAAGGGCGACGGTTCCCGCAACTTCATCTTCTTCACGAAATTTTTCGTGACCGGGAAGAGCGGAATCGAGGAACAAAAATTGCGCCAGCCCGTCGGATTCCCGCTTTTTGGTTCGTCTTTCAGACAATTTCCACCGGCACGATCCAATCAGGAGGATACCGACGATGAGCGATACGACAGAAACCGCCCCGCAGCAGATGAAGGTTCTCGGCGGGCTTACCCCTTACCTGACGATAGACAACGGCGCGCTGAAGGCGGCTGAATTCTACGGAAAGGCTTTCGGCGCGGAGCAGGTCTTCTTCTATCCGCCGGACGAGAAGGGCCGTACCATGCATGTTCATGTGCATGTCAACGGCTCGTCGCTGATGCTGTCCGACGGTTATCCCGAACATGGCCATCCGGCCGAGAAACCGCAGGGCTATACCCTGCAGCTTCACCTGGCGAGCGAGGAGATCGATCAGTGGTGGCAGCGCGCCGTCGATGCGGGCTGCGAGGTCGTCATGCCGCTGGACACGATGTTCTGGGGCGATCGCTGGGGTCTCCTGCGCGACCCATTCGGGGTCGAATGGGGCATGAATGCAACCGTGAAATCAGCCTGAGATCTTGTTGCGGACTGCTTCTGAGCGCCGCAATAGGGCAATTCTCCGACCGGAATACATCTTCGGCCGGGCAGGGGCGGCGCGACGCCTTCTACGCGGTCATTCTTCCGGCTCGGTCGTAAACAGAAGAGGGTATCCGGCGCGTTTGCCAGCGTCGGTTGCCCGCGTGGCCTTGGTCTCGGCGACATCCTTGGTAAAGACGGCCACCACGCAGACGCCCCGGCGATGCGCCGTGATCATCACCCGATAGGCCTGGTCTTCGCTCAGCCGGAATTCGGCCTCGAGCACGCGAACCACGAATTCGCGCGGTGTGAAGTCGTCATTGACAAGAATGACCTTGTGAAGCTTCGGCCGTTCGGTCTTGGGCTTCGTTCTCGTCCGCGGTACGGTAACGGCATCGCTCATCTTGCTGTCCGCCATTGTCCATTCTGCCATTGGAGAGGCGCATGGTCCATGTGTCTTGCCGGATGTGGGGCGCAAGCCGGAACGCCACAAAGGCGGACCTGCGAAAACCGTCCGGCTCAGAACCGGCCCGCTCTGTCCTTGGATCCAGTCAGCTTTTCGAGATCGTGCCTGCGAAGAATCTTCTCGTCGAGAATCCGCCCGCGGCTGCGCGGAATTCCGCAACTCAGGCGTTGCAGTCCAGTCCGGCATGCACGAGGTTGAGCGGCATGCGTGCGCCATTCCGCCAGGTCCGCATGACTCTGCCTGCGACTGCCTCGCGTTTGGCACGATCCGTGGATTTTATGCCGAGTTCGGTGCATACCGCTTCGATAGCATCCTGCATCAGGGCCAAATCCTCGGTATCGTAAATGCCAATATCGGCCTTTCTGGAACCAGCCATGACCGATCCTCCTCCACAATGCGGAAGCGGTATACCGCTTGTCCCGCAGCACCCAAACGCATTGCCAGCGCCAGCCTGCTGCATCAGGGCGAAATAACATATTACACTATTATGGCGGACATATGAACTCACCCGCGGCTGCATCGGGAAAAAATACCGCAGCTATGTTCCTATCGGGTTTGCAACCGTAGAATACAATTTCTGTCACATATGGCATCTAATCGCTGTCATATATTCAGGAAGGGAACGATTCGATGAAGATTGCAGTCCTTGGCGGCGACGGCTTTGTCGGCTGGCCGACATCTTTGCATTTGTCGGAGCAGGGGCATGACGTCCATATTCTCGACAATCTTTCCCGGCGGTGGATCGACACGGAACTGGGTGTCCAGTCGCTGACGCCGATGGACTCGATACAGGAGCGCACGCGCATCTGGCACCAGGAGACCGGCCGGCGCATCCATTTCCATCTCATCGATCTGGCGCGCGACTACGAGGTGCTGAAGGCGTGGCTGGCCGAAAACCGGCCGGATGCGATCATCCACTTTGCCGAGCAACGCGCCGCGCCCTATTCGATGAAGAGCGACCGTCACAAGAACTATACGGTCAACAACAACGTCAACGCGACGCACAACCTGCTCAATGCGCTGGTCGCGGTCGATCTGGACGCTCATCTCGTCCATCTCGGCACCATGGGCGTCTACGGCTATTCGACGGTTGGCGCGGCCATCCCCGAGGGCTATCTGCCGGTCGGCATAGACACGCTGGATGGCGAAACGGTGAAGCAGGAGATACTGTATCCGGCCAATCCCGGCTCGATCTATCATATGACCAAGTGCCTGGATCAGCTTCTGTTCCAGTTCTACGCCAAGAACGACGGGCTGAGGATCACCGACCTGCATCAGGGCATTGTCTGGGGCACGCATACCGAGCAGACCAGGCGGCATGAACAGCTCATCAACCGCTTCGACTATGACGGCGATTACGGGACGGTGCTGAACCGCTTCCTGATCCAGGCGGCGATCGGCTATCCGCTGACGGTGCACGGCACCGGCGGCCAGACCCGCGCCTTCATCCATATCCAGGATTCGGTGCGCTGCATCGAACTGGCTCTGAAGAGCCCGCCGCAACGCGGCGACCGCGTGAAGATCTTCAACCAGATGACGGAGACGCACCGGGTGCGTGATCTTGCCGAGCTCGTGGCCGGGCTGACGGGCGGGCAGGTGGCCTATCTGCCCAATCCGCGCAAGGAGGCGGCGGAAAACGATCTGGTGGTGGAGAACGAGCAGTTCCTGGCGCTCGGCCTCAACCCGATCACACTCGCCGAGGGGCTGCTGGAGGAAGTGATCGACGTTGCCAGGAAATACGCCTATCGCGTCGATCGCAGCCGCATTCCCGCCGTCTCCGCATGGACCAGGGACATTGCGCCGACGCTGGAACATGATCCGGAAGGCAAGCGCCTGAAAAGCGTCTCCTGAGCTCCCTTCCACCTTCCACGGCGGTGCGCTGGCTCCCGAAGCCGGTGTGCCGCCGACCTTATCCTCTATTGCCAGTTGACATTGTGCCCGTTGGCAAACCAAAAGACCGGGCGAACCCTGCGACGGGGAAGATCAATCAATCGGGGAGGATTTCCAGATGATTTTTATGACGAAAGCATGGGCTGGCATCGCCTTCGGTGCGGCCATGCTGATGGCGGGAACCGTTTACGCGGTCGAGCTCAAGGCCGGCTATTCGCTGCCGGAAACCTCGCATTATGGCGTTGGCGCACAGGTGCTGGCGGAAGAAATAGCAAAGCGCACGAATGGCAAATACACTGTGAAGGGCTATCCGTCGAATGCGCTGGGCGGCGAGCGCGAAATGGTCGAAGGCGCCCAGATCGGCACCGTCGACATCGTGCTTACCTCAACCGGGCCGGTTGGCAATTTCGTGCCCGATACGCTGATTACCGACATTCCCTTCCTTTTCAAGGATTACGAGCATGCGCATGCGGTGCTTGACGGCCCGATCGGGCAGGAGATCCTGGACAAGTTTCCCGAGCATGATCTGATCGCGCTGGCCTGGACGGAAAACGGCTTCCGCAATCTCACCAATTCCAGACATGCGGTGGAGAAGCCCGAGGACGCCGCCGGCCTCAAGATCCGCACCATGGAAAATCCAGTGCATATGGAAGCCTTCAGCCAGATCGGCATATTGCCGACGCCCATGGCCTTTCCCGAACTGTTCACCGCGCTCCAGCAGGGCACGGTCGATGGCCAGGAGAATCCGATCGGCGTGATTGTCTCGGCGAAATTTTCGGAAGTGCAGAAATATCTGTCACTGACCAATCACGTCTATTCCCCGGCGCTCATCATTCTTTCGCCGGTCGTCTGGGACGGTCTGACCGACGAGGAGAAGACCGCCTTCAAGGAAGCCGCGAAGGTCGCCGCCAAGGCCATGCGCGAGAAGGTTCGCGCCGACGCCGAATCGGGCGTCGAAACGCTGCGCAGCCAGGGCATGGAAGTGGTCGATAATGTCGATCGGGAAGCCTTCGAAAAGGCACTCGAGCCGCTGATGGCGAAATATGCCGAACAGTTTGGCAAGGAGCGCCTGGAGGCTATCCGCAACTATAAGTACTAGGCCGTTTCCGCCTTCCAGCAACCAGGCCGGACGCGATCAGCGTCCGGCATCGGACAAGGGCGCTCGATGCTATCTGTTCTTCAGACCATAGATCGCTGGGTGGTCCGGCTTTCGCTGAGTGTCGCCATGGTGCTCCTGGCCCTGATGTCCTGCGTCACCTTCTACCAGGTCATTACCCGTTTCGTGCTCGAAAGCCCGTCCACCTGGTCAGAGGTCACGGCGCGGGCGCTGATGATATGGATGGTCTATCTCGGTCTCGTCGCAACCCTGCGGATGGGCGCACTGATCTCGATAGATCTCATATTCGAGCTTGTCCCCGATGCGGTGCGCCGGCTGCTTTCGCTGGTTATAGCCGCCGTCACGCTTGCGGTGCTCTGCGTGATGATCTGGTACGGCTGGCTGATGGCCGAGCGGACGAGTTCGCAGACGCTGGCCGGCCTCGTCGACCCGATCACCGGCATGCGCATATCGATAGGCATCGTCTATGCGGCCATACCGGTGGGCGCGGCGCTGTCCGTCGTCGCGGTGCTGGCACGCCTGGTTGAAGACCTGGTCAATCCTCCCCGCCCTGCCGCCGAGCAGGAAATCCACGAGGTCTGAGCGGCGATGTCCACATTCATGCTTATCGCCATGGTGGTTCTGTTCGCCGCAGGCGTACCCATTGCGATCGCCATAGCTGCGGCCTCGATCGGAGGCATCGCCTTTTTCACGCCGCTGCCGCTGCTGGTTGCGGCACAGAAGCTGATGACCTCCATCGATTCCTTCCCGCTGATGGCTGTGCCGTTCTTCATCCTGGCGGGCAATCTCATGGAAGCGGGCGGCATCTCCGCCCGGCTGGTCGAATTCGCCAAGACGATCGTCGGCGGCGTGCGGGGCGGGCTTGCCTGCTCCTGCGTGCTCACCTGCATGATCTTTGCCTCGGTGTCAGGCTCGTCCGTGGCGACGACTTTCGCCATCGGCGCGATCCTCATCCCGGCCATGGCCCGCCATGGATACCCGAAAAGCTTCGCCGCCGCGCTTCAGGCGACCTCCGCTGAACTCGGTGTCATCATTCCGCCGTCGATCCCGCTCATCCTTTATGGTGTCAGTGCCGAGGTCTCGATCGGCTCGCTTTTCGTCGCCGGCTTCGGCCCGGGCCTGCTGATCGGCGGCGCGCTGATGATCTTCGTCTATTTCTATTGCCGTTGGAATGGCTGGGGTGCCAATGACCATGTCGACCGGCTCGATCTTCTGTCGGCGGTCAAGCAGGCTTTCCTGGCCCTGCTCATGCCGGTCATCATTGTCGGCGGCATCTATCAGGGCGTCTTTACCCCGACCGAGGCATCGGTGGTCGCGGTCTTCTACGCCCTTCTTCTCGGCGTGTTCGTCTACCGCACCCTGGGCGTGAAGGAGATCGTCGGGGTTCTCCGCCGCTCGGTGATTTCCTCGACCATCATCATGTTCATCATTGCTGCGGCCGGCCTCTTCTCGTTCCTGATCACGCGGGCGGGTGTGCCGGCAACCATCGGTGCGTGGCTTGGGGAGATGATGGACAGCCACCTGACCTTCCTGCTGGCAGTCAACATCTTTCTGTTCGTCGTCGGCATGTTCATAGAGACCTCGGCGGCGATCATCGTGCTGGCGCCGATCCTTGCCCCTGTCGCGATCTCCTTCGGTGTCGATCCGGTCCATTTCGGGTTGATCATGGTGGTCAATCTCGCGCTTGGCATGATCACGCCGCCACTCGGCGTGAATCTCTTCGCTGCCTGCCAGGTGGCGGGATTGCCGTTGCAACGCGTGATCCCGAAGCTCCTGCCTTTCGTGCTGGTCTGCCTCGTTTGCCTGATGGTGATCACCCATGTTCCTGAGATATCCATCGGCCTGCTGCAATTCTTCTGATAGGGGAGCGTTTCAGGAACAGCGATGACTGGTCGCCACAACGCCTATGTGACGCTGGTCACAAACGCCGATTATGCGACGGGTGCGGCGGCGCTACTGCGTTCGCTGAAACTGGCAGGCGCGACGGCAGATATGGTCGTGCTGCACACGGGCGGGGTCGGCGCGTCGGATCTGGATATGCTGCGGGCCCTGGGGGCGCGTCTCGTCACGGCCGACCTGCTGCCGACCTCCGCAGCCTTCAATGAGCGCCATGCGAGGGCGAAAATTCACGCCGATGCCCCTTTCACCAAAGGCAAGAAGCCGGCCTTCCATACGCCGCTCGACAATTTCGCCAAATTGAGGCTCTGGCAATTGACCGAATATGAAACGGTCATCTTCATAGACGCCGACGCGTTGGTACTGCGCAACATCGACCGGCTGTTCGCCTATCCGGAATTTTCCGCCGCTCCCAACGTCTATGAGACGCTGGCGGATTTTCATCGGCTGAATTCCGGCGTTTTCGTCGCCAAGCCCTCGGAAGAGACATTTGCCAGGATGCTGGCGAAGCTCGATGCTCCGGACGCCTATTGGCGGCGCACCGACCAGACCTTCCTGCAGGCCTTCTTTCCCGACTGGCACGGCCTGCCGGTCTTCTTCAACATGCTGCAATATGTCTGGTTCAACCTGCCGGAACTGTGGGACTGGAAGTCGATCTCGGTCGTCCATTACCAATATGAAAAGCCCTGGGAGAAGGATCATCCGAAGGCCGACCGTCTGGGCCCACTGATCGAACTCTGGCATGCCTATCACAGCGGCGAAGGAATCCCGGATGTCGATGCCCTTCCCAATCCTCGGCTCTAGGAACGCAAAAAGCGTGCTTGTCTCGGGCGGGACAGGCTTTGTCGGGCGCTTCATCGTGGAAGGCTTGTTGGCGGCCGGTTACCGGGTGATGGTTGCGGGCAGGCACCGTCCGGAGGCCGGTTTCTTTTCCGGGCATGTGGATTTTGCGGAACTCGATCTCGACCGTGACGCTGGCTACGAACGGCTGTTCGAAGGGATCGGGCATTTCGTTCACGCCGCCTTCGACCACCTTCCGGGAAAATACCGTGGCGGGGAAGGAGAGGATGCGCAAGGGTTCCGCCGGCGAAATCTCGCTGCGACGGCGAAGCTCTTCGAGGCTGCGAGAAATGCCGGCATCGGTCGCGCGGTCTTCCTCTCCAGCCGCGCTGTCTATGGAACTCAGCCGCCGGGCGCCACCCTTTACGAAACGACCGAGCCGCATCCGGACACGCTCTATGGCGAAGTCAAGCTCGGCGCGGAAAAGGTGCTGCTTGACCTGACGAGCGGGAATTTCACCCCAGCGGTGCTGCGCGTCACAGGCGTGTATGGGAGCGCGGGATTGGGACATCGGCATAAATGGGCGCCGCTTTTCGCGGACTACCTTGCTGGCCGGGCCATAGAGCCGCGCGCGGGCACGGAGGTGCATGGCCAGGACGTTGCCGGCGCAACACGCCTGATGCTGGAGGGGGCGTCCGACAAAATCGCGGGCGAGATCTTCAACGTCTCGGATATTCTCGTTGATCGCCGCGATGTTCTAGCTCTGGTGCAGCGCGAGACCGGCTCGGCAAATACACTGCCGCAAGCGGCAGATGCGGGCAGCCTCAATGTTATGGATGCCACCAAGTTGCGTGCGCTCGGCTGGCGAAGCGGGGGAAAGAAGCTGCTCGACCGCACCGTGGCGGAACTCGTGGCGGAAATAACTCGTTGAAGAATACCGCTTCGTCATCGCGGAAGCGGCGGAGCGAAGCGATGCTGCTGTCCGCGATCCATTCCGTGACCTTGCCGCGTCACGGAATGGGTCCCGGCTCTCGCCCGTCCGGGATGACAATCGGGAGTTCAAGGAAACAGCGGATCAGGGGCCATTTCGAGGTGCAGGCGCTGGCCGTCGTAAGGATGCGCCTTGCAGACCGCCTCGTCGAGCTCGACGCCCAGTCCGGGCTCTTTTGACGGAATGACCCAGCCGTCCTCCCATTCGATCTTCCTTTTCAGAAGCTTTTCGTGGAAGCCGTCCCAGGTCTTGATCGATTCCAGGATGAGAAAGTTCGGCAGGGTCGCGGCGAGCTGAATGTTGGCCGCAGCCACGATCGGCCCGCAATAGCAGTGCGGCGCGACCTGTATGTGATACGCCTCGGCCATGGCAGCGATCTTTTTGGCTTCCAGAATGCCGCCCACGCGACCGAGATCAGGCTGCAGGATGGTGGCGGCCCGGTTCTCGATGACACGCGCGAACTCCCATTTCGTCGCGAGCCTCTCGCCGGTCGCGACCGGAATGGATGTTCCGCGCGCCACCTCGGCCATCACTTCCGGCATGTCGGGCGGAACAGGTTCCTCGAACCAGAGCGGATCGTAAGGTTCGATGGCGCGCGCCATGCGCAGTGCGCCGGAGGCGGTGAACTGGCCGTGCGTTCCGAACAGGATATCAGCTCTGGTGCCCACCGCTTCACGGATCGCCTTGATCATACGGGCGGCAAGGTCGATGTCACAGAGGCGGGGCTGGTGACCATCGAAGGCCGTATAGGGTCCGGCCGGATCGAGCTTCACGGCGTTGAAGCCCTGGGCCACATATTCGGCGGCGCACTCGGCCGCCAGATCGGGGTCGTTATAGACGTTGCGATCGGGATTGTCCGCCTCCGCCGGGACGGCACTGCCCGTCTGCGGGTAAAGATAGGTGTAGGAGCGCAGCCGCTCATGCACCTGTCCACCGATCAGCTTGTAGACCGGCTTGCCCGCCTCCTTGCCGATGATATCCCAGCAGGCCATTTCGAGCGCCGAGACGCAGCCCATCATCGAGATGTCCGGTCGCTGGCTGAAACCGGAGGAATAGGCGCGGCGGAAGAAGCTTTCGACATCGTGAGGGTCTTTGCCGATCAGATAGCGTTCGGCCACGTCCTCGATCATGCGCGCCGTCACATGCGGCCCGAAAGTGGCGTTGTAAGCCTCGCCATAACCGGTCACGCCGCCGTCCGTCGTCAGTTTCACGAAGATGAAGTAGCGGCCGCCGAGCCCCGGAGGCGGATTGCCAACGACAAAAGTGGAGATGTCGGTGATTTTCAAGAGTTCCTCCGGAGCGGCAGTCGGCAGGTCGGCAATCGGCAGTCGACAGCGAATTTTTGCGACTGCCGATCTGCCGACTGCCTAAAACACAATCACATTCCGCAGCGCCTTACCGTCGTTCACCGCCGCGATAGCCTGGTTGATCTCGCCGAGAGGGTAACGGCCGGTGATGAGCTCGTCGAGCTTCAATCGCCCGGCGCGATAGTGCTCCACGAGTTGCGGGATGTCGGTCGCGATCGTCGCTTCGCCCATCTTGGAGCCGAGGATCTTCTGGTTCCAGGCAGCAAGCGTGCCCGGGTCGTATTCGGCAAGGACGCCCGTCGGCGGCATGCCGACCACGACGACGCTGCCATTCTTGGTGATGTAGTCGAAGGCGCGATCGAAGGCCGGCTTCGCTCCCACCGTGACGAATACGAAATCCACGCCGCGCCCAGCCGTGAACGCCTTGATCTCCGCTGCCGCGTCGCTTTTGGCCGGGTTGACGGTATGGGTAGCGCCGAAACGGCGCGCCGCTTCCAGCTTGCTGTCGCTGAGGTCGATGGCGACGATCGTTCCGGCGCCGGCGATCGCCGCGCCCTGGATGCTGTTCAGCCCCACGCCACCGCAGCCGACGACGGCCACATGATGGCCGGGCTTCACCCTGGCCGTGTTTACGACCGCCCCGAAGCCGGTGATGACGCCGCAGGCAAGCAGCGAAGCTTCCGCGAAAGGCATGTCTCCCGGGATGGCTACTAGCTGGCTCTCATGCACGACGACTTTTTCGGCAAAGGCGCCGGTGCGCATCGCCTGGACATAAGCTTCGCCGGTAGCGTCGCTCAGCGGGCTTTTCTGGTCGAGCGGGAAGACTTCCTCGCACATGACCCTGCTGCCCTGCATGCAATAGTGACAGCCGCCGCAGGAGCGGATGAGCGTGACCACGACATGGTCACCGTTTTTGAAGTCGGTCACCCCCGTACCCACTTGGCTGACCACGCCGGCCGCTTCGTGGCCATAGACGGCGGGCAGATCGCCGCCCCACGCCCCTTCGGCATAGGAGATGTCGGAATGGCAGATGGCGCAGGCCTTGATGTCGACCATCACCTCGCCAGGGCCGGGCGGTGCGATCCGGATGTTCTCTATGATCAATGGCTTGCCGAATTCGCGGCAGATGGCGGCTTTGATGGTGGTGGTCACGTCTTGCCTCGTTCGATCGTCGGCATCGAAGATTAGGCGAGTGTCAAAAGCCGCGGGTACGGCAAAGACGACACCTTACGTCGGTTATCCGTCAACATTCCACTATGCAGCAGGATGACGTTGACCGCTTCGCCCGACAAGGTTACGCCGAATCCTGTTTCAGCAAGAGGGAAGATTGCATGGCCGAAAATTCCGCGAAGCCTCATGGCGAACTGACACTGCGTACGCAAGCCATGCCCGGTGATGCCAATGCAGCGGGAGACATCTTCGGCGGCTGGGTCATGGCCCAGATGGATCTGGCCTGCGGCATCCGTGCTGCGGAAAGGGCCAGGGGGCGCGTGGTGACGGCCGCGGTCAAGGAGATGTCCTTCGCAAAACCGATGAAGATCGGCGATACGCTTGGCATCTATACCAGCATAGAACGGGTCGGCCGCACCTCCATGACGCTCAAGGTCGAAGCCTGGGCACAGCGCTATCTTTCGCACACCATGGAAATGGTCACCTCGGCGGATTTCGTCATGGTCGCGCTGGATGCCAATGGCGTTCCGACGCCCGTGCCTCCAGAAGACTGAACCCGGCCTATTCCGCAGCCTCCAATACGGCGTCGTAGCGTTCGCGCGCGGCATTGATGCGGTCGATATTGAGCCTGGCCCATTCGGCCAGCCGGCGGACCGGCACCAGGAGTTCGCGCCCCAGGTCGGTCAACTCATATTCGACTCGCGGCGGGATGGTCGGATAGACGGTCCGCGTCACGAAGCCGTCCCTTTCGAGCCCCCGCAGCGTCGTTGTCAGCATCTTCTGCGAAATATTGCCGATCAGCCGCTTGAGCGTGCTGAACCGCATCGGGCCATCGCCCAGAAGCTCGACGACGAGCACCGTCCATTTATCGCCGATGCGTGAGAGCACGTCGCTCACAGCGCGGCAGGTTTCGTCCGGGTGACTGAGTGTCAATAAAGTGCCTCCTTGTACGAGCCTGTGGTTTCACCGATATAGGCCGGGTATCTGTTTGATACCAGTCACCCATAGGATACCTGGTTTCCGATGGGCAGCAATGATTCTAGAGGGAAAGATTGATGAGCAAACCCAAGATCGGAATCATTGTCGGCACCACACGAGCCGGCCGGTTCTCGGAAAAGCCGGCGGCATGGATCGCCGAGGTCGCCAAGGCGCGGGACGACATGGATGTCGAGATCGTCGACCTTCGAGACTATCCGATGCCATTCTTCGACGAGCCGGCTTCTCCCGCCTGGGCACCGTCGAAGAACGAGGTGGCGCAGCGCTGGCAGAAGAAGATCGCCGAGCTCGACGGCTATATCATTGTGGCCGCCGAATATAACCATGCGCCCACGGCCGTGCTGAAGAATGCGCTCGATTACGCCTATAACGAGTGGAGCAACAAGCCGGTGGCATTTGTCGGGTACGGCGGCACCGGCGGAGCACGCGCCGTCGAGCAGCTCCGCCTGATTGCCGTCGAACTTCAGATGGCGCCGACGCGCACCGGCGTTCACATCATGTGGCCGGTCATGGTTGCCGTGAAGGACGAGGGCAAGAACCTTGCCGATTTCGATTTCCTTCAGCAGGGCGCCAAGGACATGCTCGACCAGCTTTCCTGGTGGGCCCATGCCCTGAAGACCGCCCGCGACGCGGATGCGCAGAAGAAATCCCAGGCGGCCTGACCGAGGCTGGATGTCAAAGTAGCGAGCCGGACGGCTACAAGCCGCCGGCTTCTTTCGCAATTATTGATCTGGTGGGGAAGGCGCCTTGCTCGCCACCACCTTGTCGATCCGATGCCCGTCGAGATCGACGACCTCGAAACGCCAGCCGGAAATATCGACACATTCGCCGGTCCTTGGCAGGTGCTCGAAATGGGCCAGAAGAAAGCCGGCAAGCGTGGTGTAGTTGCGCCGCTCCGGTATCACGATGCCGAGATGGTCCGCCATCTCGTCCGCCGGCATCGAGCCGGGCAGCAGCCAGGAGCCGTCATCCCGCTGGACGATCTCGAACTCGCCTTCCTCGACATCGGCGCGGAAGACGCCCGCAATCGTCTCGAGGATGTCGGCCGGCGTGACGATGCCTTCGAAATGCCCGTATTCGTCATGCACCAGCGCCATGGGGACCTCCGCTTCCCGCAGCAGGGAAAGCACGTTCAGCGCATCGGCGAAGTCGTGCACGATCGGCGCCGTCTTAAGGTAGGAGCGGGGGGCGAGCGGCTTGCCGGCCACCTGTGCGGCGAGAAGATCGCTCACCTTGACGACGCCGACGATCTCGTCGATCGACCCTTCGCCGGCCGGCAGGAGGGAATGCCGCGTCTCCTTCAAAAGCTCGACAAGCTCCTGTTGATCGCCGGCCAGGTCGATCCAGTCGACGTCGCCGCGCGGCGTCATGATGGCGCGCGCCTTGCGGTCGCCGAGCCGCATGACGCCGGCGATCATCCGCCGCTCGTCCGATTCGATCGTGCCAGTGTGTTCGGCCTCGGCGATCAGGGTCCTGATCTCCTCGTCGGTGACGCGTGTCTTCTCCTCCGAAGACTGGCCCAGCAGGCGGAGCACGAAACTCCCCGAGACGTCGAGCAGCCAGACAAGCGGAAGCGCGATCTTCGCCAGCAGCGTCATTGCAGGTGCGACCTTGATCGCGATCCTCTCGGGATTCTTGAGGGCAACCTGCTTGGGTACCAGCTCGCCGATGATCAGCGAGAAATAGGTGATGGCGGCCACGACAACGCCAACGCCGATCGTGTGGGCGAATTGCGGTGACACACCGACCGTAACGAGCCAGCCGCCGAGCCTCTGGCCGAGCGTGGCGCCCGAGAAGGCGCCTGAAAGGACGCCTACCAGCGTGATGCCGATCTGGACGGTTGAAAGGAAGCGTCCCGGATTGGACGAAAGCGCGAGGGCTCGGCCTGCGCCCTTGTCCCCGCGGCTGCGCTTCGCCTTCAGCCGCGCCGGCCGCGCCGAGACCACTGCAAGCTCCGACATGGCCAGAAGGCCGTTGAACACGATCAGCAGAAGAACGATGAGGATTTCAACGATGAGCATGAAGTTTCCATAGCATTCGATGGTGCTCGATGCGAAGTGCTATTCTGTTGCAGTTGCAGGCTACAGCTTTGGAGGATGTGGCGGGATGCGGCGGCACATCAGTGAAATAGCGGGCCGCTTCGACGGTATTCCTGTGCCGGGCCGATGAGACATCCGCTTCGACAGGAAGGAGCCTCACAGTTCATGCGCGCCCGGAACAGGCGATGGTTGTCGCTCGCGTCAACGGCAGGCCCTGTAGCCGTTTCGGCGGTACTTGATGTCGAAATGGAAATGGTCGGCATGGTCGGCATTGTAGCCCGGGCCGAGGACCGTCGTGAAATAGTCGCAGCCTTCGGCACGCACCGTATTGAGGAGACCGCGCTGGCGGAAGGCGAAGAGACCCGGACGGCGCACGTCGATCTCACGGCCGTTGTTCAGCTCGATCGCCATGACGTCAAGAGCATTGCCCTTGGAGTGCTCCGAGGCCACGCTGGTGCCCGCGATGCGCCGGCAGGAATAGCTGGAACCCTGACGGATTGTCCTGATTCCGGAGAGATATCGGGTGCGCGCTGCAGGCGCGAGCTCGTTTCTCGTCCAGCGGGCAAAGGTCAACGCCATCTGGCAGGTCAGCGTGGCGGCCGGCTTCATCGTGATGTCACCGGAAAGCGAACTCACCTCCACCGGATAATCGATGCGGCAGGCGCCGCCGTCATTGATGGGCGCCAGGTCGCGATAGCTGACACCCAGCCGGCTCAATTCGCGCCGACAGGCGACCTCGTTCTCCGGCATGACATTGGCCTGCGCCTCGGGCAGATCGACTCGCGGATAGGCGGCTGTGGTCATATAGGGATTCGAGGGCACCAGATTTTGAAGGCCGCCGCCGGAGATGGTTGCAGTTGTCGTGCCGACATCGACGTCCGGGCGCGGCGTCAGGACCGAACTGGCGGTGCAGGCGGATACCACGGCCGCCMTAGCCGCAGCCAGAAATACCGCAGAAAACTTGCCGCGCAGGCGCGACGCCTTTTCCCGGTGCGGTTGCGCCTGGGCGCTTTCTGTTTCGACGGCCATCTCCCGGTCCCCGGCTGGTAGAGACCGACAGGGTAGCGGGCAGTGGTAAATGAAAGATCAGCAGCGCCGTAAGGCTTGTGACGGGATTGGGGCATTTACCTGCAATAGGTCGATTCGTTGCGCCGTTCGGCGAGATCGAGATGGAAATGCGTGGCATGATCCGCGTCGGTGCCGGGGCCGAGGACCGTTTTGAAAGGGCCGCAGGCGGCGGAGCGGATCTGGGCCAGGAAATTGCCCTTCACGCTCTCCTCCTTCGAGGTGCCATAGGCCTTCACCTCCACTTCGCTTCCATCCTTGAAGACGAAGGAGGCAATGTCGAGCGCATTGCCATAGGCATGTTCGGAAAGCTTGGAGCTGCCGTTGCGCGGCCGGCAGACATAGGCCGATGCGTGGCGGATCGCCGTCAGCGGCTGTTTGAAATGCTGTTCTGCCGCCGGTCCGACTGTTTCCTGGAAGAAGCGGGCCGCGGTTTCTGCCAAGGCGCAATTCAAGACTGCCTCGGGCTCCAGGGCGATATTGCTTCCAAGCGACGTGATCGCGATCGGGTGCGGGACCGAGCAGCCGGCCTCGTCGGACAAGGGCCTGCGCTCCTCGAACGTTACCCCGAGATCACGCAAACGCTTCCGGCAGGCCAGTTCCTCCGCCGAAGGAGGAGCAGGTTCCCCCTTTTTCTTTTCTGCCTGTCCCTCCGATTTCGACGCATCTTTCTTCTCCACAGGTTTGCCGGACGGTGCCGCCTCGTCGGCCTTCCGAGTCTCCGCCTTCGCGTCGATATCCGGCCGTGGAGTGGGAAGGGGAGGGGTTTCGCTTGCCCGATCCGGCTTTTCGGCCGGTTCGCGCATTTCGGGTATGGGGGCCTGTACGGGCAGCTTCACGTCCTCAGCCTGCAGTGTCGAGGGCGCGGAAGCAATGGCCAAAAGGGCCATGATCGCAAATGTGTGCCGCAAGGCATTGTGAAATCTGACCACATAGCGGAAATGCCTCTCCTGTGGACGAGAGGCAAGTGCACCATGAATCACAATAGGTTACGCACTCGTCACGCCGATCGCTTGCAATCCGTCCTCGAGCCAGTCGCCGAGCATCGGCATGCCGAGGAGATAGCCGGGCAGGCGATTGTTGACGCGCTGGCGCGCGTCGGCCAGCGCTTCGTTCCA
Organism: Mesorhizobium sp. J18; assembly: GCF_007829525.1. Taxonomy (GTDB): domain Bacteria; phylum Pseudomonadota; class Alphaproteobacteria; order Rhizobiales; family Rhizobiaceae; genus VLJP01. The sequence goes on from NZ_VLJP01000017.1 coordinate 40,821, forward strand.
TTCGTCAGCATCATAGTCGCCGCGCCCGATCCAGGCGATTGCCACCAGTTCCGCCGCCTCGTCCACATTGAGGTCGCCCACCAGTTCGCGGAACTCCGCCTCGGTCAGGTCGTCTTCCTCTTCCTCGGCCAGTCCGTCATGGTGGTGGCCGTCGCCTGCTTCCTCGGTGAACTCCACCTCATGCTCCTTGCCGTCCTCGTAGTCATCATTGACGGCGGCGCTGAGCACGCGAGCCTTGGACGCCAGCAGGCGGACCATATCCGGATCAATGGTCAGGTCCCATTCCTTTTCGACAGGCTGCTGCACCGGCTTGATCTCCTTGCGGTTCCGCATGATAACGCATTACGCGGAAAATTTCCCCGGATCTTGCATATGAGCTATCTGCTGTCGCCCGCCGTGGCGCCTATAATCCTGCTTGCTACCTCCAATATTTTCATGACCTTCGCCTGGTACGGCCATCTGAAATTCAAGTCGGCACCGCTTCTGATCGCCATCGTGGCTAGCTGGGGCATTGCCTTCGTCGAATATTGCCTGGCCGTTCCCGCAAACCGGATCGGTTACGGCCATTATTCGGCCGCCCAGCTCAAGACGATCCAGGAGGTGATCACGCTGACGGTTTTTGTCGCCTTTTCGGTACTCTATCTGCGCGAACCCGTCGGCTGGAACCATCTTGCCGGTTTCGCGCTCATCATTGCCGGGTCGGCGCTGGTCTTCAGGTCGTAGGCCGCTGTTCGCGGATCGCCGGCAGGACCTCCACCAGAAGGATCGCCGCGAAAATGAGCCCGCAACCGACAAGCCCGGCCGGCGGCACGCGTTCGCCTAGGAATATTGCCCCGAAAAGAGCGGCGAAGACCGCTTCGGTGGAAAGGAAGATGGCCGCCTGCGGAGCCGTCGTGTAGCGCTGACCCACCACCTGGAGCGTGAAGGCTATGCCGCCGGAGAAGATGCCTGCATAGAGAAGTTCGGCCAGCGCGCCACGGATCATTTCGAAGGCGATCGGCTCGAAGGCCAGAGCTGCTGCCAGCCCCACCACGGCGCAGACGGCGAATTGGGCGACCGCCAGCGTGACCGGCCGTCCGGTGTCTGCCGCATGCCTCGCGATGAAGATCACCTGTAATGCCCAGAAGGCCGCGCACAGGATCGTCAGCCAGTCGCCTGGCTTGAGGGCCACCATATCTCCGCCGGAGAGCAGCCAGATGCCGGCAAGTGCCAGAACCGTCGCCGGCCAGACGACAGGGCTGGGCCATTGCCGGAAGATGATGACGGCGAAGAACGGCACCATCACCACGTAAAGGCCGGTGAGGAAGCCGGAATTTGTGACGCTCGTCGTCAGGAGCCCCACCTGCTGTGCCGCCATGCCGCCGAAAAGCAGGAGACCGACGAGACCGAAGGCACGCCAGTCTCTGCGGCTGAGCGGCATCTTGGCCATGCCTGCTTCACGCAGGGCGAAAGGCAGCATCGAGATGGTTGCGATCAGGAATCTGAGCCCGATGAAGAGAAACGGCCCGATGGCTGCCATGGCGGTCGATTGGGCGACGAAACCCATGCCCCACATGGCGCCCGCAAGCAGAAGCAAAAGATTGGCCTGAAGGCGGGTCATGAGAAACCGGAGGAAAGGGGAGAAAGACGAAAGCAGACTTTCTTTCTTATCATCGCCGCCGCTGCCGGCAAACCGCCATGCTTCTTGCCTGCCCGTCACGCCAACGTGAATGCCGGCAGACGCAAAGACGAGTAGGATTGGGCGATCCGGCCCGCGGCATCGGGTGCGGGCCTCCATCGAGGAGGAGAGGCAGGATGAGGAAAGCCGTCACGGCAAGCCTTGCCGCAATTCTCGTTACTTTTCCGCTGACGCCAATCCACGCTGCCGGTGGCGGTGGCGGCGGTACGACGACGAACCAGTGCCCGCGCGGGCAGATCTGGGATCGCAATCAGGAGAAATGCGTCGACCCGCAAAAAAGCGAGGTCGATACCGACAGCGTCTATGAATATGGACGCTTCCTTGCCATGCAGGAGCGTTACGGAGAAGCGATCGAGGTGCTCAGCCTTGCCGCTGACAGCGGCGATCCGCATGTGCTGAATTATCTCGGCTATTCCCATCGCAAGCAGGGCAGGGTGAATGTCGGCCTAGGCTATTACCAGGAGGCGCTGACCATCGATCCGGATTTCGTGCTGGCGCGCGAATATCTGGGCGAAGCCTATCTGCAGCTTGGCGATCTTGCCGCGGCGAAACGGCAGCTGGCGGAAATCGGGAAGCGCTGCGGAACGGCCTGCGAGGAATATGCCGAACTGGCCGCGCAGATTGCAGACTAACGCTTGTCGGCTGACGGCCTGATTGATGTTATCTGGCCCGTGAAATCCGGATGATGGCTCCGCTGGCCTCGTCATTGAGCAGCCAGATCGAACCGTCCGGTGCGACATTGACATCCCTGATGCGGCCGAACGACCCCTTGAGGAGCTGTTCCTCTCCGGTCACCTTGCCGTCGGAACCGCGCTCGAGGCGGCTCAGCAGTTCGAATTTGAGCGCGCCGACGAGGAAATCTCCCTGCCATTCAGGGAACATGCGGCCCGTATAGACCGCCATGCCTGACGGGGCGATCGACGGGTCCCAGTAATATTCAGGCTGCTCATAACCCTCGGCCTCGGTGCCGATGCCGATCTTCTGGCCGGAATAGTGGACCCCGTAGCTGATCACCGGCCAGCCATAGTTCTTGCCGGGCTCGACATGGTTGACCTCGTCGCCGCCGCGGGCGCCGTGCTCCACCACCCATATCGTATTGGTCACCGGATCGAATACCATGCCTTGCGGATTGCGGTGGCCGATGGACCAGATCTCAGGCGCCGCATTTTCCTGTCCCACGAAGGGATTGTCCTCCGGCACGCTGCCATCCGGATTGATGCGCAGCACCGAGCCGGCATGATCCGCCGGATCCTGCGCCCGTTCGCCTTGGCCGCGCTCGCCGATGGTGAAGAAGAGCGTGCCGTCGGGATGGAAGGCGAGCCTGGATCCGAAATGCTGGGACTTGGACGTCTTCTTGCCCATGCTGAAGATCGTCTCGACACCCTCCAGCCGCCAGGTTTCGCCATCCTGCACCAGCTTCCCACGTCCAATGGCCGTGCCTGCTCCGCCTTCGCCGGGTTCGGAGAAAGAAAAGTAGACCATGCCGGATTCGGCGAAATCCGGCGCTGCAGCGACATCGAGAAGCCCGCCCTGACCGACTGCGGCCACTTCGGGCGCGCCTTCGACAGGCGCCGAAAGCTCGCCTTTGGAAAGGACACGCATGGTTCCGCCGCGTTCGGTGACGATGGCGTTTCCGTCGGTCAGGAAATCCAGGCCCCAGGGATATTGCAGACCCTCGGCAAGTGTTTCAGCGCGGATATCGACCAATTCGGTCTGGAATATCTGCGCTTGGGCCGCACCGGTCCAAAGACTGGCCATCAGGCTGCCGACGATCAATCGCTGCATGTCTTCTCCTTTTTGGTAGATCAGATAGGCCATGGGGAGAAGGGTGCAAGACAAATTCCGGTGTCCCTGTGTCGATGACGGGAATTTGAGCATCGGGCGCCTCGCAGGAGGAAGAATCCGGGGCCGGTTCTGCCACGCAGGGCCAGCCAACGTCATTCTGGCGAAATTTCGCGTGAAAACCGCCAGAAGATTGCTATATTCGCCCGGAGACAGATCGGAACGGTTCCGTTGGCGAGGCTACCGGACCGTTTCTTTTTTGCGTCCTGCCGGTCCCGTATCAGGAAAACAGGCCGGTGGCGAACTCAGGAAAGGTAATGTGGAATGAACAAGGTCCCGATGACCATGGGCGGTTTCGCAGCATTGAAGGAAGAGTTGCGGTGGCGGCAGCAGGAAGAACGGCCGCGGATCATCGAAGCGATTTCCGAGGCGCGTTCCCACGGCGACCTTTCCGAGAATGCGGAGTATCACGCCGCCAAGGAAGCGCAGAGCCTCAACGAAGGGCGCATCAGCGAGCTTGAGGATCTGATCGCGCGGGCGGAAGTCATCGACGTGTCGAAGCTTTCCGGCGACACTGTGAAGTTCGGCGCCACGGTCGTTCTCGTCGACGAGGACACCGAGCAGGAAAAGACCTACCAGATTGTGGGCGATCAGGAGGCAGACGTGAAGGCGGGGCGCATCTCCATCTCCTCGCCGATCGCACGGGCACTGATCGGCAAGGGCGTCGGCGACTCCGTCGAAGTCAATGCGCCAGGCGGCGCGCATGGCTACGAGATCGTCAAGGTCCACTTCATGTGAGCATGAAATCTTCCGGGCGCCGGGCTTCGGTCGACATGCGCGCGGTCGAGGTGGTGGCGCCCAATTTCAAGCGGCGCCTCTCGGGGGTGACGAGCACCATCATCCAGCTTGTCCCCCTCCAGGCGCGGATGATCGGCATCGCAACGCTCGGTCCCGGTCTTCCCGACGATCTTCCGAAAATCCGTTGGTGGCAGGCGCCGGCACTCCTGCGGCGGCCTTCCGACAGACCCTTTCGCATCTGGCATGCGCGGCGCAACACGGAAATGCTGGGAGGCCTTGTCCTCCGCCATATCCTGCGAGCGCCTTTGAGGCTGGTCTTCACCTCCGCCTCGCAGCGCGAGCATACCGGCTGGACCCGGTTCCTCATCCGTCGAATGGATGCGGTCATCGCCACCAGCCGCAAGACTGCCGCCTATCTCGAGGTGCCGAACACCGTCGTCATGCATGGCATCGATACCGGGCGTTTCTCGCCTCCGGAAGATCTGCCCGAAGCGGTGCGCGCGGTCGGCCTCGATCCCGCCCGGCGCTATGTCGGCTGCTTCGGCCGCCTGCGCCGCCAGAAGGGCACGGACCTTTTCGTCGATGCCATGATCGGGCTTCTGCCGCGCCATCCGACATGGTCGGCTATCATTGCCGGGCGCGCCACGGGCCCGCATATCGCCTTCGAGGAAGATCTGAAGCGACGAGTCGCCGATGCGGGACTGGCCGACCGCATCCATTTCGTCGGCGAGCAGGGCGACATTCCGCGCTGGTACCGCGCGCTCTCGCTTTTCGTCGCGCCGCAGCGCTGGGAAGGGTTCGGCCTGACGCCGCTGGAGGCGATGGCGACCGGTATTCCGGTCGTGGCAACGGATGTTGGCGCCTTTTCCGAACTGGTGGTGGACGGCAAGACAGGCAGGATCGTTGCGCGCGACGATCTGGCCGCCATGACGGACGCGATCGAAACCTATCTTGTGGACGAGCCGGCGCGCCTCTCGGCAGTCCGCGCGGCTCTTATCCATGTGCGCGAAAATTTTCCGCTTGAGCGCGAGGCGGCTGATCTGATCGCCGTCTATGAGCATCTGTGGCGCGCGCCGTTGCCGTCACCCTAGCTACACGTCCGTATCGGATTGGCGGCAGAGTCGGTCGTCATAAGGCACGCCGATTTTCGACAGGGAAGAGACCGGCGAGTAGTTCACCAGCTTTATGTTTCGAGGCTCGCATTCCCTCAGTACAACCGTATAGATGTCGAGGATCTTTCCCTGCGCGCGCAGGATGCGTGATTTCGCCGAATCCCCGCTGGTCTCGTAGAATCTCGGCTCGCCTGCGTTCAAAAGGTCGATCCCGGCCAGTCCCAGCACTGCCGGTTTTAGATATAAGGCGATCTGAACTGCCGTCACTGCCACCGATCCTCCTGCGAAGATACCGCGCTGCGGCATCAGGGAGATCGCATTGGAGTGATCCGCCGACCAGCGCAGGAAGGACATGGCTGCGAGCTCGGCGCTCGACGGGCGTGGACGCGCATAGGGTTTCTGCAGAAAATCGATATGGATCACCTGCTGGGTGGCAAGCCACGAAGCATCGATTTCGCAGATGGCGCGCAAGGTGCCGGTCGAGAAAAGGCACGGGGTCTGCGGCTTGATGAATTTCACCATATTGCTGAAATGACGCCAGACGAACCGTTCGTCTTCCACGATGACGGCAAGCGGATTGCGCAGCCTGTCGTCGAGCAGGTGGATGGCACCGTTCAGCAGGATTGCCGAATGGTCGGGAAGCCGGGAGAAGTCCTGGCCGGAAATCGATGGTCCCGACCCGATGATCGTTATCTCGTCCCTTGGAGCAGCAAGGATGTCGAAAGGGGAGAGGGCGGCGATCGTTCGGCCCTTGTAGACGATCTCTCCCGGACGATTGCCCTCGGGAAAGGCCAAGCGGACGCCCGGCCACCAATCCTGCTCGTGAGAATGCTTTCGACCTGCAAGAAGATCGAAACAGAGCTTCACGAGATATCTGCCGATCGGCCTGTTTGTTTTGCTGATCAACGCTACACCGAAGAATGGACGCCGCACGATTTTGGCAATTATTCGCCGAAATTGGCAGGAAAAAGTATGACGGCAGCGCCTGCCCGTTCCTTGCGCGAAGCGTCGATCGCTCGCCCCTTCTATTCGTTGATCGCCACCAGCCCCTCATCCTTGACCTGCCGGATGGTCAGCGCCGTCCGGACGGTATCGACATTCGGGGTGGAGGTGAGTTCCTCGATAACAAAGCTCTGAAAGCTGCCGAGATCGGTTGCCACGCAGTGGAGCAGGAAGTCTGAATCGCCCGAGACCATCCAGGCGCGCCGCACGATGGGCCAGTTCCTGGATCGCTCGGCGAAGATCTTCAATTCGGCGTCGGATTGATGATGCAGGCCGACGAGGCAGAAGGCCACCACGTCGTAACCCAGCACGGGTGTGTTGAGCAGCGCGCGATAGCCGCGGATGATGCCCGCATCCTCCAGCCGCTTGACCCGGCGCAGGCAGGGCGGGGCAGATATGCCGACGCGGCGCGAGAGCTCCACATTGGTGATGCGGCCATCATCCTGAAGCTCGCGAAGGATCTTCCAGTCTATCGCGTCCAACTCGGCTTTCAGAGGCATATTCTTCCCTCTATTCGGAATTTCGTGCACGAATCTGTCGCGCCTGGGTTGCGAAACTAGGCTAAGAGGAGGGGCTCGCCAAGCAGGGTCCTGACTTGAAGCGTTGCCTGGAGTTTGCCCTCAGGTTCCAATGCCGGCGGAGTAGCGCAATCCTAGTTGTTGGAAAACCGGCATACAGGTTGCAGAAGTGGGTATGGAATACTTAGATCGGTACGGAAATTTTATTTGCGTTCCGGCGGATTGCCCGGGGCGGCGCGAAATCTGAAAGGATCGCATGCCATGACCAGTCGCCACGCGCCGGTGCTCATCATCGGGTCGGGTCCCGCCGGTTATACCGCGGCGATCTATGCGGCGCGCGCCATGCTGAAGCCGATGCTCATATCCGGGCTGGAGCAGGGCGGCCAGTTGATGATCACGACGGATGTCGAGAACTATCCCGGTTTCGCCGATGTCATCCAGGGGCCGTGGCTCATGGAACAGATGCGTCTGCAGGCCGAGCATGTGGGCACGGAGATCGTCAATGACGTGATCGTGGAAGTCGATACGGAGAGCCGGCCATTCCGGCTCAAGGGCGATTCCGGGACGGAATACAGCTGCGACGCGCTCATCATCGCTACCGGTGCCAAGGCGAAGTGGCTGGGCCTGCCGTCGGAGCAGACCTTCATGGGCTTCGGTGTCTCGGCCTGTGCCACCTGTGACGGTTTTTTCTATCGCGGCAAGGATGTCGTCGTCATCGGAGGGGGCAACACCGCCGTCGAAGAAGCCCTCTATCTTGCGAACCTCGCCAAGAGCGTCACCGTCATCCATCGCCGTGCTGAGTTCCGCGCCGAGCGCATCCTGCAGGAACGGTTGCGGCAGAAGGACAATATCAAGGTGCTGTGGGACACGGTGGTGGATGAGATCATCGGCGCTCCCGGCAAGCCGCCCATGCCGCCTTCGGTGACCGGGATCAGGCTGCAGAATGTCAAGACGGGGCAGAAATCGGAAATGCCCATAGACGGCGTGTTCGTGGCCATAGGCCATGCTCCTGCGGTTGACCTTTTCGTCGGAAAGTTGAAACAGAAGCCGAGCGGCTATCTGTGGACCGCGCCGGATTCGACGCAGACCGATGTGCCAGGTATCTTCGCGGCCGGCGATGTGACGGATGAGGTTTACCGGCAGGCGGTGACGGCCGCCGGGCTAGGCTGCATGGCCGCGCTTGAAGCGGAAAGATACCTGGCCGGGCTCGAAACGCACCGCGAAGCCGCGGAATAACAGGCCGCCAAAGAATGCGGTCATACGCCGATACGAGGGGATCATGGCGTTCGACTGGGACAAGCTACGTGTATTCCACGCCGCGGCGGAGGCGGGTTCCTTTACCCATGCGGCGGAATTTCTGCATCTTTCGCAATCGGCCATCTCGCGCCAGGTAAGCGCGCTCGAGCAGGAAGTAGGCGTGCCTTTGTTCCATCGGCATGCGCGTGGACTCGTGCTGACGGAACAGGGGGAACTGCTTTATCGTACCGCCCACGACGTGTTGATGAAGCTGGAAAACGTCAAGGTCAGGCTGACGGAGACCAAGAACCGGCCCTCCGGCCTTCTCAAGGTGACGACGACGGTGGGGCTGGGCACCGGCTGGCTGACGGAACGGCTGCCGGAATTCATCGAGCTCTATCCGGATATTCAGATCCAGCTCATTCTCGCCAATGAGGAACTGGACCTTACCATGCGGCAGGCTGATTGCGCCATCAGGCTGCGCCAGCCGCAGGAGCCGGACCTGATCCAGCGGCGGCTGTTTACCGTCCACCTGCATCTCTATGCGGCGCCCTCCTACGTGAACCGTCACGGCCGCCCTTCTTCGATGGCCGATCTCGACCGCCACCGCATCATCTCCTTCGGCGAAGCGGTGCCCTCGCATCTGGCTGACATGAACTGGATCGAAACGGCTGGAAGGCCGGACGGATCGAAGCGAATCGCTGCTTTACAGATCAATAACGTCATGTCGATCAAGCTCGCGGTGAAGCGCGGAGCGGGTATCGCCATGCTTCCTGATTATATGGTCAGCAAAGAAGACGATCTGGTACAATTGCTTCCAGAGACGGAAGTGCCGTCATTCGACACCTATTTCTGTTATCCGGATGCGATGAAAAATCAGGCTAAGCTACAGGTTTTTCGGGACTTTTTGATTTCCAAGTCGCGCACTTGGTCCTATTGAGCCGGCACAGGAGGAGTATTCCGACCGGCTTATGCATTTTTGCATGGGAGCTTTGCAAATTAGAGTGCTTGTTATTTGAGCACGGAGCGCCCATATCGAAATCACTCACGGGGCGCGTTCTCCTCCCATTAGCCCCCGCGAGTGTTCCCCTCTGGAGGTTTCGCCTTATAGGCACTTCCACACTTCGAGCCGGATCCTTTGATCCGGCTCTTTTTTTACAATCAAGTTATCTAAGGTCAGGAGCAATCGCTATGCCGCCTTGGTGCGGCTGCGGCCATGCGTTGCCTCGTCGGCGAGGCGTCCGGTCAGTTCGGACATGTGGTCGAAGCTTGCGCGGTAGCTGGCGACGCCCGCCGTTGCCGATCGCAATTCGATGATGAGGTCGCCGATCTCGGCCTGCGGCATCATCGCCTCCACCACGTCCCAGCCGTCCCAGCCCGGCCGTGCATCGAAGCCGAGGATCTGGCCGCGCCTCTGGGAGATGATGGCGGTCACCTTGGCGGTGGCGTCGGAAGGGGTGTAGACTTCCACCTTCAGGATAGGTTCCAGAAGCACCGGATTGCAGGCGGCCACGCCTTCCTTCATGGCGAGCTTTGCCGCCATCTGGAAAGCCATGTCGGACGAATCGACCGAATGATAAGAGCCGTCCGCCAGATTGACCTTGAGGTCGATCAGCGGGAAGCCGAGCGGGCCGCTCCTGAGGAAATCGCGAACGCCCGCCTCGACCGAGGGGATATACTGCTTCGGTACCACGCCGCCGCTGATCGTGTCGGTGAATTCGAATCCGCTGCCGCGCGGAAGCGGCTTGATATCGAGCACGACATCGCCGAATTGCCCGTGTCCGCCCGACTGTTTCTTGTGGCGTCCACGCTGGGTGGTTCCGCTGCGGATGGTCTCGCAATAGGGAACCGTCGGCGGATGCGAGGCGACAGGAATCTGGTATTTTCCTTCGAGCCTTTCGATGACCACGCGCAGATGCATTTCGCCATGGCCGGAAAGGATCGTCTCGCCACTCTCCTGGTTCTGCTCCAGCTTGAGCGACGGATCTTCCTGAACCAGTTTCTGCAGGGCTGCGGAGAGCTTCACGTCGTCCTTGCGCTCGCGCGAGCGCAGCGCAATAGCGAATACCGGCTGCGGCGGCTCCGGCCTGGCCAGTTGGGCGGCAGGACCGCGGCCGGTCGTCAACGTGTCTCCGGTCTCGACATCATCGAGCTTGCCGAGCGCCACCGTCTGGCCTTCACGAGCCGAGGTCACCTTCGTCTGGTCCTTGCCGAGCAGGGTCGCCATGCCTGAAACCTTGCCGCTCGCCCTGGCGCTGCGCACTTCGGCTCCATCGGCAATGCTGCCGGCGAGCACGCGCGCGACCGACAGCTTGCCGCCATGCGAGGTGTGAATCGTCTTCATGACCTGGAGGATCGTATCTCCCGCCGGCTCCAACCCAAGCCGCCCGCGCGTTGCCGATATGTCGGGTGCGTCGTGGCGGATCGCCTTCAGAAGCCGGAAGACGCCATTGCCCTTTTCGGCCGAGCCAATGAGGACCGGCGTGACAATGCCTTCGCGCAGATCGGCCGACAGATCGTCGAAGACGGCATCGCGCGGCGGCTCGATCTCTTCCAGCAATTGTTCCATCAGCTGGTCGTCGTGGTCGGCCAGGGTCTCCAGCATGGAGAACCGAGCCTCCACTTCGCGGGCCTTTTCGTCATCGGGAATCTCGTCGATCTCGCTCGGCGCGTGTTCGCGATAGATGTAGGCGCGTTCCAGAGCCAGATCGATCGAGCCAATCACGATCCCCTCCTTGCGCAGGGGGATCTGGCGCAGGAGAAGTGGGGTACGGCTTGCCGGCTGCAGCATCTTGAGGGTGTCACGCACGCCGGTATTCGCCTTGTCGATCTTGTTGAGGAAAAGCATGCGCGGAATGCTCAATTCATCGAGCCGCCGCATGACGAGCTGCAGAGCCGGGATCTTCTTCTCATCGGCCTCCGCCACCACCACGGCCAGATCGCAGGCAGCCAGCACCGGCTCCATCTCGAAGGCGAATTCAACCGAGCCGGGACAGTCCACGAAGGTCAGGCTCTCTCCCATGAAATCCGTGGTGGCGAAGGTGGCCTCGACGCTCATGGCGTGAGCCATGGCCTCGGCCGAGTGGTCCCCTACGCTGTTGCCGGAGCCGACCGGATTCTGCTTCGGAATTGCCCCCGCGCGGGCGAGAATGGCTTCCAGGAGCGTGGTCTTGCCGCTGGCGAAGGGACCGACAATGGCGATGCATTTCGGTCCCGTGCATCTTTCTCCGGCGCGTTTACCCATGATTACCGACCTCCTCTCACGTATCTCGCCATGAGCGGCGGCCGGCCCCAGGTGATCCTTTGGCGGCCGTCGCGCGGCGGGTGCTTCTTGCGGCACCCCCATCCCGAAACTATCGTCACACGGCTTTGAACTTTCGGCAAGGGCCGTCTCGGTACGGCGAGGGTCGAGCAGAACGATCTGAAACGGAGGAACCGGAACCGGATGAGCAGCGAAAAGACCGTTTCCGAACCGATCTCCGGCTTCGACGCCCTGCGCGACCTCCTGCGCCGGCTCTATCACGGCCAGACAAAGGCCGCGCTTCGCTTTCAGCTCGCCATCATCGTTGTCGATCTCGCCGCCATCGCCTTCTTCATCCTGGCGCCGGCCCTGCGCGACTGGCCGTCATTCCTGTGGCTGGATTATTCCGTGGCGGCGCTGTTGGGCATCGACATCACGGCACGGGCGCTGGCTTCAACCAACATACCGCGCTGGCTGCGCCAGCCGACGGTGCTGGTCGACATATTCATCCTGATCACGCTGCTTTTTCCCTACACGCTATTCAATCTGGGCTTCCTGCGCATTCTGCGGCTCTGGTCGCTGTCGCGCAGCGGCACGCTCTGGCGACCGCTGGAGCGGCACGGTTATGGCGAATGGCGCGAACCCATCCATGCGGTGATGAACCTTCTCACCTTCCTCTTCGTGGTGACCGGCTTCGTTTACACGAGCTTCTTCCGCGGGACGGGGGGGATCGAAGGCTATATAGACGCGCTTTACGTGACGGTGGCGACAGTCACCACCACCGGCTTCGGGGACATCGTGCTGCCTGGCACCTGGGGCAAGCTTACCGCGATCGTCACAATGATCGTGGGCATATCGCTCTTCGTCAAACTGGCGCAATCGATCTTCAGACCGGCCAAGGTTTTCTTCCCCTGTCCGGAATGCGGTCTCCAGCGGCACGACGTTGACGCCGTCTTCTGCAAGGCCTGCGGCCATAAGCTTAAGATACCCGACGATGGGGAATGATCCCGAGACGTCAGGGAGCCGAAAGCCTATGGCTCATCCTGTCAGCCAGAGATAGACGATCCTTCCGAGAGCGCCGAGCAGAAGGGCAAAGGTCGCCACCACCTGGATCAGGAAGCCCGGATAGCGCTTCGTCGGAGCCTCCAGATAGCCGACGAAATAGACGATCCGGCCGATGATCCATAGAGCACCAAAGGCGGCTGCCCACCACGCGCTCCAGTAGATCGCGAAGAGCCACATCGACGGAAGAAAGACGGGCAGCCACTCGAGCGAATTGGTATGGGCCCGGACCGCCCGTTCAAGCAGCGGATCGCCGGTCATGGCGGGAGCAAGTATGCCGGTTTTCGAATGGGTTCTCGCGACCGTGAGCGCCATTCCGAAGAGGAGAAGGCAACACAGCAGCGTTACGACAGCTACCGGATAATATCGTTCCATGTCGGCTCCCTCATGTCAGCGCTCACGCGACAGAAACAATTCCGCTTGTCCGTTGCAAGCCGAAGGGGCGATCAATGCTGACAAAATCCGAGGCGGACGCAGGTCGCGTCCGCCCCGCAAGGAGCAGATGTCTTAGCTGAGATTGCCGGTAAAGCGCTGGATGCGTGCGCAGGCTTCCTCGAGCAGCGCCTCCGATGTCGCATAGGAGATGCGGAAATTGGGACCGAGCCCGAAGGCGGAGCCATGCACCACCGCCACGCCTTCTGCCTCCAGAAGCTCCGAGACGAAGTCCTCGTCGGTCTCGATCACCTTGCCGCTGGGTGCCTTGCGGCCGATTGCTCCGGCGCAGGACGGGTAGACATAGAAGGCGCCCTCGGGCGTCGGACAGGTGATGCCGTTGGCCTGGTTCAGCATGGACACGACCAGATCACGCCGGCCCTGGAAGATTTCCTTGTTCCGGGCGATGAAGTCCTGCGGGCCGGTGAGGGCCTCGACGGAAGCCCATTGGGCAATCGTGCAGGCTCCGGAAGTCTGCTGCCCCTGGATCACATCCATGGCCTTAATGAGCTCGACGGGTCCCGCAGCATAGCCGATGCGCCAGCCGGTCATGGCGTAGGCCTTGGACACGCCGTTCATGGTCAGGGTGCGTTCGTATAGCCGTGGCTCCACCTCCGCAATGGTGCGGAAGGTGAAATCGCCATAGGTCAGGTGCTCATACATGTCGTCCGTCAGCACCCAGACATGCGGGTGCTTCAGGAGCACTTCGGCGACCGCCTTCAATTCGGTTTCCGTATAAGCCGCGCCGGAGGGGTTTGAAGGCGAGTTGAAGATAAGCCACTTGGTCTTCGGCGTGATCGCCTTGTCGAGCGCGGCCGGGGTAAGCTTGAAGCCGTTGTCGATGGTCGTTTCGGCGAAGACGGGCGTGCCGCCGCAAAGCGCCACCATTTCCGGATAGCTGACCCAATAGGGCGCCGGGATGACGACCTCGTCGCCGGGATTGAGGGTCGCCATCAACGCGTTGAACAGGATCTGCTTGCCGCCGGTGCCGACGATCGTCTGCTTCCAGTCATAGTCGAGATTGTTCTCGCGCTTGAACTTGGCGGCGATCGCCTCGCGCAGCGGCTGGATGCCGGAGACGGGCGGATATTTCGTCTCGCCTCGATTGATCGCCTCGATGGCTGCTTTCTTGATGTTGTCCGGCGTATCGAAATCTGGTTCGCCCGCGCCAAGCCCGATCACGTCACGACCCTGTGCTTTCAGTTCACGAGCCTTCTGGGTCACCGCGATGGTGGCGGAGGGCTTCACGCGTGAAAGGGCGTCGGCAAGAAAAGCCATGACGTTGGTCTCCAGTGATGTTTTGGCGTGGTGCGAATTTGCGCGGGTCTCTATAGCACGATCCCCAAAAGTGGAAACCGGTTTTCGCTGACGAGGATCTTCGGTTTTTGGAAAAGATCATGCTCCGGAGACGGATCAATTTCGTTGATGGAAGGCCAAGAACAAATCGATGGTCGCTGATGACGGCGCCGGGCATAATCCCGGCCGCGTAACCGGGAAGATGACCGATGAAGCTCTATGGCATGACCGACAGCGGCAATTGCTACAAGCCGCGCCTGCTGCTGGCGAAGCTCGGGCAGCCTTTCGTCCATGTCGAAACCAGCTCGCGTGACGGGACGACGCGAAAGGCTGATTTCCTTGCCAAGAACCCGAATGGCAAGGTTCCGCTGCTGGAGCTGGATGATGGCCGTTTCATCGCGGAATCCAACGCCATCCTGCTCTATCTGGCCGAGGGGAGCCGGTTCCTTCCGGAAGGCCGCTATGACAGGGCGATCGTCCATCAATGGCTCTTCTTCGAGCAGTACAGCCACGAGCCGAACATAGCCGTGCGCCGTTCGCTCGTGAAATATCCCGAGCGCGCCGCCATGGCGACCCCCGAACGGCTCCATGCGACTTTGGCCGGCGGCACGCAGGCGCTCGGCGTGATGGATAGGCAGTTGGCGCAAACGCCGTTCATTGCCGGCAATGCAGTGACGGTGGCCGATATCGCGCTCTACGCCTATACCCATGACGCCGATGCAGGCGGCTTCGACCTCGGGGCATTTCCCGCAGTGACGCGCTGGCTGGAGCGAATGCAGACCGACCCCGGCCATGTGCCTTTGCACTGGACCGGCGAATAGCCTGTCTTTCGCCCCGACCCCTCTCCGGTCCGCTATGCGACGGCGCCCCAGCCGGTCCCGGCCGCCGGTTGCTTCACCGGTATATGCACGGCGTCGAGCACCAGGTTGAGCTCGTCGATATCGACATAGAAGATCCGCGAAAGCTCTATGGCGATGCGGTCCTCGGGAATGCCATGGGAGAGCAGATATTTGACGGCGACGAGCATTTGCGAACGGTCTGTCAGGCGATGTTTGATGCAGTCGTCCTTTGGTCGGCGCATGATGGTCCCCTGCCTGCTTGCGCTTCAGGAATGCGGAATCGACGCTTACCGTAACCAGGGCCGGATACGCGGCTGACAACAGGACTTGATACGGAATGGCTTTCGCTCAAAAGCGAAGGCGATGCGAATCGCCAGCATCTCATTATGCGCTGCGCAATCCGCATTGCAATCCGGACGAGCACCCGATTGCGCCCAATCAAGATAGCCCCGAGGGGCCGCTTCGGAAAGACCATTGTGCAGAAAGACGCCAATTCAGCAGGCGCCAAATTCAGAAGGCAAATGAGCCTTGCGGGGAATCCGGCGGGTCGGTGCGGGCATTCTCCATCATCAGGAGCTTCTGCTTGGTCGTGGTGCCGCCGGGTGCCGAGAAGCCGCCAAGCTTTCCGCCCGCGGCAAGAATGCGGTGGCACGGGACCACGATCGGAACCGGATTGCGGCCGAGTGCGGTGCCGGTGTCGCGCGCGGCATTCGGAAAGCCCGCTTCCGCCGCCAGTGCGCCATAGGTGGTCGTTTCGCCAAAGCCGAGCTTGCGCGCGGTGCGGTAGATGGCCTTGCGGAAAGGGTCCACGCCGTCGAAATCCACCGGAACCGCGGAGAAATCCACGGCCTCGCCTTCCGCGTAACGGCGCAGGAGCCCCACCAGACTGGCGATCATCGGCGGAAGCGGGGAAGTGGCCTCATCATGGCGGATGACATGGCCAAGTCTGGCCGTCAGCGCCTTCTCGGTCTTTTCGGCGTCGCGCTCGGGAAGCTGCACGCGCACAAGGCCGACGGCATTCCAGGCGATGCCGATGGGCCCGATAGCGGTATCGACCAGCATATATTCGATCGGGGAGGACTTGACGTTCATATCCGCTGCTCCGTCCACCATCCTTGAATAACAGATTCTGCTCCATGTACAAATCAGGAACATAGCGCCTGAAGCAACCCGATTTCTGCCTTTGCCTCATTGCCGCCAAATTCGAGAGTGCGTTTGGCCCATATCGGCGGGGACGGCGCGCGGAGAGGGCGTATGAAAATTTCACACGGCTGGCTTTGTGCCGCGCTGGCTGCTGCTGCACTGTCGGGTTGCACCTCGGCGGGAGTCTCGCTGCCCGATGTCATGGACATCACCCCTTCCTCGCGGCCCGAGATCAGTTCCGGCAGCGGGCTCGATGGCATGATCTCCCATTACGCGGCCGCCTATCAGGTGCCCGAATCCCTGGTGCATCGTGTCGTGAAGCGCGAGAGCAGCTACAATCCGAAGGCTTACAATTCCGGTAATTACGGCCTGATGCAGATCCGTTACAAGACGGCCCAGGGCATGGGCTACAAGGGCAAGCCGTCCGGCCTCTTCGATGCCGAGACCAATCTCAAATATGCCGTCAAATATCTGCGCGGAGCCTATATCGTGGCCGATGGCAATCACGACCAGGCGGTGCGGCTCTATGCCCGCGGCTATTATTACGATGCCAAGCGCAAGGGATTGCTGGAGGAAACCGGCCTGCGGCCCGGCAAGAAAAATCCAGAGACCGCTACGGCGGTGGCTTCCGTGAAACAGGAGACCAAGCCGGAGCAGACGGTCGCCGCCGCAAAACAGACACCGCCCGGAGTAAGTGCGCCGGTGCAGGCGGCAGCGGCCATCGCGCCGGCCGAGACGGCCTCCATGGCCTTTGCCGGGAGCACGCCGACTTCCGGTTCCTCCGTCCCGGTGCCGGGCTTCCGCCCGAGTGAGTGACTTCAACTTGACGTGAGGGGCGGAGTTTGCCCACACCCTGTCTTTCATTCGCCATGGCCGGTGCTTAAGCGAGGGCGCATGGACCGACGCCGCTTTTCCGCCCTTGCGCTTCTTGCCTTCCTGTCTTGCGCAATGCCCCCGGCTCCAGCCGTCGCGCAGGAGCAAACGGACCGGAAGATTGCCGATCTTCTGGACGAAGCGGAGCGGCTGAAGCCGCTGCAGACGGTCATCGTCGCCAAGGACGGCGAAGTGATCGGCCAGCGCGGCTATCGCGGCCATTCGGTCACCACGCCGACCAATATCAAATCGGCCTCCAAATCTGTCATCTCCGCTCTGGTCGGCATCGCCATCGACAAGGGCGTGCTGGAAGGGCCGGACCAGAAGATCGCGCCATTGCTCGAGCCCGATCTGCCGCACGATCCCGATCCGCGCATCCATGAGATCACGATCGGCAACCTGCTTTCCATGCAGGCCGGTCTGGAACGCACCTCGGGGCCGAATTACGGCCGCTGGGTGCAGAGCGGCAACTGGGTGCGCTTCGTGCTGTCGCGGCCTTTTGCGGACGATCCCGGCGGCGGCATGCTCTATTCCACCGGCTCGACGCATCTGCTTTCGGCCATCCTGACCAGAACGACCGGCCGCTCGACGCTGGAGCTTGCGCGCGACTGGCTCGGCCCGGTCGAGGGCTTCTCCATCGCCAATTGGGATCGCGATCCGCAAGGCATCTATTTCGGCGGCAACCAGATGGCCATGTCGCCGCGCTCGCTGCTTGCCTTCGGAGAACTTTACCGCAACGAGGGCAGGGCAGGCGGCGAACAGGTGCTTTCGCCCGAATGGATCGAAGCCTCGTGGCAGCGGAGGACCAATTCGGTCTTCAATGGCGATGGTTACGGCTATGGCTGGTTCCTCCGGCAGATCGCCGGGCATGAGGTGCGCTATGCCTGGGGCTATGGCGGCCAGATGCTCTATATCGCGCCGGCTCTCGAACTCACCGTCGTCATGACTTCCGACGAAGCCAACCCTTCCGCGCGCTCCGGCCATCGCGACGACCTGCATGCCCTGATGGGCGACATCATCCGCGCCCTCAAAGGCGAAGAACAGGCGCAGGGTGACAGCGGAGGATGATTCTGCAGGCTGGCGTCCGGGCTGCCCGCCGCCGATATGCGACCGACAGTGCATGGACATTTGAACCATTTGCAGCGCGCGAGGCGATGGGCGGATTGCGAATAGTGGCTCCGTCCCGCCGCTGGGTCATCTGCCGCCGAGACCTGGGGCCCCGACACTCTCCGCTTTGCTTCGAGGTCGAGGACGATGGAGGCGCCTCAGCAGATCGCCGACCTTCGCCATTGGCTGAAACATCTCCGATAAGCCTCGGTACCGCACCCTCGATATTTCCGCTCCATCATCGTTGCCGACAAGCCTCGATTACCCCCACCCCGTCTCGCAATCCTTCGCTGCGCTCCCGATTGCTCGCCGACCCTCCCCTCAAGGGGGAGGGTAAACCGCGGCACATGCCTCGCCGTCTCAGCTCGGCAAGGCGGCAG
>NZ_VLJP01000018.1 GCF_007829525.1 Mesorhizobium sp. J18
CCAGCGCCCTTGCGGGCGTATCGATCGTGACTTCCTGCCCCATGAACTCGATCGTTCCGGAGGTCGGCTGGTGCACGCCCGCAAGCGTCTTGACCAGCGTGGATTTGCCCGCACCGTTATCGCCTACCAGCGCCACAACCTCGCCCGCATAAACATCGAGATCAATGTCGGTCAGTGCAGAGACCGCACCGAATTGCTTGGAAATGCCCCGCAGACGCAAGATCGGCTCGCCTCGCGGAGAGCTGTCGGCCGGCGATGCGGTCATACGCGCGTTCCTCCTCATGGCTGGTTTTGCGCCCGCTTGTCTTAACCGAGCGGGCGCCTCCTTCGCGATTTCAGAATAAGGCTCGTGCAGGATTTATTCCAGAATGCCGAGTTCCCTGCAGGGCGCCTCATACTCGCCCGTGCAGATCTCCTCGGGAGTCTGGATACCCTTGTCGAAGATCTCGGCCTTGATGTTCTCCTTCGTCACCACAGCGGGCACGAAGAGTTCGGCGGGAGTATCGTAAAGGGTCGTCTTGGGTTCGGGGGTTTCACCCTTGAGGAAAGCCACGGCGACTTCGGCAGCAGCCCGGGCGACGATCTCCGAGGGCTTGGAGATGGTATTGTACTGATCGCCCGCTATGATCAATTGCAGGGCAGCGATCGTCGCATCATTACCGGTAACCGGCGGCAGCGGATCGACACCCGCAGCTTTCAGCGCCGCAATGGCGCCGCCCGCAGTGCCGTCATTGGCCGCGACAATGCCGACGATGTCGGAGCCGAAACGGGTGATCTGGCCTGCCGTCCATTCCTGCGCCTTCGGCGGAGCCCAATCCGGCGTGTCATATTCGGCCAGCGTCTTGTATTCGGAGCCGTCGAGGGCGGAATCGATGCCGTCCCGGATCAGGCCGGCGGCGGCATCGGTGGGCGAACCGTTGATCTGAAGCACTCCGGAACCGGCCGGAACACCCTCGGCCTTCAGATGGTCCACGAGGGACTGCGCGATCGCCTGGCCGATACCCTTGTTATCGAATGACACATAGTAATCGGCCGGCGTATCGGGGATCGGGCGGTCATAGGCGATGACCTTCACATCCTGGGAGTGCGCGATTTCCACGAGCGCGGCGGCAGCAGAGGAATCCACCGGGTCGAGCACGACGATCTTGGCGCCCTGTGCGATCACGGAATTGAACTGCTGCTGCTGCAGGGCAACATCCGCATTCGCATTCTGGTAGATCACGGTGCAGTCGGGGCAAAGCTCCGCCATCGCCGTCTTGAAGCCGGGGAAATCATGTTCCTCATAGCGGGTGGATGCCTGATCAGGCATCAGAAAGGCGATCGTGGCCGCTTCCTGCGCGCCGAGGCCTCCCGAAAGGCTTGCCATGGCCAGGCTTGTCGCGCCGGCGAACATTAGGATTCGGTTCATTTGGGCATCTCCTCCAGTTCTCCATGCCGAGGCCGGGAGCACCTGCTAGCCGTTGCCAAGAATGCATTTCCAACCGGGTATCGGCCTCCCTGCCACCGATTTTTGCCGGCAGTCACTGCCGCGCCTACCCGGTTGCACCATCGATTGCACAAGCCTGCTCAATCGATGAAGCTAAGATTGTTGTTCCTTCGCTTTGGTGTCAAGATCAAATCGAACAGGAGGATGAGAGCGTGGACAACGGACGTCGCGCCGACGATGGCGCCGGGCAGACGGCGAAAAGAACGACCATTTACGACATTGCCGAAATCGCCGGGACGTCTCCCAGCGCTGTGAGCGCCGTGCTGAACGGAACCTGGAAGAAGCGCCGGATCAGCGAAAGGCTGGCGGAGCGGATCACCCGGATCGCCGAGGAGCAGGGTTATGCCCTCAACCTTCAGGCAAGCGTGCTGCGGCGGGAACGCTCCAACATCGTCGGCATGATCATGCCGAAATATGACAACCGCTATTTCGGCGCCATTGCAGAACAATTCGAGGCTCGCACCCGCCGGCGCGGCCTCTTCCCCGTGATCACCTGCACCCAGCGCGAGCCGGAACTGGAACTGGAGGCGGCACGGGCGCTCGTCTCCTACCAGGTGGACTGGCTGATCGCGACCGGCGCCACGGATCCCGACCGCATCAGCGCCTTTTGCGCCTCGGCCGGCGTCCCCACCTTCAACCTCGATCTTCCGGGAAGCCTCGCGCCCTCCGTGGTGTCCGACAATTTCGCGGGCGCGCGCGATCTGACGCGCCTCATCATTTCCCGCGCGCATGCGGAATTCGGGAGGAGCGAGCCGCTTTATTTCATCGGCGGCCGCTCCAGTGACCACAACACGGCGGAGCGGCTGCGCGGCTTCCTCGAAGCCCATGCCGAGATCGGACTGGACGTGCCGGCAGATCGCATCATCATAAGAGGCTATGGAGCCGAAAAGGCCGAATCAACTCTTGAAGGCATGGACCTGCCACAGCGTTTTGGCATCTTTGTCAACTCCACAATCACCCTGGAAGGCGTGGTCCGCTGGATGCAGCGCAACAATCGCGGAGGCGAATCCGGCCTCCGTTTCGGCTGCTTCGACTGGGACCCCTTCGCGGCCCGCCTTCCCGAAAATGTCGGCATGGCCGAGCAGGACGTGAGCCGCATGCTGGAAGCGGTGTTCGAATTGATAGACGCGCAGCCAGCAGGCAATGTCCTTCGCCAGATCCCCTGCATCCTGAGGGCGCCGTAAATTACCGATAGCCGAGGGAGGAGATGCCGTGCCTGGCGGGGGACGGCATATGACCGGCGGCTCTTGAGCTTCGATCGCCTCTACATCCGGCTGCCGCTGGCCCCTGCCCCAGAACCAGGATGCTCAGATGGAGCATTAAGGTTTGGTGACCGGTTGGCATTGAGAGGCGCATTGTTCACTTGATGTGATACAGCTCCTCCAGTGGCGGGCTTTCGAGATAATTGCTTATAGTCCAAGGGAGTTTGAAGTGTAAATCCACCATTTTCAAGTCTTTCTGTTCGCTCACCTGAATCTGGGTGACGTTTACATAAATAGCACTCCTAAGCTGCCGCAAGATGCCCTCGGAATGACCAATGGATACACATGTCATCAAAAAGTATACCCAAAGCGCCGATAGTCCTCGGCATATATGTCCCAGACCAATTGCCGTGTCGTTTCGTTTTCATAATCCTTACGAACTTTTGACGCGCTAACACTGTGTTCTTGCCCAAGAATAACAGGCGGCTTCCTCCACCATCCATTGCGCTTCTGGATCAAGCCGAGAACATGATCAAAGTCGTGGGTAAAGCTCTCAAGACGGCCAATAAAATCGAAATCGATCTCTTCTGCCATCAACGATCCAGTCAATGTACGCCAATGAAGATCGCGCTCATTGTCGGGTTGACAAGCCACAGCCTGCAGAAATTCTTCAAAACTCCATTGTGCATCCAGCGAAGCCTTGCCAACAGGTGCGTAGGGGAGCAATGACTTCATATGGCCAAATTGCTCTCGGACTACAATCTTATTGAGATAGGCTGACAGTACCCGGTTGAACGGCTCTCTCACGAACGTGAACTTGAGGAAGCGAGGATTTTCAAGCAGGTCCCAAAATTGCGCGTTACTCAATTCCATTGGAGAAACAAGTGGATTGGGATAAAGTTTTCCGTTCCAACGTCGGTTAGTGTCTAACTGCGCGATATCCGCCACTGGGTATTTCTTATTTTCATATTCTTTGACTGCCAACGTGCGGCGAATGGTTTGACTAGCAACTTTCGCGGGAGAGAAGCAAATATATTCATTCGGATAGGAAATGAATACGATTTTATGAAGGACAATTCGACCGTATTTTTGGTGTAGATTGGGTCGCTCTCCCGGCATCGCTGTCATTCCAGCAAACCTCCGTTCTTAGGGCCTGGTTTCGTTGGCCAGGCAGAGTTTTTTAGTTTTTCAATTTTAGATTGCAAGATTGATTTTTACAACCTTATGGACTATTGCCCCACGGCAGTGAAGCAACCATCCACCAAAGTAGGGGGCACCGACGGATGGCCAAACTGTCTGTTATCATACCTTTGCGCGCGAACGAGAACATCGACGTGATCGAGCGTCTGTGCTGGAAAGCAATTCCCGAAGACTCTCAGATTGAAGTGGTCATTTCGGATGATGGCAGCTCAAACGCACGAGCTATCAAATCTCTCTGCAATTCACGCGGATGGAGATATGTCCGACTACGTACGGCAGATGCGCCTTTTTCGCTTTCGCGGGCGCGCAATGCCGGTATACGTGCAGCGATGGGAGAATACTTATACTTTGAAGACGTCGACTTCCTGCACCGCGGCGACTTCTATCAAAATCTATTAGATTTGCTCCCATCTTTTGATGAAGCACCATTTAATTTCGCGTCGATACCTACCCTTTTCCTAACTGACAATGCATCGAACAAACTAATAGAAAATATTACCGATAGAAAGGAGTTCGATCGGATATTTACCTCTTATATTCAGCGCCTTCCGTTTACAAATCCCGACGAACCTAATGACCTTTGCAATAGCTATGCAATTATTGGATCGAATATCTTACTGAGACGAGATCTCTGTTTTCACATAGGCCTGTTTGATGAATTCTTCAATGGCTGGGGCGGAGAGGACCGCGATTTCGTGTTCAGGCTACTTCACCATAATAGTCATCTATTACGCCCAGCAAACTTTTCTTCAACTAAGAACTGGAAACCGCATCGAACAAATGCTTTTGAGGGTTGGCGTTCAGTCTATCGACTCCACGGCGATTGGCTCAAAAGCCTCGGCATCTATGCGGTTCATATCTACCATCCCGAAAATGCCTGGAAGGAGCCAGAGATCCGCCGCCTTAATTTCGAGTATGCAGAAAGAAAAGCAACGGAAATTGAAACTGGACGCCGTAAAATAGATCCGATTCCCTTTCCGGGTAAGGAGCCTCTGAACATTTTCATCGGGCGCAACCCGGTCTTTTATAACGATCAGATAATGCAGGCACTGGGCAACGTTAAAGTTGCCGATCCACTTCAGACCATCCCACCCGCCACGTTCGCTGCGGATGTAAAAGCAGATAATCCAGCAAGAGTTTTCTTTCAGAATCCCTACGGAAATGAATGGTTACGGGAAGTTTGGGCACTTCTGAAAGACGCTG
The DNA here is from genome assembly GCF_007829525.1 of Mesorhizobium sp. J18. Classification (GTDB taxonomy): domain Bacteria; phylum Pseudomonadota; class Alphaproteobacteria; order Rhizobiales; family Rhizobiaceae; genus VLJP01. Next base: position 5,092 of record NZ_VLJP01000018.1, read on the forward strand.
ACATCCCCTGTTTTTGCGCCGAGCGCGGAGCGCTGCCATGGTCCATCTACTTTGACAAGAATGGATTCTGTTGTGAAAGCCAGTCCTATCGCCGCGAACTTTGGGACAAATCAGCTCCTGTCGATGCAATGCAATACCTGATGAGGTTACGTCAAAGTGCAGAATTCTTAGAGCCACAAGGCAATAAACCTATCTTTGATCTTACAAATAATCTGGATCCAGATAAGAAAACAGTACTTGTTCTTCTTCAAAGCCTAACAGATACGACTACTTTGCATTTCTGCCATCCGTTAAATAACTACTCAGAGTTTTTAGATACAATACGCGAAATTGATTATATCAAAAAATATAACATTCTTATTAAAAACCACCCCTTAAACAAAATACACCCCATTCATGATGTAGGTATCCAAGTCGATGAATACTCTTTATATGATCTTTTTGATATATCTGAATCGGTAATTACTCTTAATTCTGGGGCAGGATTGCTTGCACTTGCGGCCGGGCGGCAAGTTATAAATTTGGGGACCTCTTTTTATGCACAAGAAGGTCTCGCTCAGAGTGCCAGCACTATAGGAAGCATTCTAGAAATTCTGGAGAGCGGAATCGCTCCTAGCCAGGACGACGTTAACCGATTTTACGGCTATCTCCTCAATGACTTCTATTCTTTCGCCTCTTGGCAATATGGCTCGCGCGATGCAAGTGACCGAACCAAACTTTCAATTATGAAAGAAATTAGATTTAGAGATATTAAAATCGATGATATCAGAAAGAGTGTCAAAAAGAAAGAATTGGAGAAATATTCTCTGATAATGGATCCTTTTTCATACTACTTTTTTGTATCTAGGAAAAAAGATACAAGAGAGTTATTTACGAAATCTGATTCCAGAATCTCAACTAAAGCGAACTCAACCAAGACAAATCCGACACCGTTGCCGACCGCAAAAGAATCAGGTCTTTTGACGGGGCAGATTCTGCCACCAGCCAAACAAATTAATGGATACCAAAGTGTTTCTGCGGATGCGGCTATTACTCAATCTCGATCTATCGAAAAGATACAAAGGTCTGTCCGATTTAGGGTTTACAGCACTCTTTACGGCGCCTTCTTAACTAAAGGACAACGTATGCGTCTAAAAGAAGATCCCATCGACTTCTTTCAACGCGCGCGTCATCCAGCATCCAGACTCGGACGATCTATATTCAGGAAACAAATAGAAGTCTAAGTATACGGTACCGTTTATCGGTATATAGCAGTGACTTAAATATCCCATACCGCCTTGCAAGCTTGATGTTTTAAGGTGCATGAGTACCTCCATCTCCTCACCACAGGTTCTATAACCATAGCCCTCCCCCTGCTTGCTCACTCACCGCCGTCAGGAACGGCGGTGTCTCGGCAGGTATCCCGGAATATGCGAAATGCGCGCTCCGGGCAGGTCGGTCATGTGGGCTCCGCGCGTCCGAACCTCGACGAGCGGCATCACCTTTTCGGCAAAGTCCGAGATCGCCTGCTGCGTATCGAGTCCATGGACCATGAATTCGCTCACGCCGATATCGGAATAGGCGGSGAGCCGGCGAGCGATCCCGGCCGGATCGCCGGGCAGACACACGACCTCGGATTCGCCCTCCTCGGCGGTCGGCGAAGACGGTCCCTGCATTCCGAACCGGGAGACATCCACCGGCAGCGCAAAGCTGATCTTGCCGCCGCGGCCGAATTCGGACGCCGCAACGCGCAGCCGCTCCATAAGCCGGACCAGGCCCAGCGGATTGGCCGGAGGCAGTTCGAAGACGTCCGCATGCCGGCCCGCAACCTTGAGCGAGGTGCCGGAAAGCCCGGTCATCCTGAGCGGGAGGGATGCCGCATAAGGGCTCTTGCGACCCACGAATCCGTCCTTCACCCGATGATAAGCGCCTTCATAGTCGAAGGGCTCGTCATTCGACCACAGCCGCTTCAGCAGCATGAGATATTCGTCGGTGCGCGCCATGAGCTCGGCATGGGCGAGCGATACGAATTCGGCATGGGCCAGAGACGTATCGCCGCTGTCTTCCTCATATGAGGCCTCGGACGGGATGCGCAGCGACACGCGACCGCCGGCGGTTCTGTCGATCGCAGCGATCTGCTGAGCAGCCGCGACGGGCGACACGACGCCAGCCCAATGCGTCACCACGATATCGAGAGACCGCGTCTGGCGGGCCGTCTGTCCGGCCAGGTCGAGATTGGAAAGGATGCCGCCGATATCGTCTATGACGACCCGGCTGAATCCAACCTCTTCCAGCAATTCCAGCATGTTCCGCGCTTCGTCGATCTCAAAAAACGACGCATCACCTTCCGAACCGAAACTCGTCCTGGGCACATAAGTGAATTCGATGGTCATGGCGTTTCTCCTCCGCCTGATGCCCGCGAACGGGCCATGTGCTCGATGCGCGTTGCCTGCCGGTCTTTTGCCGCCCTTCTCAAGGGATGATCCCCAGGACGACTGCGGCGGTAAACCCGAAGGAAAGCAGGAAGATCAGATAAGCCACGAGCGCCCCGCCCGTCGCCGGAACCATCTGCATCTCACCCTGCCGTCGGGTATCGGTGGATTGCCGGATGCTCATCGGGCGATCTCCTTTCCGGCTCGCCAGAGGCGAGCGGCAGATTTGCGATGGATGGCAGGCGCCTTCAACCGTTCGAGGCACAGCGCCCGTAGGATGAAGGCCGCCGCCGCATAGGTGACCTCGCGGCCATCCGGTTCGCCGGCGAGATCGCCGGTGATCGACCGGACGGCCTCCAGTGAACGGATGGGCAGGATGTCGTTGCAAGTCCTCATCCGCCCGAAGATCGAGCTGATCGGGACGAGCCTTCCCTCGAATTCGACGGCAGGCTCTTTCGTCCCCGGCTTCCAGTCCTCATAAGCTTCGATGGCCTCCTGAAACGCCAGATGCAGGAAGATCGGCGCGTGGCCTTCATGAAGTGCGGGCAGAACTCGTGTCATGGCAGTCTCCTGTCATGGTTTTGGATCGTGACTCACGGCCCGACGGGCAGCAAACTCCAAGCTGCACCAAGTCGTTGCAGGTCAACGATTGTCGATGGAATGGGCTGGCGCCCCGGGAACTCGGCCTCTTGTCAAACCATCCCCAGGACGCCGCCATGGCATCTGGGAGCGTTCCCGGCCCTTGCCGGAAGGTATGCTGCACTCTGCGTCATCGTCACCTCCTGGATCCTGCATCCGGCAGGATTCGATTCATTGGCGATAGGCGGCAGTTGTCGAAAGGTAAGAGGAAAGCGAGGACCTGTCAACTAATGTCTATAGAATTAGTAGTGATTAAGTGGATAACCCTCGCCGGGGCAATCCCTGCGTTCCAAGGCCATAGCGGCGCGGCCATCGAGCAAATTTCCGGTGGCAGCAGGCAAAACCGCGGACAAACCCGCACGGGATCAGGCAAGCGTTGAGCCAGCGGGATATCATTTCAGTTCCGGTCGAAATACCCTCCGTCTCTCGCATGTTCTCGATCCAGGCCGGGCTTGGTCTTTGACATTGCAGGGAAATCCATGTTCCAGATGGAACACATTTCCTAGGGAAAACCAGCCGGGATGCCTATTTCGCGGCGTTCACCATCTTCCAGTGGCGGCCATCGGGCGCTAACTCTTTTTTTACCGTGTTTTCAACCGTTGGTGGCGTGGGGTTTCAAGCGGTTCCAAAACCCGGTCCAACCCGTAGTTGTCGTTTTTCCCATCAAATGGAGCGATGAGAAGAGATGGATGAGACGGAACGCACAGGTGTGCTGCAGATCACCGCGCGCATCGTCAAGGCGTTTGCCGCCCGGAACAGGTTGACCACGTCCGATCTGTTCGACCTGATAGAAAGCGTATCCAGTACGATCACCGTCCTCGGCAACCCTGAGGCAAAGCCGGCAGCCGAGAAGCGGCGTCCTGCGGTACCGATCAAAGACTCCATCACGCCGGAATACATCATTTCGCTAGAGGACGGTCAGAAGTTCCGTTCTCTCCGGCGTCATCTGATGCAAAAGCACGGCCTCACCCCGGAGCAATACCGCATCCGCTGGAATCTTCCCGCCGATTATCCGATGGTAGCCCCGGAATATGCCCAGAAGCGTTCGAAGATTGCGAAAAAGGCGCGGCAGGAACAATTGAAGGGCTTGAGCAAGGATTCATGAACCGCGCTTTTGTGCGGTCACCCTTTCAGCGGATGTCGCGACCTGCAAAGGCCATGCGATCCTGATGGTCGCGAAAGCGCGCGGCGGCCTCGGTGCGATTGTGAGCGCCGAGCTTGCTGATGATGTTGTGCAGATGGATCTTCACCGTATGTTCGGACAGACGGAACTCCGCGGCGATTGTCTTGTTCTGCATGCCGCGCGAGACCATTTCCAGGATCTGATATTCCCTGCTCGTCAGATCGGCCAGACGCTCGCTCGTGCCGTTCAGACCGCCCGGTCGGATTCCCGAATTATGGCCGTCGCTCATTCTCCTGGCATGCAAGTGGAACATGCCGGTCGGAAAATATTCGCCGCCGCGCAGCATCAGCCCGATGACCGAAAGCCAGACATCGAGCTTCAGGTTCATCGGCAGAACGCCGCGCACGAGGCGGGAGCCGAATATCTCCGCCAATGAGTAGGACGGATTGTGACTGTCGAGTTCAAGCAGCGCGGTCAGCGCCGTCGGATGCTGGCGTGCGAGTTCGGCAGATGCTTCTTCCGCCGACCGCAGAAGGGCCGGATCGACAAGGATCAGCGCCACCATGTGGCCGAAGGAAGCGCATGCCTCCTCGATTGTTTCCACCTGCCTTACCGTTACCCAAGGATATTCCCGCTCAAGCGACCAGACCAGACATTCCGGCACCGTACCCTGTGCGGCAATGAACAGGACAACGCGCCTGGGCTCTGCATGGGCCCGCGGCCCGCCCGCCGCGCGGATTCCGGGCTCCCTGCAATTCTCGACGTCCGGTTCGGGCATGCGTCACCTTTGGAATTGTTTCGTTCAGTCCGGCCTCGCCGTCATGAATCCTATATCCAAATAGCAACGCAAAGACATAGATCGGTCGATTTAGGAAATCTCCCGATATGACATCATTGTGGCCGAGCTTCAGCTTTACCGCGAAAGCGGTAAAAGGATGAACCTCTATCTATTTGCACCTTTCCATTACCCATTTTTGCTTTCTTCATGTTCCTTTGTTTTCGCAAAGAGGATGAAGCTGGACCATGCTGGCCAATCCCGCCACTCCCTAAAATGATCAGCACGGGCGTGGTTTCCTTCTAGTCGAACGGTTTAGGCGATCTTGGCCGCCGGCGAAGCCAAGGAGGCACGTCCACACGCTCCGACCAAGGGAGTAGGTGGACGGTATATGGCGGGTTTTCTCCCTCGCCATTGTGCTTAGAAACACTCACGCCGACATCGCCGGACCGCCTCCAATTAAGCAGTGCTCCACCCTCGCCTCGCAGTTTGTATGAGGCCCGAGCGTCTGTCTCCCACTTCTCAAGCTTTGCGTAAATCCGCAGACTGCAAGTGCCCAGGACCCGCCATGGGGGCGCGGTTCCAGCCGGATGGCAGGTGGAGCATTTTGATGGGTGGATCACGCCTTTTCGCATCGAGCCAGTTCGTCCGGCTGCTGGTAGCTGGCACCGCATTCTGTGCCATATCCGGCATCTCGCTTACACAAGCTGCGGCCCAGCTTGCCCCACAGACCAAGCTGCGCCTTACCGTCGTGAAATGGAATCCGACCGAGGGCGAATATCAGCGTTGGGACGCCCTTGGAGGCGAGTTCGCAGTAACCTCCGAGGGCACGATCGTCCTGCCGGTGATCGGTGCCGTCGCAGTCGGCGAACTCAACAGCTCTGACCTCGCCGACGCAATCGCTACAAGGCTCCAGGATCAGATCGGGCTTGTGCGCAAGCCGGACACGACGGTGGAGATCGTCGAATTTCCCCCGGTCTATGTGGTGGGCGACGTCAATGCGCCAGGCCAATACCAGTTCCGCTCCGGCATGACGGTGCTGCAGACGCTGGCCCTGGCCGGCGGCGAATATCGCGATGCAGAGGGAACGAAATCGCAGGAGCAGATACGGCTCATCAGTGAACTGCAGAGCACCGACAACGAAATCCTGCGCAGCCAGTCAAAGATCGCGCGGCTCGAGGCCGAACTCACCGGCGCAAGCACCATAGCCTTTCCGCCCGTGCCCGCGACCGGACCGTTGGCGAAGCTGGCCGCACAAGTCTACGCGAAGGAGAAGATCATCTTCAAGGCGCGCGCCAACGGGCTGGAGCGGCAGGCCAAGTCGCTCTCCGAACTGCGCGATCTCCTGAGTGCCGAGATCGACGTATTGAACGAGAAGATCAAGGCAGCCGACCTCGGCATCGCCTCCGGCGAGAAGGAATTGGCTGGCGTCAAGACGCTTGTCGAAAAAGGCATCGCTATCGCCTCGCGCCAGTCGGATCTGGAGCGACTCCTGGCAGGTTTCCGCGCCGACCGGCTCGATCAGGTCACGGCTGTCATGCGTGCCCGGCAGAGCATAACGGAGGCCACGCGCAGCCTGGAAGGGCTTCGTGACCAGTTTCAGACCGACGTCGCTGCGGAACTCCAGCGCGAGGAAGCCAGTCTCGACCAGTTACGCTTCAAGCGCGACATGGCGCAGAAGCTGTTGCTCGAAACCCTCGCCTCGCAATCAACGGCTGGCCTTCCCGGCGAGGACCGGACGGTCGAATTCACGATCACCAGGAAGAAGGCAGGCGATGCCAGCGAGATCGAAGCAGACGAAGCCACGGTGCTTTTGCCGGGCGATGTCCTCAAGGTGAGCTTTCTGCCGTCGCAGAAGCCGGAGGACATCGGTCAGTAATCGGAAGCCGACGGACGTTGCTGTTATTTGGGGGCGCAATGAAGGGTATTTTTCTCGCCGGGGGTAGCGGCACGCGGCTTTATCCGAGCAGCATCGCGGAAGGGTCCTACGCCGACGTGTTTGACATCCCCGTCGCGGATCATTCCTCCAAGGTCAGGCGGCCCACGAATTCCCGTCTTTCCGGCGACAAATTCGAAGCAACATTCGGATGGCAATTGCCGGACTGGCACTTGAGCGCAGAGACGGCAGCGCGGCGGCTGGTTCCCGAGAGCCGCAAGGTCTAGGACCGATGGCAATCGCAAGCCAGACCGGCGAACAGACCTATACCCAGATCCTGAAATCGACCGTCATGATCGGCGGCTCATCTCTGGTGAATATCCTCTTCGCCATCATCCGCAACAAGGCGATGGCCATACTGCTGGGGCCTGGCGGCGTCGGCCTGATGGGACTTTACACCTCGATCGCCGACCTGACGCAAACCCTTGCCGGCTTCGGCGTGCAATCGAGCGGCGTCCGTCAGATCGCCGAAGCGGCAGGCAGCGCCGACGAAAACCGCATCGCGCGCACGGCGACCGTGCTCAGGCGCATCTCGGTCGTGCTTGGGCTCATCGGTGCGCTGCTTCTTGCGGGCTTCGCCATGCCGGTGGCGCGCCTCACCTTCGAGGATAACGCCCATGGGGCAGGCGTCCTGCTCCTTGCCGCCGCTGTCTTCTTCAGGCTCATCTCGGCCGGACAGATGGCGCTGATCCAGGGAATGCGGAGGATCGGCGATCTCGCCCGCATCAACATGCTGGCGGCCCTGTTCAGCACGGTCATCAGTATTCCACTGGTCTACTGGTTCGGCGAGCAGGGCATCGTGCCCGCTCTGGTCGCCATGGCCGCCGTCTCAGTGGCCACATCCTGGTGGTATGCGCGCAAGGTCCGGATACCGGCACCGAAGATGTCGGTGCGCGAGGTCCGGGATGAAACGGCAGCTCTGATGAAGCTCGGCATCGTCTTCATGGCGAGCGCAGTGCTGACGGTGGGTGCAGCCTATGCCGTGCGCATCATCGTCCTGAAGCATGAGGGTGTGGATGCGGCCGGTCTCTATCAGGCGGCCTGGGCGCTCGGCGGCCTCTATGCCAGCTTCATCCTGCAGGCCATGGGCACAGACTTCTACCCGCGCCTTACCGCGGTTGCCGACGACCATCCCGAATGCAACAGGCTCGTCAACGAGCAGGCGCAGATCAGCATGCTACTGGCCGGTCCCGGCGTGCTCGGCACGCTGACGGTGGCACCTTTCGTCGTCACACTCTTCTATTCTGCCGAATTCGCCCCGGCCGTCGATCTGCTGCGCTGGATATGCCTCGGCATGATGCTCCGGATCATCGCCTGGCCGATGGGCTTCATCGTGCTTGCCAAGGGCGCGCGGCAGATCTTCTTCTGGACCGAGGTGGCAGCGACGGTGGTGCATGTCGGGCTTGCCTGGCTGCTGGTGCCGCTGATCGGACCGGACGGCGCGGGCGTCGCCTTCTTCGGCCTCTATGTCTGGCACGGCGTGCTGATCTATCTCATCGCCGGCAGGTTGAGCGGCTTCCGCTGGTCGACGGAGAATGTGAAGTTGGGCCTCGTCTTCCTGCCGGCATCGGCCGCAGTCTTCGGCGCGTTCTATCTGCTGCCGTTCTGGCAGGCGACGGCAGCGGGGGCGTTAGTTACCGGTATAGCCGGCATCTATTCGCTGCGTTTGCTCCTGACGCTGCTGCCGCCCGAATCCCTGCCGACGCCGCTTCGCGTCCTGGCGGTGCGGGTAAATCGAGCAGTTCGGTGACTCGCTTAGCCGCCGGCGCTCAGAATATCCTTGAGCGTATCGGCCACATAATCTAGGTCGGCATCATCCATTTGTGCATAGAGCGGCAGGATGATCGCATGCTCCTGCGCGGCGACGCTGCGTTCCATGCCTGAAGCGATGCGTGAAGAAGCACCGTCGGAATAGGCTGGTTCCAGATGGGCGTTCATGATGCCGCGCCGTGTCGATACGCCCCGATCGAGAAGCGCCTGCATCACCGCCGGCTGGTCGCTTCTGGCAGGCAGCTTTACGCAATAGCTCTGCCAATTGCTGCGCGCCCAGGCCGGCTCCTTCGGTAGGCAGAGGCCGGAAACGCCCTCGAGCCGGTGCCGATAGCCGGCGGCGAGCGCGCGGCGCTGGGCGATGATCTCCGACAGCCGCGCAAGCTGCTCGCGCCCGACGGCGGCCTGCATGTCGGTCATGCGGTAATTGTAGCCAAGTTCCGGATAGGCTTCGAAGACGACATCGCGCGAACCGTGCCGCACAGTGTCGCTGACGCTCATGGAATGCTGGCGCCAGAGGCGGAATTTCGCATCGTATTCGGGATTGGCAGTCGTCAACATGCCGCCGTCGCCGGTTGTGACCACCTTGCGCGGATGGAAGGAGAAGCAGGCGATGTCGCCATGCGGCTTTCCGATCTTCTCCCACTTACCATCGAAGAGGATTTCGCTGCCCGTCGCGCAGGCCGCGTCCTCGATCACCGGCAGGCCGTGGCGAGCCGCAATCGCAAGGATACGCTTCAGGTCGCAGGGCATGCCGAGTTGGTGCACGCACAGGATGGCTTTCGTCGCCGGCGTGATCGCGGCTTCAATGAGATCGGGATCAATGTTGAAGCCGTCCGCCTCGATATCGACGAAAACCGGCACCGCATCGCAATAGCGGATGGCGTTGGCCGTCGCGATGAAGGAATGACTGACGGTGATGACCTCATGCCCCGGCCCGACGCCGACTGCCCTCAAAGCCAGATGCAGCGCCGTCGTGCAATTCGACACCGCGCAGGCATATGGCGCACCGGTGAACCCGGCGAAATCCTTTTCGAAAACAGCTACTTCCGGCCCTTGTGTCACCCAACCCGAGAGGATGACGCGACGCGCGGCTTCCGCCTCGCGCTCGTCAAGCACCGGCCGTGCCACAGGTATTTTCCTGAACGCGCGCGTCATGCCGCCGCCTCCGCCGCAAGTGCGCGCTCGGTCCGCCACCAGGCGACGAGGTCGCGCAGGCCATCATCGAGTTCCACCTCGGCTTCGAAGCCGAGCAGCCGCTTCGTCTTGCTGATGTCGGCATGGCGGCGCGTTACGGCATTCACCTTGCGCGCCGGCGCATGCTGAGGCTCGACGGTCGAACCCATGATGCGGATCAGCTTGTCGGCCAGTTCACGCAGGCTCGTTTCCGCGCCGCTCGCGACGTTGAAGACCTCATCGGTGACGTCTGACTTCGCGGCCAAGACATTGGCGCGGGCGATGTCATGCACATGGACGAAATCCATGGTCTGCAAGCCGTCGCCATGGATTAGCGGCGGCTGGCCGGCGGCGATCCGCTCCATCCAGCGGATCAGCACCTCCGTATAGACGCCATGGACGTCCATGCGCGGCCCGTAGACGTTGAAGTAGCGCAGCGCGACATAGTCGAGCCCGTACATCTCGTTGAAGGAGCGCAGGAGCCCCTCGTTGAAGGTCTTGGCCGCGCCGTAGATGGTGCGGTTGTTGTAGGGGTGATGGTTCTCGTCTGTCGGAAAGATTTCAGCAAGCCCGAGCACGGAGGCCGAGGATGCAGCCACGACCTTCTTCACGCCGGCATTTACCGCCGCCTCCAGCACGTCGAAGGTGCCGGCGGCCAGAACGTCGAAAGCAAGCCTCGGCTCCTCGGCGCACTGCGTGATGCGGATGGCGGCCTGATGGAAGACGATGTCCACGCCCTCGAACAATTCCGCCAGAAGCGGCCGGTCGCGGATGTCGCCCTCGACGATGGTCAGCGGCATGACGCGCATCGCCTCTGCCAGGTTCTCGCGCCGCCCGCGGACGAAATTGTCGAGAATGATGATCTCGCTCGGCCCCTCGCGCGCTGTCAGATCGGCGATGTGCGAGCCGATGAGACCGGCACCGCCGGTGATCAAAATCCGCTTGTCTTTCATTGCCTTGCCCACTCGCCTTGCGAAACCGATTCAGAGACTTCATGTCGATCGCGCCAGCGCAGGAACCGTGCCGGCACACCTGCCACGATGGAGAAGGGTTCCACATCCTCGGTCACCACTGCCCCCGCCCCAACGATCGCGCCCTTACCCACCGTCACGCCCGGAAGGATGGTGGCATTGGTGCCGATATCGGCCCATGCCTCGATGCGGACCGGGCGGATTTCGAGATCAGTGGCGACGATCGGGACGTCGATGGGAAAGCCGGTATGCGCGGAACCCAATACCTTGGCGCCCGGCCCCCAGCCGACATGCTCCTCCAGCACCAGGTCACGCGCGTCGAAATAGGCTTGCGGACCGATCCACACGTGATCGCCGATCACGCATGTGCCGTCGAAACGGCCCTGGATATAGGCCTGCGCGCCGATGAAGACGCCGTTGCCGATCTCGAATGTCTCGGGATGCTTGAAGCCGGCGCCGCTGCTCACCTGCAGCCCCTGCCCGCAGCTTATGGCCAGCGCGCGCAGGATCGATCGCCGCATCATCGCGTCCAGAAAACCGTCACCGTTCACGAAGCGTGCATAAAGCTCGATAAGCCCTGACGTCCCGTAGGATGTTTTCAACGCCTGCGAAAGGCCGCTTTCGAACTCCGGATCGGCAGGCGCCTGCCGCCGGCCATGGACCGCCTCGACGATACGGCCGGGCCGCTTGGGCTCATGCTGCATAGGCGACCCCGTCTATGGCCGCGGCCACCCATTCTACCTGCTCGGCATTCATTTCGGGATAGATGGGCAGCGAGAGCACTTGCCTTGCAGCCGCCTCCGACTCCGGGAAATCGCCTGCCCTGTGGCCGAGATCGGCATGCGCCTTTTGAAGATGGACGGGGATCGGATAATGCAGACCGGTGGGGATACCGGCCGCAATGAGACGGTGTTGCAAGCCGTCCCGATCACCCGTCCGAACCGCATAGATGTGATAGACATGCCGGCGGTCCGGCAGTTCCGCGGGCTTTATTACCGAGGGCGAGGTGGAAAGCAGCCGCGAATAGTGCCGCGCATGCCGGCGCCGCGCCTCGGTCCAGTCTTCGAGATATCTGAGCTTCACGCGCAATACTGCGCCCTGGATGCCGTCCATACGGTAATTGAAGCCCTTCAGGACATGGTGATAGCGCCGTTCCTGCCCCCAGTCGCGCAGCATACGGATCTGTCTCATCTGCTCGTCGTCACTGGTCACGACCATTCCGCCTTCGCCGCAGGCACCAAGATTCTTGCCGGGATAGAAGCTGAAGCAGCCTGAGAGGCCGACGGAGCCGGCGCGCCGCCCCCTATATTCGGCGCCATGCGCCTGGCAGGCATCCTCGATGACAGGCAATCCGTGCCTCTCCGCGATCTCCATGATCGCATCCATCTCCGCCATCTGGCCGTAGAGATGGACTGGCAGGATCGCTTTGGTTCGGGGCGTGATTGCCGCCTGGATTGCGGCAGGGTCCATGGTGAAAGTGACCGGGTCGATATCGACAAAGACCGGTCGTGCGCCCGTGTAGCTGATGGCCGATACACTGGCGACGAAGGTGAAAGGCACGGTGATCACCTCGCAGCCCGGCCCGACACCGGCGGCAAGCAGCGCCAGATGCAGGGCGCTGGTGCCGGTATTGACGGCGATCGCATGCTTCACGCCGCAATAGGCCGCGAATTCATCCTCGAAAGCCGCAACCTCGTCGCCCAGCACATAAGCGCCGGAAGCCAGCACCTTCAGCACTGCCGCGTCGAGCTCGTCCTTGATGCTGACATATTGCGCCTTGAGATCGAGAAAGGGCATCATGCCACGCACCTCGCCTGTTCAAGCTCAATGACACGGCCGCGCTGCGTTAGTGAAAGGGTGGCCGCTTCCAGTATCCTGACCACACGCAGGCCCGCCTGACCGTCGGCCTCGGGCGTTTCGGCCCGATCGATGCAATCGACGAATTGGCGCAGCTCGGAGGCGAGCGCCTCGGTTACATTCAGGTGCGGCGCCCACATGTCGCCGGTGCGATAGCCGACCAGCATCTGATAGACCTTCTCGCCGTTCTTCTGCGGATTGCCGTTGAGGGTGATGCCCTTGTCGTAGACCTTGATCTTCTCGCTCGGCTCCAGATCGTCGTAGACGATCATTTTCCGACTGCCGCCGATCAGCGTCCGGCGCACCTTCACCGGCGCCAGCCAGTTCACATGGACATGGGCGATCAGCTTGGAATCGAAGAAGAGGTTGAGATAGGCGATGTTCTCCGGCTCGCCGGCGACGTGGCTCATGCCGGTGGCCGAGACAGCGACAGCCTTCTCCTGCAAGACGAAATCCATGATCGAAAGGTCGTGCACCGCCAGGTCCCACACGACGCTCACATCATGCTGGAAAAGCCCGAGATTCACGCGCACGGAATCATAGTAATAGACCTCGCCCAATCCGTCCTGCACGATCTCGCGCAGCTTGCGGACGGCACCGGTATGGATGAAGGTGTGGTCGACGGCGAGCACCAGCCTTCGTTTGGCCGCCTCGTCGACAAGCCTCTGCGCCTCTTCCACCGTCGAGGCGATAGGCTTTTCCACGAAGACATGCTTGCCGGCCATAAGCGCCCGCATGGCAAGCCGGAAATGGGAGGAAACCGGCGTGGCGATCGCAATTGCATCGATGCGCGGATCGCGTAGCAGCGCCTCGAAATCGTCCGTGATTTCGACCGCGGGATAACGGTCGCGCACGGCGGACAGACGCTCCAGCCTCAGATCGCAGACCGAGATAAGCTTCGCACCTGCGGTCTCGGAGAAGTTGCGGACGAGGTTCGGCCCCCAATAGCCGTATCCGACGACGCCGATCCCAATCATAACGCGCCTCCGCTAACCACGCGCGGCGAAACCGTGCTGCCCGTCGTGCCGACTATCTTCGCCGGCACGCCCGCGACGATGGCGAAGTCCGGCACGTCCTGGGTCACCACCGCGCCGGCGCCCACCAGCGCCTCGCGCCCGATCGTCACGCCCGGCAGAATGGTCGCGTTGCTGCCGATCGAGGCCCGCCGGCGCACCCTTGTCGGGATCACGGACCAGTCTTCCTCGGTCTGCAGATTACCGTCGCTGTTGACGGCCTGTGGATAGAGATCGTTGGTGAACATGACGCCGTGACCGATAAAGACGCCGTCCTCCAGCGACACGCCTTCGCAGATGAAGGAATGACTGGAGATCTTGCAGTTGCGGCCGATCTCGGCGTTCTTCTGGATTTCCACGAAGGCGCCGATGCGCGTACCCGCACCGATCGTGCAGCCATAAAGATTGACCAGGTCCCGATGATGAATGACGACATCATCACCCAGGACGACATTCGAAGCGATCATCCTGCCCCACTCCCGTTCCGCAGAACCCGCGGCCCAAAGCCCGAATACATGACGGAAGCAGATTGCTTTTCGCCAAGCCGGTAAAGGACAGAAAATTCGGTAGCGCCGCCGTCGAAAGGCTTATGAGGTTTAGGATCCACTCCACCCGAAGCAGAGCCGGGCGGCGGGCGACGTAGGTCCGTTCTGCGAGCGATCGCCAGGCGCTAAGCCGGTAGGACTATCGGGCTAGACGACCTTCTGTCTTGCATTATCGGCTCGCATTTCCAGCATTGGAACCGGATGACCAGGGTCAGGGGAGCCGTCGTTTGGGGACATTGCCGATCGGAACGGAACAGTTTCTGGCGGCCAACAGCGATGCCTATGAATGGCTGTTGGGCGAGATCGGGATGCGCTCGAATCTTTCGAAGCCGGAAACCGTTCTGCGCAAGATCGAAGCCGCCGCCCAGTTCGCGGCCACGTCCCACACGGGCCGCTTCGCCGACGGCGCCATCGAAAACCTCGCCCTGCATATCGGGGCAGAGCTAAAGGAGCCTGCCGAGAGCGACGGCGACGAACCGGTCGAGCCCGATAACGTCCGCCGCGTCCTGCATTATATCGACCGCGTCAGCAGCATAGGCGGCCACACCCGCACTCTGATGCATTGGGCGCGTGAGGATCATACGTCCCGCCATTCGATCGTGCTCGCCTTTCAGGACGATGTTCCGATACCGCCGGGCGTCAAGGAGGCGATAAGTCGAAGCGGCGGCACGATAACGAGGCTGCCCGAAACCTCTTCGCGCATGGAACGCGCGCTTTTCCTACGGCGTCTGGCGAGACGGGATGCCGATCTCGTCGTGCTCCATCATTCCGCCTGGGATGTACTGCCTGTCGTCGCCTTTGCGGTCGGCGGGCTGCCGCCGGKGGCGGKGSTGAATCATGCCGAACACATATTCTGGCTCGGCAGTTCGGTGACCGACCTCGTAATCAATCTGCGCAGCGCTTCCATTTCCCATTCGCTTGACAGACGCTTCCTGCAGCGCGGCGTCGTCCTTCCTGTTCCGCTGGCCCACCCTCCGGTGCTACCGGACAATAAGGCTGTCCGTCACGAGCTTGGCATGGGAGAAGACGAGGTCGTCCTGATCAGTGTCGGGAGGGCCGAGAAATACCGGTCCTGCGGCGAACATGATTTCGTAGCGGTGGCAGCATCGATCCTTGACCGCGAGTCGAGGGCGCATCTCTACGTCGTCGGAGAAAGCGCGGAAGGGATTGCCCGTCACATCGCCGGCCCATTGCATCCGCGTCTGCATTTCGTCGGGGAAATCGAGGACCCTTCCGCTTACCGCGCGGCGGCCGACATCTATCTTGAAAGCTTCCCTTTCGGCTCGCAAACAGCACTGCTGGAAGCGGCGCTGGCTGGCCTGCCGGTCGTGCCCGCCCCCGCACCCCTCAGCCCCTTGCTCGTCGCCAATGACGACGCGCTTTGGGAAATCCTTTCCAATCCTGCCAGCCGGGAGGACTATATCGAGCGCGCTGTTACTCTGATGCGGGAACCGGAAAAGCGTAAGGCGCTGGGAAACGCACTGCGGGAGCGGCTGCTTGCCCGCAATGTCGGTGCAGGATGGTTGGACAGGCTTGGTCTCGTCTATGCGCAGACGGATGCGCTCATCCATTCACCGCATCCCATTCCGGCGGCTGCAAGCCTTGCCGAGGAAGGCGATCTCGGCCTCTGTCTCTGGCAGGTCATGTCGGGCCGCAGCGCGCCTGCCACTGTCCGGCACAGCGAACTAAGCCCTTCGGTCACCCATGGCACATTCGCAAGACAGCGTGTCGGAGACTTCCGCACCGCGCGGCGCAAGGTGCTGGAGGTGCTGGCCAGAGCTCCGCATCGTCCTTCCACATGGCACTTGGCCGTCTTTGCGCTGCGCAGTCACGTCGGGGCGGGCCTGCGCTGGATCAGAAGCCATCGTCCGCTGCTTCGGTAATGTTCAGATATCTAGTAATTCAGGCTCCGACCGCCATCCGACGCGCCCGCCCCCGCCGAGCGGAATGGCGCGCCTTTGCTGCCATGCCGAAGGCAAGCGCGCGGCGGCAGGTCCCGTCACGAGCCACAACATGCCGTCATGCACACCGATAAGCGCCGGCACGGGGCTGTCCTGCAGCAACATCCGCAAAGGCGCGAGATCAGTCATGGAAAGATGGGTGACGAGTGCAGAATCCTTTCCCGGCACCTCCCGCAAAGCGGCAACGAGCTCCACAGGCGAAGCGACAGCCCGGAGGCAGACTGCGCCGCCCCGGCGCAATAGCCGCAGCGGCTCCGTCTCATAAGGCGCGAAACTGCCGTCTCCGTCGACATTGACCACATGCAGCACACGGCCGTGCCCGACCTCGAGCAGGTCGACATCGCGGCGGATGTCGCAGATCACTGCGGGAAGACGCAGCTGCCACCGTGCCCGCGTCGCAAGCAGGGATTCCTGCAGCCATTGATAGCGCCAGCCATGGCGGCCGATGACCGGCCATGTGCGCATGCGGTCCCTCTCGTCGCCGCCCACCGTGCCGCAGGTGGTGCGAACCGGAACAGCACCGGGATGCATGGCGGCGACTTTCCGATGGGCGACATCGAGCCGGGCCAGATTGGTCGTCATGCTGTTATGGGTGATAGCGAGATCGACCGCACCCACCTCGAGCCCGTGCGCCTTCACCCGCAACCCGTATTCGACGGCATAAGTGTGCCAGGCAAGGTCCTGATGCTCCGACAGCGGATCCTCCAGAACGAGATTGCGCCGAACCATGAAAAGCACCTCGTCCAGGCTGTCGACGGGAACGGGATGCGGCGCCGATCTTCCCAGGAGCTGGACGCGGTCGCGAATCCGTCCGACGAGGGCACCGGCGGAGGTCACCCCGAGCGCGCCGAGCATTCCCCATCGGCCTTCTTTCCGAAGCAGCGCGGCCGCTTCAAGGAGACGGTCGATCGAATGCAGGTAGACATCCTGATGCACAAATATCACGACGTCGTGCCGAGCCTTCCGCGCCCCGTGATTGAGGGCTGCGCCGGCCGTGGTGAAAGCGTGGGCGGTATTGTCGACAGGGATGAAATCAATCTCCGCCCGGCCCGCGATCGATCGGTCGAGGCAATCCCGGCGGACCTCGGGATTGTTGAAGACGCAGACGAGGGATACGCCTTGCTGCTTCACGGTCATGCCTGGGCCTCCTCCTTGATCGCTCCCGCATCCGCGCAGCGCGCCGCAGTGCCGAGCGCTCCCTCCACTATGGCCGCCAGCCGCGCGGCGAATGCCTCGCGGGAAAATTCCCTCTGCGCCCGCCGCATCGCCCTTTCGCCGAGCTCGAGCCGTTTTACTTCGTCCGAAAGCAGATCCACGATCGCGCTTGCAAAGCCTTCCACGTCGCCGGGCGGGACCAGGATGCCTGCATCACCGATCTGGTCGGATACGCCGCCAACGGCGAAGGCGACGATCGGCCTGCCGAGGAGCATCGCCTCCATCACCACCAGCGGAAACGGATCGTCCCGCGACGGCAGCGTGGCAACGGTGAAGTGCCGCATATGGGCGTAGGGATTGTCCGAAGGGCCGAGGAATTCAATCCCCTCGATCTTCTCCGCCCCTTCAGGGGGAGCACCCTCCCCCACCCAGAGGAAGCGCAACGGAAGCTCAGGGAGGGCTTGCCGTACCCGCCGGTACGCCTCGACCCACAGATCGGCTCCCTTGCGATGCTCGACGCGACCGCAGCAGCCGACGACGAATTCTTGCGGCGTATAATCCCGGCCCGGCGGCTCCGATGACAGTGTTAACACACGGGCGCCGTCCGGTATGGAAGGCAGGAGGGCAACGGGCTTGCCGGCATGAAGCCGTTCGAGATCGCCTCCCACGCTTGGCGAGCAGGCGACGAGGGCAATGCCGGCCGGCATCACGGCAATAGCGGCCTGTTCCAGGAAAGGGCCGAACACCTCCGCGGATTCATGGAAATGCAGCMCCMCCGGCAGGCGCAACAGCCGCGCCGGTCGGATATAGATCGCCGCCGACGACGAATTGACATAGACCAGGTCCGGCCGCGCCAAAAGCAGGGTGGCCAGGGCGCAGCCCATGTCGAAGACGCGCGCTATAGCCCTGCCCCATGCTCCGGGCAAATCCCACAGGCGTCGGCGCACCCGCCACAAGGGCTCCATACGGGTCGGCGCGATTGCCCGGAATTCCGCCATCAGGGGCCCGGCACGGCGCGAGACCATCCGGACATCGTGTCCCTGCTCCATCAGGCATCCGGCAACGAGCTGTGCCACCCGCGGCGCGCCCGACCGCGAGGCCTCGTGGGTGACGAGCAGAACTCGGCTCATGGATATTCCCGCCCGGTAGACCATATCCTCTCGCGCACAAGGCCGAGAGGATCGCGATCAGAGTTTCACGATCGCAGAGGCAAGACAATTCCACCCAGCATCCATCAAAGGGACTAATCGCCTTGATGCACCCCCTTGCTGTAACTCCATCGGGGAGCGCGTTTTCACTACGGATGAACGGACCGGACGGGGCGGCAACATGCAGACAAGGGCGCAGATGGGGGCGCAGGCAGGGACGATGCGGCCAGCCGTGATGCCGCAGCGCATAGCCCCGGTCCCTCGGGCAAGGGAACGGTCGAGGGCACGTGCTCAGCCGCAGGCGGAGAGCGCCACCGACGCCCGCAGCAGGAAGCTGCCGCTGCCGATCACCCTCTTCCTGCTTTCGCAGCTCGTGCCGTGGATCATCACCATCGGGCCGATCAGGATGTCTGCCTACCGTTTCGTCCTCATCGCGTGGCTCATCCCCTGCCTGATCATGTGGCTGTCCGGGAAGGTCGGGCGGATCAGGATCGCGGATTTGGCACTGCTCGCCTACTGTTTCTGGTGCTTCCTGGCCATCATCGCGGTGCATGGCTTCAGCTATTCGCTGGAGCCGGGAGGTATTATCTTCATCGAGACCATGGGCGCCTACATGATCGCCCGTTGCTACATCCGGGATGCTGATGACTTCTACAATACGGTGCTGCTTCTGTTTCGCATCGTGGCCGTGCTCCTGCCCTTTGCAATGCTGGAATCGATTACCGGACGCAATTTCGCACGCGAAATCCTCGCCATGATCTATCCGACCTTTCCAGATGCGATGCTCGATCCGCGCTGGGGATTGCGGCGGGCGCATGTGATCTTCGAGCATCCGATCCTGTTCGGCGTTTGCGCCGCGAGCATCTTTGCGCTCACCCATCTTGTGCTCGGCTACAAGGAAAGCTTTTTTCGTCGCTGGACACGCAACGCAGTCGTCATCGGCGCGGCATTCTTTTCGCTTTCTTCCGGACCTCTGAGCGCGCTGGGTGCGCAAGGAATGCTCATCGGCTGGAACTGGGCGGCCGGCAGCATAAAGGAGCGCTGGAAGATCCTTCTCGGCTTCTCCTTCATAGCGGGCCTGTCGGCCGAGTTGCTCTCCAATCGCTCGCTGCCGGCGATATTCATCTCCTATTTCGCCTTCAACGAATCCTCGGCACGCGTCCGGCTGCAGATCTGGGATCACGGAATGGCGTCGGCCATGAAGCATCCGCTCTTCGGCGTCGGCTTCAACGAATGGGAGCGCGCGTCCTGGATGACGACAAGCATCGACATGTTCTGGATCATCGACGCTGTCCGGCACGGCGTACCGGCCGAGCTCTTCATGGTCATCGGCTTCTTCGCGGCCGTGCTCACCGTCGCGTTCAAGAAGGGGCTCGACGAACGGGCAGGCGTCTACCGGACTGCCTATCTGATTGCCATGACCGGCTTTTTCATGTCCGGCTGGACGGTCTATTTCTGGAACGCCACCTATGTGCTCTTCCTGTTCGTTCTCGGCAGCGGCATGTGGATCGCCGATATCGGCGGCCAGCATTCCGGACACCATGCCGCTTCACTGGCGGCAAGGCGTTCGGATGCTCACGGTGATCGTCGTAATTCAGTACGTGGCACGCCCGCCCGAGAGGTCGAAAACCGCGCCGGTATTGAACGAGCACGAGTTGGAACTGAGCCATAGGACCATTTCGGCAACCTCCCGCGGCTGACCCAGACGACCCATCGGGCTCTTGGCCAGCATAACGGCAACATGTTCGGAGCTCATCTGATCGAGCAAACTTGTATCAACAGCCGCAGGCGCAACGACATTCGCCAAGACGCCGCTTCCGGCAAGCTCCTTGCCAAGGGATTTCGTAAGAGCGATCACGCCTGCCTTTGATGCGCTGTAGGCAGCGGCGTTCGGGGTGCCTTCCTTGCCGGCAAGCGACGCGATGTTGACGATGCGTCCCCAGCCATTCGCTTTCAGCGCTGGCACGAGTCTGCGGCATACATTGAAAGTGCCCGTGAGATTGACATTGATGATGTGGCCCCACGCATCGTGATCGTATCTTTCGACCGGCAACGTAGCACCGGCGAAACCAGCATTATTGACCAAGATATCGAGCTTGCCATGCGCATTTAATGTTGCGTCAGCCGCCCGGTCCACCGAACCGACGTCCGATACGTCGACCTTGAGCTGACCAGCCCCGAGATCATCCTCAGCCGCCATGTCCCAGATGACAACGGTCGCCCCCATTTGCCGGTAAGCTGCCACGATGGCTGCACCAATCCCCTGCAACCCTCCCGTAACGACCGCCACACGACCGCTGAAGTTATAGGTTGCGTCTGACATGGCCGGTTCTTTCAGGAGAAAATTTGATGCTCACTATATGGGTAAGTTGACCATATATTGGATAACAATCGAACCAGAAGAGGTCAATGCAAGGTTTCATGCGTCGGCGCGTTTTCAAACAATGGTTGCCATAGAGTCGGAAATGGCCTGCACGGTCTCCTGAATCTTCTCGACATATGCTTTTGCCAATTCCTTGTTATAGCGATAGATCGGGATGCTGAGGCTTACCGCGCCGACTGGCCGCCTCGAACGATCAAAAATGGTGCCGCCAAAGCAGCGGATATCGGCCTCGTTTTCTTCGTTGTCATATGAATATCCTTGCGCGCGGCTTTTCTGGATATCAGCGTATAAAGCGTCAGCGTCAGTGATGGTGTTCCGGGTTCGTGGCTTCAGATCCATCCCCTCGATAATGGCGCGGCACTCCTCCTCCGGTAATCCTGCCAGATATGCCTTGCCGACCGAGGTAGAATAAAGTTCGACCCGCGTGCCGATACGTGATGTCATACGCACGGTACGGGGGCTTTCCAGCTTGTCGATGTAAACCATGCCATTGCCGCTCGGCACCGCGAGATGGACTGTCTCACCGGTGGCATCGCGTAGAGCTTCGATGTGGTCGCGTGCTATGGAGCGCAGATCCGAGGTCTCCCAGCTCCGTGAAGCCAGCTGAATGAGCCTGTGCCCTAGCTGGTAGGTGCCATTTTCAAGGCTTTCGGCAATAAGCCCTTCGGCCAGCAATGCCGTGACGATGCGATAGAGCGTGCCTCGTGGATAGGGAAGAATCTTGGTCAGCTTCGCGAAATCGAGCCGGGTCGGTTCATCGGCGATCGCCTGAAGAACGGTCATGAACTTCGAGAAGGACGCAGTGCCCTGAATTTGCGCGCGCACAGGCTGAACCCTTGGACCGGAGGTAGTCTTGCTCATGCCGGATATCCCTTCATCCGATGACGCTTGACAATTGATCGATACGCCATCGATAATGTGGGCATATTGTCCATATTATGGTCAATATGTTCAAGTGTATTTCCGTTTCGGTATCGCCCTGTCTGGATCGGCAGGACGAAGTGCCGCTGAAAGTGGTTGGGCTGCCTTTGGGAGGAGGAGCATGACAGATCATCAGCCGGATGCCGGCGACGGGAAGTTGGTCCCCTACAGGAAGGCGCAGCCGCCTGAATCCCCGCCGGAACTCGTCATTCCCGATGCGATACCGGCGGACGAGCGCGTGTGGGTGCCCGTGGAGGAGAATGTTTGGTTCCGCCCGCTGCTGATGTGCGTTTCGCGCGGCTACTGGATGAACCTTCTTAAGGTTCGGAAGTCCGGCGTGCTTTCGCGTCATCGCCATCCTCTCCCTGTTCATGGCTTCGTTCTGAAAGGCGAGTGGCGTTACCTGGAGCATGACTGGATCGCGCGCGAGGGTGGGTATGTCTACGAGGCGCCCGGCGAGACTCACACTCTTGTGGTCGACGATCACGTGGAGGAAATGATCACGCTGTTCCAGGTGAATGGCGCCATGATCTATGTCGATCCGGACGGCAACACCATCGGCTATGACGATGTCTTCACGCGCATCGACAAATGCCGTGCCCACTATACCGGGAACGGTCTCGGGGCCGACTTCATCGACCAGTTCATCCGCTGAACACGCTTTTATAGAGCGTCCCCGCATACAAGTTCAGGAAAGTTCGAACCTTACGGAGGCCGGCGTCAAGCTGGCGATACGAGAGAAAGATGGTTTCTGACGAGGCGGAAATCCGCATGACGAAATCGGGCCAGCCACGCCATGGCTGACGAAGCGGTTATTTTCTCCCCGGTGCCGTACAGGCGGACTTGGCAGGCGGTGAAATTCGTCGCGCCACTGCTGTTGCTTGTATTGCTGTGGCAGGTGGTTGTATCGGCGTTCGACGTCAACCCCCGCATTTTCCCGGACGTTCCGACCGTGCTGCGTGCGGGTTGGGAAACTATCGCCAACGGCTCCCTGGCCGCCCATGTCGGCGCCAGCATGCTGCGGGTTTCGGTCGGCACGGTGCTCGCGATAGTCACCGCCGTGCCGCTCGGCATAGCCATGGGTGTCAGTAAGGGCGTCTCCGACTTTCTGACGCCACTGTTCCGCTTCTTCTCCGTGCTGGCTGGCATTGCCTGGATCCCGATCGCGACACTCTGGTTCGGTTACGGTTTCGGCGCCATCACCTTCGTCATCTTCAACGCAGTGTTCTTCGTCGTGGCCTACAACACGCTGTTGGGCGTCTCGACCATTCCGATGCCGCTGCGCCACGCCGCCGCTTCGCTGGGTGCCGGACGCTGGCAGATGCTGACCCAGGTGCTCTTGCCTGGCGCGCTGCCAAACATCGTCACCGGCATCCGTACCGGCATGGGTTTCGCATGGCGCGGACTGATCGCCGCGGAGATGATCGCCACCAATGTCGGGCTCGGCTACATGCTGTTTCTGGCCCGCGACTTCTACCGCACAGAAGTGATCGTCTTTGCGATGATCGTCATCGGCTTGATCTGGCTGGTGCTCGACCGACTGCTGCTGGCACCGCTGGAGCGCGCCACGATCGAACGCTGGGGGCTCGTGCAGCGGTCATGACGGCACTCTACACCATATGGGGCTGCTATGTCCGCTGGTCGCAGCGCTGGCCGGCACTCGCCGCCTTCGTTCCCTTCATTCCACTGATCGCTGCCTGGTGGTTCATCGCCTGGTTGCAAATCTTCCCGCCCGTGTTCCTGCCTGGCCCGGTCGAGGTGGTACAAACGGGATGGGATCTTACCTACAAGGGCATCCTCAGCGAATATCTCGCCGACAGTCTGGCGCGTCTGGCCGTGGGGGCGGCCGCAGGCATGGCGATCGCCATTCCGCTCGGCGTCTTCATCGGGCTTAATCGCAAGGCGCACGAATTCTCCTGGCCGATCCTGCTGTTCTTCCAGGCGATCGGCGACATTGCATGGTTGCCGATCCTGCTGGTCTGGTTCGGCTTCGGGCTCACGACGATGACCTTCGTGATCGTCTACACCGTATTGTTCCCGGTTGTGCTGAACACTGTGCTCGGCATCCGCTCGGTCAAGCCCGAACTGGGTCGCGCCGCACAAAGCCTCGGCGCCTCACCTGCACGCATCCTGTTCGAAGTGACGCTGCCGGGCGCGCTGCCCAACATCATCACCGGGCTGCGCAACGGGCTCGGCTACGGCTGGCGCGCGCTGATTGCCGCCGAGATCATCGTCGGCACCAGTGGCATCGGCTTCCTGATGTTCGATGCGCGCCGCGCCGGTTCCGTGGAAGAGATCGTCGTCGGCATGATCGTGCTCGGCGTGCTCTGGTACATCGTTGACTCCTGGTTCCTAGCGCCGATCGAGCGCGCGACGGGCCAGCGCTGGGGATTGGTGACGTCATGAAAAGCCTGGCTCTGGAAAACCTTTCGAAAACCTATTTCGACCCTTATCGCGGTACCCAGCTCACCGCGATCAAGGACGTGTCGCTGAATGTAAAGGAAGGCGATTTCGTCGCTGTGGTCGGACCTTCAGGCTGCGGCAAATCGACGATCCTTAACATGATCGCAGGTTTCGTGCCCGTCACCAGCGGACGCATCCTGGTGGATGGACGCGAGGTTAAGGGGCCGGGGCCGGATCGCGGGGTCGTGTTCCAATCTCATGCTCTGTTTCCCTGGAAGACGGTGGCTGAAAACGTCACCTTCGGTCCAAAGATGCGCGGCGTCGGCAAGCAGGAGCGGGCAAAGATCGCAGAAGAATATCTGGCGCTCGCCGGTTTGTCGCACGCAGCCGACCAATATCCCGCCGAGCTTTCCGGCGGTATGCAGCAGCGCGTGGGCGTGGTGCGTGCGCTCGCCAACAATCCGGACGTGCTGCTCATGGACGAGCCCTTCGCCAGCGTCGATGCGCAAACGCGCATGACGCTGCAGGAGGAGCTGACCCGCATCTGGGAGGAACGGCGGCCAACCGTAGTCTTCATCACCCACGACGTTTCGGAGGCTGTGTTCCTGGCCAATCGGGTTGTCGTGCTGTCGAAAGGACTTGTGCTCGAGAAGGTCGAAATTCCGCTGGCACGGCCACGCTCCTGGGAGCGGCTGGTCGAGGACGACAAGTTTAAGGCACTGTCCAACCAGGTGCTGCAACTGGTGCGCTCGGCATGAGCATGCTTCGCGACGCCATATATTCGACACGCGGCAAGGTGGTGATCGGCGTGATCACCGCGATTGTCGGTTGGCAGGTATGGTTGAGCGTCGCGGCAGCCGGCAAGATCGGTGAAGGCATTCCGCAAGAGGGACGGAGGGTCGACGTGCTGGTCACTCTGGCCTTTCCGCCGGAACGCTTTCACATCCAGAAATTCCAGAAACTCGGGCGGGTCTCGGGCACGAAGGAAAACTCCGTGCAGGTGCGCGGGGTCAACAGGGCGGATTTGAAAGCACTCGCCAGGCCCTTCTGGGTCCTACGGGTGGAGCCGCTGACATGAGGAGGAGATAATGATTAGACGACTGGCATTGGCGGTCGGTCTGGTACTGGCGGCACCCATTGCCGCAAGTGCGCAGGACGACCTCATCGAACTCAACGCAGGCATGGTCTCCGGTATCGACCAGCTCGGCTTGCCGATCGCGCTCGAACAAGGCTTTTTCGAAAAGCACGGCCTCGATGTGACTATCGCAAACCCATATGCGACGGGTGTCGATTCACTCAATGCGCTGCAGGCAGGAGAGGTGGACACCGTTCAGGTCGGCGTGCCCATGATTGGCGCTGTCGTGCGCGGGATGGATCTCGTAGCGCTCGGCAACTATTCGGGCAACGCCGCGCAGCTCGGCTCCGACACCACCATGGCCCTCGTGGCGCGTGAGGGCTCAGGGATCGATGGCGACGATCTTTCGACGCTGAAAGGCAAGAAGGTCGCAGCTTCTTTCGGCACCATCAATCACCTATACATCCTCGCGTTGATCGAGGCTGCCGGCCTGTCGGTCGACGAAGTGGAACTGGTCAACACCCCGCCTCCTGATATGACTGTGGCGCTGCTGTCAGGTGGCATCGACGCCTTCGTCGGTTGGGATCCCTGGCCGATCGTCGCCCAGAAGGATGTGCCAGGCGCTTATCAGGTCGTGCGCGGCGGCAATTACATCTCCTATGTCGGCTTCAATGTCGCCATGCGCGACTGGGTAGCCGAGAACGGCGACACGATCGAGAAATACCTCGCCGCTCTTTCGGAAGCCGACCAGTGGATGCGCGCCAATCCCAAGGACGCCGCCCAGGTGGCGACCCGATGGATACCTGGTCTCGACCCGGCGGTTGCCGAGGAAGCGATGGGCTACAACATCCAGCAAGCCGACCGGCGGCTCTCTGCCAACAATTACGAGGCTCTTCACGCCGCCGTTTCGACACTGCACCGCCTGGGCTTCATCGACAGTACGTTTGACGTGAACAAACACATGAACGCCACGCATATCGTCAATGTCATGAAAGAGCAGCCGGAGCTGTTCTCCGATCTGCCGGAAATCCCGGCCGAGGCTATGATCGGAGAGGATTACACCTTCACTCCCAAGGATTGACATGGCACGTCCCGCCGCCTCGAGTCGGCGGGACAACCACCCCGCGCCACGAAGGCGCATAAAACGGAAAGTGTTTACCGATGGATCTTGGAATCAAGGGCAAAACTGCCATCGTCTGCGGCGGATCGAGAGGGCTCGGCAGGGGCTCCGCGGAAAAACTTGCCGAGGCTGGCGTTGATATCATCCTCAATGCGCGCTCGCAGGAGCCCCTCGAGAAGGCGGCAAGCGAGATCGCACGGAAATACGGGGTCAAGGTAACCCCTGTCGCTTGTGACGTGACAACGCCGGAAGGCCGCGCCAAGCTGCTGGAGGCTGCACCTGCGCCCGACATCCTCATCAACAACGCAGGCGGCCCGCCGCCCGGCATGTGGTACGACTGGGGCGAAGAGGAGTGGCAGGCCGCGATCCGCGCCAATATGCTCTCGCCGATCCATCTCATCACGGCCGTCCTGCCGGGTATGATCGAGCGTCGCTGGGGACGCATCGTCAACATCACCTCCGGCTCGGTGAAGGCTCCAATCCCCGTACTCGGCCTTTCAGGTGCAGCGCGCAGCGGGCTGACCGGCTTCGTCGCAGGCACATCGCGCCAGGTGGCACAATATGGGGTGACCATCAACAATCTGCTGCCGGGCCAGCACGAGACCGCGCGTATCGAATCGCTCATGAGCAGCGCTGCACGCGACAAAGGCATCACCGTCGAGGAGGCCCGGGCGCAAGCCTATGCGGCCAATCCTGCGGGACGGTTCGGCACCACCGAAGAATTCGGGGCAATGTGCGCATTCCTGTGCAGCCAATATGCCGGCTATATCGTTGGCCAAAACATCCTGCTTGATGGCGGCGCGATCAATTCGACGCTGTGACGCTGGCAAAGGCAGCGAGGCAGACATGACCATCGACGAAAGCGCCGTAGCTGATCCCGGCTGGGCCCGCCCATTCTTTGCGGGAAAGAGCGTGCTTGTGACCGGAGGGACTTCCGGCATCGGAGCGGCCATCGCGGCCGGATTTGCCGAAGCGGGGGCAAGTGTCACCGCCACTGGCGCGACTGATCCAGAGGTCGAGGCGGCGAAGGCGAATGCTTCTTCCGCGCTATGCTTCCGGCAGCTCGACGTGCGTGACCGCTCAGCAGTCGAGGCGTTGGTGGCTTCGCTCGATGTGCTCGACGTGGTTGTAAACTGTGCCGGCATCATCCGGCGTGGAGACGAACTCGATCCAGATGTTTTTGCTTCCGTCGTAGATATAAACCTGACTGGCTCGATGCGCGTCTGTGCGGCGGCACGGCCCCTGCTGGCGCGTTCCGACGCTGGCGCGATTGTCAATCTGGCCTCGGTGCTGACCTTTCAGGGCGGCGGGCTGGTGCCAGGCTATTCGGCCAGCAAGGGCGGCATTGGCCAGATGACAAAGTCGCTGGCCATCGCCTATGCCGATGAGGGCATTCGAGTCAATGCAGTGGCCCCCGGCTGGATTACAACGCCACTGACATCCGCATTGCAGTCCGACCCAGGGCGCAACGAGGCAATAATCGCGCGCACGGCGATGAGGCGTTGGGGCCAACCGCAGGACATCGTCGGTGGCGTCATGTTCCTGGCCTCGCCGGTCGCCAATTTCATCACCGGCGTGATTCTACCGATCGACGGCGGCTATCTGATTACCTGACCCGGCCGCAACGGACGGCGATAGACAGTTGCGGAGGACGACATGGACATCATCACATATCTGACCACAATCAATTTCGGTGCCGGTGCACTCGCCTCGCTGCCTGACGCCATGCGCGATCTTGGGATTTCTCGCCCGCTGATCGTCAGCGATCACGGTATCGCAGCCGCCGGGCTGCTTGAGCGACTGAAGGTGCATGCACCCGACGCGCCCACTTTTCTTGACGTGCCAACCAATCCGACAGAAAGCGCGACGAAAGCGGCGCTCGCCGTCTATCGCAAGGAAGGTTGTGATGGCGTCGTGGCCTTCGGCGGGGGGTCGCCCATCGACCTTGCCAAGGGGGTGGTGTTGCTGGCTACCCATGAAGGTGATTTGGAACAATATGCTGCAATCCTCGGCGGCATCCCGCGCATCACGCCAGCGGTCGCGCCGCTGATCGCCATTCCCACCACGGCCGGCACC
The DNA here is from genome assembly GCF_007829525.1 of Mesorhizobium sp. J18. Classification (GTDB taxonomy): domain Bacteria; phylum Pseudomonadota; class Alphaproteobacteria; order Rhizobiales; family Rhizobiaceae; genus VLJP01. The sequence continues at coordinate 33,550 of NZ_VLJP01000018.1, forward strand.
GGTTCGGAGGTGGGACGCGCGGCTCTGATAACGCTGGAGGACGAACGCAAGCTTGGTTTCATCAGCCCGCACCTGATCCCCAGGCGGGCGATTTGCGATCCGGAACTGACGCTGGGCCTGCCACCACACCTGACGGCCGCCACTGGCCTCGACGCGCTGTCCCATTGCATCGAGACCTTCCTGTCGCCGCGCTTCAATCCGCCGGCCGAGGCAATCGCTGTCGACGGCTTCGCACGCATCTGGTCGGCGCTGTCGACAGCATTCGAGAATGGCTCTGATCTTGCCGCGCGCAGCGAGCTGATGATGGGTGCGCTCCAAGGGGGCCTCACCTTCCAGAAAGGATTGGGGGCGGTTCATGCGCTCAGCCACGCGCTCGGGGGACTAAAGGCACTGAAGCTCCATCACGGCACGCTCAACGCAATACTCATGCCGCCGGTGCTGCGCTGGAACGCCGATGCCGCAGGCGAAAAGATCGCCCGCCTGGAAAAGGCGGTCGGCCTGCCGTCGTCCACCAGACTTGCTGATGCGCTCGACGAGCTTAATCGCCGGCTGGGCATACCCGAAAAACTTTCAGAGCTTGGCATCACGCGCGATGTGTTCGGCTGGACGTGTGAGCGAGCCCTGGCCGACCACAGTCATCAGACCAATCCGCGCCGGCTGACTGCAGCCGACTATGCGGAAGTTCTCGAAAGCGTGACGTAGTTCTGCGTGGCGACCCCCCGTCCAAGGCTCGAACGAGACGGCAGCGCAAACAACCAAACAGCCGTCTGTCTCAAATGTGCCGAGGATATGCCTCTTGTACGGCTTTTCGTCCGCGATGATTGAAATTCGGACAGTGTCGAAGCGAAGGCGGCCCCGAAAAACGCGAACATAAGCATTATTGGCGAGCGTTTTACGCCTTTAGAAACCGACAGGGTCGATGGCCCGCCGCCTGCTGCTCGGGTAGCCTTCTCCCGGACAGACAGGGAAGACCGTCCGATGTCCTATATTTCCGGCTTGAAGATGGAGCCTCTGGTGGCCAGCAAGGCCGCCGATGCGGTTACGGTGACAATCGCCACGACTTTCGAGGCGGTCGAGAAACTTCGTCCCGCCTGGCATTCCCTCCCGGTTGCCGAGATCGATTCCGACATCGATTATTTCCTGACCGTGGTGCGCAATGCCGAGCAGATCCTGGCGCCGCATGTCATCCATATCCGGCGTCCCGGGCGGCGCGACCTGATGGCTGTCGCCAGGCTTGAGAATCTGCCAGTCTCCTTTCGCTTCGGCTATTCTATATTCGGGCGAGCGACATTCCGGGCGATCGTGCTTGCCTTCGGCGGCATACTCGGCGCGGAAAGCCGGGAAGACGAAAACCTGGTCATCCGCCATCTGCTGGCCTCGCTGGAGAAAGGCGCTGCCGACCTGATTCTCATGCGCAACGTGCTGGTGGACAGCAGTCTGTACGCCGCTTTCATAGAATCCGTTTCCCCCTTCAGGCGCGCCAATGGCCAGCCTATGGCGCGCCGCTGGATAGCGAGCATTCCCGATTCCTTCGACACGTTCCTTTCAACCCGCTCAGCGAAAACAAGAGGCAATCTGCGCCGGCACGAGCGGCAACTGCTCAAGGACTACGGGGACCGGCTGCGGCTACAGCGCTTCGAACGGCCGGAGGAACTGCCGGACCTCCTCGGGGACATGGAAACGGTCGCCTCGCGCACCTATCAGCGTGGGATGGGCGTCGGCTTCATGGGTTCTGCGCTGGACAAGGGATTGATGAAGCTTGGCCTCGAAAAGGGCTGGTACAAGGCCTGGATGCTCTATCTCGACGAGCGTCCTGTCGCCTTCTGGACGGGCATGGCCTATGGCGACACCTTTTTCATAGGTACGCCCGGATTCGATCCGGAATACACGAAGGATTCGGTGGGCCGCTTCACCATGCTCAAGATGATCGGGGACCTGTGTGCCAACCTAGACATCTCCCGCCTCGACTACGGCCATGGCGATGCGGAATACAAGGCTGCCTTCGGTCACTCTGCCGGCTTCGACTGCGACGTCCTAATTGGCTCGCCGCGCCCGCGCACCATCCTTGTCCTCATGGCCTATTCGGCTCTTTCCCTGCTCAACAACAGGGCGAAGCATTTCATCGAGGAAACGAGCTGGGGGCGGCGGCTGAAGACGGCATTGCGGCGCAGCCACGCCCGCAAGACCAGACCTTCGTGAACAAGGGCGGATTCCGATGGCCAGGCTCCTGCTCATAGCTCCCACCTGTGACGGCGAGGATGTCGGCGAGGCTTGGGTGGCCTATCAATGGGCGCACCGGCTCGGCGAAAGACACGACATAACGCTCCTGACCTATCACAAGCGAGGCAAGACGCCCGCCGCCCGTCAACTGCCGCATATGCGTGTGGTGGAGTGGACGGAGCCGCCCCTGATGGGACGGGCCGAGCGGCTGAACAGTATGCTGAAGCCGGCCTATATCCCCTTTTACTGGCGGGCGCGCAACTGGATCAGGCAGGCGCTTGCCGCCGGCGAGCGTTTCGACCTTGCGCATCAGCCGGTGCCGGTCGCCATGCGCTATCCCTCGCCGGTTGCCGGCCTTGGTATTCCCTTTGTCATCGGGCCGGTTGGAGGCGGATTGTCGTCGCCGCCTGGTTTTGCCGCCGACGAGGACACCGCACCCTGGTTCATGTCGCTGCGCAAACTCGATGGCTTCCGTCGGCGGCGGGACCCGTTGTTGCGGCGGACATACAGCATGGCGGACTGCGTTCTGGGCATCGCAGATTACGTGCGCGAGGAGCTTTCGGACATTCCATTGCCCCGTTTCGAAGTGATGAGCGAAACCGGGCTGGACGAGATACCTCCGCCGGTAGACCGGTCGGGCCGGGCCGGGCCGGTCCGTCTGCTCCATGTGGGCCGCCTTGTGCGCACAAAGGGCGCACGCGACGTTATTCGCGCAATGGCCCTGCTCAAGGGATTGCCGGTCCGTCTCGACATTGTCGGCGATGGCCCTGAACGCGCAGAATGCGAGCGGCTGATCGAAAATTTCGGGCTCTCCCAGCGCGTGACGCTGCATGGCTGGCAACCGAAAGCCAAGGTGGCCGAGTTCTACCGGCGGGCCGACATCTTCGTCTTCCCGAGCTATCGCGAGCCGGGCGGCAATGTGGCGCTCGAAGCCATGGGGCATTCCCTGCCGCTGATCGTGGTGGACCGGGGCGGACCGGGCAGCGCAACGGACGACAGCTGCGCGATAAGGCTGCCGGTTTCCACACCCGAGGCCCTGGCCCGTGATGTCTCCGAAGCAATCCGGCTTCTGTGCGGTGACCCGATGCTGCGCTTCCGCATGGGCAACGCGGCACGACAGCATGTGGCGAAAACCGCGCTGTGGGCGGCGAAGCTCGATCGCATGGACCGCATTTATGCCGAGGTCATGAAGGGAGGGCTGCACCCTGCCGCGGCACCGGCACCCGCATCGTCAGCGCCGCCCGCAGAGCGGCCCGATGGCCCGGTCCCAGCGCAAAGCGCATTGTTTCGCCAGCGATGATGCCGAGGCGGAACATCCCTGTCGGCAAAACTCCATGGTGCCGGCGGAAGTACCTTATCCGGTTGGCAGTCATCAGACCCGACAGGTAAGGATTGTGCTGGTAGTCGCCGCCGATATGAACTGCCTCGGCTTCCGGTACATAGACGACCGAACCTCCCCTCTCGCGAACACGTCGCAGGTAGTCGACCTCCTCGCTATAGAGAAAGAATGACTCGTCCCATTCGCCGACAATGCGTCTGGCGCGAGCCGACACCATGAGGATCGCTCCCGTCGCCCATTGGACGCTGCCGCCTCGTTCGTAGATTGACCGGTCGGCAACGATCTCGCCAAGTCCGAGCCGCGCCGCCCGGCGGGTGCCGAGCAGGGCATCGGCCCAGACGGTCGTCATGGAAGGTTCACGGCGAACCGAATGGGCAAGGCTGCCGTCCTCATGCAGTACCTTCGGCACCGCGACGCCGACCGATCCGTCACGCAGGCGCTCTCGCAAGGTAGCGGCAGTGCCCGGCCGCAGGCGGATATCCGGATTGAGGATCAAGAGATCGGCACCGGACGGGGCAAGAAACGACGCGGCATTGATGCCCGCCGCATAGCCTGCATTGCGGCCCATGCGGATCACTTTCGGCTGGACGGTATGAGCCTCCGTCAGTTCCACGGTCCGGTCCTTGGAATCGTTGTCGACGATGATCACTTCGACGCGCGGAATGCCGGAGAGACCGGCAGGCAGCGAGTCGAGCAGGCCGGAAATGACGGATGCGCTGTTGTAGGTCACAACAACGACCGCCAGGGGCGGCGTTCCCAGGCCGGCACTTCCGTCCGGCCTGGTCTGGTCTCTTGGTGGGATGTTCATGCGTTGCCTGTTCCCTCCAACCACCCCGAGAGTATCCCCCATGGAAGGACGATTGTCGCGCGGACCTGGCGGGTTAAAGCAACCGCACTTCAGGTGAGAGGGCATATCCGACTGACGCCGGCATAGTCCGATCGGGGTAGACCGCGACACGATCGCGATATCCTCCGGCGACCGCCTAACACTTTCAGGCCAATGGAATCTTTGGCCGGATTCAATAGCATCGAAGCGGGTATTGGCGATCTGCGAGACATGGAACTTGTTCCGCATTTTCAGGCATTGCCAATATTTCGATCGAAGAACCACAGTCCTCGCAAAGCACCCTGGACGGGAACATACCGTGCAACAAGTCTCTCAATTCGCCGCATACAGGATCGCCAAACAAAAGGTTGATGATGGATTGGCTTCCGGCATGAATAGAAGGCCGAATTCCACCGAGCGTCTCGAAATATTCCCCCTCGATCGTCTTCGGGCCCTCGGGGTGCAATCGCCGGCGACGCGGGCACGCACCGAAGAATTTGTGGAACTGGCCAAGGCCGGCCTTCCGCAGATGTTCAGGAAAGACGCCTTCGCCCATACGGTGCGCCCCGTGCGAACGCGCAGCGGTCCTTGGGTTCAGCCGGAAGGCGACAGCCTGCGTTATGCGACCAATGTGGCGCTCGGCCTTGCCTATGTGGATGAGGATGTACAGAGGGAGATCCTCGCCGGCATGTCGGCTGCCGACTTGGCCCGGCTCACCGCCGCCCGCGGCGAACTCTCCGATGATCCGGGTGCTGTCGCCCTGGCCGCCTGGGCAGCAGCAGAAGCCGGTAATTTCTTCGCTGCGCCGCTTTTCAAGCGGCTGTCAGTCCTGTTTGCCTCGAACGCTCCGGTCGATACGGTGGATTGCGCCTGGACGCTGATCGCCGCGCTGGCGGCAAATCATCTGGGCGACACGAGGGTACTCGCAACGTACGCTGCCGAAAGGCTGATGCATGAACAAGGCCCCTCCGGCCTTTTCCCGCACAAGCTGCCGGCATCCGCCAATGGGCGTTTGCGCGCCCATATCGGCTGCTTCGCCGACCAGGTCTATTCCATCCAGGGGCTGGCGCGCTATTCCGTCGCCCGCAACGACGCATCAGCGCTAGCATCGGCCGATGCCTGCGCTCTGCGCATCTGTGAATTGCAAGGCTCGTCAGGCCAATGGTGGTGGCACTACGACACCCGAACCGGCAAGGTCGTCGAAGGCTATCCCGTCTACAGCGTCCACCAGCATGCCATGGGGCCGATGGCGCTGCTCGACCTGCGCGAAGCCGGCGGCACCGCCCATTGGCGCGCCATCATCAGCGGGCTTGCATGGCTGGACGAACATCCGGAAGTGAACAAGCCGCTCGTGGCGGAGCGCGAGAAGGTCATCTGGAGGAAGGTCGGACGGCGCGAGCCGAACAAGGCCGTGCGAGCGATCTCGGCCTTCACCACTTCCCTTGCGCCGGGCCTCCACCTGCCAGGACTCGACGCCGCTTTCCCCGCCAATCGGATCGACTATGAATGCCGGCCTTACGAACTTGGCTGGCTCCTTTATGCCTGGCTGTCGCAAGGCGCGGTGGAGGGACTGCGGCCGCGGGCGGCTGGCTGATCGTGCGGGGAGCGCAATGAAACGGGAACAGCGACTGTTGTTCGGGCTGCGCCTCGACGCCATGAACATGGACGAGGTGATCGAAAGCTGCCGCACGGCATTGGCAGCCCGCAGAAGGCTGCTGATCGGCGTTCTGAACGCCGCCAAGGTCATCAAGCTGCGCCGGGATGCATTGCTCAGGAAGTCACTGCTCGATTGCGACCTGCTTCTGGCCGACGGCCAATCGATCGTCTGGGCAAGCCGGCTCCTGCGCCGTCCGTTGCCGGAGCGCATTGCCGGTATAGACGTCTTCGAGCGGCTCCTGCAGCTTGCCCATGAGGAGCAGCGTTCGATCTACCTGCTCGGCGCCCGTCCGGACGTTCTGAAGGCGCTGGAAACTCAGCTCCTCCGGCGCTTTCCCGGCCTGCGGATCGCAGGCAGCCATGACGGCTATTTCGATGAGGCGCAAGCGCCGAGGATCGCCGCGCAGATCAGATCAATCGCCCCCGACATGCTGTTTCTCGGTATGCCGTCGCCGAAGAAGGAGGTCTTCCTCGGCACCTTCGGACCGATACTCGACGTGCCTGTCCTGCACGGCGTCGGCGGGTCCTTCGACGTACTTGCCGGCATTACGAAACGCGCGCCGGTCGCCTGGCAGAAGATCGGCATGGAATGGGCCTACCGCTTGTTGCAGGAACCGCGCCGGCTTGCCTGGCGCTATCTGACGACCAATACGGCCTTCATATTGCTGACGGCGCGCGAGCTGATCGCACCCGCCGAGGCCATGACAACCGACAATTAGCAGAACGGGTGCGAGGGCGCTTCATGGGTGACGTATTTTCCGGGCGCATCGCCATTCTCGGAATGGGATATATCGGCCTGCCGACCGCTGTCGCGCTGGCGACACGCGGCATCGAGGTTGTCGGGGTCGATACCGACGAAGAGAGAGTATCGGCCATCGCGCGCGGCGAAGTGCCCTTTGTGGAGCCCGATCTTGCCATCGGGGTCAGCGGCGCGGTGGCAATGGGAAGGCTGAAAGCGACCACGGAAACGCCCGAGGCCGATGCCTACATCATCGCCGTGCCCACTCCTTTCAATGGCGACCGCACCGCCAATCTGAGCTATGTCGAGGCGGCAGCGAAGCAGATCGCCCCGCACCTCAGGCACGGCAATATCGTCGTTCTGGAGTCCACTTCGCCGCCCGGAACCACCGAAAAGGTCGGCCGCTGGATCAGCGAATTGCGGCCGGACCTCAGGATGCCGGGCGACGGCGAGACCAGCGCCGACATCTTCGTGGCGCATTGTCCCGAACGCGTCCTGCCTGGCCGCATCATGATCGAGCTCGTCACCAATGACCGCGTGGTCGGCGGGCTGACACAGCAATGTGCCGAGCGTGCCGCCTCCATCTACCGCGTCTTCGCCAAGGGCGAAATCCTGGTAACGGACGCCGCCAGCGCCGAGATGGCCAAGCTGGTGGAGAATGCCTATCGCGACGTCAATATCGCCTTCGCCAACGAGATTTCGCTCATCTCGGAGACGTTGCACATCGATGTATGGGAGGTGATCCGGCTCGCCAACCGCCATCCGCGCGTGAACATCTTGAGCCCCGGTCCCGGCGTCGGCGGCCATTGCATTCCCGTCGATCCGTGGTTCATCGTGGCGGCAGCGCCAGAGCAGTCGCCGCTGATCCGCACCGCACGCCAGGTGAACGATCGCCGGCCGCATCATGTGGCCGAACAGGTGGCGGAAAAGGCGCGCCGCTTCCGCACCCCGACGATCGCCTGCCTCGGCCTGACCTTCAAGGCCAATGTGGACGACATTCGCGAAAGCCCGGCCATCGAGGTGGTCGGGCTGATCGCCGGGGCGCTTCCCGATATCGAGATCCTGTTGTCGGACCCTTATGTGGATGAGGTTCCGCCTCTATTGTCCGAATATTCCAATCTTCGCATGGAGCGTGCTCATGCCGCGGTGGACAGGGCGGACATCGTCGTGCTCCTGGTCGAGCATGAGCCTTTCAAGGCGATCCGCAACACGCGACTAAACGGCAAGGTGGTCTACGACACGCGCGGCGCCTGGCGCTGAGGCCATATCCGGCAGCATCGGCAGGGGATCGAACTCGGTCGGTGGCGCGCCGAAACCGAAGAAATTCTCGATCGCCCGCACCGAACGCAGCGACGCAAGGCCGTCGCCATAGGGGTTCACCGCACGCGCCATGATCTCATAGGCCGCAGCATCCGTAAGCAAGGTCGAGACCTCGGCGAAGATCAACTCCTCATCGGTTCCGACAAGACGGACGGTGCCGGCTGCAACCGCCTCTGGCCGCTCGGTGGATTCGCGCATCACGAGCACCGGCTTGCCGAGCGTCGGGGCTTCCTCCTGCACGCCGCCGCTGTCGGTAAGCACGATCGTCGATGCGTTCATCATCCAGACAAAATCGCCATAATCGAGCGGATCGGTGACGACCACATTGGCAAGACCGGCAAGCGGTGGCAGCAGCACTTCGCGAACGACCGGATTGAGATGTGCCGGCAGCACGAAGACGATTTCCGGGAACGTCCTTGCCAGCCTTGCGATCGCGCTTGCGGTGCGCTGCATCGGCTCGCCCCAGGATTCACGGCGATGCGAGGTGATCAGCACACTGCGCCTGCCGGCCAGTTTCGCCAGATCTGGATTGGAGGGCACAAGGTCTCGGGAAGCCACGTTAAGAAGTGCATCTATGACCGTATTGCCCGTCACCGTGATGACCTGCTCGGGCACCCCGTCGCGCAGGAGGTTGGCCTTGGAGGTCTGGGTCGGCGCCAGATGCACGGCGGCAAGCTGGGTGGTGATGCGGCGGTTCATCTCCTCAGGGAATGGATTGTACGGGTCGCGCGTGCGCAGGCCCGCTTCGAGGTGAACCACCGGCACCTTTGCATAAAAGGCCGCCAGGGACGCGGCAAAACAGGTCGTGGTGTCGCCCTGCACCAGAACGGCGGCGGGCGCTTCGAGTTCGATCACCCGGCACACGCCCTCGAGCACCCGGCCGGTGATGTCCTGCAGTCGCTGGCGCTCGGTGATGACGTTGAGGTCGTGGCTGGGCGTTATCGCGAAGAGCTGGTTCACCTGATCCAGCATGGCGCGATGCTGGCCCGTCACGGCCACAACAGGCCGGCAATAGCGCGAATGACGCATTTCCTCGATTAGTGGCGCAAGCTTGATCGCTTCCGGCCGCGTGCCATAGACGACGAGGATCTTGCGCATGTCTCCTGCGGCTTCACGTTTCATGTCCATACCGGCAAGCCCCATTCCAACTGCGTCGCACGAGGGGCAGGCGCCTCCGTCATGCTGTTCAAAGTGACTCCGCGATCGGCCACGACCTGTCGGATCATCCGCCGGTCGACATGCTTCCGTTCCTGCGCGAAGGCATAGACCAGGGCGTAGTCACAAACTTGGTTGATGACACGCGGCAGGCCGCGGCTCACATCGGACACCGCTTCGCAGGCATCGGCCGTGAAAATTTCCCGCTCCCCGCCTGAAACCCTCAGCCGATGAGCGATATAGTCCGGCACTGCATCGGCCGGCATGCCGGCAAGATGAAATTCCGAGGACACGCGCTGCGCAAACTGCATCATGCCCGGCCGCCGTACGATGTCGCGAAGCTCCGGCTGGCCGACGAGAACGAGCTGAAGCAGCTCTTCCTTCTCATTGTTCAGATTGGTGTAGCAGCGCAGTTCCTCCAGCATCTTCGCCGAAAGGTTCTGCGCCTCGTCAAAGATCAGCACCGTATGACGTCCGGCCGCATGCTCCGCCCTCAGAAGCGTCTCGAAACGGGCGAAGAGTTCGACATAAGGCGTGCGGCTCTTCACCGACTGACCGAAGGAGGTCAACATCCAGTGAAGCAAGCGGCCCTGCTGGCTATGCGCGTCGGAGACGAGTCCGATGCGCAGATCATGCGGCGCATTGCGCAAGAGATAGCGGATAAGGGTGGTCTTGCCCGCTCCCACCTCGCCGGTGATCAGCGTTATGGGCGCAAGGCTCGTCAGGCCGTATTCCAGCATGGCATAGGCCTGCGAATGGTTGACGGACCAGAAGAGAGATTCGGTTTCCGGCAGCAGGCTGAACGGTCTCGCCTTCAATCCGAAATATTCCGCATAGATCAGAAAAGTGCCGCCCGCTACACCCACAACGGTCTCCTGAGTAGTTTTTTATATTTTATTCCACTATATATTTTCTAAAACTAGATATTTATATTGATTAGTGTGGCTAAGTTGAAAGTATTATATTCAATCAATATCCATACTTATCGGGCATATATCTGCATTTATTGAGGACAATTCCGAGAACGTTCGTCTTTTGGGATAGTTCCCGCTCGCACAGATCAGCCTCGTTCATGGTGGTTGCTTCCGCCGCTACCACCAGGATCGCGCAATCGACATTGGGCACGAACGCCATCACATCGTCATTGGCCAGCATTGGCGGAAGATCGAAAATGACGACATCCGGCCGAAGCCTGCGCGCCATATCCTTCAGGATGCCGACTGTCTCGGGCGACTGCAGCAATTCCGCCGCAAATCTGACCGGCCGGTCATTGGCGGCAATCGCAAGATTGTCCCCATAGCGCTCAAAGGCGCGCTCGATCCGCTTCTCGCCCCGCAAGAAACTCTCCAGCGGACGAGGACCCGACATGTTCAGGGTCTTGGCCACCTGGGGGCGCCGCAGATCTAGGTCTACAAGCACCGTCCGGCAATCTTTCTGATGCTCCAGACTGAAGGCCAGATTCAATCCGACTATGGTCTTTCCGCAGCCCGGCGTGGGCGATGTGATCGCTATCGAGGTCCATTTGTTCTGCCGCAGAGCCTGAAGCACTTTCGTGCGCAGGATATCGAAGGCCGTATGAGAAGGGTCGGAGCGACCGACCGTCACAACGCGTTTTCTGCCGGCCAGCACAGGGTCGGCTCTACGCCCCGGAAGCCTTGACCAGAGCGCGTCTCCCTCAATCTGATGAGCATGCAGGGGCGGCGGCAGCACCTCTTCGACCCATGGCCGTCCCTGCTGCTCCCGTGCCTTTTGCAGTGCCGTGCGAATATGTTCCATTTATTTCCCGCCGTTCTTGATCTTGAAGGTCCGGTGCTGCCGGATCACATGGCGCTGCTAACAATGTCAGCACTGTTTCCAGCCGCGTCCTTGCTCGCCGGGACCCGGTAGTAGGTCGCCAGCAGAAGAAGAACGGCCGCTGCTGCTCCCGCTGCCACAGCGCCGCCCGCTACTAGTCTCTTGCGCAACCACCCTTCCCTCTCCGTCCGGATGTAAGGCACGGTGGCCAGTGGCTGGACCTGGAAGAAGCGCGTGATCTCCGCAGGACGTCTGATGCTCTTGTTGAGGAGTTCCAGCAGCACGACGAAACCGAGGCCGAGGCAGATGCCGGCGGCGACCCCCGCGGCGGCGATGCGTTTGCGGTCCGGGCTTATCGGCTTTTCAGGAGGCACTGCCGGCTCGACCACGGAGAAGCGTCCACCCTTAGAGCGTGCCTCGATCTGCTCCCCCGTCGAGGCCTCGGCAAGCTTGGCCGTGGCTGTCTTGTACTGGGCCTGAACGTTGCCCCGTTCGAGCTCGAGCGCATTAAGGGTCATCTCGTTTCGCGGGGTAGCCGCAATGGACCTGGCGAGGTTTTCGAGATTGCGCGCGATCGCCGTCTTTTCCTCGGCAATGAAACGCAGGCGTTCATCGATATCCGAAAGCTGCAGGTCAAGTTCCGACAGCCCTTTCTTCCCCTCCTTTCCGGCATTGGTCCTGTTTTCCGCCCACACCTTCTCCTGAAGAGCGGTGATGCGCGCCTTGAGAGCAATGATGTTCGGACTGTCCTCGGAGAAGATGGCAAGCTGGCTGCTCAGCGCCCTGTTCAGATCCTGGAGCATCTGCTGCTCGACGGTCGCCGGACCGGCATTGGTGACGAGCCCTGTCGTCTCGAACATCTGCACCAGATTGTTGCGTCGGCTGCGCAGGCTCGCTTCCTCGCGCTCCAGCATCGACAATCTTTCCTGGTCGCCGCGCTGCTGGTTGCGGCGGAACTCAAGGCTGTCGGGAAGCGCGTCCTTGTTGTTGTTCTTGAAACGCAGGATCTCCTGGTCGAGACGGGTGAGATTGGCTCCCAGCCGGTCCACTTCGGCAGCGAAGAATTGCAAGGTGTCCTCTGCCCGGTCCGCACGCGTGCGTGCGTTACGAGCCAGGATGAAGCTCACCAGTTCGTTGACCACCTTGGCGGCAATGACCGGATCGCCATGGTCGAACGATACGGCGAAGACTATGACGCCTTCGCCGCTGCGCGAGGCATCCATCACCACCTGCTCGAAGGTGGTACGCGAGCGCATATCCTCCACCACATCCGCACTCGAAAGCTTGCTGAAGTCGTCGCCATAGACATGGAGCCTCTCGGCGACTGCCAGCATATTCTCGCGGGTGGTGATCTGCTGACCGAGGATCTGAAGTTGCTCGAAAGCGCTGACCGGGACAGTGGAGCGCGCCAATTCTGCGGGAATTTGTGGTGCCTCGACGAGAATTCTGGCGCTCGCGCGATAGACGGAGGGCAGCATGTAGGCGATCGTCACGCCCGCCGCTGTCGCGAGCACCAGTATCGCGAGACAATATGGCAGCCGTCTGAGAAGGATGGAAAGGTAGAATCTGATATCTATGTCGCCCATCGAGAAGAAGCCCAAGCCCGAATAAGAGATCGCCAGATGGCGCCGCGCAAATCGATCTTAAGCCCAGACTGGATGGGTGATAGACCTTCGATGGTGGCTGCCGCGGCAACGTTCCGATCAACGGTCTAGTCCCTAAGGATGATGTCCTCGACCGAGGACTTATCCTAGAGGCTGCTTCCCGCAATCTCCGACGGGAATTCCGATCATCGCGAACCAGTCAGATCGCTGACTTTGTCCGGCACTGCTAAAAGGCGGGAACCTCACGGCGCAGCCGCTGCAAGAAAGCCGCCTGTTCCTCCAACTCGGCGATACGGGAGGAATGACGGGCTATCGAGCCGGTCATCTCGTCCAGCCGGAACGACATGGCCTTGTCTTCGTCTGTCTCGAGTGTCTGCAAAGAGCTTGCGGTATCATCGGCCGCATCCTGAACCGAAGGCCGAAAGGCTATAGAGGCTGTCCCTTCGGCAGTAGGTCCTGACCGGCCGCATGGCCGATCACCGACAACGGTTCCTCCGTTGCCTTGGCAAGAGAAAATGCTTCGCGCCGGCTGGTCGTACGACACAAGAGGCTGTCAGCGAGCGACAGCGCAAGCATCATGATGGTGAAGGTCGGATTCGCGCTGCCGGCCGTGGGGAATACCGCCGCGCTTGCGACGGAAAGATTGGGAATGGCATGACAGCGCAGATCGGGGCCGACAACCGATTCGGCCGGATCCGTCCCCATGCGGGCCGTACCGGAAGGATGCGCGCATGCTTCCGCATTGTCGGTAACCGGGATTTGCCTGTCACGGCTGGCAGCTGACCACTCAAGAGGGCAAAGACGATCAAATCCCGCGCGGACCCAATAGTCGCCAATGCGCGATATGGCGGAACGGAAAGTTCGCTCGTCGGGCTCTGTCGGTCTCCACTCCAATTGCGCCTTCTGCATGCCGAGCCGATCCCGTTCATGCGACAGGCGAATGCGATTGTTCCAGTCGGGGAGCTGCTCGGCGCAGACGAGCAGCCGCAGCCCGATATCGGGCGGGACGAAAAGCTGGTGACGGGCATAGCGCCACCAGGCCGATTTCGCGACAAGGCCAAAGCTGCCGGCAAGGCGCCAGACCTCGCCGATATCGACCTGACCGCGCTGGACGCTGTGGGCTATCTTCTTGACCTCAGCCAGCGGACTGTCCGCCAGGTTCATTGAAACATAGGCGAAAGCGCTCGCCACCCTGTCTTCGCGCTGCGCCTTTTCGGATAGCTCCAGATGCAGATCGCGCCGGGTGGCATTGAGGAAGCGATAGCCGAAGAGGTGATTTGTGAGCACCGGATCGGCCCGCCCGATGGTCGCCACCTCTGATTTCAGATGATCCTGGAAATACCTGCCCAGCACCTTGCAGCGGCTGAAAGCCTGCTGATCGGCTGCCGCATCGATCAAAAGGAGAAGCCGGGTCGACTCAATCGTGCCGGCGGCGATGACGAATTCATCCGCCTGCACCGTAAGCTTCCTGCCGCCAAAATCACAGGCCGAAACCGAAACCAGTCTTCCGCGTTCTCGGTCGAGTTCGAAATCGCATACGGTCGCGCCGAGCCATATCTCAATATTCTCATGGGTCCGAATCTCCCCTTCAAGCAGCGTTGCAATATTGCAGTTCTTGAAGGAAGGGCATTTCGCCCAACGCGCCACAAGATCGGGATCGTTCCTCGGCAGATATTGCCGCCTATCTATAACGTCCAAAACGTCGTCGTTGTAGGACCCTGCTTCGACACCGAACAGCTTCTCAGCCGTTTCTCGATGGACATACAAGCTTTGCGGATCGACAGGCCAGGCTTCCTGCCCGACATGAGGTCGCGCGGCCGCCTCATGATCGCTGATCGGGATCATCCTGCCGCCCCAACGGCTCGATGTCCCGCCGAGACCGCGATAGCGCCCATCGAGCGACCGGGAATAGCGGCCCAGGGGGTCTTCCACCTCGTTCAGTTCGTGGATGGCGGCGTCGAAGGAAAGGGTTCCGCTCTCGAGGACGATCACTCTTCGCCCGCTCTGCGCAACGCGACGCGCGAGAATGAGGCCCGCAATGCCGCCTCCCACGACACAGAGCGACGCAGAAATTCTTTTACGTTCTATTTCTAGTTTATTTAGATGAAACAATGTCATAGCAGGAGTAGAACACTCGAAATTGTCATTTTCAATATAACCTTTCCTATAACTTAAGACGTAATATTTATATGCGCTGAGCCAAGCTAGGATGTCTATTTCAGACAATCCGACGCCGAGGCGATCCCATGCATGACGACCTGATGCAGCATCCCTCCGGCCAGCCCGCCCAATCGCGGAACGAAGAGGGACAGGGCGAGCAGGAGACAAATCCCCGTCTGAGCATCGTCATACCCCATCTCAATGAGCCGGAGGATTTGCGACGCTGCCTGTTGTCGCTGGAGGCGCAGCGCAACGACGGCATCCCCTTCGAGATCATTGTTGCCGACAACGGCTCCACGAAACGGCCGGAAGCGGTCTGCGCCGCATTCACGGATGTGCGGCTGGAAACCGAAACCATTCCCGGTCCCGGTCCCGCCCGCAACAAAGGCGCGGCCGCCGCAAGGGCGGAGATGCTCGCCTTCATCGATGCCGACTGCGTTGCCGAAGCGGGCTGGGTGCGGGCGATCGTCGATCACTTTGACTGCCATCCGGAGACGGATTTTCTCGGCGGCGACATCCGAATTCTGCCCGCGCAACCGGACCGTCTGACCGCAATCGAAGCCTACGAGAGTGTCTACAGCTATCGCGCCCAACGCTATGTCGAACAATATGGATTTGCTGCGACAGGCAATATGGCCGTGCGAACACGGGTTTTTCGGGACGTCGGCCCCTTCGGCGGCATCGGCTCCATGGAGGACACCGAATGGGGCCAGAGAGCGACGGCCAAGGGTTTTCGCATCGCCTATCTGCCCCAGGCGCGAGTGAGGACGGCCTCATGCAAATCCTTCGCCGAGCTCGCGCGACGCTGGGACAGGCACGTCGCTCACGAATTCCGTCATATAAGAGGCAGCAGAACAGGCTTTCTGCGCTGGATGATCAATGGCACCCTCATCGCGGCATCGCCGGCCGGCGAGATCGTCCAGCTCCTGCGCACAGATCGCCTTTCATATCTCCGCGATCGGTGGGGGGCATTCACATGCCTGACACGGGTCCGTCTCTACCGCGCACGGCGTATGTTTGGCCTGGCGTTCCACGACAACGCAGGCGCTTTGGTCGACTCCTGGAATCGCGAGCGCTCCAAAAGCTGACATTCCATAATACATCCGTCAGGCTCCCTATCAGCCGGCAGCGGTATTTTCTTCAACCTTTGTCCGCCATCTCAAAGACTAGACCGAATTTCCTATCGGCGATTGATTGTCGATGAACGTATTCTTTGGATAATAATATATCACGATTTCTGATTCCTGAATAAAGTACGGAATAATTTAAAGTATCAGGAATAATTCTCCGACGCATTACTTATAGCTCGGATCACTACAGAAATATTCAAAGCGCAAAAGCGGAAGAAATTCCTTCCGCCTCAGGGGTGGGGCATGCTTGCAATATTCTCGCGACCACAGCCGGGTTATGGCTCTCTCGATATTGTCGTACCGGCAAGACTGCCGGTCCGTTCCCGGTTCTTCTACCTTGCCGCCAAACGGTGCTTCGACATCGTTGCGGTTGTCATCTCGGCACCATTGACGCTGCCTCTCATCGGCATACTGGCCTTTCTAGTCCGGCTGGATGGTGGCGCAGCGTTTTTCGGCCAGCAGCGCCTCGGGCGCAATGGCAAGACCTTCACCATCTGGAAGCTCCGCTCCATGGTTCCAGACGCCGACCGGGTTCTGGAGACCTATCTGCGGGAGAATCCGACTGCCAAGAGCGAGTGGGACCGGACGCAGAAACTGCGCAACGATCCTCGAGTCACATCGCTGGGACGGTATCTGCGCAAATATTCCGCCGACGAACTGCCGCAGCTTTGGAATGTATTCCTCGGTCATATGAGCCTAGTGGGCCCACGTCCCATGCTCCCCGAACAGCGCGCAGAATATCCCGGCACCTCCTATTTTGAGATTCGGCCCGGCCTGACCGGCCTTTGGCAGGTCAGCGACCGAAACGCCTGCTCATTCGCCGAGCGTGCGATCCATGATACGCGCTATGCCGATATCATGTCCTTCGGTACGGACATGTGGATTCTGTCGATGACCGTATTGGTGGTAGTGCGCGGTACCGGGGTTTGAGCTCTGAGAAATGGGACTTCAGCCCTGATGATCGCGGCATAGTGCCAGCGCGATCCTGTTCATGAGGCTGCCCGATGCCGATGCGCAAGCGCGCAAGGTTATTGAAGCCCCTTTCGCAAAAAATCGCACGCAAGCTGCGACAGGACGGATTGTGCGGGCTCTTCCGGCAAGGTCTCAACGAGGCAGGGATATGGTTCCGGGGTCGAGGCCGCATCCTACCGCAAGATTCCTTCGACAACGAATACGGGACGGATACGGGCGGCGTCATTCCCCTCTGGAAGCTCCAGATAGATAGCCCGCATAGCAACGAAGGCGTCCGCTACCAGACATTGGAGGCGGGCCTGTTGCGCGAGCTGATCGGCAGCCTGCCGATCCGGCACGAAGATTTCGTCTATGTGGATCTCGGATCGGGCAAGGGACGGAGCCTGCTCATCGCCTCGGAATATCCGTTCCGGAAAGTCATCGGAGTGGAATTCTCGCAGGAGCTGGATGTGATCGCCAACCGCAACATCCTGCGCTATCGACCCCCGAACCGCAGATGCGGCAACGTCTCCTCGATCTGCGTCGATGCAGCCGATTTCCGGTTCCCACCCGACAGGCTGGTTGTTTTCCTCTACAATCCGTTCGGCACAGGCGTATTGAGCCGCGTGCTCGAGAATTTGGAAAGGACGCTCCACGAGCACCGTCGTGAAGTCTGGATCCTCTATAGCAATCCGGTCCATGCCGACCTGCTGGACGGAGCCGGATTTCTGGACCGGGAGAACCTGGCCTTGCCTGACAATGCGGCAGTCTACAAGACCGGGAATTGAGCGGATTTCCGCCCCGAAGTAGCAAATGGCGCCGGATACGACACCCGGCGCCACCCTGCTTTGCTTGTCACCAGCTACCGGCGAATTGCCGGAATGGCGGCTTATCTGTAAAGGCTGACCTGTCCACTCGGCCTCAGGCCGGAGGGATCTGGCGGGAAGAGATCGTTTATCTTGTAGGCAACTTCCGTTCTGTTTGTAGCCTTGAGCTTCTTCATTATGTTGCGGATATGCACCTTGACCGTGCTTTCCCGCAGATTGAGCTCATAGGCTATTATCTTGTTGGCCTTCCCGCGTCTCAGCGCCTCGACCACTTCCGCCTGGCGTGCGGTGAACATGCTGGCCATTGGCCTTGTTACGGCAGCCCCCGAATCGAGCAGCTGACGCATCGCCAGCACGCTGCTCGCCGGCACGAATATGCCGCCGGCAAGTGCCAGGCCAACAGCCTCGATACAAACATCGATGCCGACGGAAGAAGGTATGTAGCCCCGCGCCCCGTATTCGAGCGCCTTGAGAATCTGGATCAGTTCATCCGTATCGGCCAGCACTATGACCGGCGCTGGCGCAAATTCGGAAGCCATGTTCCTGATTTCTTCGGCGACTCCTGGATCGGAAGCCTTGCGGCCGCCAATATTGAAGAGAATCGCAGCGATGGGCGGATGTCTCTCCTGTTCGAATTTCCAGCCTTCGATCGATCCAAAGGCGAGCACCTTCATACCCACCCTGCGGGCCTCGATGCTCCTGGCGAAACATTCACGATCCAGTGCCCGACTGTCTATGATGACAAGTGATCTATCGGATTGCTGTAGTTTTTCAGTTTCGGCGACATCAGAAGAGACCGGTTTAACGATCGCCCCCGGTGGCGTCAGCTTGATATGTTGCCGGCTCTCATTGCCGGGTATTGACGAATTCATGACATCCTCCCCGTGTTTACAGTGCGCCCACCGTTTGGCGCAGCGGACGCTTCGCCCCTGCTGAAGTTCTAGTACTCATTGGTATTTGCCCCCTACCAGAGGTCGCCGAAACAGACCCTGGTTTATCGACAGGCCAGCACAAAGGCCTGCGGCACACCCGACCGAGCATCATTTTTTACGTGTTCGAGGATACACCACCAGCGATCAAATACAAGCACTAACCTAGATTAACTAAACATATGGATCGACCGGATAAATATCAAATGATGTTACCATAAATATCTAAAATATGTTTATGGAAATATATAAAAATACTAAGAATTTTCATTACATACTACGTTAAATGATCGTGAATAATAAATTATAATAAAGTAAATCAAAAAGATAAATATGATTTATTCAAAAGATTTACTATAGACTTTAGATTTATAATATACATAGATAAATCATCTATACATTTATTTATGTATATAAAGTACGCTCAAAAATTTCCTTATATTAAAAGTTTATACACTTAAATATAGTTTTTTACCGTTTGGTAAAAAAGCATTGCCTTATATATTCTTTCCCGCTGGGATCCCGACATTCTCAGCAGGTGATCTATGCATTCGGAACAGTGCCGTTGGATTTCCCAAGTCAACTACGCCCATGTTGGCAGGAAAAAAGTCCTTCCGGCAGCCGACCCAGACACATTTCCTCAAGTTCATCAGGTGTGTTCGGAAGAGTAATCTACGCCAAAAGGGGTAGGCAATATTAGACTTATTGGTTGTAATCTGGCGAGAGTACAAGAAGCATGCGAGCTGAGCTTCAGGTCTGAGAGATCGATGGCTTGGGGCATGGCTCCGGTCCGAGTTGACGGACTGATTCTACATCCACCCGGCACGAGTGGGATTTTCTAAACCAATCGTATTAGCATATAGGAAATATTCATTACAGTCTCCTCAAAATATATCTATTTTTCTCAAAATTATCCCTGGATATCATAGGTTTTGATTCCTTATGAACTGAAATGGACTATGAAATCAGGATCGGATGCTTTCTCCAGGAAGCTTGGAACTTATCTGCCGCTGGATGCAGATGAGCTAGGAATATTACAGCGACTGGCGAATCCACGCACTATTTTTTCGGCTGGCAGAGAAATCGCTCAAGAGGGCCAGAACGACCATGCAGCCTATATTCTCCACGACGGCTGGGCTTGTTCCTATAAGCGGCTGCATGATGGCGGCCGCCAGGTCATCAATATACAGATTCCCGGTGACTTCCTCGGCCTGAGAAGTCTGCTGCTTCGCTCTTCCGACCAGAATCTTGTCGCTTTGACGCCAGTGGAAGTCAGCCAAGTATATCCGGAGCGATTGCTTGAAATGTTCAGCACCGCGCCACGTCTGGCGATGGCATGGCTCTGGGCTGCATCGCGGGATGAGGCGATGATCGTCGAGCACCTCGTCAGTCTTGGCCGACGCGATGCTCTTGCCCGCACGGCCCATTTCTTTCTGGAGCTCGGCGCTCGCATGAAGCTTATCGAACGCGGAACCGCCGACGGCTACGCTTGTCCCTTGTCACAGAGTATGCTTGCGGACGCGCTCGGTATCACGGCCATCCATCTCAATCGCGTGTTGAGACAATTGCGCGAATCCGGCCTTCTTGTGTTTCGCGACAGCACAGTCACCTTTCTGGACCGGAAACGTCTTGCCGAGATTGCCGATTTTGATCTCTCCTATCTCGACCACGGGACAGCGGCCAAGGATTGAGACTCTCATCAGCGTGCCATGGGCAAACCTCCGATGAGTGATCGGAACCAGGGATCCGTGGGCCGCACCGGCT
>NZ_VLJP01000019.1:0-20855 GCF_007829525.1 Mesorhizobium sp. J18
AAGCTGGTCACGGCTCATGCCGCCATATTGCTTACGCCACCGGTAGAACGTCAGCTCGGAAACGCCGATCTGGCGAACAGCATCCGCCATCGCCATGCCTTGGCCGCGCAAAACCTCAMCCTGCCGAAGCTTCGTGACGATCTCGTCGGGCTTGTGTCGCTTGTTTGCCATTGTGGTCCTCCTTCATGGTCAAAACCATACTTCAAGGTGGACCCGTTCAATGGGGGTGGATCAGCGATACGGCCAGCAAAGCTGCCAAATAGAAAGTGCGCATATGCCGGCCATCCCACCCTCGTAGCCATTCGATCAGGTACCGTGCGGCCATCTGGCTCCCTTTGGTGTTAAGCCAGTATATAGAGTGCACGCGCTGGAGAACAAACGCTCATCGCTGTAGAGTGGCCTCAGGAGGCTGAGATCGTGGCCGGAACTAGATTAAAGATCTGTCAGCCTACGCAAGGCCTCCTCGTCGCTCCAGGTATCTCCATTGGGCGCCGTAACCCAAATAGACGTCGCGCCTAACTTTGGAAGTCGGCTCAGCAGAGCGATTGTCTCACGCATCCCAGCAAACTGACGTTACTTGCGCCCGGCTGAGTTCGTGAAGACGATTGAGTAGTCTGGCACATCAATATCCCGATTAGAAGGCGAGCATACAACTTGAGATGTCTGGTGCAATGCCGGCACTCAACATTTGGCCAAAGGAAACCGGCGTGAATAATAAGACGCAACTTTTCTGGCCGGTGACGGAAAAGATGTGCCTTTGGCCTCACGTTCGACTGGTGGATGGCGTAGAGTGGATGCTGTTCGATGGCCGTCGTCAGGGAACAGGCAAGCGCGGAAAAGGGACTTGGGATGGAAGCTAGCAAAACCGACATAGTAGAATTCATCCCGCAGATGGAGGCAATGCGAGAAAACCTCGTTGACGAACTCATCTGCGAATCCCGCCTGCAGGTCAGGAAAAACGTACGAGACAAAAACCCGGCCAGGCTGGATCAGCTAACAGCTGAGCTTGCGGATGTTCAAATCGCGATTGTCGCTTTGAGAGAAGAAGCCGAACGCCGCCGGTAGTACTTCTATTACAGGGTCCGGCTTTCTCTCTGAATTTATTCTGTGCAACGTTTGCTGCGATAGCTTTCTTGGCTCTAGGCGCCACACGCTGCGGCTACTTCACGTCCATGGTCTCTGACGGCGATATATTTTGATGGTTATAGTAACGCCACCCGCCAGTCAGGGCGACCATTACGGCCAGCCCGAAAAGGATGACATACCAGGGATAATTATCTGTGATGCTACGGCGCATGTTCATGGAATTCAAACCTTTCCGGTTTGGAAACAGGCGGCGGTCGATCGTGTCTGCGACGCTGGATTCTTCTGATGGGCAATGGGCCATCAAGCTCCTTTGCTCTCAAGAGCCACAAAGGAACCAGATAAAGCATTGAAGCAGGGATGCGGTGCAATATAGGCCAGGGACTGCGCCGCACCTTGGTTGTCAGTTTGCAGCGAGAGCCATTCCGCAGGCAACGGCCAGGTCACGATTGGGTTCATCTGCTCCGAGCGGTGTTGCCCAACCCGCTTTCTCGATAATGCCGCGTCGATTGTACGAGCTTGCATCCTTTAAAGAAGCAAGGACTTCCATAGAGTTCGGCGCGCTCCTGGACTGTTCGATGCAATATGGCGTCATGGCAGCAACAACCGCAGCGACACTCGCGTCGTCTGCCAACTTCTGCGCTGTGCCGCCAGTAACCCAGCCGCCCCAGGAGAAGCCGACGATGGCCAATGCAGCAGCGCCTGCCGCCGCGCCATAAAGGGCGGGTGAAATCCATTCGGGGGTTTTCATGAGGATGTCCGATCTGTCAGGACAGGCGCGCCTGATTGCGCACAAGGCCATTACCATATCACAGGTTTGTTGCGGCAGGTAATAAATCGTCGGATTGGCTTGCAGGCGAATCCAAACATGGCAGAAGAGTGGTTTGCTGCTTGTTGACGGCTGCATGGCCGATGGTTGTTCGCCACCACCCTATACGGAATTATACACGGGTCGCTCGCGGTCATGTCCGATTGCGCTCGTCATCGCTTGCGCGGATCAGCGCCTCAATGGTGTGTTGCACGTCTCGCAACTCCTGCCAGACATTGGCGCGTTGTCCAGAAGACTCCAGCTTCTCCACGAGCTCTCGGCGAATAGCCACCAAGGTTTTGATCGCATTTTGCACCGCTGCGACATGCTTCTCTGCCATCGGAACCTCATTTCGTACGAGGTTTTGCACCGACTGCGCCACCTTCGTCCTCCCACCGGTCCAGCGAATTGTTCCTGGGAATGTTGGGTTCGTCGTAGCGTAAGTCCTGACCTGCGGCGGCTGCCTCACTGGTGATGGCATCCACCAATTCCTGATCCGAAAGTTCAAGATCGGGAAATACGCGCCGCACTGCATCCATGGCATCTGACATCGTAAATGGGTGGTGATCGCGTCCACCCTCGGCCAAGAAAGCGCTGATCGCCGCCCTAACTTCGGGTGGGATATGGTGTTCCGGATCGCTGCTGCTCATTGGGACAGATCCCTTGTTCGAGCGCGTTGAAACCTCAACGCCGCGCGAAGTCAGTTGTTCCGATGCGCGACGGAACTCGGCATCAGACCGCGGATTGGCCGAGCAATACTCATCAGCTGGCCGCGGAACCCCTATGTTAGGGTGACGCGACCGGCGGGTTCGAGCCTCGTTGCAAAAGGCTCAGGGGGATCTTCGCACGGCCGAGGAGGCAAAGGTACCCTCACCCTTATGCTATAGGGTATAGCCAGGCCGGGCAGATGAGTTGGTTAGATGATGAAAAGGCCCGCCCGATCGGGGCTCCGTCGGACGGGTGAGTCAGGCGTATTGAGCATCACCCTGCGCCCTTATCACTTCCCTTGCGAGTAGCCAGTTCGATCTGGTCTATCCGGCAAAAGAGGTAGCCCTGGCTGGGACGCTTCTGAAACTCGCCAGCTATGCGGCGTCACTACTGCTTTTATCGACCGTGCAAATCAAACAGCGTTACGTTGGCGGAGTAGTTTCCCAAAGGGCGCTCGTCCTGGGCCGGCCAGGCGAAGCCGTGTGTATTGGTGGAGATGATCGCATTCGCCGCTGGCGTGGCCGGGCCGGTAGCGGGGTTCGCCCGCTCGATATTGGCGGCATAGTTTCCGTGAAGAACAGGCGCATCCTGGGCGATTGCGGTGCTGCTTAGAACGGCCACGAGAGCCGCCCCACCCAACAGGGATTTGATTGTATCGTACTTGGTCACAATAGCCTCCTTTGAGGCGTTTGCGGGATACCCGTATTGATCGATGTAGCCCGCGGACCATCAGTGATACACTGCGAACAGAGGGGCGAACGTGGGAGGAGACGTGGAAACGCACGTGGAATCCTCGCGCCCGGGTCCGGCCAGCCACAAAATTCACACGCATGTGCGGATGCTTGGACGGCTGAAGATCAGTCGCAACGGCTCAGATCTGGAACTTTTGCCATCGCGCAAGGTGCGCGCTCTTTTCGCTTACCTCGCGCTCGCCCTCTCTGCTGTCGGGCGGAGCAATCTCTGCGAGCTCCTGTGGGATGTCCCGAACGACCCGAGGGGCGAACTCCGCTGGTGTTTGAGCAAACTAAGAACTGTCCTTGACGAACCGGGTCGCCAAAGGGTCGTCGCTTCCAGCGACACAATAGCGCTCGATCTTTCCGACTGTTTCGTGGACGTCATCGAGATCGCCGGCGCAGCCAGGAAGGGTATAGAGACACTTGATGTGCACCGGCTACGCGCTCTTTCCAGTCTGTTTGTCGGCGACTTTCTGGATGGACTGGAAATCGACCGCAGCTCGCAATTTGAAAGATGGCTCGCCGCTCAGAGGCGGCGCTTCCGGGCTTGTC
Source organism: Mesorhizobium sp. J18 (assembly GCF_007829525.1). Lineage (GTDB taxonomy): Bacteria > Pseudomonadota > Alphaproteobacteria > Rhizobiales > Rhizobiaceae > VLJP01. The sequence goes on from NZ_VLJP01000019.1 coordinate 3,886, forward strand.
ATGCCGCCGTGCTGGAACATCTGGTCAAAAACCTCCCATCGGACTCCGACGAAACGCTGCCACTTCTGGAAAAGTGGGTGGAACTCGTCCCCTTCGACGGCCGCGCGCATGTGATGTTCCTAGACGCTTTGGCTGCCCGTGGGCAGACCGGCGAGTGCGAAAAGCACCTTATCGCAACAGCCCGGCTCTTCGAAGCGGAAGATCTGGATTTCAGCCCGATCAGGAATGCGTGGCGGGTTATCGGGGACGGAGGGGCTGGGGTATCTCGTTCCGCCGAAGCGGCAATCTCCATCTCTCCCGTATCCCTGATTGCCGGCCCTGAAACCGGCCGTCGTGCCTCGCTTGCCGTGATGCCCTTTCAGTCGGACGGAAGCAGCGTTCGTGGCGGACTGGCTGACGGTCTGACCCATGATATCATCACCAGGCTTGCAAAGTTGAGGAGCCTCTTCATTATTGCGAGCGGCTCGGTCTTCGCGCTTGCCGAGCGCAATGTCGGGCCGGAAGATGTCGCCCGTAGGTTGAACCTGGATTATGTCGTCACCGGAACGGTGCGGCGCGAAGTATCCCGCTTCATCGTTACGGTCGAGGTGATTGAAACGCACACGGCCAGAATCGTCTGGACAGAGACCTTCGAACACAAGCCGGACGACGCTTTCATGGTGCTCGACGAGATCGGCAATCGGATCGTTTCTTCGATCGCCGGCGAGATCGAGACCATCGAGAAGAACCGGGCGATCCTCAAGCCTCCCAATTCGCTCGATTCTTGGGAAGCCTATCATCGTGGCCTCTGGCACATGTATCGCTTCACAAAGGCCGACAATGAGCAAGCGAGGCAGTTCTTCGAGATGTCCATCCGGCTCGACCCGACCTTCTCGCGGCCGCATGCGGGCCTGTCCTTTACCCATTGGCAGAATGCATTCCAGCATTGGGCGGACCGCCAGAAGGAGGCCGACAAGGCTTACGAGGCGGCAGGCCGCAGCCTGATTGCCGACGATCACGATCCGGCGGCGCATTGGGCAATGGGCCGCGCCTTATGGATGCGAGACCGTCACGAGGAGTCGCTCAGCGAACTGGAAAGGGCAGTGGACCTAAGTCCGAATTTCGCCCTCGGCCACTACGCATTGGCTTTCGTCCATTCACAATCGGGAAATCCGCAGGCGGCCATAGGATCGGCCGATCATTCGCGCCAGTTGAGCCCGTTCGATCCGCTGCTGTTCGGCATGCTCGGATCCAAGGCCCTGGCCTATGTGCGCCTCGGCCAATTTGATGAGGCAGCGAATTGGGCTATTAAAGCGGCTGCTCGTCCTAACGCCCACGTCATTATTCAGGTGATAGCTGCCTATTGTCTCGCACTTGCTGGTCGCATCGCGGAGGCGCAAATTTTCCTTTCGGCGGTGCATAAGACGCATCCACAATATTCCGTCGACGATTTCCTGGCGACGTTTAATTTTACCGATCAGGCTGCTGCCCTGTTCCGACAAGGCGCAAGGCGCATCGATACTGACTGATCCACTTTCGGCTAGGCTGAAGCCTGGTTAGCCAACCATTCCATTAACAGCCTGTGCTCTCGCCCCTAGCGGGATCGATCCATCATTAGAACGGAGGAGGAAATTGAGCACCAGCGCGGACACGATCATGTCTCTAGTGCCGGTGAGAAATCCTCGGGTCGATGGAAATCAGGTTTTGCGGATTGCAACGTTCGGGGATAGCGGCGGAAAGCACTCCACCCGCGTGACGCCTAATTGCCGGCGGCCGGTTGCGCCGGTTTCCTTCGACCTTATCGCCCAACTGCCCGCGCGCGCAATCGAAAGCGGGCAAAATTAAATTCGGATTTGATGATTGCGCCATCGTCGAACTTTATCTACCGTCCATCCTTCCCTGAGGAAGGCGTAACCCTTCCGCCTTTGTGATGCCGGCGAAGCCGCGCCGGATGGCGAGTAGCGGCATCCTTTGTCGATCGTTGAATGAAGCAGCGAGACCATTGATGAACGAGACAGCCGCACCCCGGACAGGCCTGACCAGGCAGATCGCCGAAAGAGGAAATTCGGTCCGCTTCGACGACCTGCAGGCACGCGTCAAGACGATCGCCACGCACAGCATCCTCGATTTCGTCGGCCTCTCCATTGCGTCGGCCAACCTCCCGCTCATCAAGGCCCTCATCGCCGAGGCCCTCGATCAGGGCGGGCGCGAGGAATCGTCGGCCGTCGGCAGCTTCACCCGTCTCCCCGCAGCCTGGGCGGCAAGCGTCAACGCAGGCGCCGGCCATGTCCTCGCCTACGACGATGTCAACATGGTCATTCCCGGCCACGCAACCGCAGTCGCCTGGCCATCGTCGCTTGCGCTCGCGGAGATCTCGGACGCATCGGGCCGTCATGTTCTCGAAGCCTACGTCGCCGGTTTCGAGACCACGTGTGTTCTGGGTGAGCTTCTCGAGCCCAGCCACTACGACATGGGTTTCCACGCGTCCGGTACCCTCGGTGCCTTCGGCGCCGCCATGTCGGCCAGCCGCATGCTTCAGCTTGACATCGATACCACCGCCCAGGCCCTGTCGGTCGCCGCGACTATGGCGTCCGGTCTGAAGGGGGCGTTCGGCACGATGCTCAAGCCGTTCCAGGTGGCGCGGGCCACCGGCAACGGGGTCCTGGCTGCACGCCTTGCCAAGCGCGGACTTGGCGGGCGCGACGATCTGATCGAACGCGAACAGGGCTTTGCCGTCACGCACTCGAAATCAGCGCTGCCGCTCGAGCTGCCCAGGAGCGAGACCGGCAGCTACATGCTGCAGACTCTCTACAAGTATCACGCCGCCTGCTACCTCGCGCACTCGCCGATCGAGGGCGCAGCACTGGCGCGTCAGAGGCCCGGCTTCGATCCCGATTTAGTCCAGGCCGTGACGGTCACCGTCAATCCGATGGCCGGCAAGGTCTGCAACATCGACCGGCCGAAGACGGATCCGGAAGTCGGCTACAGCATCCGGACACTCGTTGCCATGTCGCTGCTGAAGATGGGCGTAACGCGCCCCGATGACCTGAAGGTCTCACGCGTCGCGGAGGGGAATGTGCTTCCGCTTGCTGATCGGGTGACAATCGCCTTCGATCCGAGCCTGCCGGATACGGCCAGCAGGGTTCATCTGCGGACGGACCGCGGCGATTTTGAAATCGCCACGGACGTTGGCAATCCCGAAGAAGATCTTTCCAAACAAGAACGGCAAATCACCAACAAGGTGCGGCTGCTGGCCGAACCGGCGATCGGTCCCGTGAAGACATCGCAACTCATCGAGCGCGTCCTCAACCTGCCGGATCTGGCCTCGTTGCGCCCGATTGCCGAGGCGTTGCGGCCGTCTACCTGACGACCGAAACCGCGGATTGTCCATCAGGTACGCTGGCGGATGATGCTGTAGATGGAATAGCGGTCGGCCGGGTAGAGGTTGTGCGACACTTCGAACGTGTCCCCCGTGTGAGCGACGTAGCGGCGCTCGACCAGTAGCGCCGCTTCGTCAGGCTCGGCAGACAGGACAGTCGCAAGCTGGGCCGGCAGCGTGGTCGCCGTGACCTTCTGCTCCACATATTCAAGCTTGAGGCCGTACTCCTGCAACACCGCCTCGTAGATGGCGTCGCCATTGCCCCGTATGCGGCTCCGGTCGGGGGCGAAACGATCGGGAACCATCACCTCCGACCAGCAGAGCGGCTGATTGTCGGAACGCGTCGAGCGCACGCCCGCAATCCGGAGCCAGCGCTTGTTGCGGGTGCCATAGAACTCCCGCGGCTTCCGGCTGGTGATCGAGACGAACCCTTCATGCTGGATCGTGAGCAGCGTGTTGCGGGCAAAATCGAACAGGCTGCGAATATCGCGAAGGCTGTGCACGTAATGCGGGACGGGCCTCAGCGACAGGACAAATGTGCCGGTCTTGCGTCGCCGGCCCAGCAGGCCCTGCTCCGTCAAGATCTTCAGGGCCTCGCGGATCGTATGCCGCCCGACACCGAAACGCTCCTGGAGTTCGCTCTCGGCAGGAAACCGCGATCCAAGCGGATAGCGCCCTTCGGCGATCTCTCTGGCGAGGTCGCCTGCAAGGTCAGCGTGGCGCGATTGAACGGTTGGCTGGTCCATTTTCTTTCTTCAAACTGCCCCTTGAGGCGAGGACCATACCCACAGACTTGGCGGGTGGGAAGGCACGCGATGATGAAACTTCGACGGATATGAGCGCCAGTAAGGATTCATCCAACCCATAAGTCCGAATTAATGTGCCCACATTTCATTCGGTGTATTGATCCGCCGCTGCCGTGTGGCTAAGATGGCCACTCGGAACCTCAATCAACCACCGCATTGCACACCCTCCCGAGACTTTATTCTATGCTTGAATCCATCCTGTCGGGCGTGAAAATCGTCGACCTCACGCAGAACGTGGCCGGCCCGTTCTGCACCCAGACGCTCGGCGATCTCGGCGCACATGTGATTAAGGTGGAGCGCCCGGGCCGCGGCGATGACACGCGCGACTGGAAGCCGCCGGAGATCGGCGAGATATCGTCGACCTTTCTGGCTCTCAATCGGAACAAGCAGAGCATCTGCCTCGACATCAACGCGCCCGAGGGCGTGGCCATTCTGAAGCGGCTGGTGTCTGAAGCGGACGTCTTCGTCCATTCCATGAAGCCCGGCAGTCCGGAAGCGCGGGGCTTCGGCTACGAGGATCTCAAGTCCGTCAACGACCGATTGATCTACTGCTCCATCAGCGCCTTCGGGCAGACCGGGCCGCTGAGGAGCCTGCCGGGTTACGACCCGCTGATGCAGGCTTTCACCGGGATCATGAGCGTCACCGGCAACGAAGGGGAGGATCCGGTCCGAGTGGGCGTCTCGCTGGTCGACATCGGCACGGGAATCTGGTCCGTGGTGGGCATCCTCGGCGCTCTGATCGAGCGTGCGAAGACCGGCAAGGGAGCATCCGTCGAAACGAGCCTGCTCGATACCGGCCTGACCTGGATGACGGTGTTCTTCGCCAACTACATGGCGACGCAGAAGTTGCCGAGGAAGATGGGCTCGGCCATGGCGATGACCGCGCCCTACGAACTCTTCAATGCGGCTGACGGTCAGGTCTTCATCGCGGCAGGCAATGACGGCCTGTTCGCGCGTGTCTGCAAGGGTATCGGCGCGCCCGAGCTCGCGACGGACCCCAGGTTCCTGACAAACCCGCTGCGGGTCACCAACCGGCCGGCGCTCCGCAATGCCATCAACGCTCACACGTCGCAGATGCCGGTGAAGCAGGTCGTCGCCCAGCTGCGCGCGGCTGGCGCGCCGTGCAGCGAGTTGCATGATGTGGCGCAGGCACTGGACAACGAACAGGTCCGGGCCTCCGAGCTCATCATGGACCTGCCCATCGAAACCGCGCCCGCTCACAGGGCGGTCGGCCTGCCCATCAGGCTCGACGGCCGGCGAAGCGAGGCCGCGGCGGCGCCGCCTCCGCTTGGCGGCGACACAGATGCGACCCTTGCCGCCCTTGGATACGCGGCGGAGGAAATGTCGCGGTTACGCAATGCAGGGATCATCGGCTGAGCGCCGACCGTCGTCTTACCGGAGCTAGTGATGGACTTCGCCTACACCGAGACACAGGAAGAAATCCGCGAGGCTGTGCGCAAGCTATGCGCGCAGTTTGGGCCCGACTACTGGCGCAAGTGCGACGAAGCCGAGGTCTATCCAGAAGAGTTTGTGCAGGCGATGACGGACGCGGGTTGGCTCGCTGCGCTCATCCCCGAGGAGTACGGCGGCGCCGGTCTCGGCCTTCTGGATGCCTGCGTCATCCTGGAAGAGATCAACCGGTCGGGCGGCAACGGTGCTGCGTGCCATGCCCAGATGTACACGATGGCGTCGGTCCTCAACCACGGCAGCGAGGAGCAGAAGCGCAAATACCTTCCGAGGATCGCCGATGGAAGCCTGCGCCTGCAGGCGTTTGGCGTGACCGAACCCGATGCGGGCTCCAACACGCTGAAGATCAAGACTTTCGCCAAGAAGGTCGACGGCGGCTATGTGATCAACGGACAGAAGATCTGGACGTCCCGGTACTTCCAGTCGCACATGTATCTCTTCATCGCGCGCACCACGCCGCTTGAAGAGGTTAAGAAGAAGACCGAAGGCCTTTCGCTGTTCCTGGTCGACATTGCCAAGGCGGGCCCTGCCCTCAAGGGCAAGCCCATCCGGACGATGCTCAACCATCACACCAACGAGGTGTTCATCGACAATCTTGAGGTCAGCGACGAGGACCGTATCGGCGAGGAGGGGCGCGGTTTCCAGTACCTGATCGACTCCCTCAATTCGGAGCGCCTGCTGGTCAGCAGCGAATCGATCGGCGACGGAAAGTGGTTCATCGACCAGGCATCGCGCTATGCCAGCGAGCGCAGGGTCTTCGACCGCTTCATCGGCCAGAACCAGGGCATCCAGTTCCCGATCGCCCGGGCGCACATGAATCTGCAGGCTGCCGAGCTGATGCGCAATCGCGCCGCGGCGCTGTTTGACGCCGGCAAGGCCAGCGGCAACGAAACGAGCATGGCGAAGTATCTGTGCACTGAGGCCTCGTGGGAGGCGGCGGAGGCCTGCATGACCACGTTCGGCGGCTATGGAGTCGCAACCGAGTATCACGTAGAGCGCAAATGGAAGGAGGCCCGCCTGTTCCGGACGGCGCCCCTGTCCAACAATCTCATCCTCGCGCAGGTCGCGCAGGCGCTCGGTATGCCGAGATCCTACTGAGGAGCCCGCCGGTGTCGTCAACTTTGGAAGCCCGCATCGAGCCTGCTCGCACTGCGACGCGGCGCATCGCCGAGTTCGTCGCCAACGCCGGGGTCGATCCGGGGTCGCGTGAGCAGGCAGCGCGCGTCCTCGTCGACACGCTCGCGGTCACGCTCGCGGGAGGGGTAGAGCCACCTGTTCGGATGCTCGAGGCTTCGTTGACTGCCAATACGCAGCCGCGGTCGGTGGGCTCCTTCTGGACCCGCAACAGCTACCGGTCCGACGATGCCGCCCTGCTGATCGGCATGGCGAGCCACATCCTCGACTATGACGATGTGAGCATGCTCGCCGTCGTGCACCCGTCGGCCCCCATGGTCTCCGCTATCGTCGCGAGCGCATCTGACGATCTTTCCGGAGCGGATGTTCTCGACGCGGTGGCGGTCGGGACCGAAGTCATGATCCGTCTGGGGCAGGTAATGGGCTTCAGGCACTACGCGCTTGGTTTCCACGCCACCTCCACACTGGGGACCATCGGCGCCGCCGCCGCTTGCGCGCGGATGGCGCGGCTCGACGTTGAAACGACCGCCAATGCCATCTCGATTGCCGCCAGCTACGCGTCAGGCCTGCGCAAGAACTTCGGTTCGATGGTCAAATCGTTCCACGTCGGAATGGCCGCGGCGAACGGGATGCGGTCCGTCAGGCTCGCGGCAGCAGGCATCGTGGGGTCGCCGGAGCCAATCGAGGCAGACGGTTTCCTGCTGGCGTTCTCAGGGGCGGAGACCAACAACTGGCCGGACGACGTCGTTTTGGGTGAACCGTTCGCGATCAACGATCCCGGCTTCGAGCAGAAGCGGTATCCTTGCTGCTACATGCTGCACAGGATCATCGAAGCATCCTTGGCCCTGCGTCGCGAGCATGGCGTGACGCTCGACAAGGTGCGATCGGTTCGTGTGGACATGGCCCTGGGCGCCACGAAGCCCCTCATCCACCCCTTCCCGAAGTCGGGGCTCAACGCCCTCTTCAGCGCGCCATACGCGGTATGCGCCGCACTCGGCGACGGCAGGGTCGACCTGCAGAGTTTCACCGACGAGAACGTCATGCGCCAGTCCGTTCAGGACAGGCTCCGCGACGTCACCGTCGTCGAAAGTGAGGAGCAGGCGGCTGGCGCCAAGGACATCGGCAGCGCGCCCGTGACCGTGACCGCAACCCTGGCCGATGGCACGCAGGTTTCGAAGACGATCGTGGACAATCCAGGATCGCGAAACGATCCTCTCACCGACGCGGACCTGTCGGCCAAATGGCTCGACTGCCTGCGTCGGGTCAGGCCAGAGATCGACGAGGCGCACGGCGCAACCCTGCTGCGTGAGGGTCTGGCGATAGAGCACGCACAGTTCGCTCCTTGGGTCGCTGCACTCAGGAAGGCAATGGTGTCGGCATGACGGACATGAAGCACTACGCCGGTCTCACCTTCGAGACGCTTCGGATCAGCGAGGACCAGCCCCACGTCCTGCGTGTCGTCATGAGCCGGCCGGCGTCCCGCAATGCGCTCAACACCCAGATGGGACGTGATCTGGTTTCCTTCTTCGAGGAGCTGGCGCTGGCCCCGGGAGACGTCCGATGCGTCATCCTGACCGGCGAAGGCGAGCAGGCGTTCTGCGCCGGCGGCGACCTGAAGGAGCGCCGTGGGATGACGGACGACGCCTGGCAGCGACAGCACGCGGTATTCGAGCGCATGGTGCGCGCGCTTCTCGACTGCCCGGTTCCCATCATCGCAGCAGTCAATGGGGCTGCATTCGGTGGCGGGTGCGAAATCGCGCTCTGCTGCGATTTCATCTACGCCGCGGACCATGCCCGCTTCGCCCAGACAGAGGTGACGCTTGGCATCATCCCGGGCGGCGGCGGCACGCAGACCCTGCCGCGCGCAGTGGGTGAGAGACGCGCCAAGGAACTCATCCTGACAGGCCGCGCCTTGACTGCCCAGGATGCCTTTGCGTGGGGCCTAGCGAACGCCGTGTTCCCCTCGGCGGATTTGCAGGCACAGGCAAGCGACACGGCGGCGACCATTGCCCGCAACGGGCCGCTTTCCGTAAGACAGGCGAAGCAGTCCATCCATCGCGGTTTGCAGATGTCGCTGCGCGAGGGTCTGGCATTCGAGATCGAAGCCTACAACCGCCTGGTGCCCAGTCGGGATCGCATCGAAGGCGTGACCGCCTTCAACGAGAAGCGAGCCCCTCGCTTCCAAGGGCGGTGAGGCTCCCATGTCCGCTAGAGTAGAGATACGCGAAGTCGGGCTGCGCGACGGCCTGCAGCAAAGCGGCACCATCCTTCCGACCGAACGGAAAAAGGAGTGGATTCTGCGCGCTGCAGCGATGGGCATTCGCGAAATGGAGGTCACCTCCTTCATCCCACCGCACGTCTTGCCGCAATTCTTCGACGCGGAAGATGTCGCCACCTTCGGCCGCGACGTTCCGGGGCTGCTGGCATCGGCTCTGGTAGTCAATCTGAAAGGTGCGCAGCGGGCGTTCGCGACGGGCATCAGGAAAGTGAACTACGTCGTTTCGGCAAGCGAGGCGCACAGCGCAGCCAACGCGAGACGGACGACAGATCAGGCGCTGGACGAGTTCGACCGGATCGTTGAGGAACGCGAGCGGTCCGGCCTCTCCGGCTCGGTCACCCTGGGCTGCGGCGTAGCCACGGCATTCGGCTGCACGATCCAGGGCGCGGTGGATCCGTCCCGCGTTGACGAGATCGTGGCGAGGCTGGCGAAGGCCGGCGCCGACGAGATCATGCTCGCCGACACTGTCGGTTACGCAAACCCGCAACAGGTCGCTCGCCTGTTCGAGGCAGCGCTGAAGACCGTCGACGGCGTAGCGATGGCAGCCCATTTCCACGATACGCGCGGGCTGGGCTTGGCCAATGTGATGTCTGCCCTGAACTGCGGCGTCCGGCGCTTCGATGCGTCGACGGGCGGCCTCGGCGGCTGCCCCTTCGCACCGGGCGCCACCGGCAACATCGACACGGAAGGCTTTGTTTATCTGCTCGAGTCCTCGGGGTTCGACACGGGCATCGATCTCGATGCACTGCTGGCGCTTCGCAAGGATCTCGCCGGGTGGCTGCCGACCGACAAGCTCGACACGCCGCTTGCCAAGGCCGGTCTTCCACTGACTTTCGCCACACGCAACGCGACCAACCTCACAAACTGACAAGCCACGGAAGACTGCCCATGAAAGTGTACGAAGCCGTCGTATCGGCCTTGATTTCCGAAGGGGTGACCAATGTCTTCGGCCTCATGGGAGACGGAAACATCTCCATCTGGGGCGCGATGGGCCGTACCCCGGAACTGACCATCTATTCGGCCCGCAACGAGGCCGGCGCGGTCGCCATGGCCGATGGCTACTACCGCGGTGGCGGCGCGGTGGGCGTCGCAACGATCACCTGCGGCCCGGGCCTCACGCAGGTCGGCACCTCGCTGATGGCCGCGGCGCGGAACCGCTCGCCGATCGTCGTCATCATCGGCGAGATCCCGCCCGGCGACAAGAACGGCCTGCAGATGATGGACCAGCGGCGGTTCGCCGAAGCCTCGGGCGCCCGCTATCACACGGTCACGGAGCCGGACAACGCGGCTGACGAGATATCAGAGGCGTTCTATGCCGCGCGCGCCCATCGCTGCCCTGTCGTGCTGAACGTTCCCATCGACATCGGCGAAAAGTCGCTGGAGTGGGACTGGGATTACCGCCCCTCGACCGACTACCTGCCGGCCGCGCCGGGCGCCGCGAGCGAGCCGTTGATCGCCGAACTCGTCCATCAGTTGGTCGAGGCTGAGCGGCCGATCATCGTCGCCGGCCAGGGAGCAAAGATGTCTGGCGCCCGTGACGCCATCATGCGGCTCGCCGACCGGACGGGCGCTCTCCTCGCCACGTCGTTGCAGGGCAAGGGCATCTTCGAGGGGCATGAGTACGACATCGGCATCGCCGGTTCCTACGCCAGCGCCGCGGGAGAGGAACTGTTCGGCATGGCAGACTTCGTCCTCGGTGTCGGCGCCGAGGTCGGCTACTACACCAGCGAGGCCGGATTGCTGTTTCCCTCGGCGAAGGTCGCACGGGTCGACATCAATGCCCGCCCCGACCAGATGGGCGTGACGCCAGGGCTCTATCTTCAGGGCGATGCACGCCTGACTATTGAACGAGTCTGCGCGCTGCTGGAGGAGCGGCAGGTCCAGAAGGAAGGCTTCAGGACAGACGAGACACGCGAGATCATCGCTGCCCCCCGCGAGCCGCACCCCATCGCGACCGACGGTCTGGACCCGCGGGTGCTGATGGAGAAGCTTTCGCAGGCCCTGCCCTCCGACGCGATCGTCACCTGCGGCGCGGGTCACTTCCTCGGCTTCGGCGCAATGAATCTGGCGGTGCCGCCTGGCGCCGACATCCAGTTCTCGGTCCAGTTCGGGGCCGTCGGCCAGACCATGCCGGTCGCCATCGGCATCGGCGTTGCCAATCCGGGCAGACCGCATGTCGTCATCGAGGGTGACGGCAGCCTTATGATGAACGTCCAGGAAGTGGAGACCGCCGCCCGCCATCGGGTGCCGATGGTGCTCGTCGTCTGGAACGATTGCGGTTTCGGCGCCGAAGTTCACAAGCTCAACGCCAAGGGGTTCAAACCGGAACTCGCTCAGTGGACATCGCCGGACTTTGTCCTTCTCGCCCGGGCATTCGGCGGTGACGGCGTGCGGCTGGAACGCGAGGACCGGATCGGCGACGCATTGCGTGCCGGACTGGCTGCTGGCGGATTGTACGTCATCGACGCCAGGGTGTCGCCGACGGAGATCAGCGACGCCTATCAGAAGATCCATTTCGGCCGTCCGAACAAGGCGCCGATCCTCCGCTACTCGAAGGCTTGACGATGAACTTTTCGGGCGATTTCACCGCACCTGGCGATCCCGACGTCGTGATGCGTCGGTTCACCGACATCGGGCGGATGGCGCGCTGCATGCCCGGCGCGTCACTAGAGGGCAAGGACGAAGAGGGAAACTACGTCGGTGTCATGACGGTTTCTTTCGGCCCCAAACGCCTCCGCTTCACGGGGCGCATGACGTGCGAATTCGACCTTGCGAACCGGTCCGGAGTGTTGCGCGGACGTGGATCGGGTGATGCCCGCGGCGCGCGCGTTTCTTTCGAGACCCGCTTTCGGGTCGACCCTGAACCCGTCGCGGAGGGCGCACCGCCGGTGTCGCGTATCAGGATCGACTCCACGGCGGAGCTAGGCGGTGTCATCGCCGAGTTCGCGAAGACGGGCGGCATCGCGTTGGCGAATGTCCTGTTGCGTGATTTCGCGACAAATCTTGAGAAGGATCTTGCTCAAGACGACGACGCCGGACCGATCTCGGAGGCGAAGCCGCTGTCCGCGACAAAGGTCGTCTGGAGTGCCGTGAAGTCCAAGTTCACGCAGAACTAGGCGTCGATTGCAACTGGCGTCCCGGTCGTGGCGGACACGAGCGGAGCGCGAACGGCGGGGAACACTCTGTGCCCGACATCGTCCCCTCCCTTGCTGCCGTCGTCGGCACCGACCATGTGCTGACCGACGGCCTGGACGCGTACGCGGTTGACTGGCGCCGCAAGTTCCGCGGCCGGCCCCTCGCGGTCGTGCGGCCTGCCAGCGTGGCAGAGGTTGCCGGCTGCATCAGGACCTGTCGCGATCATCGGGTATCGGTGGTTCCCCAGGGAGGAAACACCGGCCTCGCTGCCGGGGCAACGCCCGACATGTCAGGCAGACAGATCGTCCTTTCGCTGTCTCGCATGAACCGCGTCCGCTCGATCGATCGGACCAGCATGACGATCGAGGTCGAAGCGGGATGTCCGCTTGCCGTTGCGCAGCAGCATGCAGACGAGGTCGGCCGTATCATTCCACTGCGGCTGGCATCCGAAGGCACCGCACAGATCGGCGGCCTCGTGGCGACGAATGCCGGCGGCATCAACGTGCTGCGCTACGGTTCGACGCGCCATTTCACGCTCGGCGTCGAAGCCGTGCTTGCCGACGGCACCATCGTCGATGCCCTGCGGCATCTGCGCAAGGACAATGCGGGCTACGACTGGAAGCAGCTTCTTGTCGGAAGCGAAGGCACGCTTGGTATCGTAACGGCGGCCGTGCTTCGACTGATGCCGATGCCCCGCTACACGGTGACCGCCCTCCTTTCGGTGCCTGGTCCGGCCGACGCGGTGAAAATCCTCGAGGCGCTCCAGACGGAACTGGGCGAGGCAATCAGCGCGTTCGAGTTCATGTCGTCAGGGTCCGTCGACCTTGTCCGGCGGCACCGGGGACACGACGTGCCGATCGCGCTGGCGCGGTGGTATCTGCTGGTGGAACTGACCAGCAACATCTCTGGCCTTGCAGCCGACACACAGGAGGCGCTTGCCGCGGTCCTGGACTCCGGCCTGGCGATCGACTGTGTCCTGGCCAGCTCGCGCCAGCAGGCGTCCGAGCTATGGAATATCCGCGAGTCCATAACCGAGTCGGAGCAGCTTGCCGGAGGCAGCATTAAGCACGACGTCTCCGTTCCGACCGCATCCCTGCCCGCCTTCTTGGACCAAGCCGTTGCGGCTGTGGAGAAAAGCTTCCCCTCCGCCATCTGCAGTCTCTTCGGCCATCTCGGCGATGGGAACATCCACTTCAACGTTGTCGCGCCAGAGCCAGCGGAGCCGATCAATCGGATCGTCCACGATCTCATCGTGTACCACGGCGGCAGCATCTCGGCCGAGCACGGCATCGGTGCATATCGCGTGGATGAACTGGTGCGCTGCAAGCCGGCGGCAGAACTCGATCTCATGTCCCGGATCAAGCGAAGCTTTGATCCGTATGATATTCTCAACCCCGGAAAAGTGATCGCCGCATCGGACCCCGAAACCGGCCGACCAGGGCGGCTTTAGGACGGCACGGAGCTGGCGCGCGCACGCTAGGTTAATTTATCCGAACATATTGACTGCACCCCGGTCGCGGCGTTACGAATTGTCTGACTGGGGGGGCTGCAAAGGTAAGGGTGACAACGGCGACAGCAACGCATTGAGGAGCATGAGCGGACCCGCCGCTCCGCCATCATTCGATGTCCCGCCCCACACTCTCCGCGCACCGACCTACCCCCTGCGTATCGGAGGCTCTGAATGTCTGGAAAGTTTCGCGTTGGTTATCTGGATGAGCCCCCGCACCCGCAGTTCCTGCGGGAGATGGAAAATGCCTCGGAAGTCGAACTGGTCAGGATCGACACCGCGGACGGCCAGGCGACCGACGTCATCGCGCAGCTCCAGACATGCCAGGGCTACTACTGCCGTGCTGCGCGTGACGAACTGCCGAAGCAGTGGCATGTGACGGACGACCTCCTGGCGCAGTTGCCGAAACTGCTGGTCGTGTCGAGCTATGGCGCTGGATACGACACGATCAATATCGACGATTGCACCGCTCGGGGCGTCGCGGTGTGCAATCAGGCGAGTGGCAACGCCGAAGCCGTCGCTGAACATGCACTGGGGATGATCTTGGTCCTGCTGAAGCGGATCCCCCAGGCCGATCGCGCGGTGCGGGTGGGGAAGGCGGCGCGTCGAAACGATTTCTTCGGCGGCGAACTCTTCGGACGCACCGTCGGCATTGTCGGCCTCGGACACATCGGATCGAGGACAGCCGAACTCGTCAAATTCTTCAACTGCCGGGTGCTGGCCTACGATCCCTATGTAAGCGCCGAAGTATGCGCTCGGAAGGGTGTGGAGAAGGTCGAGTTCGCCGAACTCGTCAGCCAGTCGGACATCATCAGCGTTCACTGCCCGCTGACCGATGAGACGAGAGGCCTCTTCGACGCGGCTGCGTTCAGCAAGGTCAAGGACGGCTCCATCTTTGTGTCCACTGCTCGCGGCGGCATCCATGACGAGAATGCGCTCTACGATGCGCTCGTCTCGGGCCGAGTTCATGGTGCCGGGCTTGACGTCTGGGTGACCGAGCCGCCGCCGGTGGACCACAAGCTGCTGTCCCACCCTGCGGTCATCGCGAGTTCGCATACGGCCGGTGTCACCAACGAAAGCAGGACGCGGGTGACGACAATGGCAGCCGACACGTTCATCCAGGCTGCGCGCGGCAAACTGCCCCCGCGCATCGTGAACGAAGCGGTAGCGCCTGTCTTCGAAGGGCGGCTTAAGGCGGCGTTCGACGCGTCGTGGAAGCATTGACGGACAGGCCCCATCGGGGGCCCGAGGAAAGCTGACGGGCTGCTTTCTGGAGACTGACCTCCGGCACCTGTCGAAAGGACTGTCATGAGACGATTGAAAGTGAGCACGGATGCGGCCGATCTGGCCGGTACGCCCGTGGCCGACTATCACAAGATCTCGGGCTTCAGCGAAGCAAACGAAGTTTTCAGGTCCCGGAAGTTCGTCCAAGGCTCGCACTATGTCGCGCGTGAGTCGATCATGCGTGACACGCTCATCGTTCTAGACGGCAAGGAGCATCTTCGCCGGCGCAACATTCTTAACGAGATTTTCAGCGAAGCCGCCGTCGCGCGATTGCGGTCCCATCACTTGGTCCCTGTCGTTCAACTGTGCATGTCGGAGTTGGCAGCAATGCCGCTGTCGGACGACGGCTACATCCGAACCGACCTGACCCTTCTGTCACAACGCTGCGTGTACCGGATTGCGGCCGCGGTCGCCGGTATCGACGGACTGGACGAACCGGCGGCCATCGATCGGATGATCCACCAGATCAAGTCGATCACCGCTGGCTTCACAGTTGAGTGGTCCAAGGAGCAGCAGGACGTCGTCATGGCGCGCGCGCTCCAGGATCAGGACGATTTCCGTAGGGAGCTGTTCGAGACCTCCGAAGCACGTCGCGCGGATGCCGTCGAAAGGTACAGGTCCGGGGCGCTCACGGGAGACCAGCTCCCGCACGACGTTTTGACCTACACGCTTCTGCACAAGGGCGATGCATGGCCCGACGATGCGCAACTGCGGCTACGCGAGATGTGCCTGTTCCTGTCCGCGGCATCGCAGACGACCGCGAATGGATTGCTCCTGTTCGTGCTTCTGCTGGAGGATTGGCTGTCCGCGCACCCGGAGACCGGCGACTGGTACTCGAGGACGACTCGTTCCTTCGCAAAGCCGTGTACGAGTCGTTGCGCGTCGCCGCTACGGTCCCGGCGCGCCTGCGCACCGCTACCGAGGATGTCACCCTGACGTCCGGCCGCACGATAAAGGCCGGAGAGCACGTGGCCATCCTGACGATCCCGGCAAACACCAAGGAGGAGGATCTGTTTGGCGCCGAGCCGCAAATTTTCAACCCCCATCGCGAGGTTGGGAAGGTCGCACCCTGGGGACTTACTTTCGGAAGCGGAAGTCACACGTGCCCGGGTCGGCCGCTAGTCACCGGCGGCAGGAGCATGCGCGCTGACACAGAAATCGACGGTAGCCTCGTCACGGTTGCCCGGGGCCTCTATCGCGCCGGGATGGAACTGGACCCGGACAGCCCGCCGCGGCTCGACCCGGCGACGCACTACAACAACTACGTCTCGGTCCCTGTCCGGTTTAGCGGGGCGAAAGCAGTCGCCACTGCCGCTCGGCCCGCTTCAGAGAGGCAATGACGAGCATGTCAGCGATGTTCAGGGTCAACGTCTTCGACCGCGATGGCCAGTCAAGCGCCGTGGATGCGGAAGAAGGTCTGCCGCTGATGTTCGCCCTGCGAGAGGGCGGTCTCCCGGTCGAGGGAACATGCGGCGGAACTGCCGGCTGCGGTACGTGTCACGTCTTCGTCGAAGATGGCTGGATGGCCCAGCTTGCGCAGCCGCAGGCGACGGAACTGGACATGCTCCAGGCGCTCGAGAACTACGATCCGGCGCGGTCACGGCTGAGCTGCCAGATTGAGATGGGACCGCAGCTCGACGGTCTTGTCGTAACGCTCGCCCCGGAAGAATTCGTCTAGATGAGAAAGTCGCCTCACATTCTGCAGTTCGACGCCGCGGTGCTCGAGCAGCCAGGTGCGGCCTTGCAGATCGGCAGGCTGGGGATCGCCCCCCTCGGTCAGACCGACGTCCTGGTGGAGATGAAGTCGGCCGGCATCTGCCATACCGACTGGGAGGCGCAGCAGGGGTCATTCGGCAACGCCTTTCCGGTCGTGCTCGGTCACGAGGGTGCCGGTGTTGTCGCCGAGGTGGGTCGCGCGGTAACTAGCGTCAGGAAAGGCGACAAGGTTGTCCTGTCGCCATTCCCCACATGCGGAGGCTGCTACTACTGCGAGCGCGACCA
>NZ_VLJP01000019.1:20999-51951 GCF_007829525.1 Mesorhizobium sp. J18
CGGCGAGCCGAGGCTCTTTCGCGATGATCAGCCCATCGGTCAGTTTCTGGCCACGTCGACATTCGCGCAGTACGCCGTCGTTCCCCAGGGCGGTGCTATACGGATTTCGCCGGACATGCCTCTGGACGTGGCTTGCATCTTGGGTTGCGCGGTTATCACCGGGGTTGGCGCGGTCACCCGGGTCGCCCAGGTCCGCAGGGGCGACTCGGTCGGCGTGACAGGTTGCGGGCCGATCGGCCTTAACGTCATCCAGGGCGCCCGGCATGCCGGCGCCGAAATCATTGTCGGGGCGGATCCCAAGCCGGAGCGACGCGAACTCGCCCTGAGTTTCGGCGCCACGCATGCGATTGATCCGCTCGCAGACGATGTCGCTTCGATGATGCGTTCGTTGACCGGTGGGCGCGGTGCCGACCACGGCTTCGAGACCGCTGGACGTGAGGATGCGCTCCAGACGACGCTGGAGCTGACCCGGCCCGGCGGGAGCGTGACAGTCCTCGGAAAGATGGATCCTGAAAGGCACGTACGATTGCGGTTCGGGTCGCTGATGGGCGACCGCACCATCCGGCGTTCTGCTCTCGGCGGCGGCCAGGCGGCCAAGGACATTCCAGCCTTTGTGAAGGCGTACCTCGAGGGCCAGCTGATGCTGGACGAACTGGTCACGTCCAGAGTGCCGCTCGCTTCCATAAACCCGGCGCTGGCAGACGCAGGTCAAGGGACGTCGATCCGCAGCGTCTTGATGTTGAGTTGACCGCACTTGAATGCGGTCTGCAATCACGGTTTCAACTACGATCAGGGAGGTCATGAATGTCTAGGAAATTGATGGGTCTGGCAGTCACTATCGGGCTCGCGCTCGGTGCGCCCGGCGCCGCGATGGCGCAGGACTACACGTGGAAATTCGGCTGGGCGAGCGCGGATTCGCAGACCGATCCAAACGGCGTGACAGCCCACGAGTTCAAGAAGGCCGTCGAGGAACTGACCGGCGGCAAGATCAAGATCGAGCTCTATCCGAACAGGCAGCTCGGCGATGAAAAGGCCATGATGGAAGGCCTGCGCTTCGGAACCATTGAAAGCGCAACGATCACGGCGTCGTCCATGGCGGCAGTCGAACCGGCATTCCAGGTCGCAGACCTCCCCTTCCTGTTCTCCGATGTCGAGAGCGCCTACCGCGTGTTCGACGGCTCGGTCGGCAATCAGCTGGCCGAGAAGATGGAGTCCAAGGGGATCAAGGTGGTCGGCTACATGGAGCTCGGCTTCCGACAGATGGTCAACAACGTCCGACCCGTCACGCAGCCGTCCGACATCGTGGGCGTCAAGTACCGCGTCATGCAGAGCCCGCTCTACATCGCCATGTTCTCGTCCATGGGCGGCAACGCGATCCCCATGGCATGGGGCGAGATGTTCGCCGCGCTGCAGCAGGGCGCCATCGACGGCATGGAAGGACCACTGCCGATCCTCGAAGCCAACAAGCTCTACGAGATGGCCAAATACCTGTCGCTGACGAACCACAGCTACACCCTCGGCGGCATACTGGTTTCTAAACAGGCCTTCGACAGCCTCCCGGCGGACTTGCAAGACGCTGTCATGAAGGCCGGGAAGCAGGCCGGCAAAGCGCAGCGGGAAGCGATGGGCAAACTCAACGAGAGCCTTGTCGAGACCCTCAAGGGTCACGGCATGCAGGTCAACGAGATCACCGACAATAAGCCCTTCCGTGAGGCCCTTTCGAAGGTTTACGCGGATGCAGAAGCGACCATTGGCAAGGAACTGATGGCGGAAGCGATCGCCGAAGCCGACAAGAAATGAGCGACCGGACCACCAAGGACGGAGAGGGCGCCCGCCGCGCTCTCCAGTGGGCTCAGGCCCTCTATGCCGCTGTATCGGACGTGCTGGCACGCACCCTGCTGTGGACCGTGATCGGCGCGATCGTCGTCATGCTCGGCTGCATTTCGCTGCAAGTTTTCATGCGCTATTTCCTCGGCGCTCCTCCCTCCTGGGCGGAGGAAGTTGCGATGCTGGCGTTCTCCTGGAGCGCTTTGGGCGCGCTGCCGCTCGGCGTTCGCGAAGGCTTCCACGTCCGCATTGAGTTGCTAAAGGTCGCGTCTCCGGCGCTGAAAGGCGCCGGGGAGCGGCTGCTCAATTTCCTTATCGCTGCGTTCGGAGTCTTCTTGGCTTGGGCTGGATGGCGTTTCGTCGACTTTACCGCAGGCGGTAGATCAGCCGCGGCCCGCTACCCGCTCGAACTCCTTCACGCGATGGCGCCGATCGCAGGTGCGCTGCTCGTCGTGTTTGCGCTCCAGCGCGCCTTTAGCACGAGCGTGCCCACGCTGCCCGATCCGGAAATGGCGCAACCATGACCACCGCAGCCATCATTCTTTGCGGCGGGTTCCTGGCGCTGATCATCGTCGGGATGCCGTTTGCGCTCGCCATCGCTGTCGCGTGCATGTTAGTCGTGCTCTTCAAAGGCATGGAACCAGCCTTTCTCGCCGCGCAGCTCATTTCGGGCTCCCAGTCCTTCAGCCTGCTCGCCGTCCCGCTGTTCATACTCGCCGGAGGCCTCATGGGCGCCGGCGGTATTACCACCCGGCTGATCGGGGTGGCGAATGTTCTGGTCCGCCACTTCACGGGTGGCCTGGCCATGGTCGTCGTCGTCGCGGCGACGATCTTCGGATCCATCTCCGGTTCGGCCCCTGCCACGACGGCAGCGGTGGCCGCCATGATGATCCCTGCCATGGTGGCCGCCGGATACGACAAGGCCTTTGCCACCTCCATCTGCGTCAGCGCGGGCGTGCTGGGGCCGCTACTTCCCCCGTCGATCGCGTTCGTGATCTGGGGCGTCATTGCCGAGCAGTCCATCCCCAAGCTGTTCCTGTCCGGCATCGTTCCGGGACTGACGATCGCCGCCGGGCTGCTCGGCATCTGCTACTTCCATGCCAGGCGCAACAATCTCCCCCGCGAAAAGCGGGCCGACCTCGGCGAGATTGCGACAGCCGTCTGGGACGGTAAATGGGCCCTGTTGTCGCCCTTCGTGGTTCTGGGTGGCATCTATGGCGGCATCTTCACGCCGACGGAGGCCGCGGCCATCAGCTGCGTTTACGCGCTCGTCATCGGTGCGCTTGTGGAACGCAAGTTCACGTGGGGCTCGTTGACGGCGAGCCTGGGCACAGCGGCCCGCACGTCCTCCGTCGTCCTCTCGATCGTGGTCGTGTCCGCGGCCTTCGGCGTCCTCGTCGCGCAGGAGCGTGTCGCTCTCAACCTCGCCACGTACCTCGCTGAAGCCATCGACCAGCGCTGGATCATGCTGGCCGGGATAAACGTCGCGATCTTCGTGCTGGCCGCGTTCATGGACGAGGTCGCGATCATGCTCATCCTAGGCCCACTGCTGATCAGCCTGGCCAACCAGTTCGGCGTCGATCCGATTCACTTCGGTTCGATCATCGTCACCAACGTCGCGATCGGCATGGCGGCGCCGCCGATCGGCTACTGTCTCTTCGTCGGGATGGCTGTTTCCGGCCTCACGCTCGGACAGATCAGCCGAGCGATCTGGCCACAGATCATCGTCATGTTGGTCGTCCTGTTTCTGACGACCTACATCCCGCAGTTCGCCCTGGTTTTCGTGCGCTAAAGGTCCGTCGGAGGAGCAATGAACTATCTCAAGCAGCTGGATGAGACGTCGAGGCCGACACGGTTGCAGGTACCGGAAGGGGCCTGTGACTGTCATTCACATGTGTTCGGCGACCCGGCGATCTACCCCTTTGTCGCCGAGCGTAGCTACACGCCTCCCCCTGCCGCTCCGGCGGAGTATCGACGAATGCTGGACACGATCGGCTTCACGCGCGCCGTCATCGTTCAGCCGAGTGTCTATGGCTTCGACAATCGCTGCACGCTGGACGGCGTTGCCGAGATGGGCCTCGATCGGACACGCGCCATCGTCCAGATTTCCGGCAACGAGTCGGCCGCCGAACTGAAGGCGATGGACGAACGTGGCGCGCGCGGCATCCGATTCATCACGGTTGCAAAGGGAGGGACATCACTCGACTTGCTCAAGTCTGCAGCGGGGGCGATCGCGCCGCTTGGCTGGCATGTGCAGATGTATCTGTCGTCCGATCTTATCGTGAAGATGGCCGACACGATCCTCTCCCTCCCGGTAGACGTGGTCATCGACCACATGGGTCACATCACCACCGATTCGTCAGCTGAAGAATGCGACGCTGTGTTCCGCCTGCTGGATTCAGGCCGCGTCTGGATGAAGCTGTCATCCTATCGCGTGTCGCACCGCGGAGCCCCCTATTTGGACGTGAAGCCGATCGCGGAAGAGTACCTCAGGCGCGCGCCCGATCGATGCGTCTACGGTTCCGACTGGCCCCATCCCAACCTGACCGAATTCATGCCGGACGATGGCCCATTGATCGACCTGCTGGCCGACTGGGCTCCCGACGAGGTCGTTCGGCGCAAGCTGCTCGTCGACAATCCCGCCCGTCTCTATCGATTCTAGACCACTCAAGCAAAGTCGGATCAGACCGGTATGAGCAGTACAATTGTCAGGCGCATCGATTCCGGCGGCCTCGCTCTGGGGCTGATTGTCCGCATGTCCCGGTCGTCCGAGATCGCAGCCATCGCCAAGGCCAGCGACTACGACTTCATCTTCATAGACTGCCAGCATGCGGCGTTCTCCCACGAGACCGTCGTGCACCTCGTCCAGTCGGCGCGCGTGGCCGGCCTGGACGCCTTGGTCCGAGTGCTTGGACCCGACGATCCCAACATCCCGCTCTGGCTGGATTGCGGGGCACGCGGGATCATCGCGCCCGACCTCGTCTCTGCCGAACAGGCACGACGCTTTGTGTCCCGCTGCAAGTTTCCTCCGTCGGGCCGACGCTCGTTCGGAGGGCCAATGCAGCACATGGGTTATGCGGCCGTCGATACGTCCGACCTGTCGTCGCTCAATGCGGGTGTCCTCTGCGTCGGAATGATCGAGACCGCCGAGGCCATCGAGGCCGTTGACGAAATCGCCGGCGTCGAGGGTCTCGACGTGCTTCATGTGGGCATGAACGACCTTTCGATCGAACTTGGCACTCCCGGTCAGATGACTGCTCCGGTTGTGCTCGACGCCGTCGCCGCCACGGCCAAGGCGGCCGCACGCCATTCCAGGATATTCGGTGTCGGAGGCGATCGCGACCCGGTGCGCCGACGTGAATACATCCGCCAGGGCGCACGTCTGGCGACGATGGAGAGCGATGTCGGTCTGTTGCTCAAGGCCGCCACGGATGCGGCGACGCTGGCGCGTCAGGACCTGAGCTGACCATTGCCTTCGACGCCTGGCGCAACCACCGACCCGGCGTCGTCAAACTCGGTCTATCGATCCACGCAGATCGAGTTCGAGAGGGTCTACGGCGACGCTTCGCTTGAGCGATCTGAGCGAGAACGTCGATTTCGTATGCCGGATCCCCTTGATCTTGTAGAGCCTCTCGCGAAGCAGCCGTTCGTAGTGATGCGTGTCGGCGACGGCGATCTTCACCAGGTAGTCGTACTCACCGGTGACGAGATCGGCTTCGATGACTTCCGGGATCGCCGCGAGCGCGCTGCCGAAGTTCTCGACCGCATCTCCGTCGTGCTTGTCGAGCGTGATCTCGACGAACACCACGTCGCGCAACCCAAGCGCCTCATGGTTGACCAGCACCGTGTAGCCGTTGATCGTCCCCGACGCCTCGAGACGCTTGACGCGTGACCAGCAGGGCGACGCGGACAGGCCTACTTTTGCAGCAAGGTCGTTGATCGTCAGGCGGCCGTCGGCCAGCAGGGCCGAGACGATCTTGCGATCGATCCCGTCCAACGCTCCGCCGGTCTTCTTTCTCGCCTTGCGCGTCATTTCGGTGCCTTTTCGCTTGCAGGATGAGGTACCGAACCGCGGCCCTCTGAACCAAGGCGTTCCTACTGCATTTCCCTCAAATGACAACAGGAACACCCGCACTATTGGCTTAATGTCGGCAAGAATGGGAACATTTTCTGCGTCGACTTGGACATAATCCCTGCAGGAGGACCTTCATGCGGGCGACCTTTACGTGCGAGTCGGGAGTGGGCGAGTTGTCGCGGGTCCTCGATACGCTCCGGCGAATGGGCATCAAGCTCGTCGCCATCGAGGCGAAGCCAAGGGATGACCGCATGGCGGTCATGATCGAGCTCGACGGCGGAGACGACAGGCTCCGCGAGACCTTTCAACACAGGCTGTCGCTTATAGCGGGCGTCGGGGAACTGCAGACCGGGTCGTAACGAGCGAAAGCAGTCATCCGCGCATCGTCAGGATCTGCGCAAGGGACGAGGAATCGATGTCAGACTATCCGCCGCTGTCGCTGCACGTTCCTGAGCCCGAGCTGCGGCCAGGCGATACCCCGGATTTCTCCAACGTCGCCATCCCCAAGGCGGGATCGGTTCCTCGCCCTCCGATCGATGTCGATGCAAAGGACATCAAGGAGCTCGCCTATTCGATCATCCGCGTTCTCAACCGCGAGGGCGAAGCAAAAGGGCCGTGGGCGGGGTCGTTGACCGCCGAAGAGACCCTGGCCGGGCTGCGCCACATGATGACATTGCGTGCCTTCGACGCCCGAATGCAGCTGGCCCAGCGCCAGGGCAAGACCTCGTTCTACATGCAGCATACGGGCGAGGAAGCCGTGTCCTGCGCCTTCCAGCGGGCGCTCCTGCCAGGTGACATGAATTTCCCGACCTACCGCCAGGCTGGTCTCCTCGTCGCCAGCGGCTATCCGCTGGTGGACATGATGAACCAGGTCTTCTCCAACGAGGCAGACCCCGTCAAAGGACGCCAACTTCCGGTGTTCTATTCCTCCCGGGAGCACGGCTTCTTCTCTATCTCGGGCAACCTCGCCACCCAGTTCATTCAGGCTGTTGGTTGGGCGATGGCGTCCGCGATCAGCAATGACACGAAGATCGCATCTGCCTGGATCGGCGACGGTTCCACCGCGGAAAACGATTTCCACGCGGCTCTCGTCTTCGCCTCAACGTACCGCGCACCCGTTGTCCTCAACATCGTCAACAACCAGTGGGCGATCTCCACCTTCCAGGGCATCGCCCGTGGCGGCTCAGGCACCTTCGCGGCCCGAGGCCTGGGCTTCGGGATGCCTGCGCTGCGCGTCGACGGGAACGACTACCTTGCCGTCCACGCAGTCGCCAAATGGGCTGTCGAGCGCGCCCGGCGGGGTCTCGGGCCGACCCTTGTCGAGTACGTGACCTACCGCGTCGGACCTCATTCGACATCGGATGACCCGTCAGCCTACCGCCCGAAAACGGAATCCGACGCGTGGCCACTCGGTGATCCCGTCATCCGGCTTAAGAACCATCTGATCCGCCTCGGCGTCTGGTCAGACGAACGCCACAAGCAGGCTGAGGCCGAAATCCAGGACGGCGTCGTCGCCGCGCAGAAGGAAGCTGAAAAGAACGGCACCCTGCATGCGGGCGGGAAGCCTTCCGTCCGCGACATGTTCGAGGGCGTCTACGCAGAGATGCCGCCTCACCTGCGCCGGCAACGACAGCAGGCGGGAGTCTGACCATGCCGCGCATGACAATGATCGAGGCAATCCGTTCGGCCATGGATATCTCCATGGCTCGCGACGAGAAGGTCGTCGTTTTCGGCGAAGATGTCGGTTACTTCGGCGGCGTGTTCCGGTGCACGGCGGGGCTGCAGCAGAAGTACGGCAAGTCCCGCTGCTTCGACACGCCCATCTCGGAGCTTGGCATCGTCGGCGCCGCGATCGGCATGGCCGCCTACGGTCTGCGGCCCTGTGTCGAGATCCAGTTCGCCGACTACTTCTACCCCGCCTACGACCAGATCGTCTCGGAGGCGGCGCGGCTCCGGTTCCGCTCGGCCGGCCAGTTCACCAGTCCCATCGTCGTCCGCATGCCGACCGGCGGCGGTATCTTCGGCGCCCAGACGCACAGTCAGAGCCCTGAAGCGCTGTTCACCCACGTAGCGGGCCTGAAGACGATTATTCCGTCCAATCCGCGCGACGCCAAGGGCCTGCTCATCGCGGCGATCGAGGACCCCGATCCGGTGATCTTCCTCGAGCCGAAGCGGCTCTACAACGGGCCGTTCGATGGACACCATGACCGGCCCATCATGCCATGGTCGAAGCACGATCTGGGCGAAGTGCCGGATGGCCACTACACGATCCCTCTCGGTAAGGCAGAGATCATGCGCAGTGGCTCGGATCTGACCGTCCTGGCCTACGGAACGATGACCTTCGTCGCCCTCGCCGCGGCCGAGGAGACCGGAATCGACGCGGAAGTCATCGATCTGCGCACGCTGGTTCCGCTCGATCTCGAGACCATTGTCGCGTCGGTTCGCAAGACCGGGCGCTGCGTAATCGTCCATGAGGCCACGCTCACATCGGGCTTCGGAGCAGAACTCGCCGCGCTCGTCCAGGAGCACTGCTTCTACAGTCTCGAGACCCCTATCCAGCGAGTGACCGGCTGGGACACGCCCTATCCGCACGCGCAGGAATGGGACTACTTCCCCGGCCCGAAGCGTGTCGGCGAAGCGATGGTCGCCGTGATGGAGGCCTGAGATGGGTGAGCACGTCATCAAGCTTCCCGATGTGGGCGAGGGCGTTGCCGAGGCTGAACTCGTCGAGTGGCATGTCCGGGTCGGGGATCTCGTCCGCGAGGATGCCATCGTCGCCGCGGTCATGACGGACAAGGCCACGGTCGAAATCCCGACGCCGGTCGAAGGCAAGATCCTGTGGCTGGTCGCGGAGATCGGTTCGGTCGTAGCTGTCGGCTCGCCGATCGTCCGCATCGAGACCGCCGGAGACGACGCAGGCCCGGAGCCGGTGCAGGCGCAGCCGGAAGCTGCCCCCACCGCCCCCTCGCCTGCGCCATCGGTGGTTGCGGAGCCGGTCGCACCGGCACCCGCGAAACGCAATGCGGCGGTGCCGTCGACCGTTGTCCGCCGGACCGGCCTACCGCGTCCGGAGGGCGAGAAGCCGCTCGCCTCGCCAGCCGTCAGGCAGCGTGCCCGCGAAGCGGGGATAGACCTTCGTCAGGTGCACGGCACCGGCCCGGCCGGTCGTATCGGCCATCAGGACATCGACGCATTCATCGCCCGCGGGACTCAGCCACCCGCCCTGGCCGGAATGCAACGCCGGCTGGGTGTCGAAGAGATCAAGGTGGTCGGCCTCAGGCGCCGCATCGCCGAGAAGATGGTGATCGCCAAGACGCGCATTCCGCACATCACCTATGTCGAGGAGGTCGATGTCACCGACCTGGAATCCGTGCGCGAAAAGCTCAACGCGCGGAAGCGGTCCGATCAGGTGCGACTGACCATCATGCCGTTCCTGATGCGCGCGATGGTCAAGGCCATCACGGAGCAGCCGGCGATCAACGCGACCTTTGACGACGACGCGGGCATCATCCACCGCCATGCGCCGATCCACATCGGCATTGCGACCCAGACCGCCGGCGGCCTCATGGTCCCCGTCGTCGAGCATGCCGAAGCCCGCGACCTGTTCGATTGCGCGACGGAGGCGGCGCGCGTGTCCGAAGCCGCGCGCAACGGGTCGGCCACGCGCGAGGAGCTGTCCGGCTCGACGATCACCATCACCTCGCTCGGTGCGATGGGCGGCATTGCGACGACCCCTGTCATCAATCATCCCGAAGTCGCGATCGTCGGCGTCAACAAGATCGCGGTTCGCCCGTCATGGGACGGAACGCAGTTCGTCCCCCGGAAGATGATGAACCTGTCATCCAGCTTCGATCACCGCATCATCGACGGGTGGGAGGCCGCGATCTTTGTTCAACGCCTGAAGGCACTTCTGGAAACTCCTGCCCTGATCTTCGTGGAAGGCTGACCTCGTGAAGGACATCGCCTGCAAGCTCCTCGTCATCGGCYSGGGMCCCGGCGGCTATGTCTGCGCCATCCGCGCCGGCCAGCTGGGCATCGACACGGTCATCGTCGATCCGCAGAAGCCGGGCGGCACCTGCCTGAACGTCGGATGCATCCCGTCGAAGGCGCTCATCCACGCGGCCGATGAATTCCTGAAGGTCCGCGACTCCGCATCCAGTGGCAATGTCCTTGGTATCACCGCGGCGGCGCCGGCGATCGACCTGTCGAAGACCGTCGACTGGAAGGATGGCATCGTCGGCCGGCTGAACGCCGGCGTGCTGGGGCTGCTCACCAGAGCCGGGGCCAAGTCGATCACCGGCAAGGCCCGGTTCCGCGACGGCAAGACGGTCGTCGTCCAGACCGAGACCGGCCCCCAGATCATCCGGGCCGAGGCGGTGGTCATCGCCACCGGTTCGGCTCCGGTGGAACTGCCCAACCTGCCCTTCGGCGGCAACGTCATCTCGTCGACCGACGCTCTTGCTCTGCGCCAGCCTCCCGGCCGAATGACGGTCGTCGGTGGCGGCTATATCGGTCTTGAGCTCGGCACGGCCTTCGCCAAGCTGGGCACCAAGGTGACGATCGTGGAATCGATGCAGGCGATCCTGCCGGTGTGGGACGCGGAACTGACGCGGCCTGTGGCACGGCGTCTCGCCGAACTCGGCGTCGAGATCGTCACCGGTGCCCGGGCGCAACGTCTGGCCTCGGACGGAGCGGGGCTTGTTGTCAGTCACGCCGATGGTACGGAACAGGAGATCGCCGGCGACAGGGTTCTCGTCACCGTCGGCCGCCGGCCCGTGACGCAGGGCTGGGGCCTGGAGGAGATCGACCTCGATCGCGACGGCGCCTTCATCCGCGTCGACAATCGGTGCCGCACCTCCATGCGCGGCATCTATGCGATCGGCGACGTCACCGGAGAACCGATGCTTGCCCACCGCGCCATGGCGCAGGGCGAGATGGTAGCCGAGATCATCGCGGGCCGTAATCGCGCCTGGGACAAGCAGGCCATCCCGGCCGTCTGCTTCACCGATCCCGAGGTGGTCAGCGTCGGTCCGTCACCGGACGAGGCCAGGCGCGGCCACGGCGACGTGACGGTCGGGCGTTTCCCGTTGTCAGCCAATGGCCGTGCCATGACCATGCAGGCCGAAGACGGCTTCGTCAGGGTCGTGGCGCGTGCGGACAATCATGTTGTCCTCGGCATTCAGGCGGTGGGCACCGGCGTGTCGGAACTCTCCGCCACCTTCGCGCTCGCCTTGGAAATGGGAGCCCGCCTGGAGGACATCGCCGGCACGATCCACGCTCATCCGACCCAGAGCGAGGCCTTCCAGGAGGCCGCGCTCAAGGCGCTCGGTCACGCGCTCCACATCTAGCCGCGTCAGCGGCTGAAATAGAGCCGGTCCGGATTGTCGACCAGCAGCCGGCGCCGGACGGTCTCGTCGTCGAACCATTCCGCGACGACGTCCAGCAGGGCGCCATCATCAGGTGGATCGCCTGCGTAGGAGACGTGCGGCCAGTCCGTTCCCCACACGATCCGCTCGGGGTTGGCCGCGCCAAGCAGCCGCGCCCGCGCCGCGGACGGCTCGAAATGCGCGGCGGAGAGTTTCACCCACGCGTCGCCGCTCTCGAGCAGTCGCAGCAGTTCAGCGAACCCGGCACAGTCATAGCGGTCGAGCAGCCGCGTCTGCGCCATGTGGTCGAACACGAGTGGTACGCCGAAAGACCTCAGCTCCGGCGCAATCCTCGGCAGGTCTCCCTCGTCGACATACAGCTGCAGATGCCAATCAAGATCCCGCATCAAGGGCGCCAACCGCTTCAGGTCATCAAGGCTCAGCCCACCGGGCGCGATGGTCTGAGACCGGATGCCACGGGCGCCTCGGCCATGAAGGTCACGCAGCCGCTGCGCGGTGACGTCGCCGTCGACCACGACCACGGCCCGGGCCTTGCCGCCCGCCCGTTCGACCGCGTCGAGCGTGCAGTCATTGTCAGTCGCGTAGAAGCTCGGCTGGACGACGACGCATCGCTTGATGCCGAGATGCGCAGCGACCCTCGCGTAGTCGTCCCATGTCGCCTCGGGCGGCTTCAGCCCGCGCTCCACGCGATAGGGGAATCGATCCAGCGGTCCGACGATGTGCATGTGCGCATCGCATGCATTCGCCGGGACGTCCCACGAAGGCCGGCTGATGACCTTCCTGAAGCCTGCCAGATTGGTGCTGACGGCCATGCTCGCCTCCGCTCGTGGAAAAGGATCGGAACGGGTTTGCAACCGCGCGTCACCGGTCAAAAACACATTGCCGCAAAGTGAATTATCAATGATAAGGCCATAATCAAGGGTAAGACGAATGGCTTTGAGAATTGGATGCGGATCGGGCGGTGAACCCGATCAACCCGGCCCGGCTCGCGACCTCGTGGAGCGCGGAAACCTCGACTACCTCTGCTTCGAATCGTTGGCGGAGCGTACGCTCGCACAGGGCCATGTCGCGGCCCGATCGGCGTCCCCCGGATACAGCCGTAAGCTTGAGACCCGTTTCCGGGCCGTCCTGACCGGATGTCACGACCAGGGCATCCGCATCATCACGAATATGGGTTCGGCCGACCCGCTTGGCGCGGGTCATGCCACCGCGGACCTCGCCCGGTCTCTCGGGCTCAAGCTGAAGATTGCCGTCATCGAAGGCGACGATGTCCGCCAGCTGATCTCTGGCGACACGCCGCTCGAAGGCGTCGGCGGCACGGTCGCGGGGTTCGGCAAACCACTGGTTTCCGCCAACGCCTATATCGGCGCCGAGCCGATCGTCGAGGCGCTTCACGCGGGCGCAGACATCGTCGTCGGCGGCCGCATATCGGACTCTGCGCTGTTCCTCGCGCCCATCATGCACGAGCTCGATATTGCACTCGACAACTGGGACAGGATCGCCAAGGGCATCCTTGTCGGCCATCTGCTCGAATGCTCGACGCAGGTCACGGGCGGCTACTTTGCCGATCCCGGCTACAAGGATGTCCCAGACATCGACGATCTCGGCTACCCCATTGCCGAGGTCCAACCCGATGGGAGCGCGGTGATTACGAAGCTGCCCGATGTGGGGGGCTGCGTCACCGAGCTGACCGTCAAAGAACAGCTGCTCTACGAGGTCCATGATCCCAGCGCCTATCTGACGCCGGATGTCAGCGCCGATTTCTCCAGGGTCACGATCCAGTCGGTCGGCAAGGATCGCGTGCGCGTCGACGGCGCGGCCGGCAGGCAGCGGCCGGACAGGTTGAAGGTTCAGGTCGGCTTCGAAGGTGGCTATCTCGGCGAAGGCGAGATCGGCTATGCGGGCCCCGGCGCCCGGCAGCGCGCGGAGCTGGCCCGCGACATGATCCACAGGCGCATCGTCGAACGCGGCGGCTTCCAGGGGGACCTTCGCCTCGATCTGATCGGCGTCAACTCGATCCATGCGACCGCGGTAGAGAGAAGCAGCGATACGCAGGACGTTCGCCTTCGCGCCGCGCTGCGGTCGCGCGACCGGCAGTGGGCGGATCGCCTGGTTGCGGACGTGGAATCCCTGTGGATGGGCGGGCCTGCAGGCGGCGGCGGCTTTCGCGGACGCGTCACGGAGACCGTCGTGTCGCAGCCGACCTACATCGATCGAGAACTCGTCCAGACCAGGGTCACCTACATCGAGACATGAGACAGACCGTACCCCTGAGGCGAGTGGCCTCCGCGCGTGCCGGCGACAAGGGCAACATCTCCAATGTGTCGGTGTGGGCCTACGAGGCGCGGCACTATGCGGACATCAAGGCCAGCATCACGCCGGAAGCGCTGAAGGCGGCCTATCCGGCGCAGTTCCGCGGACAGATCGAGAGGTTCGAGCTCGATCACCTGCACGGGATGAACTTCGTCATCCACGACGCGCTGGAAGGCGGTGTGAATACTTCTCTGAACCTCGACGCCCACGGCAAGTCGTTCAGCTTCCTCGTGCTGGACTTGCCCGTCACGGTCGATCTCTGAGACGACAAGACCTCCGTCGATCTCCGGTTGGCCCGGTGGCTAGTCCGGAGAACGGTAGTATCGGATGACCTGCTCCAGGCCGCTCTCCAGCTTCGTC
This sequence comes from Mesorhizobium sp. J18, assembly GCF_007829525.1. Lineage (GTDB taxonomy): Bacteria > Pseudomonadota > Alphaproteobacteria > Rhizobiales > Rhizobiaceae > VLJP01. The sequence goes on from NZ_VLJP01000019.1 coordinate 34,962, forward strand.
AGTGACAATTGGGGATAGGCCGCGTGGATTTGGGATGAGTCGACGCAGGCCGGCACCGGAMGCGGCTCGCCACTGAACGTGATCCGTGAGCCGGGGGCGAGACGCTCTATCGTTGAGACGACTTCGGCGACGGAGGCCGTCCGGCCCCAGAAATTGTAGACCTCCGCTCCGCGCGCTGCTCCGAGCAGCCCGGCTTCGAATGCGGCCGCCACGTCGTCGACAAAGACGAACCCGGAGCGTCCTGAGAACGGGATGTCGTAGGCTTCGACGAGCGCGGCAGCCTTGCAGGCCATGGAGACACCGGCGGTGACGCCGAGGACGCGCTCAGGCCCGTAGATGACGAGCGGCCGGATGGCGAAGTTGGCGATGCCTTCGTCACGCCAGTAGGCACGCGCCGACGCCTCGTTTGCCACCTTCGCCGCTGCATAGTAATCCATCGGCGTGGGACAGCCGACATCGTCCGTGCCGAAGATGGCCGCCGAACTGGTGTAGAGCACCTTGGGCACGCCGTGCCGTTTGGCCGCCTCGAATACATTCAGCGTGCCCAGCGTGTTCACCATCGCGCCACGCAGCGGGTTCGCCCGGCAGGCCGGCGTCAGCATGGCCGCCAGATGGATGACGGAGTGACAGCCAGTCATCGCGCGATGGACCGTCTCGGTGTCACTGACGTCCCCGACCTTCCACTCGACCGTCTCGTAGGCCCCGCCCAGCAGCCTGCGCGCAACAGGCGATTCCGCGGCCAGATCGAGGACCCGGACGTCTATCCCGCGCCGCAGCAGGCGGCGGACGATCCAGGCACCCCAGATACCCTGCCCGCCGGTGATCAGAACGCGCAAATCAGTTTTCTCCTCATCGGGTCGCGCACATCCGCTGATTTCCACCCCCTGCGCGTCCGCTGCTTGCATATCCGGTCCCGATAAAATATTCGAACTTAATATCTAGCCAGCTGAATGGGGGAACGCTTGATCGATCTGCGCACCGATTTCACGACCCGTCCGACTGCCGCGATGATCGACGCTATGGTCGCGGCCGCATCCGACCGGCCCGGCTTCGGCCTGCGCGACGATCCGCACGTCCGCGCCCTGGAGTCGGAAGCCGCCCACATGCTGGGCAAGGAAGACGCGCTCTTCTGCGCCACCTGCACCGCGGCCAACCAGATCGCCATTGCCGCGTCCTGCGCACCCGGCGACGCGCTCGCGACGGACGCCACGTCGCACATCCTGACCTCGGAGGGCGGCGCCGTCGCCGCGGTCGCCGGCGTGACCGTCCGTCCGGTGCCGGCGACACGGGGAACGGTCGATCTCGCCGCGCTTGCCGCTGCCATGGGCGAGGGTGACGACGTGCAGCCGCGCACCCGCATGCTCGTGCTTGAGAACACCCATGTGCGCTCCGGCGGCTGCGTCGTCGCGCTTGCGCATCAGGAGGAGGCGGCGCGGATCGCCCGCGATGCCGGCGCGTCGGTCCATCTCGACGGCAGCCGGCTGTTCAACGCCGCTGCCGGGCTCGGCATTTCGGCGGCGCGGCTCGCCCGCGACGCCGATTCCGTCGCGGTCAGCCTCAACAAGGGTCTCGCCGCGCCGATGGGCGCCATCCTCGCCGGCTCGGCAGAGTTCATTCGCGCTGCCCTGCGCGTCCGTCACCGGCTGGGCGGCAGCTGGCGGCCTGCGGGCATCCCGGCCGCGGCTGCGCTGGTTGGCCTGCGGACCATGGTCGACCGGATCGGCGAGGATCACCGGACCGCAAAGGCATTGGCCGAGGTCCTGGCGCCGCTGAACGGCCTGCGGATCGATCCCGACCAGGTCCAGACCAACATGGTCCTCGTTGACCTCGATGAGCGGCTTGGACCGGCAGTCGATGCTGCGCAGGCGCTCGCGTCGCGGGGCGTTCTTGCGCTGCCGTTCGGCCCGCGACGCCTGCGGCTCGTCACCAGCTACGAGGTCGGCGCAGCCGATCTGCCGGTCATCGCCGACGCATTCCGGAGCTTCGCCGCGTCCGCCTGATCCACGAAACCATCAATCAACGCATAAGGGAGGTCGGCTGTGTCGAAGCCAAAATACATCATGATGAACGGCGAGCTTGTCCCGTTCGACGACGCCAAGATCCACGTTCTCGCTCCGGCGGTAACCTACGCAATGACCGTGTTCGAAGGTATTCGCGCGTATTGGACCGAGGAAAAGCAGGAGCTCTATCTGTTCCGGCTGGACGAGCATCTGCTGCGTCTGCGCCAGTCCGTGAAAGCCATGCGCTTCGATGCCGACCTCAGCGTCGAGACGATGCGCAACCAGATCATCGAGCTGATCCGCGCCAACGGCCACCGCGAGAACATCCACCTGCGAGTCATGGCACTCGTCGAAGGCAGCCCCTCGGTCAGCTCGGTCGGCCCGGTCAGCCTCGTCATCACCGCTGGCGCCTATCCGTCTACCAAATGGGTCGACAGCGGCATGAACGTCCAGGTCAGCTCCTGGCAGCGGGTCGGTGACACCACCAACCCGCCCCGCATCAAGGCGACCGCGAACTACAGCAACGGCCGCTTCGCCATGCTGCAGGCACAGCAGGACGGATACGATTCGGCCATCATGCTGACGCGGGACGGCAAGGTCGCGGAGACCCCGGTTGCGACGGTGCTGCTGGTGCGCCGCGGAGAGATCGTCGCCCCCGGCGTGACCGAAGGCATCCTGGAGTCGATCACCCGCGACACGATCATCCAGCTGGCCCATGAAGGCCTCGACATGAAGGTCGTCGAGCGTCCGGTCGATCGCACGGAACTGTACGCCGCGGACGAGGTCTTCGCGTGCGGCTCGGGCTGGGAGGTCACGCCAATCGCCACGATCGATCGCATCCCCGTTGGCATCGCGGCGCCAGGACCGATCACCCGCCGCCTGCGCGAGCTTTACATGGATGAAGTCCACGGCCGCGGCGGTGCGCGTCACCCCGAATGGCTGACGCCGGTGTGGCAGGCGAAGTCTTAGCCGCCAGGCAGCTGGAAGCCTCGAAAAACCCTCCGCAAATCGGCTGTTTTGTGATTCAGTCATCGAAGGTTTCGGTGGAGGTGGTGGATGCGGGGTCAGCCGGGGTTCTGGGACGTCGATGAGCGATATGCGCGGCTGAGTGAGGCGGGCGATCCGCTGGAGAAGCTCAACGCGCTGGTTCCGTGGGATGTCTTTCGGAAGCCGCTGGCGAAGGCCCTGAAGCGGTCGGACGGGGCAAAGGGCGGTCGGCCGCCCTACGACCCGGTTCTGATGTTCAAGATCCTGGTGCTTCAGGCGCTGTACAACCTCTCGGACGACCAGGCGGAGTTCATGATCCAGGACCGGCTGTCCTTCATGCGCTTCCTGGGCTTGAGCCTGAGCGACAGGATTCCCGATGCCAAGACGATCTGGCTGTTCCGTGAGCACCTGGCGCAGGCGGGGGCGGTGGAGAACCTGTTCGCGCGGTTCGACAAGCACCTGACGAAGGCGGGCTACCTCGCGATGGGCGGGCAGATCGTCGATGCCACGATCGTGGCGGCGCCGAAGCAACGCAACACCGACGGCGAGAAGGCGGACATCAAGGAAGGCAAGATCCCGCAGGCGTGGAAGGACAAGCCGGCGAAGCTTCGCCAGAAGGACCGCGACGCGCGCTGGACGGTGAAGTTCTCGAAGGCGAAGCCGGCCGAAGAGGGTAAGCCGAAGCAGGTGGACATCGCGGTGCCCGCCTTTGGCTACAAGAACCACGCGAGCATCGATCAGCGCCACGGCTTCATCCGCGGCTGGTCGGTGACGAATGCCGCGGCCTATGACGGAGCGCAGCTCGAGCGGGTGGTTCGGCGCAACACCGGCTCGAAGGTCTGGGCCGACACCGCCTACCGATCAAAGAAGAACGAGACCTGGCTATCGAAGCACGGCTACATCTGCGACATCCACCAGAAGAAGCCGAAGGGGCGGCCGATGAGCGAGCGCATGGCGCGGGCCAATGGCCGGCGCTCGAAGGTGCGCTCCGCAATCGAGCACGTCTTCGCGCGTCAGAAGGGGCCGATGGCGCTGTTCGTGCGGACCATCGGCATCGTCAGGGCGACAATGAAGATCGGCATGGCCAACCTCGCCTACAACCTCATGCGGTTCGTCTGGCACGAGGGGAGAACCGCCCCCGCGTGATGTGAAAAAGCCGCCGAAGACGACGCCGCAGGCGCCTGACGCAGACGAAATGGAGCCTCCACGGACCACCAAACGCTCCTTATTGCTCCTCAAGAGGGACAGACGAGGCAATCAGCGCTTGAAGAGTGGGTTCTTCGAGGCGTCCAGCTCGGAACCCGGGCAACTGAGCCAGGAAGACAAAAGGGCTTGCCGGTTGGCAAGCCCTTTTTCTTGGAAGTGGATCAGCTGCGGCCCGGTCCGTCAATCCTCGGACGCGACGTCCGCGCGGTAGAGCAGGTCGCGGTCCAGTTCCTCGACGCGTCGGCATCCGAATGTTGCCATCGCATAGAGGAACTCGCGCCTGAGGACGCTCAGGACATGCCCGGCGCCGATCTCGCCAGCGACCGCCGTGCCGTAGAGCGTTGGGCGCCCGATCAGGATCGTCTTCGCGCCCAGCGCCAGTGCCTTGGCGACGTCGCTGCCGCGCCGGATTCCCCCATCCATCAGCACGGTGATGCGATCGCCGACCGCGTCGACGACGTGGGGCAGCGCGTCGATCGGCGCGATGCTGCTGTCGAGATTGCGGCCGCCATGGTTGGAGACGATGACCGCATCGACGCCGCATTCGGTGGCCAGCACCGCGTCACCGGGGTGCAGCACGCCCTTGACCATGAGCGGTCCATCCCAGCGTCGGCGAATCTCGCGAATGTCGTCCCATGTGATGTCATCGCAGAGCATCGCCTCGGACGATAGGCCCTCGCTGATACGCGGCGATCCTGGCATGTTCTCGAAGCGAGGCAGGCCGCCGTTCCGATAGTACTTGCCGATGACGCCCAGCAGCCATCGCGGATGGGTGGCGATGTCGATCACGCCCCGGCGCGTATACTTGAAGGGCAGCGAGTAGCCGTTCCTGGCATTGTACTCGCGGCTCGGGTCGGTCGGCGTGTCGATGGTGATGATCAGCGCCTTCACGCCTCTCGCCCGCGCCAGGTCGATCATCTCGTACGACTTCGCTCGGTCGCGCAGCAGATAGAGCTGGAACCACAAATGGTCGCCTGCGACGCCGGCGATCTCCTCCAGCGAGGACATCGACCGGGTCGCCAGGGTGAACGGGATGTTCGCGGCGGCAGCGGCCCGTGCCAGCGCCATCTCGCCCTTGTACCAGACGATGCCCGCCGATCCCGTAGGCGCGATCGCCACCGGCATGCCTATTGTCTTGCCGAACAGGCTGGTCTCCGCCGTGCGCCCGGAGACGTTGGTGATCTGGCGTGGCCGCACCTTGATCCGGGCGAAGGCTTCGACATTGTTCGCGATCGCGACCTCGTCGTCGGACCCTCTGTCGATGAACTCGAACAGGCCACGCGGCAGGCGGCGCCGCGCCAGCTCGCGGATACTGCCCAGGCTGGTGGCGTGCCCGAAGATCTCGGCTGCCGTCCGGTCGCGTCCCATGGTCTGTCTCCGTCCGATTACTGATAGACTTTTGACGGCAGCCAGAGCGCCAGTTCGGGCCAGATCATCAGCATCGCCAGCAGCACGAACATCAGCAGATGGAACGGGATGGTTCCGATGACCACGTCCTTAAGCGTGCCCTTCCACATCGCCTGTACGACGAACAGGTTGATGCCCAGGGGCGGCGTGATCTGGCCGAGCTCAATGTAGACGACCACCAGGATGCCGAACCAGATCGGATCGATGCCGAGCGGCTCGAGCAGCGGAAACAGCAGCGGCACCGTGATGACGATCATCCCGACGCTTTCGACCAGCGCCCCGAGGATCGTGAAGATGATGAAGAGGAAGACGTAGAACTCGAACTTCGTCATCTCCATGTCGAGCGCGAGGCTGACGAGCTCCTCGCCGATGCCGGCGTAGCTGATCGCATAGGCGAAGAGGTAGGCCGCCAGCACGATGAACAGGATGTTGCCGCACATCATCACCGTACTCTCGAACGCATCGAGAAGGTTGCGGATGGTCAGCTTGCCGTAGACGGCGGACAGCACGATCGCGCCGAGGCAGCCGATCGCCGCGGCTTCGGTCACGGTCGCGATGCCGAAATAGATGAAGCCGAGCGTGATGCCGATCAGGAAGCCGAACGGCAGGAGGTCGATGCCCGAGCGGATACCGCTTGCCCACGTGAGCTCGATGCCGGTCTTCGGCGCGATCTCCGGATTCCGGATCGCCTTCCAGGCAATGTAGGCGACGAACATCAGCGTGAGCAGAAGACCCGGAATGACGCCGGCCATGAACAGCTTGGCGACCGAAGTCTCGGTGAACGAGCTGTAGATGATTATCGCCAGGCTGGGCGGGATCAGGATGCCCAGCGTGCCGCCGGCCGCCAGTGAGCCTGCCGACAGCTGCGGATCGTATTTGCGCCGTGTCAGCTCCGGCAGCGCGACACTGCCGATCGACGCCGCCGTGGTGATGCTCGACCCGCTGATCGACCCGAAAGCGGCGCAGCCGATGATGTTGGTCTGCAGCAGTCCGCCCGGTATCCGCGAGAACAGCGTCGCCAGCGCGTGATAGACCCGCAGCGTCATTCCGCTTCGCTGCAGGATCTCCGCCATCAGGATGAACAGCGGGATAGCCGTCAGGATGAAACTGTTCATGCTTCCCCAGCTGGCCAGGCCGATGCCTTTCAGTAGCGGGATGCCGCCCTGGATGTAGAGGTAGACGAGCGACGGCAGGCCGATCGCGAAGGGGATCGACATGCCGAGCGTCAGCAGGCTGATGAAGACGGCCAAGACGACGAGCAGTTGGATTTCGGGACCCATGGTATCAGGCCTCCCGCCGCATGGCGCGGATCTTGCCGATGCCGCTGATGATGAACCGCACGAGCGTGTAGCAGAGCGCCAGCGAGCCGATCACCATGACGGCGCGCGGCATCCAGAGCGGGGTGCGGATGGCGGTCATCGACATGTCACCGTTGCGCCAGCTCTGCAGACCCATCCGGCTGAACTGCCAGACCAGGATGATCATGAACAGCAGCGACAGCACATGCATGACCGTGTCGAGCACTATGATCTGCCGGGGGCTCAGACGGATGCGCACCAGCTGCATCTGGTGAAATCCGCCGCGCGCCAGCGTAACCGACAGGCTGATGAAGGTCAGGGCGACGAGCAGGTAGCCACCATACTCGTCCGTCCCTTCCCAGGAGTAGTTCAGCACTGTCCGCATGAACACCTCGACGCTGATCATCGTCAGCATCGCCAGCAGGATGCCCACGCCGAGCCAGCGGCAGGCTGCCTCGACGAAGGTTTCGGGCAGGGTGGCAGTCTGCTCACCCTGCTGTTCGTGGTCTGCGGACAGCTTCTCGGTCATCGGCCCAGAGTCGTCCGGATCGACTTCAGCAGCTCGACGACTTCCGGTCCACGACCTTCGGCCCAGGTGCTCCACATCGGCTCCATCTTCTCCATGGCAGCCTTCTGGTCCTCGGCGCTCTGCTCGGTGATCTCGAGGCCTGCGGCGGCGAGCTGCTCGTTCAGCGAGGCGTCGTTGCCCGCCAGCTCCTTGGTCAGGGCCGTTGTCTCGGTCTTGACGATGCCGCGGATCTTCTCCTGCAACTCCGGCGCCAGCGTCTCGAAGCGATCCGAATTGACGATGATCCAGGAGACCGGGAAGTTGACCTCGAGACGATAGCTCGACTTCAGCAGTTCCTTCCACGCCATGGCCCCGCCCGACGGCGCCGTCAGGACGACGTCGACGAGACCGCGCTCGAGCGCGGTCGGGACGTCGGCGGAGGTCAGGTTGACAGGCGTGCCGCCGAACGCCTTGACGAAGTCCGACTGCTCCGGCGAGGTCACGCGCACCTTCTTACCATTGAGGTCGGCCAACGACTTCACGACATCGCGCGAGAAGAGAACCTGCGGCGAATAGCTGTAGTAGCCCAGCAGTGTGATGCCGCGCTTCTTGTACTCCGCTTCGGCGTAGGGGATGACGAGGTCGACGGCCTTGGCCATCTCGTCGGCGCCGCGGATCAGGAACGGCAGGGAAACCACGCCCGCTCCCGGGATCGCGCCCTGATAGAACGCGTCATGCGCGAACTGCACCACGTCGTCCGTGACGGCCGAATTGATGTTCGCACCGGCGATCGACAGCGAGCCGCCGAGGTTGAACTTCATCGTGAGCGCGCCGTCGGAAGCCGCCTCGATGTCCTCCGTCAGCTTCTTGAAGCCCTTCGCCGCGATGACCGTCGGCGAACCCCAATAGGTGTAGGCCTGCCACTGCTCCTGCGCCTGCAGCGCCGGCTGCGCCCCGAACAGCGCGGCGGCGGCGCCGAGCGCGATAAGCAAATTTCTCATGGGTGTCCTCCCGATGGCAGGCTGAGGCGGAAGCCCCGACCGCAGCCCGCGGTTGATGGTCTGGAATGCGTAGAAACTACCGAGCGATGAGATTGAGAGGCTGGATAGCCTCCCACACGACGCGGCCGTCCTCCTTGAACAACTCGCCGAAATGCCCGGGCACCACCACGTCGCTCATCTCCATGATGGTCCGGATACTTTGCGACGCGACTTCCTTTGTGTCGAAGGAATGATCCGCCTTCATGCGGATCGCTTCGCGTGGAAATTTCACGGCATCTCCGGCGAGCGTCACCTTGCGCCCGTCGGCGAGGTCGAGCGCCACCGCGTAGCAACCGGGCGTATGGCCGGGCGCCGGAAAATAGCGCACGCCCGACGACAGCTCATCCGTGCCGTCGACGAGACGGAGGCGATACTTCTCCAGCTGCTCCTTGATACCCCACGGAAGCCAGTCATCCTCGGGGTGAGGGTTGCTGCAGTAATCCCACTCCCGCCGGCTGACGAATACTTCCGTCGTATGCGGGAAAAGATCGATGTTCATTACATGATCGAAATGCAGGTGCGACAGAAACACGCGCGGAATGTCCGAAGGATTCAGGCCACGCTTGCTCAACCCGAGCTTGATCATGTCGCGCGTCACGTGGGAGCCGAGATCGAAGATGATCGGTCCGTCGGCCGTGTGGATCAGCGTCGTATTGGATATGCCGATACCACCCACTTCGAAGCGGTAGCTGTTCCCGCTGACGAGAACGTCATAGCTTGGCCCACCCCCGCTCACACCGACATCCCCCGCTCGCCCGTCCCGACCCCTATTCATTCGAATGAATATATGTTGCACTTTCCTCTGTCAATGCTGTTTCATGGCGAAGGCGGCGGAATCGGGAGCAGGCCAGCCTCTCGTGCTGCCGAATGAGACGGTCGTCCGCTCGTAGCATCCACGCTGGAGGATGCCGAACGGGCAGCCGCGCCAGGTCGACGCCCGTACAGGCACACGCAAAGGGCACGGGCGCCACGACCAGGCTGGGACCCGCAATGCGACAGGAGGGGCCACGATGGATTTGGGAATTGGCGGCAGGAGCGCGATCGTCTGCGCTTCGAGCAAGGGGCTGGGGCGCGCCTGTGCGGTCGCACTGGCGCAAGCAGGCTGCAGCCTGGTCATCAACGGCCGCGACGAAAAGGCGTTGGCGGAGACGGCGGCCGAACTGCGCGCGAATTACGATGTCGCCGTGACCGCTGTTGCGGGAGATGTTGGCGACCCTGCCTGTCAGGAGGAACTGCTCGCCGCCGGTCCGGCCCCCGACATCCTCGTCACCAATGGCGGCGGCCCGCAGCCCCGCGAGTTCCTGGCATTGTCCCGGGATCAGATCCTGCGGGACATGACGCTGGGGATGCTGGCCCCGATCGAAATGATCCAGCACGTCATCGAGCCGATGACGCAACGCGGCTTCGGGCGGATCGTCAACATCACGTCGATCGCAGCCATCCACTCCGCTCCCGGCGTTGCGACCTCGTCGGGCGCGCGCGCCGGCCTGATCGCGTTTCTCGCCGGCATCGCACGCACGGTCGCCAGCTGCAACGTGAGCATCAACAACCTGCTTCCCTACAAATTCGAGACGGATCGCATCAGGGACACGATCGCGTTCGCGGCCGGAAAGAGCGGCTCGACATTCGAGCAGCAATCGGAAGCCCTCCGCGGTGAGATCCCGGCGGGCAGATTCGGCAGGCCGGAGGAATTCGGCAATGTCTGCGCGTTTCTCTGTTCGGCGCACGCAGGCTACTTGACTGGCCAGAACATCCGGCTGGACGGCGGCTTTCATCCGGCCGCGTTCTGAACGTCAGGCACAGGGCATCGACGCCGTTCGGCATGCGTCGACCAGGCAAGCCAGAGCTCGACAATCATCGGAAAAAAGGCGCCCGTTCCGTGAACGGGCGCCGATCATTCTTCCAGTCAGGAGGCCCGACCGTACGCCGCGGTGCGGCGTCCCGTCGGACGGAGGTTGGTCACTTCGCCTCTGGCGGCACCAGATGGTCGGGCACTTCAAAGCCCTTCTCGCGGAAATATCTCACGGCGCCGGCATGCAGCGGCACGACCGACTGTTCCAGCGTGAGTTTCACGAAATCGACATCAGCGACCGACGGGAACGCGTCCACCTGGACCTGCTTCTCCTCGATGAGAGCCTTCACGATGTCATAGGCGTCCTGTTCCGAGATCGCATCGCGCGTCGTCACGAGGCCGGGCGCGGTTCCCATCGTGAGAATGTCCTTCTCCTGGTTCGGGTAGACCCCTGCCGGAACGGTGAGCGAGGAATAATAGGGGTGGACCGACTTCACCTTGTCGACCTGGTCCTGAGTGAGGCCAAGAATCCTCACATTGACCGCAGTGTTGAGCTGCATGAAGGAACTGTCAGGCGTCCGCACGCTCGCAGCGGACTTCGCATAGCCGATGATCTCGCCGTCCTGGACGGCCGCGATCGCATCCCCCGTCGTTGCGCTGTAGAGGTTCGGCTTGATGCCGAGAACATCCAGGACGTCCAGCGTCTGGGCTTCGGTCGAGCTTCCGGTGATGCCCGCGTTGAACCGCTTGCCTTCAAGCTGTTGGATATCCTCCACGCCAGAATCGATCCGCACCGTGTAGATGTTCGGCACCTCGGCAAGCAGATGCAGGCGACGAAGCTCCGGCCAGGCAGCCTCGCCTTCGAAGACGCCCACGCCCCGCGCCGCCTGCCCGGCAACGTCGACGGTAGAAAGCCCGAATTCCATCTCGCCGCGACGAATCCTGCGCAGATTGTCGACCGACGACCCGGTTTCCATCACGTTGACGACGATCCGGCCATTCGTGCTCTTCTCGATCGCCTGGCCTGCGGACACGAAGTAGGTGAAGAAGCCGGAGGTGGTCGGGGTAGCGCCCATGTTCAGGAACAGGCGATCCTGCGCCGTGGCAGGGGCCGTCAGGAGGCCCGCCAACATCGCGGCCGCGCTGGCCAGCCCGATGGCCGATGCGACCAGCCCGCGCTTCTTGGAATTCTTCGACATCAACGTTCCTCCCCTAAAGTTCGGCCAACAAGCCGGTCTCTCTCCACCCGCCGAAAGGGCGGCAAATTCATTCGAATTTTTATCGCACCCGCTACTACGGCTGTCAATTCCGTAGAGAGCGGCGCGGGCCCGACAGGCTCATCTCCTTGGCTCCACGGCCCCTCGCGACTGATTGCCCAGCCTCGCGGACATCCAGAATGCAGAACACGCCACGCTGACGCACAGCATCGAGACGGCGAAGCCCGGCAGATAGCTTCCCGACAGGTCGTGCAGCAGGCCGCCGCCAAAGCCGCCGACCGCTCCTCCCAGCGACATCAGCATGAAGATGGCACCATAGATCGTCCCGAAGCTCGAGCCGGCGAAAATCCACGATGTGAGCGCCGAGACGATGGGCCCCCGAGCGCCCTGGCTCAGGCCGAACAGGAGCACATATGTCAGCAGCAGCCAGGCTGTCGGCAGAGACGAGAACACCAGGAGTGCGATGATGCCCAGCAGCGTTCCGCAGAAGCTGACCGTGGCCGTGAACCGATAGCCGTAGATATCCGACAGCACCCCTGCGGCGATCACGCCGAAGATCGACAGCATGGCCGACGACCCGAACGCGGTGGCGGCCTGCAGCGGCGTCAGCCCTGCCGATATGAGATAGGGCACGGTCTGCACCATCACGCCGTACATGCCTGCCGCCGTGAAGAAGAAGACCTGGACCAGAAGCCAGAATTCGGTCGTCGCCAGGGCCTGCCTCATCGTGAACCCGCTCCTGGCGCCGCGACCTGCGGCATCCGGGTCCGCGATTTCGACCAGACCCGAACCAGGGTCTGGCGACGGGGTTCCTGCAGCCAGTCTGCGCCAGGGCATTACCAGGACGACGGGCAGCAGGGCCAAGGGCACCAACCCCATCAGGGCATAGGTGCTGCGCCAGCCGCTCGCGTCGATCGACATCTGCGCCAGCGGCACGACGACCACGATTCCCATCCCGATGCCGGCGTGGGCCACTGCGATGACCGAGGCCCGTCTGTCGTTGAACCAGCGGCTGATCAGGTTGGATGCCGGAATCATGCCGAGCGCCGAGCCCGCGACCCCGGACAGCACGCCCGCCGTCACGTACAGTTGCCAGATCTGGGTCGAGCGCCCGGCCAGAACCATGACCGCGCCAAGGATGAGAAGGCCGCTTGCGTAGGTCGCTCGCGGGCCGAAGCGGTCGAAATAGTAGCCCCACAATGGCGCCGACACGCCGGCCGCCAGCATGTAGACCGAATAGACCCCGGCCAACGACGAACGGCTCCAGCCAAACTCGTTCTCCAGCGCGACCAGAAAGACCATGAACGAGTCGCCTAGGCCGCGCGACACGAACGTCATGAAGAAGCCGATGACGACAACCAGAACGGCAGGCCCGACCTGGGCACGCCGGGAGCCGCTCACCGCTGACGGATCAGCTTTTCGGGCCATTGCGGCTTAGGCCGGCCGGTCGACCGCCATACTGCATGGCGGAGCCGACTGCCTGGAAGCTCCGTCCATGGCTCGATGCAAAGCCGTGAACACCCTTAGTCGGCCTCGGCGGTCCGACCGTAGCCGACGCGCATTCCGTCATGCCTGTCACAGGACGATGCCTCACGTACCGGTCGCGGAGTATGCAGCCCCGCGGCGAAGCCGGTAGACCTGCATCGCGACCACAACCGCGAGGATGGCTGCGCCCGCGATGTCGGTCAGGGAGCCGGGCTTGATCAGCAGGAGCGAGGCAGCAACCAGCATGACCGATTCCAGGATGGTGTTGCGCTGGATGAATTGGCCCATGACACCGCCGGCCAGCGCAATGACCCCGACCGATGCGGTCACGATTGCCAACGCTACGGTGAGCGCCGGCCCCTGAAGGAACAGGGCATCCGAGTAGGCGAACATGAACGGGATGATGAACGCCACCAGTCCGAGGCGCGTCGCGATGAGCGCGGTCTTGAACCAATCGCCTTGGGCGATTCCCGACGCCACGAAGACCGCGGCGCAAACTGGCGGCGTGATCGCGGAAATGATCGCGAAATAGAAAACGAACATGTGCGCCTGGAGCGGTTCGAGCCCCATCCGGACGAGAGCCGGCGCTAGGACGGACGCGGCTAACAGGTAGGCTCCCGTCGTTGGCATGCCCATCCCAAGGACGAGAGCCACGCCCATGGTGATTAGCAGTCCCAGGAACAGGTTCCCATTGCTCGCTGCCATCAGGATGGCGGTGAAGCGCACGCCCACACCCGTCAATCCGATAATACCGATGACGATTTGCGCGGTCGCCGCCAGAACTGCGATGAGGATGAGCGCATACCCTGCGCTTTCGAGCGCACGGACCAGCGCGCGGAAGCGGCCGCGATAGGCATCCCAGTTGAAATCCTGGAAGAGGAAGAGGACGATCGCGGCAATCGTGGCGGCAAAGCCTGCGCGCTGTGGGGTCGAACCGCCCATGAGGAACCAGAGAAGGACCGCGATCGGCCCCAGCAAGGGCACCAGCTGGCGCGGACCGAGGGTTGTGCGCCAATCCGGGATATCCTCGGCGGGAAGCGCCGCATAGCCGCGTCTGACCGAACCGAAATGCACTGCGACCAGCACCCCGCCATACATCAGCAGGGCCGGAATGAACGCGGCCTTGACGATGTCGACATAGGGGATGCCGATGATCTCGGCCATGATGAATGCGGCAGCGCCCATGATCGGCGGCATCAGCTGGCCGCCCGTCGAAGCCGTCGCCTCCACGCCGGCCGCGAATTCGCGACTGTATTTCAGCCGCTTCATCATCGGGATCGTGAAGCTTCCCGTGACGGCCACATTGGCAGCCGCCGAACCCGAGATCGTGCCGAAGAGCGCGCTGGCGATGGTCGCGACCTTTGCCGGCCCGCCCGTGGTGCGGCCGGCAAGGATCAGCGACATGTTGATGAAGGTCGTTCCACCGCCGCTGAAGAACAGGATCGAGCCGAAGATGATGAAGATCGCAACCACGGTTGCGCTGACGCTGGTCGTCACGCCCCAGAGGCCGAGATCGGTCGTGTACAGGTGGTTGACGATGACTTCGATGCTGAATCCACGATGGGCGAATGGCATCGGGATGTAGGGGCCTAGCATCGCATAGCCGATGAACACGGCAGCGAGGGCGGTGAAGATCGTGCCGATCAGCCGTCGCGCGGCTTCCATGATGGTCAGCACGGTCAGCGCGCCGAGAACGATGTCGACGATTGTGAGCTCCAGCCTCAGCATGAAGCGGTCGTAGCTGTATGCGACCCACGCCGTGCTCAAGATCGAAATGGCGATGAATATCCAGTCGAGCACGGAGACGCGCTTTCCGCCCTTGCCTCGCAGCGAGAACAGCATGAATACCAGCACCAGCGCGAAGCCCACGTGGAGGCTGCGCTGGATCAGGTTGGGGAGGTTGCCGAAGCCGGCCGTGTACAGGTGGAACCCGGTATAGGTGATCGCCAGGGTCGATGCGATGAGTGTCATCCAGGAGCCGAGATCGCGATCGCCCGTCTTCGGTTCCGTGGGCTCCTCCACCACGTTCTCCGCTGTCTTTTCGGCCATCAAGTTCCTCCCAGACCCCAGTGCCGCGAGTGTCGCCGTGGATCACGCTTGCCCACTCTGCGGGGAAAATGCGTGACCGGCTAGAGCCTGACCCGCGATCGCATGATCGCTCGGCCATTCCTCCGATCAATTTTTTCATTTCGTCCGAATGAATGACTAAACGGTCCA
Source organism: Mesorhizobium sp. J18 (assembly GCF_007829525.1). Lineage (GTDB taxonomy): Bacteria > Pseudomonadota > Alphaproteobacteria > Rhizobiales > Rhizobiaceae > VLJP01. Next base: position 50,119 of record NZ_VLJP01000019.1, read on the forward strand.
GTAAGAGCGTGTCAACCGCTTCACGGTTTCGGGGACCGGCAGTGGCGCCCTTTCATGTTGAGCGCAGGAGAGCTTGCCTTGGCGACGATCATGATGCGGTGAACGAGCGGCGCGAAGTCGGCAACAGGAAGCCGCCCGCAGCGAGAAGGCGGGTATGTGGGCAGGGGAGCTTCAGCTTCCTTGGGAATGGCGGGCCGAACAGCGGACGCAGAGCCAGCGGCCCGCACAGGTCATGCCATTGATCGGCTCTGTTCCTTCCGGCAGATGCAGGATCAAGGGGAACATCTCTTCCTCCGGTGAACGGATCTACCATATTCCCGGACAGCAGGATTACTCCAAGACCCAGATTAACGAGGGAAAGGGGGAGCACTGGTTCTGCTCAGAGGCGGAAGCTCGCGCGGCGGGATGGCGCAAAGCGCGACGGTGATGAGAGCCGGAATGAGTTGCGGCGGCGGCCGCGAAAGCTCATTCCGTTTCCTGTACGGGCTGATCGCTTTCGTATTCCAGCGCCCTCAGGAAGGCTACCAGGCCGTCGAGCTCGTGGTCCGATAGGTATGTCCCGGAGACGGGTTCGCGCGCCCAGGTGCGAAGGCTTTCGTAGAATTGCACCCGCTGTGGGCCCGTTAGCAGATCGGCCTTGTAAACAGCAAGCGGGTCCACGTGTGCCCGTATCGCCTCCTTCAGGTTCCCGATCGAGCCGGAATGGGAATACGGGCCTGTTTTCGCCGCGTTGTAGAGCGGTGGAGTCCGGAACTTCTGGCGGTCATCGGGGTCCATCGTGACGTTGAACCTGCCGTAGTCGATTCCGAAGCCGTTGAAGCCGAAGCCCGCCTGCGTGAAGGGAATGGCGTGGAACCGTAGATCGGAGAAGTATGGCCCATAGTGACACGCCGAGCATCCGGCCTTCCCGTAGAACAGCAGCCCGCCCGCCCGCTCGTCGTCGGTGAGCTCACCGTCATCGAAGACGAACCGATGGAATCGCGTGTCCTTGATGCGGAAGTTGAAGCGGATGAAGGATGCGATGGCTTGGGCGATGTGTATGAAGCCGATATCGGCCTGCTCGACTCCGGCGGCGGAGCCAAGCGAAGGCCCTAGCGCGGGGTCCTCGGCTATTCGACGGGCAATGGTATCGTACACCCTTTGGGCGGAGCCGATGGACTCGCTTTCGAGTTCGTAATTTCCGGCGATGTCGAGGATCATCTCGCCGATCTGGACCGGAGGTAGATGCACGGCTACCACCAACGGATCATCCGAGGGTGCCGCATCACCGAACTGGCTGATGAGACCGTTTCCGGAGCCGTCCACACGGCCATCCCAGAAGAACACGTCGAAGCCTACGCCGCCCCTGCCCCAGAAGGGCAGCGCGTTTCTTGGAATGATGTCCCCACCGTCCAGCAGCCTGGAAATCCCCTCGCCGTGTCCCTCCGTGCCTATGGCCACGGGAAGGCCATCAGTGGATCCGAACCGATCCCTGTGGCACGTGGCGCATGCGGTCTCGTGGTCCAGCGACATCTTCTTGGTTTGGAAGAGGAGCTTCCCTATTGAAACCAGATCGGGCGACACCTCAACGTGCGTCTCCTGGGGGCGAACCAGGCCTGCAGCAAGTGCTGCGTTTCTTGATCCACCCCCATTGAACGGGTCCACCTTGAAGTATGGTTTTGACCATGAAGGAGGACCACAATGGCAAACAAGCGACACAAGCCCGACGAGATCGTCACGAAGCTTCGGCAGGKTGAGGTTTTGCGCGGCCAAGGCATGGCGATGGCGGATGCTGTTCGCCAGATCGGCGTTTCCGAGCTGACGTTCTACCGGTGGCGTAAGCAATATGGCGGC
>NZ_VLJP01000020.1:0-9526 GCF_007829525.1 Mesorhizobium sp. J18
ACAAGCCGCCGGCACCCGAGGTCTTCATCCCGGCATTCGCGCGGGCGGCCCTGCAMCCCCAACCAGCAATGCCGCCCGCGCTGGCGCCGCGACCATCATTGCACTAACAATCAAATTGGACCCGTCCGTGGGGGCCGATCATTCCTGGCACGGCCTTCCTCGGTGCGATTGGTCGCAACCGGCGCGACCATGCCGGCGCCGGCCGGCGTCACGCGGCCTGAGGCGATGCCATGGTTTGTCACCAGAGCATCGACCACGGCCTGGGCTCGTCGCTGCGAGAGCGACAAATTGTAGTCGAATGCGCCCTGGCCGTCCGTATGGCCGACGATCAATACACTGAGTTGCGGATTGTCCTTGAGCAAACCGGCAAGCTGGGTGATCTGCGGCTCCGATTCCGGCTTGAGCTCGGCATCGTCGAAGTCGAAATAGATGCCATAGATCGCGATGCGGCCATCCTTTGCCAAGGCCTGCTGCAATTCGTTCGCCTCGATGACACTGATGCGGTCCGTCTCCATGGGCTGGCTTTTGACGATGGTCATGGCGACATGCGGGGTCAGAGGCTGACCGCTTCGCGCTGCGGTTTCCACGCCGAGCATGCCGACCGTCAGCTTGCCCTCGACATCATCGCGCTCGGCAAGCAGATAGACGGTCGTGTCCCATGTGGTGGGCATGCCGATCCCGCCGCGTGCGGCGTCCCAGAAGCTTGAGATGGCACGGGCGGGTGAGCACTCCTGCTCGTTGCGGCAGAAGAAGCGGATCTCGAAGCTCTCTGCTTGCAAGGCGGCCTCGTAGTTGCGCATCACCTCCAGGATCGAACGGTCGCCCGGCCCCTCGTAGCGAATGGAGGTGAGTTCCCCGGCAAGCTCCGTCTGCCATGCGGAAGGGTCATTCTGATCGCCGGGATCAAGGGCCTTGAAGGGCAGGCTGAGCTCTTCATAGGCTTTGGTCTCGTAAAAGCCGATCCTCGCCCCTTCGTAGCGGCCGACCGCCGGATGATCGGACGATCCGGGAACGTCGTCGACTTGGGCAAAGATTGAGGGCGCTTCACACAGAACGGCAAAGCACAGCGAAAATATTGCGATGATCAAACGCCGCATGGCAATCCTCCAATTTGCGCCTCCGGAGCGAACAAAATTCATAATCGGCAAGAGTCGACCGGCAACCCAGTTTCAGAAATTTACCTCTTACATCTCTTGATGAGATGCATCGCGGCCGCGCGCGCGCCGTCCAGTGGATATTCCTCTGACCCGTCCTCCACAAAGACCATGAGTGTCTCGCCGGAGGTCAAAAGATCGACCAGCCTGTTATCAAGGTGGGTTCTTCCCTGAAGAAGGAACTCCTCATCAAGTTCGAGCCGAAACCCGAAGGTCGTGATTGGCACTGCAATTTCCGCAGCCTGAAGCAGGACTTCAACTTTGATGCCCTCACGGGGCTGGTTCGGTTCGTGGGCATAGGTGAAAGTCACTCCCTTACCGTCATTTGTGCAACTGAAGGAAAGCGGTGCGTAATCGGAATTGGGAATGCCATAGGAGAGCGAAGCTCTGCCTCCCTCTGCACGTCCATGCCAGATCAGATTCTCCTGCGCTCGCGCCGGCGATAGCCATGGGGACACGCCCGACGCGAGGAAAAGCATTCCCATGCTGGTGAAAAGCCTCATCGCCGATGCCCGTCTCGACAGGGTGCCGCTCCGAATCCTGGCGTCTTCCATTCAGCACGCCCCCTTGCGGAGACAACCCGTCAAAATCTCCAGATCGCGTTCGGTTGGCCCTCTCAAAACCGTACGGTTGCAGGGGAAGGTCTCAAGCAGATAGCCGTTCTCGACTTTCTTCAGGAAGATAACGGCAGGAGCGCCTGTCGGCACCGCGCCGCACCACGGGCCAAGGCAATTTTCCATCACGTTCAGGGCGAAGCGCGCCGGAAGGTCAAAGCCGCTCGGCCGGGCAAGATGTCCGCTGAACGTGGCTCTGTAGGGTCCAGGAGGCTTATATTCGAGCGTATCGGAATTGAACTGCGGGCGTTGGCCAACAAGCGTTATGGCGCCGAAAGCCATGACGTAGCTTTCCGGCAGTTCCTGATGCATCACGAATAGCAGCTCCGCCGTCTGTTCCGGGCAGGTCAGCGAGAGTGCCGGTCCCGCCATGAAGGGAAGGAACGCTAACGCCTTCAGCCATGTCACTGGGCGACATAACATCATACCGCCGCTTCCCTCTCCTGAGGTGCAGCAGGCTGGCGAGACCAATCGCGAGCCCGCTCGGCCAGCATTCCGAACCGACCAGAGAGTTGAGCCAGCCTCGCCTGCCATTCAGGATCGGGCTCCTGTCCCGCGGTGGTCCTGAAGAAAACCTGCATCATGCACGCAATCGCCAGCGGTTCGAGAACGGCGGCCTTAACTGCCCACGCAAAGAGCAGGGCAAACACGAAGCCCCCGGCGCTCCATCCGCCGGGAAACAGATAGATCAACGCCGAGGCTGGAGCGAGAGCAAGCAGGAACACGACAAAGGCGAAAACGTAGATGAACATGGCCAGCCAGGCAGCGTTCCTGATCATCACCTTATAGTTCTGACAGTAGAGGATCAGGGCTTCCTCTGCCGCTTGCCATGGATTACGCGTCTGAATGTGGATCGCATAGGCGAGGATGACTTCATCGATGAAGCCTACGGCAATCTTGAGAAAGAGCCGCAACATCCGCGCGAGCGTGTCTAGGCCAGGGATCGGCAAGAACGCAGCGGTACCTGCCATAAGGCTGGTGACCGCGTTCACGACTGCCTTGACCACCTGATCGATGCCAAACAGGACGCTTGCCTCAACGAAGTGTTCGCGCACAATCCTCGTGCCGCGGGCGATCTGGCCGGCATTACCTGAGTCTTCGCGGCCGTCCATAAGATCGACCAGAACAGCGATATGGCCGGCTTTGACGAGATAGAGAATGTATTCGCGGGCAAGATAGATGAGACCCGCCGAGAGTCCGAAACCCGCTGCCCCACCCCAGAGGCCGGAGGCTGTGCGGAAATCTTCACCGCCGAGACTGCCAATGCCGTAGCCGATCATGGCGCTGGCGCCTGTAACAATGACAATGGCACCCGCGATGCCGAAATAGACGGCCAAGCGCAGCGCGACATAGGGCGCGGTCCGCGCCATCAGCCCCAAAGCCCTCGTAAACTGAAAGTCCCACATATTCCTCAGAATCGGCGTCTACGCCTTGTCCCACCACTCGCTGCACAACGGCATCGATCCAAGTTGGAAGCAGCCCTTGCCATCGCAACAGGCTGCCCAGTTATCCTCCCTCAGAATTTGTAGCTAATGCTTGCCGAAATCAGGTGAAGACCCGGCTCGACAAATGTCGGTCCGATCTCGTCATTCTCGAAATTGTGGCTGCCGAAATCGGAATAGGCGTAATCGACGCCGAGAACCCAGTTGTTGTCGACCGCGTAGTCGACGCCCGCTCCGACGGTCCAGCCGACATAGCTGCGATCCAACGGTCGTGACGAAGGGAAAATAGAACTTTCATAGCGAAGGTCCTTCAGGTGAAGGAAGGAAACGCCACCCTTCAAATAGGGCAGGAAACGTCCTGAGGCATAGCCGATGCGGCCAACCATGGCGCCCTGCCAATCGGCGTTGACGTGCCAGTCTTCGTTGCCGAAAGTGGAATGGCCTTCATTGAACAGGGCGAACATCGACGCTTCTATGCCCAGCACGATGTCATTGGCGAAGTGGTGGTTGTAGCCCGCCTTCGCGCCAATGGCTCCGGACGTGCTGTCCGCGTGGAAAGCGTCGCGCGAATAGGCTGGAATGCGCGTGGTGCCGTCGAGAGCGCTAATACCGCCGACAATACCGATCGAAGCTCCGGTCCAATCGACAGCGGATGTGTCCGGTTGGGATGATCCGGGCTCAGCAGCATTGGCAATGACACTGGTGCATATGACGTAAACGGCTGCTGCCGAAAGCAAAAAGACAGTCGTAATCCTCATTTAGGCGCCGTTCTTTCTGGTAGGATTGAAAGGACAACGTTACATTGACTGTCAAACAAAAGCGTCAACCGTTCGGTCGATAGGAGGGGGCGATGGACGAAGCGCTGCTTGATCTGATCGATTGCATTTACGCTGCTTCGCTGGAAAAACCGCTGTGGCCCGATGCAATGAACCGCATGGCTGACCTGATGGGAGGCGCCGAAGCCACTCTCCATTTCAGCGATACCGGGACCGGACAGCGGATCGTTGTCGCGCCTAGATCGGATCCGGACTATCTGGTGAGCTATCGTGAGCACTGGGTGCGTCTCAATCCCCTGATGCAGCACGTCGGCAAGGTTCGAGCGGGTCAACTCATTCGCTTCGCGACGATCGTGCCGCCGGATGAATTTGAACGCACAGCCTTCTTCAACGAGTGGTGGGCTCCACAAGGGTTGGGCACCGGGGGCATGGGCATCACGTTGATGTCGGGCGCGCAAGCGTGGGCGGGGTGCGCGGTTCACCCGGACATCAGGCGTCCGCTCAATGGAAAAGCCGAGGCGCTGTTCGCGGCTTTGCGCCCGCATCTGGTGCGAGCCTTCGAAATCCAGTCGCGGCTCGGTTCCCTGCAAGTCGGAGATGGACATGCGGAGAGCATTGACGATCAGATAGACAGCCTTCGCCATCGGTTCGGCCTCACGCGAGCCGAGGCCATTCTCGCATGGGAGATCTGCAAGGGCGACGGACGCGAGGCTGCCGCGCAGCGCTGCGGGATTTCGGTTTCGACGGCACATACTCATCTGAACCGAATATTCAGCAAGACAGGAACACGCCGGCAGGCCGAGCTTGTGCATTTGTTGCTCACGTCACATTGACGGGCGCAGGTCGATCCCCAGTCTGGAAATCTGGTTTTTTCTGCGCATGCTCGGCGATCTGATAGAGCGTCCACATCGGCCTCAACAAAAGTGGTTCCCCTTCCGCTCCTGCCAATCGCTCGTGCATCAAACCGGGAGGGCTATGGACCCTATGCCCGCCGTTTCCCCCGATGCAGGGAGTAAGTTGCATAGCTGATTTCGACGCAGCTTACTTTCGGGAGGAGAGTCATGCGACACATGGGCCACTTAGAGATGCGACACTCGCCTCTCTGACGGTGGTCAAGATCAACGTTGGAAGGAAGACTGGCTCGGCTCGAGATCGAGCACGAAGGGACCACCCTTACCCTGCAGAACCTTTGATCCGCTCCGCTCAGTCAATCGATCCGAGATTGTCAGCAACAAGCGTTTGGACGTTGTTCTCGCCGTGGTGGCTGACATGCAGGCTGGACGCGAGCTTAAGCGCAGCCAGAAAGCCCCACGGCGCTCAGGGCAGACGAACCATATGTTCGTATCCCCAATGGGAATGTGAGCAACGGCTATCAAAAACGCAAGCGTCACAAGGGGGGTTCGGTAGACGCCTAACGATGCTATTTTGCATTGTCCGCCTCTAAATGGCGATGGCTTGAAGGGGGTGGTTTGCTGCCTGTCGGCTTTCGTGCAGGATGGGAGTTCAGCGGACACGGGCTGCCAACATGCAACATCATTCGGAACCGCCATATGATCGACTGGACTACACTGATTACCTATAACGCAATCGTACTTGGCTTCGTTTTCATTCCTGGCCCTGCAACACTTTTAACTGTCGCGCGAGCGACCAGCTCGGGCACAAAGGTCGGTATCGCAACCGGCGTAGGTATCGCGGCCGGTGACGCTGTTCACACGTTCATGGCCATCATCGGAATCTCTGCTGTGATCGCCGCATCGGCTACTCTGTTCAGCATCGTGAAATATCTTGGCGCAGCCTATCTTGTCTATCTCGGCATACAGGCGATCCTGGCGAAAACTCCCTCGGACCCGACCGCCGCCAGAGCACTTCCGATCACCGCGCAGAAAGCTTTTAGGCAGGCCATTTTGGCGGAAGTGCTCAACCCGAAGACTGCGCTATTCTTCCTGGCGTTCCTGCCTCAATTCGTCCGTCCAGAGAATGGTTCCGTTGCACTTCAACTGATGGTGCTAGGCATCGTCTTTGTGCTTCTGGGCTTGCTCAGCACGGTGGTCTTCGCCGTGTCGGCCGCAAGTCTTGGCAACTTTCTCCGCCGCAACCCGGTCGTGCTGAAATGGCAGGGTAAGGTGGTCGGTGGAATCTACTGCGCTTTAGGTGTCCGATTGGCGTTGCAAGAACGCTGAACTTCGCTAGTCGCCTGAGTTGCTCGCACGATGCGTAACAGCATGCGCGTAAATTTGGGCGATCTCCAACGGCTATTTTGATGAATATCGGAGAAGACAAGCTGATTGGCCATCAGGAGGCGCTTGAGCGCGCGCGCACGCTCATGCAGGCTCACCCCCGTATCGTCTTCATGATGTGCGGGATCGCAGGATCAGGGAAGACCACATTCGCCCAAGCGCTTGAGAAGATGGGCTGCCAACGGCTATCATTTTCAAGAGCTGGGTGACGGGCGTTTCAGCCAATGCTGTGTTGCGGATTTCGCTGGGCCTCGGCAACGAGTACCTCAAGAACGAACTCGATATCAGGACGCTTGGAGACTGAGCCGAACAGGATAGGAGAGCAATGACATGAGCGGAACCGAAGACACCGCAGGATCCAGCGAAAAGGTGGCGACCTGGCGCATCATCCTTGGCGCCATCCTCGATTTCCTGACGGCGTTCTTTGTGCTGGGCTTCCTTTTGGCCACCATCTGCGGTGGGCGCACGGAAAGCGGTTTTTTTCTGGAGGGCGCATCAGCTCTGCTCCTCTTCGCGCTCATCGCGGCCTATTTCGTTGCCTTCAATCGCTTTCTGGGCGGCACGATCTGGAAACGCATCCTCAAGGCTGTCCGGTAAGATGTCCTCGATACATGAACCAGGGACCTACGCGCCGCCATCGAACTTCATGACGGGAATGCCGAGCTTGCGGGCCTTGCCCGCGAGGTTCTCCTGGATCCCGGTGCCGGGGAAGACGAGGACGCCGATCGGCAGAACCTCAAGCATCTGGTCGTTGCGCTTGAAGGGCGCGGCCTTGCCGTGCCTGGTCCAGTCGGGCTTGAAGGCGACCTGCGTGACCTGACGGTTGTCCGCCCATTTCGCGGCAATCAGTTCGGCGCCCTTGGGCGAACCGCCGTGCAGCAGGACCATGTCGGGGTGCTTGGCATGGACCTGATCGAGCCTCGCCCAGATCAGCCGGTGATCGTTGAAGTCGAGCCCACCGGTGACGGCGACCTTGGGACCGGTCGGCAGCATCACCTCGGTTTCCGCCCGGCGCCTTGCGGCAAGGAAGTCGCGGCTGTCGATCATCGCAGCGGTCAGATTGCGATGGTTGACCATCGAGCCGGAGCGCGGACGCCAGGGCGTGCCGGTGTGGCGCTCAAACTGCTCGGCGGCGACATCGCGGAAGAGCTCCATGCTATTGCGCCGCTCGATCAGGGTCTGGCCCTCTGCCGTCACGCGCTCCAGATCGACGGACTTCACCTCGCTGCCATCCTGTTCGCGCTGGAGGCGGCGCTGCGCCTGCTCGTTGTCGTCGAGCTCGCGTTCCACCCGGTTGGCGGCGCGGTGGAAGAGATTGACGGTCGACCAGAGCAGTTCGTCGAGGTCGGGTTCGAGGCGGGTGTCGCCCAGCGTGACGATCAGGGCGTCGAAGATATCGGCGACCGCGCCGGCGACGGCATTGCCTTCGGGAAGCGGCCTCGGATCGGCTTCGTCCTGAAACGGACGCCAGCCATAGAGCTGGAGTTCGGTGAGGACATGGTCGGTGGGGGAAGAGGCGTGGACCGGTTCGAAACCTGCATCTTCGTCTTCGTGCAACATCGGGTGCTTCCTTCGTCTGAAGCCGCGCCCATCGCGGCCTTCGCAGGCGTCGAAAGCCCACGGGCGGGACGGGCTGGCAGTCCTCGCGCTCGCGCGAGGGCCTTGATGGCCGGGTCCGGCTAATTTGCTTCGCGATGCAAAGGCGAGGCTGAGACGGGGTCCCCACGCGACCTGTCGCGTGGGGTGGCTTCTCGCCGGCGGAAATTAGCCGGACGCAGCCATTGCCTGACCGGCACGTTTGTGGGCCGATCGCCCTCTCGAGAAGGCCGTGGGCGCTGCCTCCACGACAGGCAGGAATCGCACCGATGTCCGAAGACGGCAGGTGAAGACGGACCGGGCCGCTCCTCTTTGCCCGCCGATCTCCCTCAGCCCTCCATGAACCGGGCGACATCCTCAGGAAGAAGCTGGTCCTTCAAGGCCGCCCGCAAGGCATCGGCGCCGGCTTCGCGCAGATCCTCGTTGAAGTCCCCACGCATTGGCGACAATCCAACGGCTTCGATGCCGACGGTTTCAGCTCTGGCGATCAGGCTGTCTCTCGCAACGTCCCCCGCCGGGTCGCGATCTCTGAGGACATAGAGCCTCCGCAGCGACGTCGGGAGCAGGATGGCGGCGAGGTGTGCGGCCGAGAGCGCCGCCAGCATCGGCATATGGGGCAAGACCATGCGGGGTGATAGCACGGTCTCGATCCCTTCGCCGGCGGCGAGCACCTCACCGGTGATCCCGAAACGGACCGCATGGCCGAGAAGATCGCCCATCGCCCGCCGCGGTGTCTCGACAGGCGCCTTGTCCAAGCCGTCCGGGTTGAGCCAGGTGCGATGCGCGCCGGTCTGTCGCCCGGCAAGATCGGTGACGGCAGCGACGATCGCCGGCCAGGTCTCAGTGGGCGAATGCTCGTCAGGCCGATAATAGCAGCGCGGATGGAAGCGCAGACTTCCGGTTCCGTGCAAAGCCGTAATGCCGCGCTTGCGGAGATATGTCTCTGCAACGGTGCCGATGATGGGCTGCGACATGGCGAAGAGCCGCCGCGACGCTTCCGGCGATCCACATGCTGCGGGATGGACATTGCCGTTCCGCCTCGTCTCATCCGGCTCGGGATGCGGGAGAGAAAGGAAGCGGCGCGCTTCCTCGGCCACGTCCTTGAAGTCGACAAGGCCACAGCTTTCGCGGATGACGTCGAGCAGGTCGCCATGTTCGCCGGTTGCGGCATCGGTGAACTTACCGGCCGCGCCCTTGCCGGTTTCCGGGCCGGTAAGACGGACGAACATGGAGCGGCCGGGCGTGTTGCGGACATCGCCCACTACCCAGTAGCGACCGGCACGGTTGCCCGAGGACAGGTAATAGCGGCACACCGCCTCGGCCTGCCGGCCGAGACGGATCGCGAGGTCCGAGGCATCGTGACGCGCCATTACGCGGCCTCCCTCTCACCGATGCGCTCGACCGGATAGCGGTCGAGCAGCTTGGCGAGGACAACCGGGCCGTTGCCATCGACCGGCACGAACATGCGCAGCTTCCAGGAGATGATCTCGTGGAAGAGGCCATAGGCGGTGAGACGCTCGCGCATCGTGTCGTCGAAGCCGGTGAGCTCGATCCGGTTGGCGCCCATGACGCGGCTGCGGCGAAGCTGCAGGCCCTCGGCGAGGTCGAGGATGGTGCGGCCATCCATCAGTGCCATGAACGCATCGTCCGGCGCGAGCGAAGTCGTTCCGGTCGCGGTTGCATTGGCGGCCCAGGCCGGCGAGACCT
>NZ_VLJP01000020.1:9683-47999 GCF_007829525.1 Mesorhizobium sp. J18
AGCCGCTTCCAGATCGGCAGCAGCAGGCCGGTGACGATATGGATGGTCGAGTCGGAAAACTCCGGCACCTCAGCGATCTCGGCATTCCACGCTGCAGCGAAGGCGTCATGGTCGGCTTCGATCCAGTGGGTCTCGCCCATCATCTTGACCGGGACATTGTGCGCCTCCATCGGCCGAATCAGCCGAACGCGGCGTTCGACCTCGCCATCGTCGAGCATGACGCTGGTTGTCGGGATCTGGACGGCTGCGCGCCCGGATCGCTCGTTGATCAGGAGCTTCGCGCGGGGATCGCCGAGATGGTCCAGGGCGGCTGTGAGCGTCACCGGATGGTTGCGCTCGCGCTGCGTGATGGTGAGGAGCTGCGTCTGTGCGCCGGTTCCCGGATGCGTGTAGATGGTCTGGCGATGGGTGACGGTGAACCGCTCCGCCCGCAGTGTCTCCAGTCCGACATCATAGGTGCCGCTGGCGATTGCCCCTTCGATCTTCGCATTCAGCAATTGCTCGAAGGCGGTGAAGAGGATGCCCTGAAGCTCGATGGTGAGTGCCAAGAGTCGGTTGAGGAAGGTGGTGATCGGGGGCAGCTCGTCCTTGATGCCATTGGCATCCATCAGCTTCAGGCCGGTGGCGGCCTCAAAGCGGTCGAGCGAGCAGCCCTCGACCTTGCCGCGCACCAGCAGCAGATAGAGCTGGCGTAGCGCATCGCGGGCATAATGCGATTCCAGATTGTCCTCAGGACGGAACAGGCCCTGACCGCCGGTCTGGCGCTGGCCGCGCGTGATCGCGCCCAGCGTGTCGAGGCGGCGGGCGATGGTCGAGAGGAAGCGTTTCTCGGCCTTCACATCTGTCGCGATCGGCCGGAACAAGGGCGGCTGCGCCTGGTTCGTCCGGTGCGTTCGGCCGAGCCCCTGAATAGCAGCGTCCGCTTTCCAGCCGGGTTCGAGCAGATAATGGACGCGCAGCCGCGTGTTCCGGGCCGAGAGTTCGGCGTGGTAGCTGCGGCCAGTACCGCCAGCATCGGAGAAGATCAGGACGCGCTTCTGGTCGTCCATGAAGGCCTGCGTCTCGGCGAGATTGGCGGCCGCCGCACGGTTCTCGACCACGAGCCGATCGACACCGCCAGTGCTCGTCTTGCGGATGATGCGGCGCGAGCGGCCGGTGACCTCGGCGACGGTATCGGTCCCGAAATGCTGGACGATCTGGTCGAGCGCGCCTGGCACGGGTGGCAGGCTGGCAAGCTTCTCGATCAGCGCGTTGCGCCGGGCGACCGCCTCACGACTTTCGACGGGCTGGCCGTCGCGATAGACAGGACGCGATGACAGGTTACCCTCACTGTCGGTGAAGGGCTCGTAGAGCTGCACCGGAAAGCTCGTCTCCAGGTACGACAGGACGTACTCGCGAGGCGTGATATCCATGCGGACGTCGTTCCACTCCTCGGTCGGAAGCTCGGCGAGCCGTCGCTCCATCAGCGCTTCGCCGGTTGAGACGATCTGGATGACGGCGGCATGGCCTTCCTCCAGATCGCGCGTGATCGACCGGATCAGGGTCGGCGTCTTCATGCTGGTCAGCAGATGGCCGAAGAAACGCTGCTTGGCCGATTCGAAGGCTGAACGGGCTGCCGACTTCGCCTGCCTGTTCAGCGTGCCCTCGGTGCCGGTGATGTTGGCCGCCTCCATGGCCGCGTCGAGATTGTTATGGATGACCGCAAAAGCCCCGGCATAGGCGTCGTAGATGCAGGTCTGCTCGGGCGTCAGCGCGTGCTCGACCAGCTCATACTCGACGCCGTCGAACGAGAGCGAGCGGGCCGTGTAGAGACCAAGCGCACGAAGGTCGCGGGCCAGAACCTCCATGGCGGCAACACCGCCGGCCTCGATCGCCTCGACGAACTCGGCGCGCGTCGAGAACGGGAAATCCTCGCCGCCCCACAGCCCGAGCCGCTGGGCATAGGCGAGATTGTGAACCGTGGTGGCGCCGGTTGCCGAGACATAGACGACGCGTGCGTTCGGCAGCGCGTGCTGAAGCCGCAGGCCGGCACGGCCCTGCTGCGAGGCGGCGATGTCGCCGCGTTCTCCCTTGCCGCCACCGGCGTTCTGCATCGCATGCGCCTCGTCGAAAATGATCACTCCATCGAAGTCGGAGCCCAACCATTCGACGATCTGCTTGACGCGCGAAACCCTTGTCCCCCGGTCGTCGGAGCGTAGCGTGGCATAGGTTGTAAATAGGACGCCTTCCGGCAGCGAGATTTGCTTGCCCTGCGGGAAGCGTGACAGCGGCGTGACCAGCAGACGCTCCATGCCGAGCGCGGACCAGTCGCGCTGTGCATCTTCGAGCAGCTTGTCGGATTTGGAGATCCACACCGCCCTGCGGCGGCCCTGCATCCAGTTGTCGAGAATGATCGCGGCGGACTGACGGCCCTTGCCGACGCCCGTGCCATCTCCGATCATGAAGCCGCGCCGGAAGCGGACGGCCTTGTCCGCATCCTCGCGGGCAGCGGTGACGACATCGAAGGTGTCGTCGACGGTCCATGATCCGGCGAGATAGTCGGAATGTGCCTCGCCAGCATAGATGACCGTCTCAAGCTGGGCGTCCGACAGGAGTTCGTGGACATTGACCGGAAGCCGCGGCCGATAGCTTGGCTTCGGCGGCGCGACGCTGGCCATGGCCGCCGACTGCACCAGCTTGGTCGGGTGCGCCTGAGAGCCGGTAATACGGATCGCCTGAAGGCCGTATTCCTCATAGATGGCATCGGAAAGTCGGCCTGCTTCACCGGCCTGCCAGTCGATCGTCTCATAGGCGAGCGGCAGGCCCTCGGGCTCGGCCATCGGCGCGGCAGGGGCCGATCTGGCGGCACGGTTCAGATAGCCGCGCACGCTGCGGGGCGTGGAAACGGCCGCGACAGGAACCGCGACCGATGGGTCGACGGGAAGCCGCGCCGGCAGATGCTCGTCAAGCCAACCCATCAACGTGGCGACATCCGGAGCGACACCGGGCGCGACCGGGAAGACGCCTGGATCGTCGGCGGGCAGTTTGTCGATGACGGTGAGGCGCGTGTCGATGGTCGTACCGTGCTTGGCATAGACCGAGCCATCGATTGCGGCGGAAAAGACGACACGGCCGCGCTCCTGCAGACGAGCGAAGGCCGAAGACCAAGTGGGATTGTCGGGCGCGAAGCTGGCGCCGGTGATCGTCACCAGCCGTCCGCCGGGAGCAAGGCGCGCCAACGCCGAGGCGACATGGCGGAATGCGGCGTCAGCGACACGGCCGTCGACATTCGCCATCACCGAGAATGGCGGGTTCATCAGCACCACGCTCGGCACCACGGCCGGATCGAGATGATCGTCGATCTGGGCGGCGTCGAAGCGCGTGACGGAAACGGCCGGAAAGAGAGAAGAGAGAAGACCGGCGCGCATGTCTGCGAGTTCGTTGAGCATGAGGGTGCCGCCGGCGATATCGGCGAGGATGGCGAGCAGGCCGGTGCCGGCCGAAGGCTCCAGCACGCGGTCGGCCGGGGTGATGGCGGCGGCATTTGCCGCGACCAGGCCCAGTGGGATCGGGGTAGAGAATTGCTGAAAGCTCTGGGCTTCCTGGGAGCGCCGCGTGTGCGTTGGCAGCAGACCGGCGATCTTTATCAAAGCCGACAGGCGCGCCACGGGAGAACCGGCTTTACGGAAAAGCGTTTTGCCGAATTTACGTAGGAACAGGACGGTTGCGGCCTCGCAAGCCTCATAGGCCGTCTTCCAGTCCCAGGCGCCGGTCGCGTCGGAGGCGCCAAAGGCGGTTTCCATCGCGCCGCGCAGCTTAGCGGCATCGATACGCTCGCCACGTTCGAGATGAGGAAGCAGCAGGCCCGCTGCCGCGAAGACGGAATCAGACGAGCCGGAGGCAAGCGGAAGCGGCGCGGCGGACGAAGCCGCGGCGGATGGAGAAATCATGTTCATGAAGAAGACCTCGGGAGAGCAGGACGGGATCGAGCCCGCGCAGCGCTCTCTCTCGACCGCACAGGCTCAAACCCGTCCCGGCCTTCCTCTGGCTCTAGGAACGGCGTCGGAGTCCGCGCCGCTTGAACCTGAGGTCGTCAATGAGTATCTTACATTTGTCTTACATCGGGAAGGTTCGGGCCTATGGCGACCAAGGAGAAGCTCATCACCACGGTTTCCACCAAGGGACAGGTCATTCTGCCGAGCGCCATTCGCCAGCGGCGGGAATGGCAGGCGGGAACACGGCTGACCGTCGAGGAGACGGCCGAGGGCGTGCTGTTGAAGCCTGCGCCGGCCTTCGCCGAGACGCGGCCTGAAGACGTGTTTGGCGTGCTGCCTCACAAAGGCAAGCCGAAGACGCTGGAAGAGATGGATGCTGGCGTGCTCGCCGAGGCCAGGCGCCGGCATGCTCGCGGTTGATACGAACCTGATCGTTCGTTACCTGACCGGCGATCATCCGAAGCAATCCCCACGCGCCCGCACGCTGATCGACGGCGAACCCATCTTCGTTGCGATCACGGTCATCCTTGAAACGGAATGGGTGTTGCGCAGTACCTATGCCTACCGGCCGGCGGACGTCGCACGCGCATTGCGCGCGTTCGCAGGACTCCCCACGGTAACGATCGAGGATGGAGCCGTCGTCGCAACCGCGCTCGATCTTGCCGAGAAAGGCATGGACTTCGCGGACGCGCTGCATCTCGGCAAATCCACGCATTGCTCGGGCTTCGCGACCTTCGACCGGAAGTTCGTCAAGGCGGCCAGGGCGAGCGGCCACGAGAGCGTGCGGGAAGCGTGACTGCTGCCGGCGGACAGCCGAGCGGAGTGCGCTCTCATCCGTCGCCCGTTTCCGGCCCGGCTTTGGTGCTTGCCGCGGCCGTTCTATGGGGGACAGTCGGCATTGCTTCGCGGCTGCTCTACGGGATCGAGGACATCCCGCCGCTGGTCGTCGGCTTCTTCCGCCTCGCGCTGGCCGTCCCGCTACTGGGTCTCTGGTGCTGGTGGCGGCTCGGTCCGGAGACCTTCCGCTTCGACGGCAGCGACCGCCTGCGCATCGCCGGAATCGGGCTCACCATGGCGGCCTATCAGGCGTGTTATTTCCAGGCCGTCGCCGATGTCGGCGTTGCCCTGGCAACCCTCATCACCATTTGCTCGGCGCCTGTTATCGTCGGCATTCTGGCGATCGTCCTGTTGCGGGAGAAGGTGTCCCGCACGGTTGTCACCGCGCTGGGACTTGGGTTGATCGGAGCGGTTCTGCTGATTGGCACGCCGCCGGCCGAAGACGCCGACCCGGTGGGCATCCTGTGGGCGTGCGGCTCGGCGCTCGCCTATTCCGGCTTCGTACTGCTGAGCCGAAGCCTTGCCGGTCGCCACGATCCGGGCAAAATCATCGTCACCGGCTTCGGCGCGGGTGCGGTGATGCTGCTGCCGCTCGCCATTGCGGCCGGGATGACGCCGGGCGTTTGGACAGGACAGGTCTGGTCGGCGCTTCTCTATATGGGCTTGGTCCCGACGGGCTTGGCCTATGTGCTTTATTTCTGCGGGATGAAGGCGACGCAGGCAACGCCTGCCAGCATCATTGCGCTGGCCGAGCCGCTCACGGCGACGACACTCGCCTTCGTGCTGTTCGGCGAGCGGCTTGGGCCGTCCGCCATAGCCGGCGCCATCTTGCTGATTGTGACGATGGTGCTTCTAGTTCGAAGTCGGCCGCGCTCCGGCTGGTGAAGGCGGCAGTTTCGCGACCAGTTGCTCGATGCAGTCGAGCGGAACCTCCTCACAATGGCATGAATTGTGGCTGCTTGAGGATCAGTCTTCGGCGGAAGCGCTCTGACGGTCCTTGTACCACTGGAACAAGGCGGCCTTGTCTTCCTCGGGGCTGATGTAGCCATCGCCGTCGGTATCGGTCTTGTCGAAGATTTCCAGCGCACGCGGATTAGCAGCCCTGAGCTCTTCGCGGCTCAGCCTGCCATCGCCATCTGTGTCACCTGCTTCCCATTCCGCCTGCCATGCGGCTTCGTCAAAGTCCGCCGGCGGCTTCAGCGCGAGATCGTTGGCGAAGGCCGACGTGGCAAGATCTGTGAGCAACAGGCCGACGACAACAATCTTCATGGCAGTTTCTCCATTGTGGTTGCGTTCAACATAGGAGGCTATTTGGCCAATTTCAGGCGATATCTGCCGTTTTGCCGGCATGCGCGCGAAGCCGTTCGATCTCCGTCGCAGCTTGGCCTTTTACGGATTCAGGCAAGTTAGGCCCGCGTGCAAGAACGTCGGCCCGATCGAGGGCGATCAAGGCATCGTCGGTCGCACCTAGCGTGATCGACGCTTCCGCCTCCAGCAGGCGGCACCACAGCCGGGAGGCGGCATCATTCGCCGTCTCCGCCGGCCCATCACCGATGGCAGCCAGATGCTCGACTGCCGTGCGCATGGCGGTCTCATTGCCCTTCAACGCTCTGACGACGGTGGCAGCGAGGCTGATTTGCGCGCGCAGATCATCCGCGAACCTGGAGGCTGCGGCCGCATAGTGTCGCGCCGCCTCGTCTTCACGGCCCGGCAACGCGGTCAAGGCCTGCAGCTTGAGAATGCTGAATTCCGCATCCCGGCGCACCAACGGCGCTTTTCGCTCGCCAGTTTCGATGATGCCCAAGGCTGTTTCAGCCTTTCCTGCTACCAGGGCGTCCGTCGCGTTACGGACAATCAGCAGATTCGCGATCGCTTCATCGCTGACCGCAGCGCGCTAGCGTCGCCGGGCCTCCTCCACATCCCACCTCCCATTCAACACGGCCGGGAGCACATCGCGGATCTCGGTGGGATCTCCCATCCACACCACGACACTCCGCCCATCGACCAGGAATGCCGCCGGCACGCCCTGCTGGCCGCTGGCTTCCAGCCAATGACGCGTGACCCAGCCGCGGGACAATCCGGTAACGTCCGCCGGCCGGGCTTCGAGTGCGAGGATGGCCTTGGAGTTCCCCTCCATTGCGGCGGCGGCGGTCCGGTCGACGTCGCGCACCATCACCGCGACGCCATAACACGGCATATCGTGCGCAGCCCCGAGCTCGGCTACCTCGCTGACGGCCGGAAGACATCCGACGCAACCAGCGTTCCATAGAATTACCGCGCTCAGCCGATCGAACTTGACCTGTTCGACGGGCGTTTCCCGATTGAAGACTCTCGCCAGCTTCAGGCCAGGGGCCCGGTCCCCCGGGAGGAGACGGTCGATCGTTTCAATTGATTCTTTCGGGTCGCCAGTCTGAATCATCCTCACCGGCTCAATTTGCTTGCGCCAGCGGTGCTGACGGCGATCAAGCTGGCAATGGCAAGTTTCATGGTCGTCTGCTCCGTTGCTGATTCGGCAAGGTTAATGGCTGATCTGGGCATTTTCGGGCAGCACGACTAGATGCAGTACGGGCGGTCTTTCTCGATCTGCCGCCATCGATATCGTCGCAACCTTGCGGCGTCACCTGCAGGACGTCACGATCTTTCTTGACGAAGGATCGGGTGTTGAGCCGCGGGGATCGGGAAGGACGACCGCTTCAGTTCCGCAACGGCATATATGAGAAAACGCCCAGGCTGGAGGCTGGGCGTTTTTCGGATTAGCCGAAACGGCAGCCGCTTTTGGTGAAGGTGTATCCGTTGGCGGTTATTGTCTCGTCCACCGCCTCGTCGGAGCTCAGATACTCGTATTCGCGCTCAAGCTGACGGTAGAGCCAGCGGGCGAGATCGCGCAGAGCCTCGATGATAATTTCCTCGGCATCTGGGGTCATCTCCTGCCAAATAGGACTTTCCCGCTTGACCGAAATCGCCATGCAATACTCGTGGTGGTAATGGCCGCGGTGGATTGCCTCAGCGCGGAGTTGATAGAAATTGCGCCGCTGGACGGTTTGAAGGGCATCGGCGATGCCGTGCAGGGTCGTATCCTGCGGGGCATAGGACCGGATCTCGGCCGAGGCACCCTTTTGGTAGGAGTAGACACCTTCCCAGCAGGCGCCATCCCCTTGCGACCAGAAGCCCCGAAACCAGATGCAGGGCTCCTGCCTCGATCCACCGCCCATCAGGCGAATGGTGCGGGTCTTGAGCCGGACGCCGAGGATTTCCGCGATCTGCCGGAAATCTTCGTAGACGGCGTCGTACCAATCGTAGTCGAACGCACCTTCGCGATACCATGCACGGGCCTTCTCCTTCGCGGCATCGGACAATTCGTGAAGGCGATAGACGGTTGTTTCGATAGTCTTAGGCATCGGGATCGCCTCCGTCCAGAACCTCGGCGAGCCAGCCGTCGGTATAGGTCCAAGCGACTGTCTCGCCGGTCGCAAGGTCGAGCACATGCGCGCCGCCGCCAAAGGCGTTGACGCAGGGTTTCGAGCAGGTGTTGGCGTATTGAAAGCCCCAGCGGCCTGTCAGCCTGAACTCCTTGGCGCAAAGCTTGACGAACTGGATCAGGCGTTCGGGATCGCCGGTGATGTCATCACGCATCCAGAGCTGTGTGCCGCCATATTCGGGCTGGATCGACACGAGGAAGCTTTCGGACGGCGGATTTTCCGAGGCGCCTTCCTCCTGCATGCGATTGTAGAGCTCGAGCGCGCGCGCTGCGTTTTTGGGCGTGCGGACGTTGAGGAGGCAGGAGAAGTGCGTGAAATGGTCGGCCATGACAGGCTCCTGAAACGAGAAAGCCCGGCGCGAGGCCGGGCGAGGATCGGGAATTGCGGTCCGGGTGGGTCAGAGGCGACAATGCGCCACCAGCCGCTGGGCATCGGCATGGTGGCGGAGCATCTCGCGATAGAAGCGCTTGCGCGCATCCCGCCTGGCCGGATCGCGCTGGGCCGATCGAGCCAGTTTTCGGCGTGCGGCGCGGATGACCGTGCGATCGCTGTCCCACACGAAAATGTCGAGGCGCAGATAAGTGGCATACATCGGGCGCCTCCTAGACGTTGGTGCGTTCGCACAGGGCGTCGATCTGGGTGAGATCGAGGCCGGCGTGAGCACCGTCATTGGTGAGGATGCTTCTCAGCTGCGGGTCGATGTGTTCGCTGGCGAGTGCGAGTTGAAGGAGGCGAAGGCCCGCCAGCAAGGCATCGCGCTCCTGAGAGGTGACGCTGATGGACAGAAACGCCTCGACGGTCTCGCCATCTTCGAGCGGACGAACGCCGTTATGCTCGTCGATTTCATAGTCATCGAACTCTTGTACATAGCCGGTGGCGAACCAATCGCCGTCGTAGTGGACGCTCTTGGCAAGCTGCCGCGCCTGTGCGGGCGTGTCGGCGTCGACGACGGTTTCATAGTAGGCGAAGGCGTCATGGCCTTTGCTGACGACATATTTGGGCATGGAAATCTCCATAGGTCGGCGCTCTGGGCGCGACCGGTCGAATGGTTGTTCGGGAAGGTGAAATCACGCGGCCTGGGGCAGCCTGAGCAGCTCGGAGGCGATCTCGCGCCAGGCGGGATCGACCAGCCGCGCTTCAAGTCGGGAAGCCTGAAACCGGAGATCGCGGGCGGATGCGTGTTCGCCGCGGCCGCCGGCGGCGAAGGCCCTGCCGCGAAGGCGGCTGGCCTCGATGACGATCCGGGTGGCTTCGGTCTTGCTGGCGACAGGTTGCTGCCAGAGGATGATCCCGGTGCGGATTTCGCCGGCGATGACGAGGCCAAACCCGCTGTCTTGAATAACGATCAGCCGTGGCCTGAAGCGTAGCGTATTGTCCGGTGTGACCCGGATGTCACCGTGCGAGACCCGCATTGCGGCAACGGCCATGGCATCCTGCGGCGATGAGGCCTCACCGATCGGGATGCTGCGGTCGACGCAATCTGCTTCGGTGGCGCCGTCATAGCTGACCGTGCCGAGGCAGGAGACACGCAACGGGCGCTTCTGCGTGTGCTCAAGTCTGGGAAGCACCCGTTCGGCAAGAATTTTTCCGATTGGGGCGAAGGTGGTTTGATGTGCAAGGGCCATTGGGTGACGCTCCGTGACGGGCGCCGGGAGCCTCTCTCTCCGGCAACCAACCCGTCACGGCCCTCGCAACCGTCCTCTCGCTCTTCAATCCGGCGTGAGGGTCGGTTTCTTCGATCGGAGCCATTTGATCGTTCCGACGCCATTGGGCGTGACGCCGGGCGCGTTCGCCCGGGCATCGATGGCAACGTGAGCGCATGTCGCGGCAGCAAATCCGGCTGATTGGGATCGCACCCCGCGCCGGCGCGGCTGTGCCCAAGGCCCGGGCGCAGGTTGCTCCGGGCCGTTGATGTGAGGCGCATGCGCCTCACTGCCAGGGATCGATCTCAAATTCGACCATGTCTTCATCGCCGTCGAATTCGCCGGCCGGACAAGCGCCGTGGGTTCCGTCCCCGGCCTGGAACACGACGATCGAGACCATCAGGGTTTCGGCGAGGCTGGCGGCAAAGGCGGTGGCATCTGCATAGGACATTGTTCCGGCTCCTGTCTTTGGAGGCGGGGGACCATCCCCCGCGCGACAGGCGCCCGAAGTGTCTGACCGGATCTGCAATCACCCTCGGGCGTTCGGACTTGTTCCGAATCCCCGAGGGCGGCACGCTCGCGTAAGCCGACCCCTTTGGGGTTGAATGCAAAGAGGCGGATCAGACCAAGGTCAGCGAATGGAAGCGGGGTGGTGCCTTGCATCTGACAGGAGCCGGAATCTCCATATTGTAGATGCTTTGGTTTGCCGGTCCCCGCCTGACCCTGATTTCTGGAAGACCGACGTGTTCCGCTGGGATGCTGACCGTATCAGCACCGGAAGCCAAGGCGATGCTTATGGCCAGGAGGTCGATTCCTGACGATGAGAGTTTCAAGCCCATTCCCGCAGCGATCCACTCGACTCGTGCTTCTGCTGGTGGTCAGGGCCACAATCCGTCATCGATCTCGCGTGCGATCGTTACACGCGCCTTCATCATCACATTGTCGCCACTGGTGTCGACGTGATGGAAGAACCGTGCCCTCGCTCCCTTCTCGGTCCAGTCCGCATAATAGCAATAGTCTTGGGTGGTAAGCTTGAAGGCGCGCATGTCCTCCGCCCAGTGGGGCTTCGGCTCCACGACAACGGTGATGCCATCGCGGGTTTCCTCCCACGGCAGGGAGCGCTCCGAAGGAGGATAGCGCCGGTCCTCGGCGAAGATCTCGTCGACGGTCATGATGTGGCGGCTCCGTTATCGGATTTAGGAAGAAAGCCTGTAGGATCGTTAGGGTCTGGTGGCAGATAGGCGTCATATGGATTTTGGTCGGCGAGATGGCCAAACGGCGTCATCATGTAATCGCCGTCCTCAGCGCGGCCAATGGCGCATATCACATAGCGAGGCTTGCCGGTTTCAGCGTCGAGACATTCCATCAGTGCAAGATTGCCGTCGCTGGCGGCGCGCAGCAAAGTGTTGAAATTGGTGCGGGCATAGTCGGGGATAGCCATTGTTCATAGCTCCTGAAACGAAATGGCCCGACGCTCCTGCTGGAGTGCCGGGCCTGGATGGAAGTGCTCGGCGTCAGGCGGCAGCGCGGCCCTCGACGACATCGGTGCCGACCTCATCGGCGGTCACTTCTTCCAGAACCGCATTATAGCCGGCCTTTGCCAGCCAGAGCTCGGCGGCCTCGCGGCTTTCCGCGAGATGCAGGAGCTCGACATTGTCACCAACCTGTTGGAGGACGCGGACCTGACCAATCCTTGGGCGCTCGACGATCTCGAAGGAGAGATCGCTGTCGAGCGAATGCGTGCGCATGACGGTGACGAGGATCACCGCGCCCGATGAGAAATTCCCCTCATGCAGCGTGAAGCATGGGGGGCTTGAATAGGTCGGCCGCTCGCGCGCGGGTTCCTTGCGGACGAGGCGTCCGACGCCGTTTCGGCGCTCCCAGGCCGCGAGCTTCTTGGTGAACCTGGCCGGAGGCTTCGGCTGAGAGTCAGAATATTTTATCAGCGAACCGAGAGGTGCGTTCGCGTAGACATTGTGTGCTGACATGGAAATTGTCTCCTGAAACGAAAAACGGCCCGGCGAGATGCCGGGCCTTGTGGTGGACAAGTGGAATAAACGGGGCGACTAACGCCGCCCCGCAGAGTCATTCGGCAGCGACCATGTGCGCCGGTTCGTCGATCCCGTTCACGTCGCCTGCCGCCTCGTCGTCATCGGCGAGGAAGGCCGGCAGCACCTCGTTGTCGGCTTCGACATCCGTGTCGGAGGACTGCTCCGGCTCGGCGTCGAGCGAGCGCAGCGGCTCGGGCAGCCACCCGGTATCGGCCAGGAGCCGTTCGGCCTCCTTGGCCATGTCGGCCTTCTTCAGATGGTCGATGAGCTGGGCCGCACGCTCGCCCGCACCCTCCCGCACGGCTTCGAGGATGCGCGGCTTGGTCACGCGGCCGAGATAGTTCTCGACCGAGGGGCGGAATCCGGCCTCCACCATGTCGAGCCCGGTGGCACGTGCCAGCCGATCGGCTTCGGCCATGCGGCGATCGAGACCCGACTGCGAGACGCCGGTGGCGCTGTAGGGGTTGGGCCGCTCGTAGAGCGCATTGATCCCGTAGCTGACGCAGTGGGCGAGCAACGCCATGCGGCTGGCATCATCCAGGGCATCGAGCCAGTCCCAGAGGGCATCCGCATCTGACGGGATATCCGCTTTCCAGTCTTCATGCCGCTGATTGACCGACTTCGCGTAAGCGGTCTCGGCGAGATCCTTGCCCTGCTCGCGGAAGAAGACGTGGTTGACCGACGCCTGCAGGCTCGCACCAGAGGTGCTGATCCGCTGGAAGGTGTCGCGCACCAGCTTGTGCAGCAGTGCGGTGAGGGCGACGTGCGGATTGGCGCCGACTGCGTCGCGAAGCGCCAGCGTACGATGCGCGGTCAGTTCGCTCACGAGCCGCTCGGGAAGCGGCTTGATGACGTCTTCCTCTTCGTCCTCGGCATCGGTCGACTGCCCGCCGATGGTGATGACGGCGCGCTGCCCGGTGCCGGCACTGGCGATACCACCTTCGGCTTCTTCGGAAGCGCCATCCGGAGAGGTGGCGTCGGAATCGGCCGGCCCCTCATCCTCGGGCCGGACATAGCCACGATCGACCATGATCTCGCCGTCGCGGTCGATGCTGACGAAGACACCCGCCAGCGCCATCTCGGCCGGGTCGTAAATGACGGGGCGCTTTTCGAAGGCTTCGAGTTCCGCCTCGATCTCGCCGAGCCGCTGATCTACCTCGACCGGCAGCTCGTCGGCCTCGGCGTATTCGGCTTCGAGGCGCTCGTACTCTTCCCGAAGCGCTTCCCGCGCCGCACGCTCCTCGTCGGTGAGATCGACGAAGCTGCCGGTGAGCGCCCGAAGGCCGTGGTCGTAGCCATAGGGCAGATCGGTATCGACACTGATCCACTTCCAGCCTTCGGCCGCGATCTCGTCGGCAACCGACTTCAGCTTGTCGGCCACGAGCTTGTCGAGAAGCGCGATGTCTTCCAGCCAGCCCTCGTCTTCATCATCGAAGAGATAGCGCGGCAGCACCGGGCCGCCGGCTGCGATATAGGCATCGAGACCGACAAAGCGCGCCCGCTTGTCGGAGGCCGGAACCGTGGTCTCGGTGAGCATGTTGCGGATGCGCCAAGGCTCACGATAGTAGCTCTGCTGAACCGCCTCCCAGACCTGCTCCTGACGGGCATGGTCGGGATGGGCGGTGAACGCCTCCAGCATCGCCAGCGTCATGCCGTTCTCGGCATAGACCTCGAGCAGCTTCGGCGAGACCGAGGCAAGCCGCAGGCGCTGCTCGATATAGCGCGGGGTGGTGAAATAGGCTGTGGCCACCTCCTCGGTGGACGCGCCACCCTCGACCATGCGCTTGAAGGCGCGGAACTGGTCGAGCGGATGCAGCGCGAGGCGATGCACGTTCTCAGTCAGCGAGTCGTCGACAGCCGTGGTCTTCGCATCGGCCTTCTTGACGATGCAGGGGATGAGGCCGTCCTCGGGGAAGCGGCCCGCCTGTACCAGCCGGGCGATCGAGCGATAGCGGCGGCCGCCCGCCGGTGTCTCGAAATCGCCGGTCTCGTTACCGTTCTCGTCGAGGATGGCGCGGACGTTGAGGCCCTGCACCAGATCCTCGCGGCGCTCGATATCGGAGGTGAGCTCGTCGAGGCCGGCTTCGACATCGGTCTCGCGAACGTTGCTGTCCGACAGCCGGATGCGGTTGAAGGGAATATCGCGCGCCCGCGAGAAGACGATCATCGGAACGGCGGACTTCTTCTTGGCAGCTTTCCTGGCCATGGTGGTTTCTCCGCGACGGGCGCCGAGAGCCTCTCTCTCGACCCTAAACCCGTCAACGAAACCCCACACTCCTCTCACTCTCCGACCGGGATCGCGGCGGGAGAAGCCCCTCTCATATCGGCTCATCCAACAGGGGTTGCGCATACCTTTTAGTTCAAGGTATATGCCATGAACTAATAGGCATGACACGCACGATGACGCGCACAACCAATCCAAATTTCCTCAACGGCGTTCCCGAGCTGCTGGTGCTGCGGCTGCTACGCGGCCGCGAAATGTATGGCTATGAACTCGTCCAGGCGATCAGGGAGGCGACCGGAGAGGCCATCATACTTGGCGAGGGCGTGGTCTATCCCGTGCTTCACAGGCTCGAGCGCGAGGGCGCACTCGCCTCGCGGCGTCAGGCAGCGAATGGCCGCAGCCGGATCTACTACAGCCTCACCTCGAAGGGGGAGAAGCGGCTGGCCGATATTGCTGGCTCATGGGAACGCATCACCGACGCCATCCGGATTGTTTTGGAGGGACCGCGGCATGCGTGACCTGTTCGGGGCATTGGAGGAACGGCTTCTGCGTTCCGGAGTCCGGCCATCAAGCGTGCGGCGATATCTGCTGGAACTGCACGATCACGTCGAGGATGTGACCGAGGAGTTGCGTCTATCCGGGTTGCCCGAACACGATGCCCGGCGACGTGCGATCGTGCGGCTGGGCGATATTGAAGCACTGGCGCAGCCGATGGAGAAGGACCGGCGATTCCACAGTTGGGCCGGCAGGGCGCCATGGGCGGTTTATCTTCTGGCGCCGCTGGCTGGCTGTGCAGCGGTAACCGCGCTGATCATTTCGGTGCTCATATCGCAGACAGGCGCCGAGCCTGTGCCCTCATGGTTCGAACATGCCGGCATTACGGCGGAATATCTGGTCGGAGGCGGCCTGTCCGCACTGTCGGCCTGGCTGATAACGATCATTGCGTTTCGTCAGCGGAGCAACTGGATCTGGCCGGCCGCGGGTCTCGGCCTCAGCATCGTCTGGGGCGCTGTGTTTGACTTTTCGGTCGTGCTGGCGCCTTCGGCCGACACTGGTGCGCTGGAGGTTGGCTTGGCCATACTGTCCCCGATCCATGTTCTGAAGCTGGCGATCATCGCCTCCGTGCCGGCGTTGGTGATGCGGCGTTCGCAGAAATACCCCGTTTCCTGACAAAAGGCTGTTTCATGATCAATCTTCTGCGCATCGCCGCGGCGTCCTTTGCCGCCTCGATCATGGTGACCGGTGTCGTGGTTGCCGAGCCGCAACGCTTTGAACTCGAACGAGGCGACGGAAGCACCATTCACTGGTCGCTGGACATGCCGGAGAACGGAAGGCCAAAGGGGGTGATCGTTCTCGCCCAGGGTTCTGGCTGCCTGTCTACCGAGCACAATGCGAATCTGAGGCTCATACGCTCGGTTTTCCCGGTCTTTGCGGCGCTGACGGTCGAGAAGTACGGCGTCAAACCGGGTGACAATCCAACCGCCGACCATGAGGATTGTTCGGCGGAGTTTCGGCAGCATCATACGATGACCCAGCGCGTCGAGGACTACCTCGCTGTGCTTTCCCGGCTCCGTACCGAAGCATGGTGGAACGGCGGGCTGGTTCTGGCCGGCGGTTCAGAAGGTGGCGACGTGATCGCGCGTCTTTCGGCCCCTGCAGAAGCCGATGCGACGATCCTGATCTCCACCGGCGGTGGCAAGACTTTCGGGGAGATGGTGCGCCAGTCGATCATGGACGAAATGGAGCGCCACAAGGTCCCGGAAGAAAACCGGCCTCCGGTCGACCAGATCTTCGAGCAAGCGCGAGCGAACCCGACGGGCACCGAGATATGGGCCGGATCGAGCTTCCGTTTCTGGGCGGACGCGATCGACCACCGGATTGTCGATTCCATGCTCCAGGCCGACACGGATTTCCTGCTGGTCCAGGGAGGCCGGGACACGTCCACGCCAGTCGAGATGGCGCGCATCGTGGCCGATCGCTTCTCCGAAGCGGGACGCTGCAATCTGACCTATTGGGAATTTCCCGGACTCGACCACGGCATGGCCGATGCAGTCGGCACGTCCCGGATGAGCGAGGTTCTCGTATTGGCGGCCTCCTGGGCTGAGCAGCGTCTCGCTTCCGATGCGGTATCCTGCGTCAGACCGTAAGCGCTGAAGCTACCGAGGGGGTTAAGTGCAGAAGCGCATAGCCTGATCGGCGTGTTTCCGGCTCAGGCAAGCTCGGGTGTTGGACGAGAGTTGAGAGCAGCTACCAGAGCGAGAACAACGGTCGTTCCTCGTTGACCCCGTATTTATGGCGCAGCGCCTCGATTGCGGCATTCTGGCGCTCGATCTTGCGCTGAAGCCGGTCCAGGTCCGGCCCGGAGACTGAGAGCAGATCGTCGAGAATACGTCGGTACTCCGCTTCGTCGGCCCCTGTCCATCTGCTCATGCGGCGATGGTAGTAGCGGGCCTTCGGTCGACGCCTGATCGTCTCGGCCTCCGCCTTATCGCTTAGCGCCCGTTCGGCGAAGATAAGGTTGCGTCGGGTATCGGCGAGACTTGCTTCCATGCGCGCCAGAACTGCGCGCAACGCATCGCGCGTCATCATTGTGGTCTCCGTGTTTGAGGGCGGCCCGCATGGCGGACCCTGCTGCGATTGCGGTGAGAGCGGCAGCCAGCGCGGTCAGGGATCGACAGGATCGTCGCCGTCGCGGAAGCGCGATGGGATCTCGTCCTCCGGACCTTTCCAGACGACGCGGTTGCCGATCCAGATGGTGACGAAGCCGCCGCCCTTGGGTTGCGGCCTCGACGGGGCCGGCTCGAAATTGCGGCAACTGAAATTCCCTGCCGTGGCCGAGAAGGCGGGAAGCCTGGAGTTGCCGAGCAGCACGCGGTCGCAAACGCCGGTCGGACGTTTGATACGACGGCGGGAGAGACCGAGCCGGAACGCCTCGTAGTCGCGTTCCAGGCTTCCGAGCGGCGGCGTCCAATGGCGGCAGTCGCGGCAGCGGCCCGGTCGATCCCGTGCGGGATCGTCGAGGGGAGGTCCGCCATTGTGGCCCGGAGGGACAGGATGGTCGCTCATGTCTCGCTCCTGTTCGCCGTCTGGCCGGACCGCCCAACACGCCTGACCACGACCGGCCGGGTATCGGCGGCCTGGGCTATCCGCTCGATGGTGGCGAGATCCGCGTCCGAGCAGTCTCCCGTCACCTCGATCTCGACGAAATGGCCACCGCTGCCGACCTTGGAGTCGCGCAGGCGGTGGCTGGATGAGGTGTAGAAGCTCTCATGCCGTTCGATCAGGCATACGCGGGCGCGCAGGAAGAGGATGCCAGAGCCGAGATTGCCGCAGAACAGCAGTTCGTCGGCCTCCGTGGTCTTTGGTCCGCCACCGATCTTTCGGTGGCCGATCCGCCGGAAGGCGGCGTCGAAGCTCGACGGGTCCGGCGTCATCCGCGCCTTCAGTTCGGGATGGAACTTCCATGGCGGACGAAACGGATCGACGCGCCTAACGGCGATCTGGTGGAGGAGATCGGCGAAATAGGCCGGGTCTGCCGGATAGGGACAATCACGCCAAATCTCGCGGACGCGGAGCCGCAACGCTTCCGGCAGTGCGAACAGGTGGGCGCGTGCCTTGCGCCACGACGTCGCGCGCTGGCTCCTGCGATGCCGTTCGGCCTCGTCCCACCAGACGGCGCGACGTGCCATTTCCTCGTCGACGCTGTGCTGTCCAGCGGCGACCTGATCGGAGAAGAGCGGCAACGCCTCGCGTTCGAGGCGTTGCTTGCGGAGGAACGCCGCGCGTTTGCGCGACGTATCTCCATAGGCTTCGGGTCTGTGCCAGCGACGGAAACGCATCACACGCCCTCCCGCGGGGCACGGGCCGCGGCATAGACAATGCGCTCGGCTGCGCGGATGCTGCCCGCCTGGCGTGCCGCCTCGGCCCAGACCGAGATCGGGAAATCGCCGGTAAAGAGGATGTCGCGTTCGATCCCCATGCCGAAGGGCAGTTGGATCGACGACATTTCCTCGAGCGAGAAATAGCCGAGCTCGGGCTCGCCGATATCGGCAAGGCCGAAGAGCGTATCGCCATCAGCGTCGAGCTCGGTGGCGAGCCAGACACCTTCGCCGAGCGGATTGAAGAATTTCACCACCGGCACGTGGTCGCGATCGCGCTGGCGGCCGTTGGCGAGAAGCTGCTCGCGCAGTTCGTCGGTCAGGAGGATCATGCCGCCCTCCTGTCGATAACGGCTTCGCTTTCATCGGCGGACTGCTCGTCTTCCGGCAGGAAGGAGAGAATCCAGTCCGCGGCCTTGCTGGCTTGCGAAGCGGCGCGGATGATGGCGCGGGAATCCTCACGCATCGTGTCGATCCACGCGCCGATGTAATCGCTGTGCCTCACGGTGGGAACAATGCCCATCGCAGCACAGGTGTAGGCAGCCGAAATTTCGGCAACGACCTCCTCGACAAAATATCGCTTCGAGCCGAACGATCCGCCAAGATCGCGGGCGAGCCGCGAGTGATGGCCTGAGGCGTGGCCGAGCTCGTGCAAAGCCGTACGGTGCCAATTTATTGGCTCGAAGAAGGCTTGCGGCGGCGGCACCTGAACGAAATTGTTGAGGACATCAAAGTAGGCACGATCACCGCCGATGCGGAAGTCGATGCCGGTCGCCTTGATGAGCGCCTCGACTTTCGGCTCGACCAAACCGGGAGGCGTGGGCGGCGCGACAGCATGAATCTCGTCGGGCAGACCCTCGCACTGCGCCACGTTGAACACGGTGAACCGCTTCAGAAAGGGGATCGCCTGTGCTTCCCCGCCGGTCTCGCGAGCACGCTTCTTCTCGTCATCGGGAATGAAACGATCGGCGTAGACAACGGTGGTGCCGCGCTCGCCCTTCATCACATTGCCGCCGAGCGACAGGGCCTGGCGAAAGGTTAGCCAGCTCTGGGAGGGAAAGCCGTGCTGCATGACGGCCCCCCAGAGAATGAGGATGTTGATGCCGCTGTAATTGCGGGAGGTAGCGGCGTTTTTCGGCAGGCCGAGCGGCGCCTTTGCTGCCGACTTTCCCCAGGGTTGGACCCATGGTACGCGGCCTTCTTCCAGCTCGGCGATGATCTTGTTGGTGATTTCGTCGTAGAGGTTCGCCCGGTTCGAGCCGGCGCGCGTGGTGCGGTCATGTCTGGACATCGCGGTTCTCCGCGACGGGCGCCGGAAGCCCTCTCCCAGCCCTCAACCCGTCACGGCAAACCCGGTCCGCACTCTAACTCTCCGTGGCGGCATCGTATGAAGCCGCCAATCGTCGTCCTGCACGAAGCCGCCCGAAAGCGAGAACGCTTTTCAGGGCGCCAGCGCAATTCGGTAATCCAGGCTCATTTCGGTCTTGCCTGAAGGAACTGTCTGGGGCGTGGCCTCGCCAAGCTGCTCGAATCCTGCCCTGAGCAGGATCTTGGTTGAGGCAGGATTGTCTTCCACCGTACGAGCTCGTAGTGCTTTCAATCCCAAGGCACGGGCAATCTCGGCAGCAAGCGCGAGAGCATGGCTGGAGATATTTCGGCCACGGTGCTCCGGACACACCCAGTATCCAATTTCGGCGTCTTCCGTTCGGATGTCAAAGAACACCAGGCTTCCGAGGAAGGAGTCTGATGCCGCATCGGAGATTGCCAGCACCGCCAGCGAGCCATCCTTCAAGCCATCTGCAATGACACCTTCGATCAGGTCGCGCACGATCTGCGGGGTGTAATTCTCCAGGGGCAGGTGGGCGAAGCGCTTTACCAAGGGATCGTCCGTTCCGGCGGCATAGGCCTCCGCGTCCGCTCCGGTCATGAGCCTGATCGATACTACTCCGTCCGAGACCGGCAGAATTGCGTGAAAATCGTGACGCGGCGGCTGGGKGGGGGAATTGTTTGTTTGGGGCATCGGGCTTTCTTGGGCTGATTGCATCATTCTGATTCCAGCAACAGCATAGTCTAGCCGGAGAAAGCGTCCATCAAATGCAGATCGCATTCTGTGTTTGGCGCGTGCTGATCGGCGGAGCCAGGTGTGTGCAGCGCTCCAGTCTTACGAAAACCTGTGGGACGACCTTTTGCATCCGGAGATCAGCTCGCCTGACGGGTTGATCTTGCGTAGTTTCCCGAGAAACGATCCTTGTATAGAACGAATCGTCGACGGTGGGGCTCATCGACACATCAAAAGCAGAAAGGACTGACCAATGGCTGTAAATACGATCGACCTCGCGGAGCGCGTGGCTGAAGCACACGGACTGACGAAGACCCAGGCGAAATCCGTCGTCGAGGATGTGCTGAAGGGCATCGCCGACGCGGCCGCAAAGGGTGAAGAGATTTCGCTCAACGGTTTCGGCAAGTTCAAGGTGCAGAACAAGCCGGAACGCGAAGGCCGCAATCCGTCGACTGGCGAGAAGATCAAGATCGCAGCCTCGAAGAAGCTGGTCTTCCAGCCTGCCAAGGCCCTGAAGGATGTCGTGAACGGCTGAGGTTTCAGTCGATATGCGGCATGAGCCATCGCCGGCAGCGGAGCCGGCGCCGATCACCCCCGAAATGCTGGTCGACCTGCTGAAGGTGCAGGCGCCCGCGGGCGCGTTTCTCATTCAGGGGATCGCGCGTGACGTGCGGCCATGGAGCAGCGGCGACCGCGCCTATGTCTATGGACGCCTGGCGCTCGGCGCTGCCTCGGTGCGGTTTCGCACGTCGCCGGAATTTGCGCCGCGCGAAGACGAGGCTGTTACGATCAAGGGTACGCTTCGGATCGATCCGGCCACGCGCAACGGCGAGGACTGGCGCGCCACGCATCAGGTCACATTGATCGGCAATGTGGTCGGGACTTGGGAGCCACGGGCGCCGGTCGAGCCGGCGCTGCAATTGCCGTCGCGTGACGAGCGGTTGCCGCTGGACGAGTTCGTGTCGCTCAACGGTGTCGCGAGCCTCGCGGTTCTGGTCTCGGGCACGGCGCGCGCCGACATCGCTCGCACATTGTCCGATGCCGGTGTGACGGAGCGGCCGGAGTTCATCGAGGCGAATTTCGGAGATCAGGAGAAATTCCTGTCGACACTGCGTGAACTGCGAAACCGGCACGACATTGCGGGTGTCGCCATTGCCCGTGGTGGTGGCGGCGGACAGGAGTTGATCGGCGGGTCGCGCGAGATCATCAGCGAGCTGATCGGAATGGAACGGCCGTTTTATGTGGCTTTCGGCCACGCAACCGACCTGGCGCTGATCGACAAATTTGCTGACCAGTCATTTCATACGCCATCCGGTTTCGGCGCTGCGATTGCCCGCGCGATCTGGTCGGCGGCGCGGCGCCGCAGTCTGGAGCGCGAGCTCGAGGAAGGCGCGAAGAAGATCGACGAACTGGCGGCGCGCATCGGCACGATGGAAGGCAATCTCAAACGGGCAGCCTTTGTCCATCGTCGCGGTGTTTCGTTATCCTGGCCGGTCTTTGCCATCATCATCCTGATCATCGGCGGCTTGGCTTGGGCTTCCGGTTTGTGGCGCGAGCTGTCCTCTGTTTGGATGTGAGGTGGAGCCACGAGCGACCACCTGTGTCGGCGGCGCCACCCCGCCTTTCTGCTCCCGGTTCGCCAGCGGAGGACGCCGGCGGCTCTATTCTCCAGATCGGGAGTATGCGTTGCGGTTCTGATGTTCGCTAAGAACCCGTTTGATAAAGGGTTGAGCGGCAGCGGCTTGCGTGATTCAAGCTTGGGATGTGGACCCGAAAGAGCCGTAGCCGGATGGCCGAACATGAGAAGCGAGCCAAGCGTTACCCGACCGATCTGACGGATGCGGAGTGGCAGATAGTTAGCCCGTTTCTGCCTGCGCCGCCGAAGCTCGGGCGCAAGCCCACGACGGACCTACGCGAGGTGCTGAACGCCTTGAGGTATCTGGCTCGTTCAGGCGGTGGCTGGCGGATGCTGCCCAAGGACTTTCCGCCATGGCAAACGGTCTACTGGTGGTTCCGACGCTTCGTGCGCCGCCTGCTGTTTCGCACGATCCACGACGTAGCGCTGATGCTCGACCGGGAGCGCGAGGCTCGCGGGCAAAGTCCGTCTGCAGCCGTAGTTGATAGCCAATCGGTCAAGGCGCCTTCGGCCTCGTCCGGCGGCGGCTACGATGCGGGCAAGCGGATCAAGGGGCGCAAGCGCCACATCGCGGTCGACACCGATGGACGATTGCTGATGGTCAACCTAATCACGGCCGACATCTCCGACAGCGCGCGCGCGCAGGAGATCATATCTGCGATCCGCAGGCGCTGGCCATGGCTCAAGCACCTATTCGGCGATGGTGCCTACGACCGCACCAAGTTGCTCGAAGCGGCCGCGTTGCGGGACTTCACCGTCGAGATCATCCGCCGGTCTGACGATGTCTCCGGCTTCAAGGTGCTGCCCCGACGCTGGGTTGTCGAGCGTACCTTCGGCTGGATGACGCGCTGGCGAAGGCTCGTCCGCGACTATGAGAAGCGTCTCGATGTGTCGGAGGCGATGATTCATCTTGCCATGGCCAGCAACCTGCTCCGGCGCCTTGCATGAACCCGGTTCTGCTGCACATCATGCCGATATGGAAGAGCAACCTTCAGACCGCCTGATCGATCAACGCATCCGCAATCGGATCATGGAAGCGCTCGAAACCTTGGCTGACGGCGACGAAGGCGTGCGCCGCGAATGGCCAGCGGAATATTTTGAGAGTTTCTACGACTGGGTTCCTCATCGCGGGGATGGTGGAATGCGCCCAAACAGTGCGATCAGCCCGGACGAAGAAGCTTTGCTACTCCAAGTCAGCGGCA
Organism: Mesorhizobium sp. J18; assembly: GCF_007829525.1. Taxonomy (GTDB): domain Bacteria; phylum Pseudomonadota; class Alphaproteobacteria; order Rhizobiales; family Rhizobiaceae; genus VLJP01. The sequence continues at coordinate 32,667 of NZ_VLJP01000020.1, forward strand.
TTCTCGATGATGCATGCGATGCCACGCCGGGCAACATGACCGCTGACGAACTTATCGCCACAGGCTGGCCAAAGCGCATACAGCCTTTCGCCTACAAGGCGCTCAATCTCATGCGCGCGCGAGGCCGGTTTAGCGAAGAGAACGAGGAGGACGCGCCGTCCGGGTGATCCGACCGCAACCCTGCATTCTCAAACGGACTCTAAGGCCTGTTTATCGGCTGCAAGGCAGGCTGAGCGTCGCCGCCTGCGATGACTCGGTCTGACGCAAGCGATGTTCGTCGACGGACGTGGACGCCTCCGCTAAAATCTACCGGAGGCACCCGGTTTTTGTTTGTATGCTTGGCTCACCGCGCGGGCGGTCATGATCATGCAGCGACCGGCTGAGCCTCCTCCATTGGACGGTCGTCATTACCTGCCGCCTTCTGTAGGAAGCGCGCCAGGGCCGCTTTGCGAGAGTCCCGGTCAAGCGCATAGGCGGTCTGCTTAAACTCGACTCCGTCTAGAAGCCCCTGGATGTAGCCGGCAATAGTATCGGCCGCCATGATGAGGGCAGTATCGAGCGTATGAATGTAATTGCTGGTGACGGATCCTTTCGCGTGGCCCACGAGGGCCGCGATGGTAATTTCCGTAAATCCAAGGTCGTTGGCCACACTAGCGAAGCTGTGGCGGAGGACGTGGGGTGTAATGTCCGCCAGCGGTGAGTCCGCGAAGATTTTTCGCCAGTGATTGGGGAAACTGCCGAACGCGGCGTCGCCATCCCGGCCGGGAAACACATAAGCGCCATCCGCCTCCCTACGACGGTTTTCCAGATATTCGACTACTGGTAGGCCAATCGGTCGGATAGAGCGCCCTTCCTTGCTGTCTTTCAATCGAAGACAACTGGAATCAGTATCTGCTTCCTCCCACTCCAAGGTGACCATTTCGGTTCGGCGGCATCCGGTGAGGGCGATCTGACGGATGATCTCCGCGGTCATGCGATAGGTTTCATTTTCGGCGGCGGCCTTTAGCATCTCTCCGAGGATGCGATATTCGGCCTCGCTCAGACGCCGGGCTCGGATATTGTCCTTCGGCCGCCGTACCCCATGCGCTGGATTGACGTCGATGATGCCGCCTTCCACGGCATAGGTCAGGATGCCGCCAAACAGCCCGATGGTCCGGGTGGCTGTGCCGACGCCACCCTTCACGATTGACTTGCCGCGCAGCTTCTTTGTCTTGGCAACCAGCCGCGTCTTTCCAGCCATGATGTCTTTCATGGCCTTGGTGATATCCGCTTTGGTCAAGTCCTTGACGCGACGCGTGCCGAGGAGCGGCACGATGTGTCGATTAATCCGCCCGACATCCGACACGATGGTGCCTGGCTTCTTCGGCCGTCCGCCTTTCCCAAGAATGAGGCCGGCTTGCAGGTCGGCCAGATAGAGATCGCAGAGCTCCTTGACCGAAAGTGACTTGTGATCGATCTGCTTTTCCTCGGCGGGATCCTCACCCTGGGCGACCCTGCCGAGCTGGGTTTTGGCTTCTTGGCGGGCACGTTCCGGCGTCCAGATACCATGCAAGCCGATCGTGAATCGACGCGAGCGCCCTCCCTGTCGATACTGGATCACATAGCTGCGCTTGCCTGAGGCGAAGACACGAAGCCCGAAACCGGGTAGTTCGTCATCCCATATCACGTAATCACTGGGACGGCTTTCAGCGGCGTCCACAACCCGTTTCGTCAGCTTAGCCATGGACTTCCTCCGTCACAAACCCACCATCTCGCGTAAGCACCACGTAAGCAGCAGGGCGAAAATCGTGGCGAATGGGAGGATAGGCGCGGCGGCACGAAAATTCAAATTCTTTTTTGATTTCAGTAAGATAGCGTGACATGGCGTGCTCCTTCGTATGAACGTCGGAGCTAGCAATAATCCCTCCGAAGGCAGAGGTCACAGGTTCGAATCCTGTCGGGTGCGCCAAAAAAACCAATAAATCCAAGGCTTAGAGAAGACTTTGACGCGGAAGCTTGCAGCTTCATGCATCTCGAAGCGCGAACAAAGCGCGAAGATGCGGAGCTTTCCCGTACAGATCCCGTACAGGGTTTCACTGCATTGGAGCCGCCTTCCATACCGGCGACATCCAAAGAAAATGCCGCCCCGACGGCCATCGGGAACGGCATTGGCAACTACAAAAATAGCACGGTTCAAACGTACCCGTCTGCGACGCAGAACGCAAGAGGTTCAGGACGACGCGCACGAATTCAGCAAGCGTTGCGGAATGCTAACGAGCTCGGTCTGATCACAGACGCGGAATACGGAACCGCCGCGATGATGGCGTCGTACATCAAGGATGACTTCGATCACCCGCTTTGCGCAGTGGAGGTCCAGCGGATCGCCCGCGACAGGGGCCGCGACGAACGCACGATCCGCCGTCATGTTCTGTCTCTCGCGCGTATCGGATTCGTTGAGGATCGCACGGCAGGCAACGGCCTGCGGGGAGTGTTTTGCGGAAGGCGCGTGATCTTCGGGATCGACTTCTCTCCGCTCGTTGACCAATACGAGCGGCTGCGCCTCGACCTGAAAGCAAAGCGCGAGGAAGAGGGCCGTATCCTCGCGATGCGTCGGACAATAAGCTTTCTCCGCCGCCGACTGCGCGCGGCTTGCGAGGAAATATCGGATGATGGCTTGCTCGATTGGCTCGCTTCACTTCCTCGCCGTTATGGCAGCCTTTCAGCCGACGAATTGGCCAGACTCGTGGAGGAATGCCAGCGGAGGCTTGAAGGTCTAGTGCGGCAGCGAGCCAAAATGGCGGCTTCGGTCGCAGATCGGCCAAACAGTGGAAAGGAAAGCGAAAAATCGGCTGTTGGTCGGTCAAAAATGTCCGATGGACCGGACAAAATTGCCCGACCTTCTACTTCTACGAAAAAGGAAAATAACAATAGGGAAGAAAGTACCCGCTACGCTGTGGATATCTCTGCGCCAGCCGTGGGCACGACAGGCACCATCACACTCGAAAAGGCGCTGGCCGCAACTCCGGGCGAGTGGCGCGAGTGGATCGCAATCTACCGCGAAGGCGGAATGGATGCTGTGAGAGCGTTCAACCTGACGGCCAAACAGTTCTTCAATCAGGCAGGCGGCAGTGAGCGAATATGGCGGTTTGCGGCCTCACGAGCCGGCGAGAACATGGCCGCACTGCTTGCGCTGATTGCCTGCGAGAGCCCGAATATTAGGGAAATCGACGCGTGGATGGCGGCGATGGTTGGCCGAGCTTGCCGCGAAGAATTCAACTGGCAGACGCCATTTGCGCGCCTCACACGGACGAACCGGGAGGCTGTACCATGCTGAAGCTCGCAAAGCCGCATCGAAACCGCGCAGGTTCAGCGTTCCTCCTCGGTCAAATCGCTTTTTCACAGGGCTTGCCCTGCCGGTGGATCAAAGATCGCCGGCTAATGCGATTTATTGTCGTTGATTGTGCAGGTAGCGCGGAAGCGCTTTGGAACCTGCCATTCGCGTGGGAGGCCGGCTGGCATGCCGCCCGCGCGCTCCATCGGCGGCTGAAAAAAGAACTGCGCCGAGCAGCGGCAAGGGGGCTGTGATGGAAGAACAACGATACGATTTCAGCAGCCTGTTCGAGCGTAGCGAGGGCGACTATGCCGGATCGCTGTTGGAGCGGTTGTTCGGCGGGGTTATCCCCTACTTGCAGGGAACCGCCGACGATCTGGGTGCCGGCAACTGGCTTTCCACTATCTTCGGCCTGTTCAACACTGCCGGCCTGCTGGCCGTGCTGATCGTGACCTCCTACACGATCTATACCGTCATCATGGATACGGCATCCGATGGCAAGGTTTTCGGCCAGAGGACTGACACCAAGTACACGATCATGCGGACCATGGCCGGCTTGATTGCGTTCGTGCCGGTTTCGGGAGGCTATTCGCTGGCGCAGGTCGCAATGCTGTTCCTCGTGCTTCAGGGTTCGGCCTTGGGCGATGTGGTCTGGACTAGGACTGCTGACGCGGCGTTGCGAGGCCAGCCACTCTTGGCGCAGCCTGCGGGGCAGTCAGTCAACAATTTCGCGATCCAGGGCCAGTTCGCTTCGGCATTTGATGCACTGGTGAATGGTCACCTCTGTGCCATCAATGCGAACAGCATTGTCTCGCTGCTTGGTGGAAGCTCAGAACCCAATCTAGACAAGCCTATGGAGGCGAAAAGTTCTGAAATAATCGAGGTTTCGCCCCACAACGTCGAGCGCGCCACCGGGCTTCGCGCCCGCCTGCAACATGCAATTCGGTTCGAGGATAGCTCGTCATCCTATACGGGACGGGCCAATTTCTGTGGGGGAGTGCAAAACTCAGCGGTAATCCGCCAAAGTCTGCCCGGCACGACAATTATGTTTGCAGACCACGTTGCAGCCGCACGCGTGCGCGCGCAGTTCGTAAATTATGTAAGTACAATCGATACGTTATCAAATGACGCGCGCGCACTGGCATTGCAAATACACGAGGGCCAGCGCGACGTTCCGACAATAGAAGACGCTGCCCGCACTGCCGTCCGCCGGGCGACGGCCAATTATGCAAGCGGTGCTGCCACAAATCTCGCGTTCTCCCACTCAGAGGCGCAGGCAGTTCACGATGGGCTGCTTGCGGATGCGAGCAAAAAGGGGTGGCTCTTTGCCCCCGCGTGGCAGCGCGGCATCTCCATGGGCTCATCATGGTACGGGTCGCCAGACGGTGATCTCCGGCTGCAAGCGGTTCGCGAAAACAATCTGGTTGAGTATCTGCAAGGTCAAGGTCGCCGGATTGGGTCGCGTCACGATACGGTCACCACATCCATGCTCGCAAAGGCGAGCGACGACTTCGAGACATGGGACATGATGAGCCCGTTTCTCGCGGGATTGTCAGACCCGGATGAGGATAAAGCTGATGAGGGAACTTACTCTGGACTGACGCAGCAAAAAAACTCGTATTCGCGGGTTCTGAACTGGCTCTACCAGTCAATGTTGGACCTGTTCACACCGATTGCCGCCGATGATGATGGATTTGGCTATGTCGATCCAATGGTATCGATCAGCAAGCAAGGTCAGTCCTTGATGCAGATTGGTGGAGTGCTTGCCGGCGGTGGCGCACTTGCGTCCGGTTTAGGTTCTTTCCTGTCGTGGGTCCCCGGCGCTGGCAAGATTGCGGGCGCACTCGGCGGAGAGCTGCTTGAAACTGTCGGAGGAGCGGGTCTGACAGCAGGTGTGGCCTTCGCGTTCCTCGGGTTCGTCATCGGCACTTTGGTACCTATGATACCGTTCGGCTTCTACATCGGAGCTGTCATATCTTGGGTAATTCTGGTTGTTGAATCCATGTTCGCCGTTCCACTGGCGGTGCTTTCCTTGTTCGCGCCCGCGCGAGAAGGAAGCCTGATAGGGTCGTGGAATCGGATATTGCTATCCATCTTTGGCATCTTTTTCCGGCCATTCTTCACCGTGGTCGGGCTGATCTTCGCTATGATGCTCATGAGCTTTTCACTGCGCTATCTCTATGATTTGTTTTATATTCTGATGGAATTCATGGTCCCGTCGGAGACCGTATGGTCGATTTTCATGATGTTGGGCTTCGCCTCCATGTACGTCATGCTCACGTGCATCATTGTCCTTCTGAGCGCCCAACTCATTACCGAATTGGGCGACGGGGCAATGAACTGGCTGGGCGTGACGTTCAGTGCCAGCAGCAAGTTCGATGTGGGTGGGCACGCACAGACAGCTGCATCTTTGGGAACTGATGGCGGACTTGTCGCCAAGGCGTCTCTTGCTTCCCCTTCTGCGCAAGCCGGCATGCGAACCCGCGCATTTGGGGCGATGGATCGCCTTCGCCGAATTCGCGGTACCCACCCGGATGATCAGTTGCGGTTGCCCTTTAAATGAAGGAGTGCCCAATGAATTTCATGACGGCGATAGAATGGCTCACCCATGCTCTAGACCGATTTCGTGAACGCCGAGAGCAGGCCGCGCGTTTCTACGCACTTGTCGCTACGCGCTTCGACCGGATACCGGCACTTGAGCAAAAGGAAATCGATGAGGCTCACGAAAGCGGTTGTCTTCAGGATCGCCTTGAGCGGGAAAAAACGGCCATTCAATCACTGGTTAAGCAGGTCGAAAAAGAAGTCGGCGGCGTGCGCCGCGATCAGTATGTGGTAGCTTTCGATATCCTTATGCGCCGCCGTCTGGACGGTCTCGATCTGCATGGCTGGCGCTGGTTCGATCTGAACTTTTCAAAGAAGCCTCTCTTGCAGCGCATCGTGCAAGGCAAGAACAGGCATGGTCAGAGCTACGAGCGCAGGCGCAGACCAGCCCAGTATATGGAAAATGCGACCGGCAGGGTCATGGATGAGGACGAGTTCGTCGCAAAAGGTGGATTAGTCCGCCCCCTCAAATTCACGCGAATTAAGTAGGGGAACCCTTAGTAATGAAGCTCAAGCATCTCCTGCACGCCACGGTGGCACTCTGGGTGTCGCTCGCTCTGCCCCACTCGCCCGCGAGCGCAGGCGTTCCGCCGGCAGAATTGATCCAGTATGGAATGCCGCCGAGCTTGGCTCAGTTCGCCGCCAACATTTCAGCTTCGGAGGGCGATTGGACTTCGGTAAATTGGGCCGGATGCGTGGGCGCATTTCAGTTTTGCTCCGGCACCTTGGAGCAGTACTATCACGGCACGCGCGAGCAGTTTTTGAACGATCCACGCGCGCAGGTACAGGCGCACCTGAGCTATCTGGCCGACGAATGGGCACTCGTCCAACGGCATGGCTATAGCGAGTTGATAGGCCAGCAGGTCTGCTACAATGGTCGGTGCGCCACCATAACGGCAAGTTCCTTGTTGAAGGCGTGTCAGTTCGGCTGCGGGCCGGACGGAAAACTGGCCAATTTCTTGAACCTCAGTGATTGCGATCATCCGAAGGTGAGGGATGGCAACAACTATTCCGTCTGCAATTACCTGATCTCCGGGGCAGGATATGACGTGTCCCACATCATCGGCGAGCAGGAGAATGGGATAGAAGGCATTGGCTCGATTGCCGCTGGCATGTGCCTCCAAATCCCGATTATGTCGCAGGCTGGAGAAAAGGCGACCTCGCCTTTCGGTGTGGATCGAACGGGCCGCGCTTCGGTCGGCTACCACCTCGGCCTCGATCTCATCAATTCAGTTGGGCGGGGCGATTCTATCTATGCGGGAGTGCCGGGACGAGTCATCGTCGCGCGCAATAGTGGCATGAATGACGTTTTCGTGGAGACGAGCGATGGAAAAATGCGCTTCGGATATCTCCATGGCGATTCCATCAACGTCCGCGTCGGTGATGAGGTTCAGAACAACACGCAGGTCATCACCATGGGCTCTGCTGGCTCTGGGGAGGCAGTCCACCTGCATCTTTACACGGCTCTGTCCGGTGATCTGGTCAGGAGCTTGGGGGAGGCAGCTGGTGTCGTCTGGCCCCTCGCGGATGGTGATTTCCGGGGAGACAAGCGGTCTGGCGGGCTATCGGGTGCCGGACTGGCCGAAAGCGCGCCCTCACCGTTCTACATGGTCAACCCTGAAACTTATCTCCACCACCGGGTTCCATTTGCGCAGGACGTTCTCAATTCTGAGCAATATCGGCGTCAGGGCTTCAGTCGGCCCGATGGCATGACACTTGAGCCGACCTGCGCGCCGCCGCCCGAATTTTTTGCAGGCGGATCGCTCCGCTCTACAAATGGTGGCTCCACCGTGAACGGCGGCATGGCCGCTACCGGGCAGGCCGCTGGCAGCAATCCGCAGACGCTCGTGAATATGGCTGCTTCGGACGGCAGGGACGCCATTATTCAACGTGGCCTGTCCTCGATTGGGGAAACCACACGCACGCGCAATTACGGCCAGTCGCGCCGCTCGGCGGCTTCCGTCTGGGCTGGGCTGATCTTCGCGTGGGAATAGTGATGTACGATTCAAATGGCCCGCGCCGAAAGCGAGACAAGGTCAAACGCGTCGATCTTTTCATCGGTGGGCCAGAACCGATCATCAACGCCTTCTTGCGCTTCTGCGAGGATAGAGGGCATTCGAGCTATTGGCGCGCGCTCCGAGACCTCATGCAACGAGCAGGCATCGAAATTGATGATGGAAAGGATTTACCGCTACCGCGCTTCGTAATGCAACCGCTCGCGACAGAGGATGGCAACGGCTATCTTGTTGAGTTTCCCGATTATCCCGGCTGCATCGCGGATGGGGAAACGCCGGAAGAAGCAATAAAGGAAGGCCGCGACGCTTTGAAGTCTTATCTCGCGACCTTGCACCAGCTTGGCCGATCTCGGTAAACCGGGTAATCGCTCACGGTGCATGGAGTTCGCGCCATCCGCGACCTTCGGCCAGGGTGAACTGCAATCATATTCGTTCCTTGCGGACAGGAGCGCCAAAGTCGATTTCATCGTGAACTTTTTCGTTTGTAATCGCTTCGATTAATTCGTCTAGCGAAACCTTGATAGCGGGCTCGCCGGCTCTGGCGTCTGCTATTGCATTAAGCGCGGAATCCTCGTCTGTAGCCAGCACTTCCGCGATCATGCGGTCCAGATCGGGCAGGAGAACATCAGTTAGGTCGGCGGACGGCGTACTCTGCTTCTTCTTCATCATCATTTCTGCATCAAATTCGGATGACTAGCTGGATCAAACCATTGCTTTCCATCCTTTTCGCCGTGCCATGGGTTGCCGAAGGGCCGACTGGATGGGGGATCAACCGGCGCGTGCATGTCCTGCTGCGGCGGGAGGGCTGGGCGATCAATCGGAAGAAGACCTACAGGCTCTACAAGGAGTTGGGCATGCAGCTGAGAAACAAGACGCCGAAGCGGCGGGTGAAGGCGAAGCTGCGCGAGGACCGTGCTGAGGCTGTCGGCCCGAACGATGTCTGGGCCATGGACTTCGTGCACGACCAACTCGCCACCGGCCGCAAGATACGGGTGCTGACGGTGGTCGACACCTTCGACTGGGGCGACGCCCACATCGGGCTCTATGGCAAGCCAAGAGGGCATGATCCGAGGGACAACAGCTAACGAAGCGCGCCTTCTTTCACACCTGCATTGTCGCATTCTAAGGGTCGCCAGATAACTGATTTGCATTCGTGCAGGGCAGCTTCTGGCCTTGTAAGCGATATCTAACAACTTCTAACGGCAACAAATTAGCATCCCGAGATCCAGCTCCTATCTGTCAGCTGTCACGCGATCCCAAAGCATAGATGACGCACAACCAAGTACAGTGTGGTCTGCCGCATGGCAGTCGGCGCGTGATCGCACGCAGATGAAAAGGAGTATCCAGAAATGAGAAACTACATCATCTCGGCAATTGCCGCAGCTATTGTCTTCCCGATTGCGTAAGCCTCCGCCTTCACGACCATTGGCACTGTTCAAGCAGTCTCTGGTCATGAAGTAATCATCCAGGAAGGCGACGTTTCCGTCTTCCTGCCAATTACGACTTGGCCAACATCCGGGCTGGTCAGAAGGTAGCCATAACCTGGCAGTCTCAGCAGCAGCAGTTCATCGAGCTGGGTGATGAGAACTTTGCGAAGGTGCCTGACGCTTCCGCAATTGTGGTTGCCGAGTAGGCTGGCCACACGAGCGTCTTCCTGCCGCTCATGTGGCAAGAGACGCCCGAACGGGCAGGAGTGGGCCAAGTCCGGCCGTTCTGCCCTCTCGATCACTCCCATGACCGATGTGGCCTGTCCGCACGGCTCATCCTGAGCAGGCGACCACCCTCGCTCCGCAGGATGGGCTGTGCAAGGGCGAACCCTTGCACGACGGACAAAGCGCGACAGCGGAAGTATAAGGGATGATTATCTTTCACATTTCTGCTGCGCCTTGTCTGTCTTCTCAAGGACCGTCGGGTCTCAATTGCAAGTAACGCTTCCGATAGCGCGAGTTGTTATTGCAGTGTGCGCGTGCCCTTACAGGATCTCACAACGTTAAACTCGCAATCTTCGCGCTGATCGGTGACGCTCATTCCCATGGGAAAACGGCCAAACCGGGAGCGAGAACCGCCATGTTCCAGAGCATCAACGACTTTACGCTGCCTGCCCGGACTTTTCTGCAGGCGCATAGCGCAGAAGAGACGCATCCGGAGCCTAGCTTCGAAAAGTTCCTCCTGACCGTAGCGGCTCATGACCTTTGGCAGCCCCTTCAGACCGTCGGACGCAGTCTGGAACGCCTGAGCGCGGGCATCCGGAGTATCGAGGACATTGATCTCCTGCAGAGAGGCGAGGACGCTCTCGGCCGGATCATCGAGGACCTCTCGCTCCTTATCGAGGCCTTGTCCTACTCCCAGGAACAGGGAGGCGTCCTGCGGCCGGTCATGGTGGGAAATCTGCTCGCCCAGACTGTCCAGGACTGCGAGGACATGGCCAGGGACGTCGGCGTTTACATCCGTCGCGCCAGGACAAGTACGGTGGTTGTGAGCCACCCGCTTCTGCTCAGAACCATCCTGCGCAATCTGACCCGCCACGCCGTGCTGCGTGCCGGGGAAGGGGGCCAGGTTCTCCTCGGTGCGCGCAGGCGCGGAGACGCCGTCAGGATTGACGTCGTCTTCAGCCAGCCATCGTCGAGTGAGGAGGCTGTCCTGCCGTTCAGTCCCTTCATGCAACCGGACTCACCGCAGGATGTCCGTTCGAGTGCCGCACTGTTTATCGTGCGCCAGGCGCTGAGGATCCTGGGCTCCCACAGCGAGATGCGGCCAGTCCGGCAGCACGGCTTCCGCTTTTCTTTCTTTGCTCCGCTCGTGTCCGACCGGGCATTGCCGCGGCCGTTGGGCTTTGCAGAGGAAGAACCGGCCTGAAGCGGGCAGGCCAGACCCGAAAGATTAACGCAACGGCAAGAACCAGGCATGAGCTCATCTCTCCTGGATATCGATGGCTCATGCCAAGAGGAGAGCAACAACATGACCGAACTCAACTTTACGCGGCGACGCGCTTTACTGACGGCAACTGCGATCGCTGCCACCGCAATTCTGCCATCCGGAGCACTTCTGGCGGCGGAATACACCACGCAACCTTCCAACACAGGAGAAAGGAAAATGGGTTACGTTACAACAAGCGACGGCGTTGACATCTTCTACAAGGACTGGGGCCCCAGGGACGCCCAGCCGATCATGTTCCACCACGGATGGCCACTCTCATCCGATGACTGGGACGCGCAGATGCTGTTCTTCCTGGCACAGGGCTACCGCGTCGTCGCCCATGATCGCCGGGGTCATGGACGGTCTTCGCAGGTGTCCTACGGCCACGACATGGATCACTATGCCGCCGACGCATTTGCCGTCGTCGAGGCTCTGGACCTGAAGAACGTGGTGCACATCGGCCATTCGACCGGAGGCGGCGAGGTGGCACGCTATGTTGCCCGGCACGGCCAGCCCGCCGGCCGCGTCGCCAAGGCCATTCTGGTCGCCGCTGTTCCGCCGCTGATGTTGCAGACTCCGGAAAATCCGGAAGGCACGCCAATGTCGGTTTTCGATGAATGGCGCGCCACCCTCGCCAGAAACAGGGCCCAGTTCTTCCGCGACGTGCCTGCTGGTCCGTTCTACGGCTTCAACCGGGAAGGCGCTGAGCCCCTGGAAGGCGTCATCCAGAACTGGTGGCGGCAGGGCATGAATGGTGGAGCCATCGCCCATTATCAGGGCATCAAGGCCTTCTCGGAAACGGATCAGACGGAAGATCTGAAGGCGATCACCGTTCCCACGCTTGTGCTGCACGGTGAGGACGACCAGGTGGTTCCCATCGAAGCCTCGGCGCTCAAGACCATCAAGCTGCTCAAGAATGGCACGCTCAAGACCTACCCGGGCTATTCGCACGGCATGCTGACGATCTCTCCCGAGGTGATCAATGCCGACATGCTCGCCTTCATCCGGGCATGAGGCTTGACGGGGATGTGGCAGCCGGCACCACGTCCCCGTCAGCGCGAGATCTCCGCGAGCAACGCTCGCGCATCAGCGAGATCCCTCGACCGGCAGCCCTCGGCAAAACGGCTGCACACGTCCCGCAGCAGGGCTTGAGCCCTCGCATCATCTCCCCTCCCAATGAGATGCCGGGCAAACGCATTGGTTGCCCGCAGTTCCCAGGCGAGCGCCCCGTCATTTCGTGCCTGGGCGATGGCTTCTTCATAGGCGCTCTGCACGTCCCCATCGGGCCGCCCCTGCATCCCCATCAGCTCCGCCCGGGTTCTCAGGAGCTCCGGGAGGAAATAGGTCGGCGAATTCTTTGCCGTCTGGAGGACTGGAAGAAGGACTTCCTCCGCCTCCTGCGTCTTGCCGGTCCTTGCCAGGCACTCGACATAGGATCGCACGCCGGGAGGCAGCAGAACCGTCACCCGCAGCTCCCTCAGGGATCGCAGGGCTTCCCTGAGCGTGGAAATGGCGCGCTCGATTTCTCCTGATGCGAGCAGCAGCTTGCCTTGCAGCAGGTGCCCGCCGCTCCTGTAGGGGCGCAGGTCGTGGGTGGTCGCCAGCTCCATGAGTTCCTCAATGACATGCTCTGCCCATTCCGTGTCGCCCGACCATAGGATCTGCTGGGCGACGAGCAGCCGTGCGATGCAGGCGGTCACCGGATTGGTGTCCCGGGCGGAGGCCGTCAGCACCTCGTCCGCCAGGGTTGCCGCCTCCTCGGGGAAACCGCAAAGCCAGGCAGTCCACACCCGGCTTATGTGCGTCCGCAGGATCGTGTCATAGCCGCAATAGACGATCCGCTTGAGGCCAAGCATCTGCCCGCGCGCCCAGCCTGCTTCAAGCGTACGGCGCGCGAGCTCCTGCCTGCCGACGAGATTGTAGGCGATCCCGAGGATGTATTCGGCCGTGACCAGGTGCCTGGGATCGCCGAGGTCCCTTGCAAGATCGGCAAAGCGTTCCGCATCCCTGAGTGCGTCGGCGAACTCGCCCCGGCGCGTATGGTAAAGGTTGCGCCCGGCGAGCAGTTCAAGCGCATAGCCCTGCTCTCCAAGGGCGGTGGCGATCTCCAAACCGCGATCGAGCACACCACCTACCGCCTCGATATTCCCTTGCGCATACATCATCGAGGTTGCGAGCGACAGCTGCAGCAGCAGCGCTGATTTCGTGGGTTCAGGCGCGTTCTCGATGAGAGACAGGGCAGTCTGGCACCACCGCACACAGTCCCGCATCAGACCCCGCTCGATGAAAAGACGCGAGGCCAATGCCGCGAGCTCAATGCCAAGCTCGCTGTTTCCCCCGGTCGAGAAGCACCATTCGAGCGCTGTCCGGATATTGCTCAGCAGCCCCGCCTCAAGAACCTCCCACGCATTCTGCTCGATCTCGGTGTGCCGCGCCTGAAGGACACTCAGGAAATACCGCGCATGGCAAAGGGCGACGTGATCCCGTTCGCCACTTTCCAGCAGCTTCACTTCCGCATAAATCCGGGTGATATCGAGCAGCCGGTATCTGAGAGCCCTGGAACCGCGCTGCGTTGAGAGAAGCGACTTGTCGACCAGCTCCTCGATCACGCGTGCAACTGCCCACTGGTCGTCGGCAAGATCCCGGCAGATGGCTGCGGCAGCCTCCAGCGTAAACGAGCCCACGAAGATCGACAGGCGGGTCAGAATCCTCTGCTCGTGTTCCGACAGAAGCGCGAAGCTCCAATCGAGCGCCGCACTGAGCGTGGCATGGCGCGGATCGTGGCGCAGGCCCGGCCAGCTAAGGAACAGCCGCTTGTCAAGCACCTCCAGCAAACCCGAAAACCCGTACATCTTGACCCGGCTGGCCGCCAGCTCGATCGCCAGAGGGTTTCCTTCCAGCCGATGGCAGATGTTGACCAGCGCCAGCGCATCTTCGTCTTCAAGGTGACCGCCGTATCCGCATTCGTTCGCCCGGGTCATGAAGAGCTGGACGGTGGGAGAAAGCATCGCCTGGGCCGCGGTGACCTCCTGCGGCTTCATCTCCGGCAGCATGAGCGGCGGGAGATTGTAGACGTTCTCCCCGAGCGCCCTGAGGGGCTCGCGGCTGGTGGCAAGAATGAAGACCGACGGATTTTCCCTGTAGAGCGTGGCCGCGATCTCGGAAACGGGGTCGAGTACGTGTTCGCAGCAGTCGAGGATGAGCAGCGCATGCCGCCTTTCAAGAAAGGTCACAAGCCCCCTCAGCATGTCGCCCGACGCGAAGGAGAAACCGGCCGCCCCGGCAATCGCTGGCAAGACGCCATCCAGACTGTCCACCAGCCCGAGGTCCACGAAGAAGACGTTGCCGCCGAACCGATCGCTCAGCCTGTGCGCAAGTTCGATGGCCGTGGTGGTCTTTCCCAGTCCCGCACTGCCGACGATGCTCACGAACCTGGCTTGCAACAGCAGTTCATGCAGCTTGTCCAGGTTCTCCTCGCGTCCGAAGAGAAGTTTGACCCGGGTGGGAATGCGTGTCTGAACCTCCGGGCTGCGTGCTTCTCCGGCATTGTCCGGCGGGCTTTGCACCGTGACAGGCGCAACGAAGACGTAGCCGCGCCCTGCCACGCTCTTGATGTATTCACCCTCCACCGGGGATTCCGAGAGCTCCTTGCGCAGGCGCGAGATCTGGAACCGCAGGTTTGTCTCATCCACGGTCAGGTTGGGCCACACCTCGTCGAGGATCTGGTTCTTGCTGACCACCTGCCCTCTGGCACGCACCAGAACCACGAGCAGATCGAAGGACCGGCTCCCGAGCTCTACGGGTTTGCCGTCCCGGATCAACACGCGTCGCTGGGGGTCGAGCAGAAAATCCCCGAAGCGAAAGATTTCCGGCTGGTCGGGTGGCTGCATTGCCGCTCCCCTCCTGTCAGATCGGGGTAGCTCCAGGTGGATTGCTCAAGGCAGAATGTGAATCCGGCGCAGTCTCCGGAGACGCCCTCATCAATCTGCTCTGGAGGCAGCCGAGGTCTGACCAACATGATGGCCTGCGCAGATAGGATATTTGACGGAACGTCGCGGTCAAGTCGCCTTGCCTTGAGAAAGCCGCGACGGAGCTGCCAAACTCAACCGTGCGCAGCCTCGGCACTCATAGAGCGCGGGCACCCAGAATGCGTCAGTTGCAAGGTTGCGCCACGCTCGGAAAGGGTCCTCCGTGTCAACGGCGGTGCAAAATCCGGCCACGCGGCGGCGCAAAACCAGGCCAGGTGGCAGTGTGATCCTCCCCCAGTGAAGTGGTCCGCCGTTATGATTAGGAAACGGAGGATCGAGAATGGCCAACAAGCGACCGAAGCCGGAAGAGATTGTCTCGAAGTTGCGGCAGGTTGAGGTTCTGATGGGGCAAGGCCTGTCCCGTCTTGATGCGATCAGGCGGATCGGCGTTGTCGAACAGACTTATTACCGCTGGCGCAAGCAATATGGTGGGATGGGCGTAGATCAGTTGAAGGAACTGAAG
>NZ_VLJP01000021.1:0-1117 GCF_007829525.1 Mesorhizobium sp. J18
CCCGCCGATGATGATGGCCTCATTGAAGGCGCAGACATGCTCGCCGCGCAACGCGGCGAGACGCTTCACCAGCGGCACATTGCGGGCCAGATAGCCGCGTTGGTCGGCGAGATAGGCGACCGCTTGAGGTGGGCGGACAAGCACCAGATCGCCGCGTGCGGCCGTCGCGAAACCGACCCGGTAGAGACCGACGGGGGCGCTTGCCGAGGCGTTCCAGACCAGCCAGGGTGAGGGTTTAGTGAGCGCGGTGACACCGATCAGGCCGAGACCAATCGAGGCGATCGCGATAGCCTTGCGCGCCCGAACTCGCCACAGGCGGCTGCCGGTTAGTTGGATGGAAGGGCGCGGGTTCACGACCGGCCCTCGCCCTCGGCGGGGCCGGAGCCACCCTCATCAATGTGGGACCTGATGTCCTGCGAGCGGCCTTTCGACCAGTCGTCGAGCTCGTCGATGTGATAGCGAACATAGCGGCCATGCTTGCGGTATTTCGGGCCGCCGCCGGTCAGCCGCATCTTCTCCAGGGTGCGTTGTGAGAGGCCGATATAGAAGGCGGCCTGCGCGGTATTCAGAAACGGACTGCCCTTCTTGGCGCGGGCCGCGCGCTCGTTTTCGTCGTCCATGATCACCCTCGTTTCGCTTCATGGGAGCGATGGCGATGATGGGCGTGCGATATCGCTTCGGGGACGGGCGAAGAGTCGGATGGGAGTTTTCGCCGCCCCTTCAGGTGGGCGAAGCTTGGCGGGAAATCATAGGAAAGCGGGGCCAAGACTTGAGGTCGGCCGGTCAGTCTAGCGGGTTCCAGATGACGGCGTAGGTGTCTTCATCGTCCTGGCCGGCCGCGGCCGAGATCGGCGAAGAGTTTGCGCGGCCCGAATTCCGGCGCGGCGATGGACAAGCTGACGTGGTCTTTGCCGAAGGTCTCGCCTCAGAGGATCCAGCCCGCGCCTGCCTCGACGCCCTGTGTCAGCACCCGGCTGTCGGCGGACTTCGACCTGTTGAGGACGATGACGATCGGCGCGGACGCGGAGTGTCTTGAGCTGGCCCTTATAGCCGTCGTTTCCTGCCTGATGGCGCAACGATCGCAGTCATTTTGAAGTCTCCTTTTCGCTGTTGCCGG
>NZ_VLJP01000021.1:1375-34032 GCF_007829525.1 Mesorhizobium sp. J18
AGTCAACCGTGAGAGTTTCGGGCGACCCCGCCCACAGGTCAACAAGCCGGCTGCAGGGAAATGACCTAGACACATGGAGACGGGGTATGAACGCGATGAAGGCAGCGAGCAGACGAAGTGCGGCGGCGGGTCTTGTGCGCCCCCGCGGATGCCGAGCCGGACCGGCGGAGTGTGCCTATGCGATAACGGCCCGACAGGTATTCCGGCGCCACGATCGAGCGCAGGCAGCAGCGAGGCTGATAGCTGCATTATTTATTGCGCTGCCCCGGCGCTTGGGCGGCAGAATGTGCAGCCAAGGCCCACCCGAAGAAAGCACGAGCGTTGGCTATCGGAAGCCGGCGTTCAGGGTGGTAAGCTCATTCGGAGACAAACAGCGGCGGCCGAACTTTTTCCATTAATCGGCAGTGCGGAAGCCGCCGCGACTGGTGTAGCTGGTATCCATGATTGTCATCAGCGCGGCAATCAGTTCGCGATTGACCGCAACCGTTCTTGCCCCGACACAAGTCACGAATGATCCATTTCGGCCTCTTGCCGGTCTCGGGGACACAGCAAATCGAGAGCGCCATGAAGATCTTCGCCCTTGTTCTGTCCGCCGATATGCTTGGTTCCATCAGCTGCCTATTCTTTGCCCAGAGATCGCGCAAACGCCTTCGCGATCTTCTATCGATAGCGATGGTGCGCTCGGCAGGGTTCGAACCTACAACCCCCAGATCCGAAGTCTGGTGCTCTATCCAGCTTGAGCTACGAGCGCGTATGGATCATCTCTCAGCTTCCTGCCGGTGTTGTTCCTGGTGGCAATTGAGAAAACTTGCGGGTTCGTCGGCATCTTCCTTCTGCATGCCGACCATGGTGCGGCTTCCCGTTTCGCCAGGTCGGCCTGTGTTGACGTCCAGGACGGTCCATGTACCGTCCGGCTCTTTCCTGAGGTCGTAGCGGTGATTCACAGGGTCATGTTAAGGAGGAGCGGCTGGTGGTGCAAATTCGCTAACCGCCCTCGAGGCCATCAAAGAAGCGGGTTCGCTGTCTGGGGCTGGTCCCAAAAATCACCGCCGACACGAATGTCGGCGGCGGCCCTGCCTGACGTCACAGGATGATGGCACCAGTTGCAGCGGCAAGGCGGGCATATTCGGAAAGCGGCCGGTCGGCGGCAAAATAAACGTCGCGTTCCACGGGCAGTCCGAGCGCGCCGCGACTTCGAGGATTTCCGAAAGCCGAACGGAACCGGGTTCGGCGAACCCGAGGCCCAGATCGCATAACCCGTAAAGAATGTCCGGATCCTCGGGATCGGCCTCGGCAATCAGCCAGGTCGCATTGGCGTCAGGGGTAAAGAGCTTGACGACCGGATAAGGATCGAAGTCGGGGTTGCGTGCGGCTTTGCGGCCGTTTTCCAGAAGCACTTCGAGATGTTTGTCAGTGATGAGACGCATGAGATGATTTCCTTGTGTGTGTGAGGATGGCCGTTATGGCGGCTGGATCGGAGAAGGCCGGCCCACTGTTGTCGGGCCGGCCCACGATGCTCAGCCCGGCGGATTCCAGAGGATCACCTTCCTGGCCGGATCGTTTCCGGGAGCGGGTGCAACGTTGCCGTAGATGACACCGATCTCCGGAGCCGATAGCTTGACGGCGGTATATTCCTCGCCGGTCTGCTTCGAGACGCGGTTCCAACCGGCGCCGAGTTCAAAGCCGCTGCGGCGCACGATGACGCGGAAGTCGGGGGCGTCGTCATTTGCCTTCATGGCATTGGGCACGATGGCGATCGGGGCATTGATGCTGAGGGTCGCAAGCACGCCTTCGAGCGAGCCGTCGTTCTTGCGGGTCAGGGTTGCGATTGTGGTGGCCATTGTCTTGTCTCCTTCGGTTGCTCGGGACCATTCCCGATGGAGCCAAAGGAGGGGAGCGCGTGCCGCCGTCACCGAGCGAAGTCGAGGGGAACCCCCTTGCGGGGTTGGCGGCATGAGGCGGGCGCTCTTCTACAAGGGCGACAGAAAGCGGGATTGGTCTTCGAAGCGACCGATCAGGTGGAGACGGGGACAAGGCCACTTTGCAGCTGTGGCCGCAACGACATGCTTGAAGCACCGTCGACAATTCCCCTCACGTCATGCCATCCGTGCCAGAAATCGGTGATAACAGAAGCGTTTGCCGGGGCTGACTTCGCGTCATTGCCCGCGGTGGTTCTTCAACTCTGCCAATCGGAAAATACCGTCAAAGGCAACATCAGGCAGGGACGATCAACCCTGCCAGAGAGGCTGGCACGGCTGGCTGGCAACTGCCAGAGGTGCCCTATTCTGTCACTGAGACAACCGGCGCAATTTCCCGACCCTTGCCAAGGGGTCCGGCAGTTATACATAACGAAAGGCTCCCACGGGCGCACCGCTTTACCCGTTTTCACTGGCCTTGTAAGAAGCCACAAACGGTCCGCAACGTCATCGCCAGAACCATCTGTCGGCATCGAAGGACGCCGTAAATCAAATAGCCTATCGCGACAGCGAGCGACATCATGAAAACCCAAGCCCGGCCCTTCCAGATCGAGATCAAGCAGCGCGGCAAGAAAATTGCTGGACCCAAGACGTCTATCTGGACCGAGGAGCCGATGACCGGCGAGCACCCGGCCGTTGCTGATCATCACCAACTGCCGCCGGCCGAACCGGCAGCGCCGCGAAATCAGCAGAAGTCTAGTTCGACCGCCAGGATTCTGCCGGATCTGTCGTCGCAGCCTGAGACAGCCGGCGGCGATCCCAGCGTCAGGCGCCGCAGAAACGGCTAGGGTTTACCCGGACGGCAGAGATTGCCTGAGCCTGGCGAAGACAAAGCGGGCTCAGTTCGCGAGAACCCGGCGCGCCGATCGGCCCACGGGAGCCGATATGGTTGCGATCCCGCAATGCAGGACTGTTCCCCACATTGCTTCTATTACTGTGGCGGTTTGATTAGCTCACAAGGATCAACGTTGAGTGCTTCTGCTAGCCGACCTAACACGCTGACGCTTGCAGAAACCCGAGCGCGCTCGATCGAACCCACGTAGCGCATGCTGAGTTCCGCGCGGGCCGCCAATTCCTCCTGCGTCAGGTCCTGATCATGGCGCAAACGACGCATGTTGACTGCCATGACCTCCTTGAGGTCCATGGCGCGATAGGGACCAGAATGAGAACTATCGTTCTAGGAACGATAGTTCCTATTCGCTATATAGTGGGCTAATGGAGGGCCTTGGTCTGTCCGATCACAGTTGGACCACAGGAACTTATTGCTGGATCACCTCTAATCAGGACAACGATCGTGATGAAATTCGAGATTCATGATGAAGTCCCCTTGTCAGACAGCCTGACCATCTATGACAGGGACCACTTCACGATCTATATGAGGCTTCTGGATGCGTCTGCGGACGATGCCAGCGAGGAAGAGATGGCGCGGCTCATTCTCGGCATTGATCCTTTGGCCGAACCGGAGCGTGCCCGAAAAGCAGTTCGCAGCCATCTCGAACGAGCAAACTGGATAGTTACGACGGGATACAAGGAACTGTTCGCACCTTGATCGGTGTGGACGAAGTCATCCTGATCGTTCAGGCAAAGAATTCCCGATATCCGCCATTCATGAGCCTTTGGCCGCGCCGGATCGCACGACGAATGCGATCGCGGAGGTGATCGCCCGGATCCCCCCAGTCGGCCGCGACGCGTTCAACGCCCAGCAAGGCCACGGCGATTTCGCGATGCGATGCACCGGTTAGCGAGGCATCGAGTGCCTGGAGGACAAAGCGCAGGCGATTGCCGCGTGCCTCAGCTGGATACAGCCTCTCCGGGATTTGCCCAGTCGCCCGGAGAGCGTTGAGGCACTCCAACGCATTTATCCGATATTTCAACTGATCAACGGGCCAGATCGCATCGATGCGCAGATGAACGGGTTGTTCGACATCTGCCCCCTCCAGAGCGAGTTGGAGATCACGGTCGGCTAACCGAAGCAAGACATGCTGCCGACCGTCAGCCGCTCTCAGGAACGCTGGTCGAAAAGGCAATGCAGTCAAGTCGAACAAAAATCCTGCCKACGCCGATGAAGCCTGTTCCGCAATGACCGGCAGCACATGCGGGCATTGGCTTGGGCACCAGAACACGAGCGCGTCATTCCCAAGGGAGCTTGCGAAACAGAAGTCCCCACCGTCTCAGATCGATTGGCAATCTCATGACAACGAGAGCCGAGCGCTTCTTCATATACTCGACCTTGTCCAAGGCGTGCTTCAGATCCCGCTGAAACGCTTGATTGCGTCGCAGGAACTCCCAGGCCCAACCGCGCCGCGTCAAACGCCGCGTGTACCCATAGGTACTTTCATCCCGCCAATCCGGCCAATCGGCTAGTTTGCCTATTAGAGCCATATCAAGCTGCACTTGAAACCACTGGAGTCCACAGCACCGGACTGGCGAGACTGCCATTGTGGCGAATCGCGGCAAGGCTTTCGTTGGAGACGTCCAGAAAGCCTGCCACAGCGCGCGTGGTGCCAATTTCCTGCGGCTCGCCGATCCGATCCAGCGGCCAGCCAGCACGACGCAGGATTCGTTCCATGCGCAAATCGGTCACGGTCACGATCCTGCGCAGTCGGCGCGACAGGCCGAATTCGATCATGCCGGCGAATAGCTCGTATGTGCCGAGCGCAATGCCTCCCTCCCCTTTCGGCGTAGATGGCGGCAGATCGAGCGCAAAACGACTGCTTTCCCAGATATGTTCCGTCTGGGGCGCCGATACGCCCCCTAAAAGAACTGGAAAAGTGTCACGCAGCATTGTGGGTCCTGCAGATGGCAGAAGACGAACGCAACCGTTGATGCTGCCCTCATCGCCGCGCAGCAGCAGGTAGTGCGGTTTCAGGGCATCGAAGGCATCGATCTCGAATTTACCGTCCGTCGGCACGTCCCAGCCCAGCCGCCTTTTGAAGACGCGGTACCGCAGGCGGTGCATTTGATGAAGTTCGTTAGCGAAGTCGCCGTACCGGTCGGGGGCAATGAGCATCATCATGGGTAACCTCCTGGCAGGAATGACCCTGCCATTGGAGGCGAATGCTCATGTCAGCACAGCCTGTGCACACGCACAGGTGGTTCAGGTTTCTCCGGGATTGGGGATCGTGAGGCGGCCAGTCGTGCATTGCTCCAGTTGACGCCAATATCCCTTCGCCAAGGCAATCGGCTACACGGCAAATAGAATACGCTGCGTAGAAACAACCCTTTTGGAACGCGAGAGACTACGTGCCATGGATGAACTCCTCGTTCAGTACATCCACTGCTTCAAAGCCTTGGGCAAAAAGCTGTGCGCGGGCCGCACCGACCATACCAGGTGGCCCGCATAGGTAGGCTTCAGTGCCGGGGGCAAGCGGAACTGACGTAACTTCCCGCAGCGCCTCAACGGCATTGGCTTCAATGCCCGGCCAGCCGGCATCGGCCCGATCGGCGGCCAGGATAAGTTCGAGCGGCAGTCTGGCGGCAAGCCTGCGCAATACCTGCAGCGCATAAGCATCGGCGGAATGCGAGAAGCCTACCACCATCGCGAGCGGAGGGCACCCGTTTGCTGGATCGATGCTTGAGAGCATCGAGACAATAGGCGCCAGTCCTGTTCCGCCGGCAACAAACAATTTCGGCTTTGGTGTTAAGCGCAGATAGAAGATGCCGAACGGGCCGCGCACGGTGAAGGCATCCTCCGGCTTTGCACGATCGTTCAGATAGGTCGACATGCCGCCGCCCGGCAGGTCACGCACATGCAGTACCTGTTCGTCGGCCGACGGCGGATTGGCCATGGAGAAGCGGCGGGAACCATCTACGCCGGGAAAGCTCAGCTCGACATACTGGCCCGGCAGAAAGGGCAGCGGAAATTGCAGCCGGTAGCGAATTTCCCACACGGACCGCGATACACGCGAAAAGGAGTTGATCCTGGCGCGCCGCAGCGTGGGTGGCGTCACTTCGGTGCGCCTGTACGGCAATTGAAGCGAAAGACCGGGACTTGCCGGCGTAATGCAAAGTGGCACCTCTTCGCCGCTCTCATTGCGCGCCACGCAGGTGTGGCACGTTCCCTTCCGGCAGTCGTTCGCCAGCAGCGCGCCCGCCTTTTCTGCCGATGACAGTATGCTTTCCCCATCGAGCGGCGCGAAATGCATCACCTCGCCGTCAGAAAAAATGATCCGTATGTACTGCTGCGGCATCAGAAATCGTCGGAGACGTAGCCGGTGGGCAATCCGTCGATGCTGACGACGTTGTTGGCCAGCCGGTAAGCTTCGATCTCGTCCTCGCTCTGGCCGGAGCTCCACGCGATCAACTCGTCGCGCTCATTCATCTCGCCAACCAGTGGTACCCCCCAGCCGCAGGAAGTGGCGGCGCTATCGACATGCAGACGGAAGACCTGCCGCACGCCCGGAAATTCCGGAAATAGCGACAGAAGAGCCGGCCATTCACCATGATCGGGCCGGATCAACTCGGCCTTGCCATAAAGCCGCAGCGTCATCGGCTTGCCTGAAAAGGCGCAGAACATCATCGTCATGCGGCCGTTCTCGGTGACGTGAGCGGCCGTCTCGTTTCCGCTGCCTGTGAGATCAAGATAGACGACTGTCCGCTCGTCAAGCACGCGCAGTGTGTCGAGCCCTTTGGGCGACAGGTTCACGCGCCCATCCTTCGGGGCGGTGGCGACGAAGAACAGCTTCTGCGCCTCGATGAAGGCCCGCATATCGTCCGGAATCATCTGCCAGCTCAGGCCCATCGTTTTCTCCTTTCCAAAAACGGCGCCGGCGCTCCAATCCTGGCAGCCGCATTTTCCGGCGCGCTACGGGTCCCGACGCTACTTGCGCGAAAAAATCGATGCGAGCCCCTTCGGCAGGAACAGAAGCACCAGCACCATTACAATCGCCACCAGCATGAAGCGGCCCTCGGCCAAGCCGTTCACATTAGCCAGCCCCTCCAGGACGAAGGTCAGGCCAAGAGCGGCGAATATCGGGCCGTAGATGCTTGCCGTGCCGCCGACCAGCACCATGCTGAGAACGAGTGACACGGTCGAGAAATTGAACACTTCCGGTGATGCCACCCGCAGGTAGATGACATAAAAGCCGCCTGCGATACCGGCGAAGAAAGCGCTCGCGACAAGCACTTTCAGCCGTTGCGTGCTGATCGGTATTCCGCGCGAAACCGCGTAGTCCTCATTGTCGCGCAGCGCCTTCAGTGACAGCCCGAAATCCGAACGGACGAGTTGGCGCAGGCAGAACGCGCTGGCGACGAGCAACGCGAAAGCAACGTAGTAGTAGCCGAGCTTGTAGTCGCGAAGGAAATTGTAGCCGAACAGCTCAATAGTGGGTACCCGCACCATGCCTAGCGTCCCGCCCGTGATCTGCGATTGACTAATCACCACTTGCAGCACGAGTTGACTGAAGGCGAACGTCACGAGAACGACATAGACACCCTGGAGCCGCACGACTGGCAGTGCCACGAGCCCCGCCGCAGCCGAAGCCGCCATACCTCCTATCAGCATGGCGATCCACGGATCGATACCAAGAAGCTTGGCACAAAGCCCCGCCGCATAGACCCCGATGCCGAAAAAAGCGATGTGGCCGAAGTTGAATATTCCAGCATAACCGAGGCTGAGATCCCAGCTCGAGGCGACGATCCCATAGATGAAGGCGATGATAAAGAGATGGCGGATATAGGTGTCCTGCACGAAGATCGGCACCAGCAATCCGATAACGAGCAGGAGGGGGATGGCCACCGTTCGCAGCTTGAGGAAAAACATCAGCGGACCACCTTTCCGAGCAGTCCCTGTGGGCGCAGAAGGAGGACGACGATCAGAAGCACAAAGATGATTGAAGGCGTCCAGTAGATGCCGACGAAATAGGTAAGTGCCGCTTCCACGATTCCCATGACGTAGGCGGCAAGAATAGTGCCACTCAGGGACCCCAGCCCTCCAAAGATCACAATGATAAGAGCTTTGACGAGAGGGTCGGTCCCGAAGGAGGGCGTCAGCAGCCGCACGGAGCCGAGCAGGATACCCGTCAATCCCGCCAGCACCGCCGACAGGGCAAAGGTGACGATAAACAGGCGGGAAACGTCAATGCCGATCAGGCGAGCGGCAGCAGAATTCTGGCCCACGGCGCGGATACCACGTCCGATACGGGTGTTGCGCAGGAACAGCCAGAGTGCGCCAAGCAGCAGCGGCGCCACGATGACGATCAGAAGTTCCTGGGCGGAAATGGTGGTGCGGAAAATCTCGACTTTGCCGGGAGCGATCGGTGCGAGTTGCTTCAGCCGTGCTCCCCAGACAAGCTGGATGCCCTTCTCGATCAGGGTCATCGTCGCCAGCGTCGTCATGACGGTGATGAGCAGTATGTCCCTGTGGTCGTAGAAGGGGCGCACAACGGAGCGCTCCATCACGATACCGACGCCAATCAACACAGCCACCGCAACGGCGATACCGGCGGCCAGGCCGAGCCCGAGACCGGCGGCATCCGACATGGTCCATGCGAGATAGGCGCCGAGCGTCATCAGCGCGCCATGCGCGAAATTGAAGATGCCGAGTGTGGTCCATACCAGCGACAGGCCACTTGCCATCAAGGCATAGAGCGAGCCCAGCACGACACCGCTGACGATGATGGCGCTGATCGTGTCGGCGGTCATCGGGTTTTCTCCGCGCCGAAATACATGTCCATGATGTCCTGGTGATCCACCTCGCTGCCGCGATGGATCTCTCGCGTCACCTCGCCATGATCGACAAGATACATGCGCTCGACGAGCGACAACGTGAACACGATGTCCTGCTCGACCAGCAGAAGCGGGATTCCGCGTGCCGAGATTTCGGCGATTGCTTCGGCCAGTTCGTCCTTGAGCTTCGGCGAGAGGCCGAGCGTCGGCTCATCCAGCATGAGCATGCGCGGTGCGCACATCAGGCCGACCCCGATCGAAAGCATCTGGCGCTCGCCGCCCGAAAGTGTCTTGCATTGCTGACGCCGGCGCTCGGCGAGCCGGGGGAAGAGCTGCATCACATAGGCGAGATTGTCCTTGAGAACCCCGCGCGCATGGCGGGTATAGGCGGCCAGCTCGAGGGTCTCGCCTATTTCCATGTCCGGAAAGAGCCAGTTGGCCTGCGCCACATGGATCAGGCCGCGCTCGACGATCTTCTGGGGGGAAAGACCCTGGAGCGTCTCGCCAAGAAAACGGATTTCCCCTGCACGCGGCCAGATGACATGTGAAATCGCGTTGAGCAGGGTCGTCTTGCCATGGCCGTTCGGCCCAAACAGGCCGACGCGCTCCTTGGCGCCGACATGAAGATCGATACCGGTCAGAACGTCGGATGCGTCGTAACCCGCGCGCAGTCCCGTGACCGACAGAGCATTCGCATCCGTGCTCACAACACCGCCTCTCGCTTGCCGAGATACGCTTCCATCACCAGCGGATTGCGTACGACCTCCTGCGGCTTGCCTGAGGCGATGATCGCGCCCTGATTGAGGATCATCAGATGCTGCGATACATCGAGCAGAAGCGGCAGCACGTGCTCGATGAGGACCACGGTGATACCCCGCTCGTGCACTGTGCGCACGAGCCGTGCCAGATCGGCGATCTCCGGTCGCGTCAGCCCCGCCGCGGGTTCATCCAGAAGCAACACCTTCGGCCGGCCGGCAATCGCCGAGGCGATCATCAATTGCTTGCGCTCAAATACAGAAAGCGCCCAGGCAGCCCTGTCCCGGCGCCCCTTGTCGAACGATACATCGTCAAGTGCCTGCTCCGCCGCTGCATGCGCGCTTCGCGAATCAGACTGGCCACAGAACACGGCGCTTGCATAGGCGTTCTCACGCGCACTGAGCGTGGCGAATTCCGCATCCTTCTGAAAGGTCCGCAAGATGCCTGCCCGGCTGATCTGGTGCGGGCGCAAGCGTTCGATCGGCTGCCCCGACAGGAAGACCTGGCCGGAACTGGGACGAAACGGAACCCCCGTGATGATGTTGAACAGCGTGCTCTTGCCGCTGCCGTTGGGGCCGGCAATACCGAATACCTGCCCCTTTTCAACGATGAAGGACACATCGTCGACGGCAACCAGGGCACCAAACCGGCGGGTCAGGTTGCGGGCCTCGAGCAAGGGCGCGTCGTGGGTCTGATCAGCCATGAAACCGACTCTCGGACATACTTGAAGGAGCGGGCGTGGCCGGGCCGCGCGCGGCACGCCCCATCAGCGTCTACTTCATCCAGGGTGGCATGCGGAATTCGCCATCGGCATATTCCGACGGATAGTAGAGGACGCGCTCGCCGTCCCAGATCTGGAGGAACTGGATCGGTATGCCGCCCTCGCCCTGTACCGCGAGATGGGTTTTCGGATCGAAGCGCAGGGGGCCGCTCATCAGTTGCTTCTGCGTCTCGCCGATCGCCTTGCCGATCGCCAGCCGGTCGGTCGGATCTCCAACCTTCTCCAGCGCCTCGGCATAGATGTAGACTTCCTCGTAAAGCAGGGGACCATAACCGCCAGGCTCGCTGCCGTATTTGTCTTTGTACTTCTTCAGGACCTCGGCGGCGCGCGGATTGTTTGGCACGTTGAGCACCCCGCCCAGCAGGTTGTATACGACACCGGTCGAGTGTTCCCTGGTCAATTCGAGGAATTCGGGAACCGATGGCGCATACTGGATGAAGACGAGACTGTTCGTCGGATCCTCCAGGAACTGGGTTAGGAATTTCGCGGCGTTGCCCGGCTGATAGTCGGTATTAATGATGACGGCCGGGTTGTCCTGGCGCACGCGGGCGAGGAACGTTCGCCAGTCGCTGATCTCACCGAAGGGAACGAGATCCGCCGACGTCACGGTCCAACCGGCTTTCTCGAAATTTTCCTTCAACCCGTTCATGATGGTCTTGGAATAGGAATTGTCGGACGAGATGAGCGCCACCTTGTTGTTCGGCAGCTTGAGCTTGCCGCTGTCCTGCAACTCCTTCAGCATCGGCACCATTGCCGTTTCATATCCGTCATAGGACGGCGTTATCGACCAGACGGTCGGGAAGTCGTCCGGATGTGGTGCGATAATACCTTCCGTTTGCGCGGAGTTGGCTGACAGCAAATATGGCATGTCCTGCTCGGCCATCAGCTCGATTTCGAAATTGCTGCCGCTGGCGTAGCCGGTCATCATTGCGTTGACATCGCGATCGCCTGCCAGCCGCTCGAAGGCGCTGGTGACGGCATCAGCTGCCTGATCCTGGGTATCGCCGACCACGATCTCGAGCTTGTAGCCGGCAACGCCGCCGGCGGCATTGATCTCTTCAACGGCGAGCCTGGCGCCATTTACCATCTCGTTGCCGTCGGCAGCGGAGCCTCCGGTGAGCGGCGCCAGGACGCCAATCTTCGCCACCTTGTCTTGCGCATGAGCTTGCAGGCCGGCGAGCATCAGTGCCGCGGCCGCAAAACCGATCGATAAGTATGAATATCTCATGGTCCAGTTCCCCTGTTTTCTCACTGCACTCATTCAACGTACACCGCACCAGTCGATGATGGTCGCGGCAATCACCTTGGTCGTCTCCTTCAACGAGGCGATATCGACATATTCGTCCTTGCCGTGGAATCCGTCGCCGCTGGCCCCGAAGATGACCGCGTCAACACCGGCGCCGGCGTAATGCGCGGCATCGGTCACCGCCTCGAAGCCGCGGACACTCGGCGTCTTGCCTAAAGACGTCTTGTGCTCGATCAGAGATCTGACCAGCGGGTGATCCACAGGCGTGTCCATGGGCGGGAAATAAAGCCCGCCGAGTTTCCACTCCACCGAAATGGGATTCTC
This sequence comes from Mesorhizobium sp. J18, assembly GCF_007829525.1. Lineage (GTDB taxonomy): Bacteria > Pseudomonadota > Alphaproteobacteria > Rhizobiales > Rhizobiaceae > VLJP01. The sequence continues at coordinate 13,125 of NZ_VLJP01000021.1, forward strand.
GCGCAGCCACCTGTCCTGCTGGCAGAAATGATGCACGAAGGTCTCAAATTCCTTCCGGACCTCATCCGGGTCCTCATTGGGCAGGAACTTGTAGTCGACATCGATGACGGCGACGTCCGGAATGATTGCCGGATTGGTCATAACCACCGGCAGTCCATCCTCGCCGAGTCCTGCGCCAGCGCGTACAACGCCCGGGCTGATCGTGTTTAATCCCGGCGGTACGAGCGGATGATCGCTCGTACGGCAGCGGATGCTTTCGAATTCGCGCATGGCGGTCAGGAAGCGCGTCATCAGCTCTATGACGTTTACTCCGGGCACCGTACGACCAGCAAAATCGTGCTGCGGCCAGATCTCGTTAAAGCGCATGCCGGCATGAGCCTGCCTGCCGCGAATGGTGATGCGGGTCCAGTAGAGCCCTCCCTCGCACGGTAAGACGTTGTCCCAGGTCGGCTCGGCGACGATCGCTCCTTTTGCCAGCTTTCCTTTCGCCACCGCGTCCATCGCGCCGAAGCCGCCGGCTTCCTCATCGACGACGGTATGGATAGACAGACGGCCTTCGAGTTCTATACCGGCCTTGCGGATCGCGCGGGCTGCTGCGATGCAGGAGACGACGCCGGCCTTCATATCGACCGCGCCGCGGCCGTAGATGCGTCCGTTCTTTATCTCTCCGCCAAACGGGTCGACGCTCCAGTCGGACCTCTGTCCTACCGGAACGACATCCACGTGGCCGCACAGGATGAGGCTCCTTTCCTCCGAACCCGGAAACTCGGAAATCAGGTTCGGGCGACCGGGAAAAACATCCCAGCGCTCTGTAGTGCATCCGAAGCCCCTGGTTTCACGCTCGATGCGGTCCTGGACTTCGGCTTCCTTGTTCTGCTCCGGATCCTGGACGAATTTCGGATTGACGGAAGGAATGCGGACAAGATCCTGCGTGAGAGCGATCTCGTAATCCGGATCACCGTCCAGCACCTTCCAGGCCGCCTCCACCGCCTGTTCCCTGCCGCTCATATCTCTTCTCCTCCCTGTTCAGATCCCACGCTGGAACGCCGCTCACGACAGCGCGGAAGGCCTTCGCGTCTCCAGTTCGCCAATGAGCCTGTCTGTGCTGAGCTGGCGACAATAGCCGCTGATAGCGCGCAGAGAATTGTCGTGCCGCTCCTGGCTGTAGGTCGCGCACGCGTCAGGCACGAGCGTCACGAGATAACCCAGATCACAAGCGTCGCGCACAGCCGATTCCACGCACTGGTCCGTCACCAGGCCACAGATCACCAACTGGCGGACACCAAGGTTGCGCAACAGGTAATCGATATGGGTGGAGACAAAGACGCTCGATGAAGATTTCGGCAGAACGATCTCGTCATCGCCTGGTGCCAGTTCATCGATCACCTTTCCGTCCCAGGAGCCTCTCGGCACGTGGAAGCCGGTGATCTTATAGTCGAGACTGCGATCACGGCCGTCCTTCGTCAAGCTCTCAATCGTCGTGTACAGGACCTCTATCTTCGCTTCCCGGAAGGCTTTCTGGAGCCTCTGCATATTGGGAATAACCAACTGCTCGAGCCGCTCGAAATAGTAGGAATAGCGTTCCGCGAGTTCATTTTCCGGCACGTGTCTGAATTCACCGCCCTCGCGCCGGACGGAGAAATTCTGCACATCGATGACGAGCAGTGCTGACTGCTTCGGATCGAGCGGCACCTCCCGTGTCAGTACTCCCGTCATGGCCGGGCCTCTTTCTCCAGCGTTCTTTCTATCGCCACCGCCAAAAGGTCCGCCCACTCTTCCTGGCCGATCTTGCTGGCAATCAGGTCGTTGCGGATCTCGATCAGGACATGCTCGATGCCGCGACGTTCGCCATGCACGGGAATGGAATAATCGGTTTCATCACCGCCCTGGTAAGGCTGATTGAAAGCCGCCTTGACTTCCGGCCTGAGACTACGCAGCGCATTCATGAGGCGGCGCGCGTAATGATCGTCGCGATTGAACAGCAGACCGATCTCCCACGGCCTGTAGATATTGTTGGCCAGCAGACGTGGTGTGAAGCTGTGGATGTTGACAAGGATAGCCCGTTTCGGGTCGGGCTGCCCATCAAGCAGCCGGTCAATTTCGGCATGGAATACGTTATGGATCTCCTCATAGCGTCGGCGGCGCGCCGCCTCCGGCAAATGCAGGTTTCCGGGGATCAGGATAGTGTCGCTTGTTTCGGGAAAGCAGTCCGGCGCTTCGTAGCTGCGGTTGCAATCGACGACCAGACGACTATAGGGCTGCAGGACAAGAGGGGCGTCAAGGCGCTGTGCGAGCCGCCGCGCCACACCCGCCGCGCCGATATCCAACGCGATGTGTTTCGCAAAGTCCTCAGGTTGCAATCCGAGATTGCCGAGTTGGGCGGGCACCTCGATGCCGGCATGCTCGCAGACGAGGACGAGGCGCCCCTTCCTGTCGGAGTTGACGGTCTGGAACGGGGGAGGATCGTCCGGTGACAGCAGCATCCCTCCTCTTCCATCGCCAGACATCCCGCTTCGCAGCATCAACCGCCCCTCGCTCGCCGAGCATAGCTCCGCCTCGGGCACCGGCAGCGTATTCGGTGCACCACAGGCTGTGAACACTGATTGTGGATTACGATTGGAACGAAAATTTCAGATCAAAGTCAACGTAGTTTCTCATATTGATTTGTTTTTTTCACGATGGAATAGTCAAGGCAATCGTAGCGGAACGGATTTCTATGACCAGCGACACGCGCGCGAAGAGCCTCAAGGCACGGATTACCGAGCTGATGGACGGGCTCACAGTGAGCGAGAGGAAGGTGTCGAGCGTGCTTCTGGCCGATTATCCATACGGCGGACTGGTGACCATTCAGGAGCTGGCCAAGAGATCACGCGTAAGCGCGCCATCGATAACGCGCTTCATCGCCAAGCTCGGCTTCGCTGGCTACCAGGATTTCCAACGTCATTTGATCGGTGAGCTCAAGGAGCGTGAACTGTCTCCTATCGAGCTGAAATTGACCGAGGCACCGGCGAGCGGCTCTCATTTCCTGGAGGACTATACCCGCCGTCTCATCGGCCAGATGGAATTCATGGCGCAGAACATACCGCCGCAGCAATTCGAGAAGGTCTGCGCGCTGGTCTCCGACCCATCGCGCGATATCTACATTCTAGGCGGCCGCGTCACCGACAGCATCGCGCTTCTCCTCTCGATCCATCTGAGGCAGATCCGCAGCCGCATATATCATATGCCGGCAAATCCCGAGGTCTGGCCCGAATATGTCCTGCGCATGCGCAAGCAGGACGTGGTGATCCTTTTCGACCTGCGCCGCTATCAGCCGAACCTCGCCCGCCTGGCGCATATCGTCGCGAAGAAGCGGCAGGCTTCCGTCATCGCTGTAACCGACAAGTGGCTGTCGCCGATCGCCACACACGCAGCCCATGTTTTCCCCCTGCCGGTCGAGTTGGCAACGGCCTGGGACACCCAGATATGCCTGGTCGCACTGGTCGAGGCGATGATTGTACGCGTGTCCGAGGCGAACTGGTCTGCCACCCGCAAACGTATCGAATCCTGGGACGCGATCCGTTTTGAACTATCCGATAACAGCCAGGACAGGGAGGAAGGCCCAGATGAAGACTGAGGACGTCGTCTACGCCTGCACGTGCGACATAGCGGGCAAGGTACGCGGCAAGGGCTTTCCGGCCGCCGATTTCGAGAAGAGGCTGAAGCGCGGCATCGGCTGGGCACCAACCAATGTGCAGATAACGTGCTTCGACGCGATTGCCGAGAGCCCTTTCGGCTCGCTCGGCGACATGGTTCTCATTCCCGACCCGGAAACGCGGGTGACGATCCGCGACGAGCCACTCGGCCTGTCCGAGGACTTCGTCCTCGGCGATATTCGCCATACAGACGGGCAGGCATGGGGCTGCTGCACAAGGTCGATCCTGAAAGCCGCCCTGGAACGACTCGAACGCACCGCAGGTCTTTCCCTTGTCTGCGCTTTCGAACATGAATTCCAGTTCAAGGGTCTCTCGGCGAAGCTCGGCTCGGCCTATACACTGGCCGGCTTTCGCGAACGTCGGCGCTTCGCCGAGACACTGGTCGCTGCCATGCGTAAGGCCGGGCTCGAGCCGGACACGGTCATGAAGGAATACGGCGCCGAACAGTTCGAGATAACCAACGCGCCGCGGGTCGGAGTGAGGGCGGCCGACGAGGCTGTCATCCTCAGGGAAGTGGTGCGTGCCGTGGCACTTGTTACTGGCGAGGAGGTCACTTTCACACCATTGCGCGATCCCGCGGGGGTCGGTAATGGCGTGCACATCCATCTCAGCTTTCTCGATGCGGACGGCAAACCGGCCACTTACGATCCGCAGGCCCGCCACGGGTTGAGTGTTCATGCCGCGCGTTTTATTGCCGGTGTGCTCAAATATCTGGATTCGTTCGTCGCGCTGACTGCGCCCAGCCTGATCTCCTACGGCAGGCTGACGCCGCATCGCTGGAGTGCGGCTTTCAATAATCTCGGCGTCCAGGACCGCGAGGCCTCTGTCCGCATATGCCCCGTGTCCGCGATGAGTGACATCGATCGCGCGCGCCAGTTCAATTTCGAATTCAGGGCCGCGGACGCGACCGCCAGCCCTTATCTTCAGCTTGCCGCGATCGTGCATGCCGGGGCCGCCGGCATCGAGGAAGGGCTCGAATGTCCGGAGGCGACGCAGGAAGACCTGTCGCTGCTTTCAGAGGATGCCCTGGCGCTGCGCGGCCTGGGGCGCCTGCCACGGTCCCTCCCCTCGGCGCTTGAGCGCTTTCAGGCGAGCGAGACTGTCAAAGGCTGGTTCGCACCGGATTTCGTTGAAGTTTATCGGCTCCACAAACTGGGCGAGATGGCCTATCTCAAGGATCGCAGCGAGCAGGAGATCGCGGCGGCTTATGAGATCGCGTACTGACGCGGGTCAGTCCTTCGCGGACGCGCGCAGCAGCATACCGAACAGGTCGCGCGGCTCGTCAGGGTCGGCGAGCAGGTCCAGTTCCTCAAAGAACCCGGTGGCCGGCAGCCGGTCGCGTACATAGCGCAGCGACGAGAAATCCTCGATCGCGAACCCCACGGAATCGAACAGCGTGATCTGCTCCGCGCCGGTCCGGCCCGGCGCATTGCCGGCGATCACCTGCCAAAGCTCTGTCACTTTGTGATCGGGCGCCAATTGCTGGACCTCCCCTTCGATGCGTGTCTGCGGCGAGAACTCTACGAAGATGTCCGAGCGCAGCAGGATATCGCGGTGCAGTTCGGTCTTTCCCGGGCAGTCGCCGCCGACGGCGTTGATATGGACGCCGGCGCCAACCATGTTGTCGGTGAGAATGGTGGCCGACTGTTTGTCGGCGGTGACGGTGGTAATGATCCCGGCCGTTTCCACAGCCTCTTGCGCGGACTGGCAGACTGTGATGTCGAGGCCGAACTTCGCAAGGTTTCCGGCGCATTTCGCGGAAGCGGCGGGATCGATGTCGTACAGTCTGATCTTGTCGATCCCGAGAAGCGTTCTGAACGCCAAAGCCTGGAACTCCGACTGCGCACCGTTGCCGATCACAGCCATGGTGCGAGTGCCTTTCGGCGCCAGGTATCGGGCCACCATGGCGGAAGTCGCGGCGGTGCGCAGCGCCGTCAGAATGGTCATTTCGGTGAGCAGCATCGGATAACCGTTGCCGAGATCCGCAAGCACGCCGAACGCAGTCACGGTCTGCCGGCCCTCGCGCGTGTTCTTCGGATGACCGTTGACATATTTGAAGCCGTAGAGGCGGCCGTTGCTCGTCGGCATCAGTTCGATCACACCGTCATGCGTATGCGCCCCGATCCGCGGTTTCTTGTCGAACGATTCCCAGCGCCGGAAATCCTCCTCGATATAGGTGGCAAGCTCGGCGAGAAACCGCTCGACGCCGATCGCAAGCACCAGCTTCATCATGGAATCGACGCTGACGAAGGGAACGATATTCAGCTTCGGGACCGTTCCTGCCGGCATGTTCGTCATTTCTCGTTCCTCCTTGCTGGTCGAGTCCCGGTACCGTCGTCAACATCCTCGACGTCCAGCGTCACCGCATTGGCATGACGGACCTCTTCCAGTCGCTCGATGCGGGCGCGTGCATCCTCTCCCAGCGTGGAAAGGATGCGGGCGACGAGTGCCTCCACCTGCGCCAGAGCCGGCACGAGCGTATCGTAAGGCGAGGCGACGTCGAGCGGACTGACGATCGTCACCTCCGCATACTCCGCCACTGGCGAGAACCATTGATCGGTGAAGAGCAGGATGCGCACGCCTCGTGCCGCCGCCTGGCGTGCGAACGCCATCACGTCAAGCTGGTAGCGGCGATAGTCGAAGACGACGAGGACATCCTTGCGGCCGAGATCCGCGAGCATGTCGAAGGTCTGGACCGACAAGGCGCCGAGATCGAGCACCCCCGGCCGGAACTGTATGAGATAGCCAGCGAAGATCGCGGCCACATGACGACTGAAACGGCCGCCCAGCAGAACGACGCTGCCCCTCGCCTCCATGATAAGCCTGCTCGCGCGGTCATAACTCTGCATGGGCGTGGCGCCCGCCGATCGCTCGATCGCCTTGTCGATCGATTCCATGTAGGAAAGCACGACATTCTCGTCGGACTTGCCCGGTTGCTTCGTCTCCATCATGAGGAGCGGAGAATGCAGCCGGGCTTCCACTTCAGCCATGAGGCTTGCCTGGAAATCGGAAAATCCCGCGAAGCCGAGCTTCGTGACCAGGCGAACGACGGTGGGATCGCTCACCCCGGCGCGCTTTGCCAGGCTGGTCGCAGTACCCAACCCGGACGTGGGGTATTCGGCCAGCAGCAGCCGGACGATCTTCTCCTCCGACCGGGTCAGCAAGAGTCCCTCACTCGTCAAAAGATCACGGACCGCCAATGCCTATCTCCAGGGTTCTGGACCCGTGTGCGGCCCCGCCAAGAGCGAAATGAAATCTACATTTCTATGAAGTTATGTCAATTATGAAGGCATATTGACACACATGTCCGCGAGGCCTTTACTAGACGGATTGCGGAACGGCGAACTGACCCGAGGTGCACCATGAGCTTGTCAGTTGATAAGAACCTGGTCGATGATGTCACGAAATGGCGCCGACATCTCCATGCCCACCCAGAAACGGCATTTGAGGAGAAGGCGACCGCCGATTTCGTTGCGGCCAAGCTTCAGGAATTCGGGATCGAGATTCACCGTGGGCTCGGCGAGACGGGCGTGGTCGGCACTCTCAAACGGGGCACGAGTCCCGTTGCGGTCGGTCTTCGCGCCGACATGGATGCCTTGTTCATCCATGAAGAAAACGGGATGGAGTATCGCTCGAAGGTCGACGGGAAAATGCACGCCTGCGGCCATGACGGCCACACGGCGATGCTTCTCGGAGCCGCCCGCTACCTTGCGGAGAAAGGCGATTTCGACGGTATTGTGCGGTTCATCTTCCAGCCGGCGGAAGAAACCGGGGACGAGCGGTGCGGCGGGAACGTCATGGTCAAGGATGGCTTGTTCGAGAAATTCCCGGTCGAGGCGGTCTTCGGGCTGCACAACTGGCCAAGCAGCATGGCAGGCAGCTTTCAGATGCGCCCCGGACCGATGCTGGCTTCGATCGACACGTTCGAGTTCTCGATCAACAGCAGCCTTGCCCATCCGGGAACACAGTTCCTCGTTCCGGATCCACTTCTCATCGCGACCCGCATCGTCCAGGACATGCACGCCTTCAAGGCGCGCTACCTCAACCCGGCCGAGGCCGTGGTGCTTTCAATCACACAGTTCCAGAGCGGTGACCCGAAAGATCGTCAGGGCGTTCACGTCACGCCCGCTACGGCCGTGGTGCGCGGCACGCTATATACGCTCAATGACGCCGTGCGCGACGACTTTGAAGCCGGCCTGGAGAAGATTGTCCGGCATGCGGCCGAAGCGGCCGGAGCCGGCCATGAGTTCATGTTCGAACGCGGCTACCCTGTCCTGATCAATTCCGAAAAGGAAACCCGGTTTGCCGCTTCAGTTGCCCGGGAGGTCGTCGGCCCCGAGCTCGTCGAAGACAACATGAAGCCGGTGATGGGTGCCGAGGATTTCGCCTTCCTTCTGAACGGCAGACCTGGATGCTACGTTTTCCTTGGTGCGCACCGCGAGGGCGAAGCCCCGCGCCATCTTCATAATCCGAATTACGATTTCAACGACGACATCATAGCGACCGGGATCAGCTATTGGGTCACAGTCGCACAACGCTATCTGAAGGAGGCATCCGCGGCGCGTGGGGCAAATCCGCTCTAAAGCGCAAGCGGATGGCTTAGTAGGTGACTACGTTCCTGGCACAAACCGCGCTGGCCGAACGTCCGGCGACCTTCAACAGGCAGGGGCGAAGCCGAATACTGAGCCTTGTCGAAGAGAACGGTTTGGTCACAAGCATCTGCGCGTGCCGTCAGACGCGCGGGAGCCGGCTGGCCTGGCTGATCGGAAAATCTAATCCTGCTCGTCTGGACGGACGAGTTCCACATGGTTCACACGAAGTGCCGATGCCAGTTCATAGAGTGTGACGATAGTGGGATTTCTGCGGCCTTTTTCGAGACCGCTAATGTACTGCTGGCTAAAACCGGAAATCTCGGCAAGCTGCTCCTGTGTCAGGCCGGCCTTCTCCCTGATTTTGCGTGCATTCCGTCCGACCAGCTTGCGCATGTCCATGCGCCATGGTCAGCCGATCAAACGCCTTGAGTTTATCAACTATAGTATGTATTCCACATCGATCGACTGGAACCGGTTCACAGATTACGGATAGCAGTCTTTTCAAAATACCATCGACCATGTGGCAGCCTAATCCGAAACAAGAAATCGCCAATGAAGTTCCCTGGTCGGACGACCTGACGGCCTATGACAGGGATCACTTCACGATCTATATGAGGCTTCTGGATGCGTCTGCGGACGATGCCAGCGAGGATGAGATGGCGCGGCTCATCCTCGGCATTGATCCTTTGGCCGAACCGGAGCGTGCCCGAAAAGCAGTTCGCAGCCATCTCGACCGGGCAAACTGGATGGTTACGACGGGATACAAGGAACTGTTCGCGCCCTGAGGCGCGGTACCGCAGGCGGTGCATCTGATGGAGTTCGTTGGCAAAGTCGCCGTACCGGTCGGGTGCAATGAGCAGCATCATTGGGTGACCTCCTCGCAGGAATAACGCTGTCATTGGAGGCGAATGCTGATGTCAGCACAGCCTGTGCACATGCACAGGTGGTTCAGGTTTGTCCCGGATTTGAGAATCGCGACGCGGCCAGTCGTGCCACGGCCTGGACGACAGTGCGGACGCCGAGCTTTTTCTTCGCATTGTCGAGATGGAAAGAAGCGGTGCGCCGGGTAATCCCAAGTATGCTGCCGATATCCCCGGCAGACTTGCCGCGGGCGGCCCATTGCAGGCATTCGTATTCGCGGTGTGTCAGCAAAACGCCATCCACCACCCGATCGGCCGAGAGTTTCTTCCGCACCCCGATATGGAAGCACGTGGCCATAAGCTGCAGCGCCTGCTCATATCGCTCGGCGACGCGGAAGAAGGTCGGACTGGACTCATCGGCAGCGAAAGTCACCGCAGCCGTTCTGCCACGGCGATCATGGATGGGTATCGTCAGGCCGCAACGAATACCGAATTCGGCGGCCTCATCGAAAAGCCGTTGCTGTGGCTTTGACGTACCATGTCGCCCGAAGTCTGACCCCCACCGAAACGGATGCTTACCGCCTCTCGCCTGCACAATAACCGGGTCGATCGTGTCATATCGGTTGCGCATGTAGTGCGACGTCCAGCAAGGCGGATAATTGGATATCAGCCTGGGTGTTCCGGCGGCTTTCAGCGGCAGAGACAAATAGGCGAAAGCAGGAATATCGAACTCGCTGATCGTACTGGCCAGAGCAGCGCGGAAATCCACCTCATCGACACCCACGGACAAACGTTCCACAAACGTTTCGAAGACCGACTGCACTGCTCCAGTTGCCCCTTTGTCCAAGGCACGCGGGAGATTAGCTACGTTCCCACGCCAAATTCAGCCTTTACCTCATTGTGCGGTCTGCTCGCAGGCGCGCGCGTTAAACATTGTGCACTACTTCCACATTATCGATGAGGCGCGTCTCGCCAAGCCAGGCGGCCGCGAGCAAACGGGCTGGCCGGTCCGCGACATTGAGCGGAGAGAGGTCATCCTCAGCCCGCAGTTCGAGATATTCGACGCTGCTATAACCTGCGGCGCGAATGGCTTTGCTCGCCTCTGCAAGCACCTTCTCCACACGGTCCCCTACCGACAGTTGTTTAGCTGCAGCGAAAAGGACTTCGGCGAGCTTCGGTGCCGCCTGACGTTCGGCGGCAGATAGTCGGACATTGCGCGACGACATTGCCAGACCGTCGTCCTCGCGTACGGTCGGACAGGCAATGACATCGATGGGCAAGTCGAGATCGCGGACGAGCCGGCGCACCACATGCAGTTGCTGGAAATCCTTCTCGCCGAAGAAGGCGAAATCGGCGCCGGTCTGAAGGAACAGCTTCGTCACGATGGTCGCCACGCCATCAAAATGGCCGGCGCGGTGCGCACCGCACAGCCCCTTGCTGACCCCACTCACCGAAACCGTCGTAGCAAAGCTTTCCGGATAGATTTCTCCTCCATCGGGAGCATAGAGGATATGGGCGCCGAGCGGCGCCAGCTTGGCGGCATCTTCATGCTCTGTGCGTGGGTAGGCGGCCAGATCGGCGGCATTGTTGAACTGTTTCGGGTTGACGAAAAGCGTCACGATGACCCGGTCGGTTTTTTCGAGAGCCGCGCGCACCAAGCTCAGATGCCCTTCATGCAGGGCGCCCATAGTTGGTACGACGCCAACCGTCAGGTTTTCCTGCCGCCAGCCAGTAACGACCCTGCGCAAATCTGCCACCGTCCGGATGATGGGAACGCTCATGTCTGGTCTCCTCGTTCGATGTCTTTCGTAGTGTGGCCAAAGACATGCTCAATTCCGGGAAACCGGCGCTCCCTTACGTCCCGCGCATAAGCCGCAATCGCCGTTTCTGCAGCCTGCGCAAGTTCGGTGTAGCGTTTGACGAATTTCGGCCGAAAGTCACCGAACAGACCCAGCATGTCATCGACGACAAGGATCTGACCATCACAGGCCGGCGAGGCGCCGATACCGATCGTCGGAATTGTGATTTCCTCCGTGATCCGGCGGGCGAGCGTCTCCGGCACCTTCTCCAGTACGAGTGCGAAGGCGCCTGCCTCGGCGACCGCCAGAGCGTCGCGCATAACCCGATCGGCGTCTTCGCCTTTGCCCTGAACCCGATAGCCACCGAAGCTATTGACGGCCTGCGGCGTCAGCCCGACATGGGCCATCACCGGCACGCCGCGACTGGCAAGAAACTGGATCGTCTCGGCCATCACCTCGCCACCTTCCAGCTTGACCGCTGCGCAGCCGGTCTCCGCCATCACGCGGGCGGCGTTGCAAAAGGCCTGCTCTGGACCTTCCTCGTAGGAGCCGAATGGCATGTCGACGACCATCAGGGCCCGTTCCAGCCCGCGTCGTACGGCCTTGCCGTGCAGGATCATCATCTCCAGCGTCACACCGAGAGTGGAAGGGAGACCATGCAGCACCATGCCGACGCTATCGCCTACAAGCACGATATCGCAGTGTGGATCGACCAGCCGGGCAACGGGTGTGGTATAGGCAGTAAGGCAGACCAGCGGCGTCTTGCCTTTGGCCACTGCAATGTTCGCCAGAGTTAAGGTCTTGCTCATCCCGTCAACGAAGTGCCCCCATGTAGTTTCACTCCACAGTGTGCCGTGCGCGACCGCTAGCGGTTACAAAAAGCAGCGGTTCGTTTCTCAACAAATGCGGCCATGCCCTCCTTTTGGTCTTCCAAGGCGAACATTGAGTGGAATACCCGCCGCTCGAAGCGAAGCCCCTCAGAAAGAGTGGTTTCGTAGGCGCGACTTATGGTCTCCTTCGTCATCATCGCCACCGGAAGGGACATCCGAGCGATCAATTCGGCCGTCTTGATCGCCTCATCGAGGAGGTTGTCGGCGGAGACGACGCGCGAAACGAGGCCTACACGCTCCGCCTCAGCCGCATCCATCATCCGGCCGGTCAAACACATCTCCATCGCTTTGGATTTTCCGACGAGCCGCGTCAGCCGCTGGCTGCCCCCCATGCCGGGCATGACGCCGAGCTTAATCTCAGGTTGGCCGAACTTCGCCGTGTCGGCCGCCAGAATGAAGTCGCACATCATTGCGAGCTCACAACCACCGCCAAGTGCGAAACCCGCAACGGCCGCAATGACTGGCGTACGTACCTCTGTCAACTTCTGCCAGGCTGAAAACCAGTCGCTGTGATACATATCGATGAAGGACTGCTCCGCCATCTCCTTGATATCAGCGCCCGCAGCGAATGCGCGCTCCGAGCCGGTAATGATGATGCAACCAATCGACGAGTCCGCATCAAAGGCTGCAGCCGCCGAGGTAAGCTCTCGCGTCAATTGCAAATTGATCGCATTGAGTGCGTCCGGCCGGTTTAACGTGATCAGGCCGACCCGCCCTTTTGCTTCGGCTATGATTGTCTCAAATACCATCGCTCAGCCCTATCCTGCTTTCACATTGCCGCGGAAGAAGTTGATGATGGCGGAAAAGTCCTCGCCGCCATGCCCGAGTTGCTCGAAGAGGCCATAGAGCTGGGCCGCCTCCGCTCCAAGCGGTGTCGAGGCGCCGCTTGCTAGCGCCGCCTCTTGGGAAAGGCGCAGGTCCTTTAGCATCAGGGAGGCAGCAAAGCCGGGCTTATAACCGTTGTTAGCCGGCGACGAGGGCACCGGGCCTGGCACAGGGCAATAGGTTGTTATTGACCAGCACTGGCCGGAAGACGTCGAGGCGACGTCATACAGTGCCTGATGCGAAAGGCCCAGCTTCTCGGCAAGCACGAACGCTTCTGCGACACCCGCCATCGTTACACCGAGGATCATATTGTTACAGATCTTTGCCGCCTGGCCCGAACCGGCACCGCCGCAATGTACGATACGCTTGCCCATTTTCTGCAAGATCGGCACCCCTCGGGCGAAGGCCTCCTTCGATCCGCCTACCATAAAGGTGAGTGTGCCAGCGGCCGCACCCCCTGTGCCGCCAGAAACAGGCCCATCCAGAGTCAAGCATCCGTTCTCAGTAGCCAATGCATGCACCTTGCGTGCGGTCTCAACATCGATCGTCGAGCAGTCGATGAGCAGCGTGCCCGCGTGGAGGGTCGGCACAAGATCGGACCAGACGGAAAGTACGTGCTTGCCCGCCGGCAGCATGGTGATGACGGTACCAGTACCCACCACGACATCCTTGACCGACAAAGATAACTCGATTCCGTTAGCTGCGGCACTATTGCGGGCAGCCTCTGCGAGATCGAAGCCCTTCACTCGATAGCCCGCTTTCACCAGATTGGCCGCCATCGGCCCACCCATGTTCCCAAGCCCGATAAAGGCAATAGCGTCCGTCATTCAGTGTTTCTCCGCGTTCCTCATACAAAGAGCCGTTCCGCCCGCGATGCGAAGAAATGTGCGATCGCCTCCTCATCCACTGTAGCAAGATCGTGCGGCGACCATTTCGGATTGCGGTCCTTGTCGATGACCGCAGCGCGCACACCTTCATAGAAATCGTGTGATCGCAACACGGCTGCCGTGGCGGCGAATTCGCGTTCCAAACAACTTTCCAAATCGCGGCTCTCCCGACCTTGGCGCAGGAGCCGAAGCGTGACTTTGAGGCTGCTGGGCGACTTCGCCAGGAGCGTCTGCCTGGTCTTCGCGGCGAATTCGCCATCTTCCTCTTCCAAGGCAACCAGGATCTCCTCCACACGATCGAAGGCGAAGGCTCGGTCGATCATGTGACGATGGCGTGCCATGACTGCTTCTGTAGGTGTTTGGGCGAAGCGGGCGATCACCCGCCCAACGGCTTCGGCATTAGCATCAGCAGCAAGCGCCGATAGCGCATCGCGGACTGCGGATAACTGGCAACTGGGTACGAAGAAATCCGCAAGTTCCGCGACGATCGCATCTGCCACACCGATCTGCTCACCCGTTAGGCCGAGAAAAGTGCCCAGTTCCCCGGGGGCATGCGAAAGAAGCCAGGTCGCGCCAACATCGGGGAAGAAGCCGATGCCTGTTTCCGGCATGGCAAGCCGCGTCCGCTCCGTGGCTATGCGATGGCTGCCATGGGCCGAAAGCCCAACGCCACCACCCATCGTGATGCCGTCGACAATGGCTATGAAGGGTTTCGGGTAACGGGCGATGCGGGCATTCAGGCGGTATTCTTCCCGAAAAAAGTTCACCGCCGTGTTGCTGCCGCCGCGTCCGCTTTCATAAAGCATGCGAATATCGCCTCCCGCACAGAAGCCTCTTTCACCCTCCCCCGACATGAGGACCGCAGCCACGTGTGGATCCTCTTCCAAGGCATCGAGCGCATCGTTGATGCGGCGCACCATATCGAGCGTGAGGCTATTGAGAGCCTTCGGGCGATTGAGGCTGATATGGCCCACCGAACCCTCTCGAGCGACCAGAACTTCTTGCTCAATGGCGTTCATTGCAACTCACCTATTGAATATTGCGCTTGCTCTCTGACTAGATTCCGGATCATCTCAGCTCTCCGGCGGTGACGCGGAACTGTATGCCCGCCTTGACCACTCAGATATCCGTCATCCATCACAAGCGGGGTCAGCATTGCACGGGAGATTTTGCGGATGGGTGCCCGCAAGCCGGTAGTTTCGAGCAAATGAAGCACTTCACGAGGACGGCCAGAACCTTGCTTCCGACCTGCCAATTGTAACGTTGTCGAGCCGCCGCTTGATTGAAGATTCCTGCGGAAATGACATCTCGACAGGTGTGCCTTCGTTTCGACGAGTGGCCTATTATGACCATCAGCTTTCCTCCCTCCGGCTCAATGATTCCGGTTTCATTCGTTTCTGCGTTTTCCTTCCAGCAGATCGACGACTGCACGCGCGGCGTCAACGACATGCGTTCCGGGACCAAACACAGCGGCAACGCCACGATCCATCAGGAATTGGTAGTCCTGGCGCGGCACCACGCCGCCGCAGACGACGATGATTTCTTCGGCGCCCTTCGTCTTCAGAGACTCAACGAGTTGCGGCAGAAGCGTCTTGTGGCCGGCCGCAAGCGAGGACGCGCCTACGACATGGACCTCGGACGCCACGGCTATGTCGGCGGCCTCTTCCGGTGTCTGGAACAGCGGACCCGCGACCACATCAAAACCGAGATCGCCGAAGGCCGATGCGATCACTTTCGCGCCACGGTCATGGCCGTCCTGGCCGAGCTTTGCGATCATCAGCTTCGGCGGCCTGCCGAGCGAGACGGAGAGTTCCCCAATGCGGGTAGAGAGCGTTTGGTATTCCGGCTCATCCTGAAAGGCCGAGCCGTAGACCGTTGAGATCACCTCGGAGACAGCTGCGTGATCACCAAAGGTGCGTCGCAAGGTATCGGAAATCTCCCCCACAGTAGCGCGAGCGCGTGCGGCTTCTACAGCCGCCGCGAGAATATTGCCCTTGCCGCCGGCGGCGGCCTCGCCGAGTGCGGCAAGGGCGGCGTCAACGCGCTTGGGTTCGCGCTGACGCCTGATCCGGTCCAAGCGGCGGATCTGTGCCTTCCGAACCGCCGCATTGTCGATGTCCAGGACCTCGATGCGGTCCTCTGTCTCAAGGCGATATTTGTTGACGCCGATGATTACGTCGTCGCCGCGGTCAATGGCAACCTGTCGACGTGTCGCCGCCGTCTCGATCAGGCGCTTGGGCAGGCCTTCGACGACGGCTCTCGTCATGCCGCCCATGGTCTCAATTTCCTCAATGAGCGCCCAAGCCTTCTGCGCCAGTTCATTGGTAAGGCTCTCGACGTAATAGGAACCCGCCAGCGGATCGATGACCTTGGTCACGCCCGTCTCGTGCTGGAGTATGAGCTGCGTGTTGCGCGCGATGCGGGCGGAAAACTCGGTCGGCAGCGCGATCGCTTCGTCGAAGGAGTTGGTATGAAGCGACTGGGTGCCGCCGAGCACGGCGGCGAGCGCCTCATAAGCGGTACGCACGATGTTGTTGTAAGGATCCTGCTCCTGCAGTGACACCCCGGAGGTCTGGCAATGTGTGCGCAGCATGAGCGAGGAAGTCTTCTTGGGCTGGAACTCCTCCATGATGCGCGACCATAAAAGTCGTGCAGCGCGCAGCTTTGCCGCCTCCATGAAGAAATTCATCCCGATGGCGAAGAAGAACGAGAGCCTGCCGGCGAAATCGTCGACGTCGAGGCCCTTCTTTAGCGCGGCGCGGACGTACTCACGACCGTCAGCGAGCGTGAAGGCGAGTTCCTGCACAAGCGTCGCGCCGGCTTCCTGCATGTGGTAGCCGGAGATCGAGATCGAGTTGAACTTCGGCATCTCCTTCGCCGTGTATTCGATAATGTCGCCGACGATCCGCATCGAGGGTTCGGGCGGGTAGATGTAGGTGTTGCGGACCATGAACTCCTTGAGGATGTCGTTCTGGATGGTCCCGGAAAGCTCGGCGCGTGAGCAGCCCTGCTCCTCGCCGGCTACGATGAAGCAGGCGAGGATCGGGATCACCGCGCCATTCATCGTCATGGACACCGAAATGTCTCTGAGCGGAATACCATCAAACAGGATCTTCATGTCCTCGACGGAATCGATGGCGACCCCAGCCTTGCCGACGTCACCCGCGACGCGAGGATGATCGCTGTCATAGCCGCGATGGGTGGCAAGGTCGAAGGCGACCGACACGCCCTGCTGACCGGCGGCAAGCGCCTTGCGGTAGAAGGCATTTGACTCTTCCGCTGTCGAGAAGCCGGCATACTGGCGGATCGTCCAGGGCCGGCCGGCATACATGGTCGCGCGGGGGCCCCGAACAAAAGGTTTTAAGCCGGGCAGTGAATCCAGATGACCGATGCCCTCCAGGTCATCCGCGGTATAAAGCGGCTTGACGGCGATACCTTCCGACGTACGCCAGGTAAGCGTCTCCACAGAGTTCTTGACCTCGTGTTCGGCGAGTTTCTTCCATTCCGGAAATGGAGCTTGGCCAGTCATTTCAATGATCCATCGCCTTGACGATGTCCTCGGTCATCTTCTTGGCGTCGCCKAGCAGCATCATKGTGCCGTCCTTGTAGAACAGCGTGTTGTCGATGCCGGCATAGCCGGAGCCGAGCGAGCGCTTGACGAAGAGGCAGGTTCGCGCCTTGTCGACATCGAGGATCGGCATGCCGTAGATCGGAGACGACTTGTCGTCGCGCGCGGCCGGGTTGGTAACGTCGTTGGCGCCGATGACATAGGCGACGTCGGCCTGTGCGAATTCCGAGTTGATGTCCTCGAGTTCGAAGACCTCGTCGTAAGGCACCTGGGCTTCGGCCAGAAGCACGTTCATATGGCCCGGCATGCGGCCGGCGACCGGATGAATGGCGTATTTCACCTCCACGCCGTTGGCCTTCAGCTTGTCGGCCATTTCGCGCAGCGCATGCTGGGCCTGCGCCACCGCCATGCCGTAGCCCGGCACGATGATGACCTTCTGTGCGTTCATCATGAGATAGGCCGCGTCGTCGGCCGAGCCCTGCTTGACCGTCCGCTCGATGCCGTCGTCCGCCGCAGCGGCCGTCTCGCCGCCGAAGCCGCCTAGGATGACGGAGATGAAGGAGCGGTTCATGCCCTTGCACATGATGTAGGACAGGATCGCACCCGAGGAACCGACCAGCGCGCCGGTGATGATCAGCGCCAGGTTGCCGAGCGTGAAGCCGATGCCGGCGGCGGCCCAGCCGGAATAGGAGTTGAGCATCGACACGACGACCGGCATGTCCGCGCCGCCGATCGGGATGATGATGAGCACCCCCAGCACCAGGGACAAAAGGACAATCAGCCAGAAGACGGTGTGGCTCTGCGTCGCCACCAGCATGATCACTAGCACGACGAGCGCCACGGCGATCGCTGCATTGACGATGTGGCGCGCCGGCAGGAGGATCGGCTTGCCGGACATGCGGCCGTCGAGCTTCAGAAAGGCGATGATGGAGCCGGTGAAAGTGATGGCGCCGATGGCCACGCCGAGCGACATTTCAACGAGGGCCTGGGCGTGGATGGCGCCGATCGCGCCGATGCCGAAGCTCTCCGGTGCATAAAGTGCGGCCGCCGCAACCATGACCGCTGCAAGACCGACCAGCGAGTGGAACGCGGCAACGAGCTGCGGCATCTTCGTCATGGCGATGCCGCGGGCGATATAGGCGCCAGCGCCGCCGCCGATGGCCAATCCCAGTATGATCAGGCCGAGCCCGCCCAGCGAGGGCGTGGCGATGGCCAGCGTGGTGAGGATGGCGATCCCCATGCCGACCATGCCGTAGATGTTGCCCTGGCGGCTGGTCGTCGGATGCGACAAGCCCCGGAGAGCCATGATGAAGAGGACGCCCGAGACGAGGTAGAGGAAGGCTGCGAGATTATGAGACAAGGCCGCCCCCTCACTTCTCTTTTTTCTTGTACATCGCCAGCATGCGCTGCGTGACAAGGAAGCCGCCGAAGATGTTGACCGATGCCAGCACCAGCGCGATGAAGCCGAAGCCGGTGGCAAGTCCGCTTGCCGAGATGCCGACCGCCAGAAGCGCGCCGACCACGATCACCGAGGAGATGGCGTTGGTGACCGACATCAGCGGCGTGTGCAGCGCCGGGGTCACCGACCAGACCACGTAATAGCCGACGAAGATCGCCAGAACGAAGATCGCAAAGCGGAAGACGAAGGGGTCGATCGCGCCGCCGGAAGCGGCATGGGCGGCGTTGCCGACCACGTCAGCAGCACCTTCCATGTCCTGGAGCGCCAGCCGCACGGCTGCCGATGCCCGGTCGAGCTGATCAAGCGCCTGTTCGAGAGCAGTCTTTTCCATCAGGCTTTCCCCCCTCCTGGCTTGGCTGAGCCGGCCTTGCGCACCGGCGCCTTCCGCGTCCCGGCCGGTTTGGCGGTTGCCGCCGCAGATCTGGAACGGGTCTTCTTTGGCGCCACGTCGAGCCCGGGCTCGGTGCCCTTTGCCGCCTTGGCGATTTCGGGGTCGGCGGCAGGCGAAGCCGTTGCCGCCGCGTCACCGGCCGAAACACTCTGGAAATTGGGGTGCACCACCTTGCCGCCATGGGTCAGCATGGTGGCCTTGACGAGTTCGTCCTCCGGATCGATCGAAAGCTGCTTCGTCTCCTTGTCGATCAGCGTCTCGAGGAAGGCATAGAGATTCTTGGCGTAAAGCAGTGACGAGGAGGCGGCGACCCGGCCCGGCACGTTGAGATGACCGACGATCTTCACGTCATTGGCCGTCGTGACGACCTTGCCGGCAACCGCGCCTTCGACGTTGCCGCCGCGTTCCACCGCGAGATCGACGATGACCGACCCCGGCTTCATGGAGGCGACCATGGCCGCCGAAACCAGCTTCGGCGCCGGCCGGCCGGGAATGAGCGCGGTGGTGATGACGATGTCCTGCTTGGCGATATGATCGGCGACGAGCGCGGCCTGCTTGGCCTGATACTCCTTCGACATCTCCTTGGCATATCCGCCGGCAGTTTCGGCGGCCTTGAACTCCTCGTCCTCGACGGCGATGAACTTCGCCCCGAGGGAGGCGACCTGCTCCTTGGCGGCCGGACGGACGTCGGTCGCGGTGACAACGGCGCCCAGGCGGCGCGCCGTCGCGATTGCCTGCAGGCCGGCAACCCCCGCCCCCATGACGAAGACCTTGGCGGCCGGAACGGTGCCGGCCGCGGTCATCATCATCGGTAGCGCGCGGTCATATTCGGCGGCGGCGTCGATGACGGCGCGATAGCCGGCGAGATTGGCCTGGCTGGACAGGACGTCCATGACCTGCGCCCGCGTGATGCGCGGCATGAATTCCATGGCGAAACTGGTGAGGCCCACCTTCGCCATCCGGTTCAGGGAGGCATTTGCCTGATAAGGGTCCATGGTCGCAATGACCACGGCGCCGCTTTTATAGCCGGCGATCTCGGCATCGGTGGGCCGGCGCACTTTCAAAACCACGTCGGCCCTGGCGGCATCCGCCGCCTTGCCGATTTTCGCGCCTGCACCCTGGAAATCGCTATCGGTGATCCTGGAGGCGCGCCCGGCGCCCGTTTCGACCACCACGTCGAAGCCAAGCGCCGCAAGCCGTTTCACCGTTTCCGGCGACGCCGCTACACGCGTCTCCCCGGCCTCCCCTTCCTTCGGCACGAAAACTGTCTGTCCCACCGCGCCAATTTGCCCGGGATCAAAATTCATAGGGCTTTCTCAAATTCCGGCAAGACGGTGAAGAGATCGCCGACGAGACCGTAGTCGGCGACCTGGAAGATGGGCGCCTCCTCGTCCTTGTTGATGGCGACGATGACCTTGGAGTCCTTCATGCCGGCCAGATGCTGGATGGCGCCGGAGATGCCGCAGGCGATGTAGAGGTCGGGCGCCACCACCTTTCCGGTCTGGCCGACCTGCCAGTCGTTCGGCGCATAGCCGGCATCGACGGCGGCGCGGCTTGCGCCGACCGCAGCACCCAGCTTGTCGGCCACCGGCAGGATGACCTCCTGGAACTTCTCCGCCGAGCCGAGCGCCCGGCCGCCCGAGATGATGATCTTTGCCGAGGTCAGTTCCGGCCGGTCGCTCTCGGCGATTCTGTTCTCGACAAAGGTGGAAAGGCCCGGATCGGCGGCCGCATTGACCGTCTCGACCGAAGCCGAACCGCCCTCTTCCGCGGCCTGGAAGGTCGAGGTGCGCACGGTGACGACGCGCTTGGGGTCGCTCGATTCCACCGTCTGAATGGCGTTGCCGGCATAGATCGGCCGCTTGAAGGTCTTGCCGTCGACCACCTCGATGACATCCGACACCTGCATGACGTCGAGCAGGGCAGCGACGCGCGGCATGAC
>NZ_VLJP01000021.1:34168-44451 GCF_007829525.1 Mesorhizobium sp. J18
GCCAGCGACACGATGAGGGCGGCCGTCGGTTCGGCAAGCCGCTCGGCCAGCCCGTCGGCCTCGGCCAGGAGCACCTTGCGCACGCCCTTCAGTTTTGCAGCGGCATCGGCGGCAGGCTTGGCGCCCTTGCCGGCGACCAGGATGTCGATGTCCGAACCGATCTTCGTGGCGGCCGAAAGCGCCTTGGCGGTCTGGTCGGAAAGGGTTGCATTGTCATGTTCGGCAAGCAGCAGAATAGCCATATTCTTGTTCCTTCACGGGGCGCGGCTGCGACCGAATTCAGGTCAGGCCGAGCCGAAAACTGTTGGATTCGAGAACCAGAGCGGAGCGTACTTTGGTACGTGAGCACCGGAAGCGCAGAAGCCGGTCGTTTGCAGGCCGGCCTCATCTGAATTCCTTAAAGAACGCCGGCTTCGTTCTTCAGCTTGTCGACCAGCTCGGCAACGTCCTTGACCTTGACGCCCGCCTTGCGGCCGGCCGGCTCCTCGGTCTTGACCACCTTCAGGCGCGGCGCGACATCGACGCCGTAATCGGCAGCACTCTTCTCGTCGAGCGGCTTCTTCTTCGCTTTCATGATGTTGGGCAGCGAGGCATAGCGCGGCTGGTTGAGCCGCAGATCGGTGGTGACGATCGCCGGCAGCTTCAGCTCGATCACCTGCAATCCGCCGTCGACCTCGCGCGTCACCTTGGCCTTGCCGCCGTCAAGCTCGACCTTGGAGGCGAAGGTGCCCTGCGCCCAGCCGAGAAGGGCGGCCAGCATCTGGCCGGTCTGGTTGGCGTCGTCGTCGATCGCCTGCTTGCCGAGAATGACGAGCTCCGGCTTCTCCGCCTCGACCACGCCCTTCAGGATCTTGGCCACCGCCAGCGGCTCGACCACGTCGTCGACCTTGACCAGGATGCCGCGGTCGGCCCCCATGGCAAGCGCGGTGCGGATCGTCTCCTGCGCCTGGGCAGGGCCGATCGAAACCGCGATGATCTCCTCAACCTTGCCCGTTTCCTTCAGCCGGATCGCTTCCTCGACCGCGATCTCGTCGAACGGGTTCATCGCCATCTTCACATTGGCAAGCTCGACNTTGAAGGTCTTGCCGTCGACCACCTCGATGACATCCGACACCTGCATGACGTCGAGCAGGGCAGCGACGCGCGGCATGACATTCTTGCCGGTGGTCGTGGCCGGCGCCACGAAAGTGTCGTAGCCGTCGGCCAGCGACACGATCAGGGCTGCCGTCGGCTCGGCAAGCCGTTCGGCCAGTTCGTCGGCCTCGGCAAGCAGCACCTTGCGCACGCCCTTCAGGCTGGCGGCGGCATCGGCGGCAGGCTTGGCGCCCTTCCCGGCGACGAGGATGTCGATGTCAGAGCCGATTTTGGTTGCGGCCGAAAGCGCCTTGGCGGTCTGGTCGGAAAGGGTTGCGTTGTCATGTTCGGCAAGCAGCAGAATTGCCATGGTCCTTGTCCTTTTCGGTTCTGCGCGGCGCTGCCTCTACCCTCCCCATGTGGGGAGGGTCGGCGAGCGCTTTGCATAAGCAAAGCAAGAGAGCCGGGGTGGGGGTGGATGGGACAAATTTTGACGGCTTTGTCCCCACCCCGCGCCTGCGGCGCGACCCTCCCCCCAAGGGGAGGGCAAGAGGTTCACAATACGCCGGCTTCGTTCTTCAGCTTGTCGACCAGCTCGGCGACGTCCTTAACCTTGACGCCCGCCTTGCGGCCGGCCGGCTCCTCGGTCTTGACCACCTTCAGGCGCGGCGCGACGTCGACGCCGTAATCAGCTGCACTCTTCTCGTCGAGCGGCTTCTTCTTCGCCTTCATGATGTTGGGCAGCGAGGCATAGCGCGGCTGGTTCAGGCGCAGATCCGTGGTGACGATCGCCGGCAGCTTGAGCTCCACCACCTGTAATCCGCCGTCGACCTCGCGCGTCACCTTGGCCTTGCCGCCGCCAATCTCGACCTTGGACGCAAAGGTGCCCTGCGCCCAGCCCAGCAGCGCGGCCAGCATCTGACCGGTCTGGTTGGCGTCGTCATCGATCGCCTGCTTGCCGAGAATGACGAGTTCCGGCTTCTCCGCCTCGACCACGCCCTTCAGGATCTTCGCCACCGCCAGAGGCTCGACCACGTCGTCCACCTTGACCAGGATGCCGCGATCGGCGCCCATGGCGAGCGCGGTGCGGATCGTCTCCTGCGCCTGGGCGGGACCGATCGAAACCGCGATGATCTCCTCAACCTTGCCCGCTTCCTTCAGCCGGATGGCCTCTTCCACCGCGATCTCATCGAACGGGTTCATCGCCATCTTCACATTGGCAAGCTCGACGCCCGAGCCGTCCGCCTTCACGCGAGGCTTAACATTCGCATCGATAACCCGCTTNTCACATTGGCAAGCTCGACGCCCGAGCCGTCCGCCTTCACGCGAGGCTTAACATTCGCATCGATAACCCGCTTTACCGGGACAACTACTTTCATGCGCATTCAACCTTTCTGTCGGGCTTTCTGCCGGGAAACTCGCACCGATCATATCGGCCTTCAGGCTGGCTAATCGGCCAGATACCGACATCGGCAAGGGGAGATCGGACAAAGCCGCCCACCTTCCCGGTCGGCTGCCTTCTGGAAGCGGCGGGACCGTAGTGAGACCAGGGCCCCAGGTCAATATCAAAGTGCGGCCTATTCGCCTTCGAGGCGGGCCGCCTGCGGCGTTTCCAGCCGCCGGTCGAGAAGGGGCACGTCCCGTCGCCGCAGGATCACGACCAGGACCGCTCCCGCCAGGATGCCGCCGACATGGGCAGCCCAGGATATCTGGTTCTCCCTGTCGAAAAGCAGCATCGCGAATTGCAGTGCTATCCATAGCGCAAGGACGATGAAAGCCGGAATGCGCAGCGGAATGCGCGCAAAGGCCAGGACCCAGACCTTCACCCTTGGATGCAGCATGAGATAGGCCGCAACAATGCCGGCGATCGCCCCGGATGCACCGATCAGGGGCGCATTGGAATCGGGGATGATCAGGCCGTGCGAAATCGCGCCCGCGACGGCGCAGGCAAGGTAGAAGATCAGATACCGGATATGACCGAGCGCATCCTCAACATTGTCGCCGAAGACCCATAGGAACAGCATGTTGCCGCCGAGGTGGAAAATGTCGCCGTGCAGGAAGGCGTAGGTGACGTAGGTGAAGGGTTCAGGCACCAGCGTCAGTTCGGGCGGCAGGATCGCCAGATCATGCGAGACGGAGGGGATGTAGCCCAGCCCGAGGACCGCCGCCTGGGCGAAGTCGGTTCCTCCATAGGCGGTGGTGAGAAAGGCGATGATGTTGGCCGCGATGATGGCCAGCGTGACGTATTGACGCTTGATATATCTCAGATGATTGGCGTCATGGAGCGGTATGAACATTCGGGCCTATTCTCGCTCCACCGAAGATACGTCAGCGATTCTCCCCCGGAACCCATAGCACGTCGGCAGCACCATTGTCATTGACCGCCCTCGCGGCGACGAACAGGAGGTCCGAGACGCGGTTGATGTAGCGGATCGCCTCGTCGCTCACCTTTTCGCCCGGCTCCTGCTTGAGCTTGACCATCAGGCGCTCGGCGCGGCGGGCCACGGTGCGCGCCAGATGCAGCGCCGCCGCCGCCGGAGAGCCGCCCGGCAGGATGAAGGAGCGCAAGGGATTCAGCTTTGCGTTGAGCATATCGATGTCGGCCTCGAGCCGGGCAACCTGCGCGGCGACGATGCGGAGAGGCTCATGCCTGAGCGCCTCGCCGGTATCCGGAGTGGAAAGATCGGCGCCCAGATCGAAGAGATCGTTCTGCACGCGCGCCAGCATGGCATCCACCTCGGGACTGGAAGCGGTCGTGTGGACCCGAGCCATACCAATGCAGGCATTGGCCTCGTCTACCGTGCCGTAGGCGGCGACGCGCAGGTCGGATTTGAGCCGGCGAGCGCCCGCAGCGAGCCCGGTCGTACCGTCATCGCCCTTGCGTGTGTAAATCTTGTTCAGCTTGACCATTCGGCTTTACCCCGAAGTCGATGAAGAGGAAGAGCCTATGAACGGGCCTTGGCATACCACAGAGCCAGCACGATGAAGACGATTGCGATCGCCTGCAGCATGACACGGGCCTGCATGAGCTTGTTCGACGTGTTGGCGGAGCCGCCGCGCATCATGTTGACCAGCCCGCGGATCAGCACGATGACGACGGCGACCATGACGAGAATGGCCAGGATGTTGAAGACGGTGGACATAAGCTTTTCCGTGTTCGAATGGGTTGGGAAGCCATCAATGCCGGTCGGCAGAAGCCGGCGTTTCTTCGCCTTTGGGGCGCTTTCGATCAAAGCGCCGTTCCTAGACGCGGCGGATTCATAGAGCAAAGCTGTTTGCCGGGAAACCGGCAGCGGCCAAATTGATCGGATCATCGCTGGCCCTGGCCTGTGGATTTGCAACCAAGGCGCGGTTGTCGCGTTGGCAAATCACCGCATGCCTGCCACTTTTCCGATGCGAATGGCCTCGCAAAAGCAAATTGATGGAGGGACGGTGCGCAGACTGGTGGCGATCAAGAGGATCCTGCGCGACGCCCTTGGTCATTTCGATGCCGATGACGGCTGGTCCATGGCAAGCCACCTCGCCATCACCGCACTGATGGCGCTGTTTCCCTTCCTGATCTTCGCCACGGCGCTTGCCAGCTTCGTCGGCGCCGACAGCTTTGCCAACACGGCGGTTCATCTCGTCTTCGACACCTGGCCGGACCAGATCGCGGCGCCGATCGCTCACGAGGTGGTCCGCGTGCTGACAATTCAGCGTGGCGATTTCCTGACCTTCAGCGTCGTCATCGCGGCGATATTCGCCTCGAACGGGGTCGAGGCGCTGCGGACGTCGCTCAACCGCGCCTATCGGGTCGCCGAAACCCGCTCCTTCCTGTTCCGCCGCATCCAGAGCCTTGCCTTCGTCCTGATCGCGACCGTGGTCTTTCTTGCCATCAGCATCCTCCTGGTCTTCGCGCCGCTCATCGGCCGCATCGCGGAGCGCAACCTGGAATGGCTGGAGCCATATATGGGCACGATCACTCTATGGCGGTATGTGATCGCTGCGACCGTGATCGTGGCGGCGCTCGTGGCTGTCCATATGTGGCTGCCCGCCGGGCGCCGCCGTTTCGTAGACATCCTGCCCGGCATCATCTTCACGCTGATCGCCTGGGCGGCGGGCTCGGCGGCCTTTGCGGCCTATCTCGACCGCTTCTCCGGCTATGTGACCACCTATGCCGGTCTTGCCTCGATCATGATCGCCGTGGTCTTTCTCTACATCGTCTCAGCGATCTTCATCCTTGGCGGAGAGCTCAACGCGGCCATCAGGCGCTACAGGGAAGCGCGGAGGCGGGTTCCGGGTTGAGGCCGGGCTCAAGCGGATGCCGTGAAGGGCGGCAGCCCCACCAAGCGGCGGATGTCGGCCGGGGTCATGCCGGCCTCGCGCAAGGCGGAGATGCCCGTGTCCCGCCTGCTCTTGGAAAGCTTTCTCCCGTCCTCGCCGAGAACCAGATCGTGATGGAAATAGGCCGGAACAGGCAGGCCGAGCAGCTCCTGAAGTAGCCGGTGCACGGCGGTCGCGCGGAAAAGATCGCGGCCGCGGACGACATTCGTCACCCCCTGCAGCGCATCGTCCACCACGACGGCGAGATGGTAGCTGGTCGGGGTTTCCTTGCGCGCAATGACGACATCGCCCCATTCGGCGGGGCGGGCGGATATTTCGCCCGTCTCCATGGCCGGGCCGAACCCTTCCTCCCGCCAGAAGAGGCCGCCGCCAACTCTTTCCACCGCCGCTTCCATGTCTAGACGCCAGGCGAAGGGAGCACCGTCCGCCATGCGCCGGCGTCTTTCGCGCTGCGGGAGATGCTTGTCGAGCGCGGGATAGAGAGGGGCGCCGTCGGGGTCGCGCGGCCAACTTGCGCCGGACGCCTCCATATCGGCGATGTGGGAACGGATGTCGCCGCGGCTCATGAAGGCAGGATAGACCAGATCTTCGTCGATCAGCCGGTCGAGGGCTTCCGCGTAGTCGGCGGAATGCTCCGACTGCCGCCGCACCGGTTCTTCCCACGAAATGCCGAGCCATTCGAGATCGCGATAAATCCCGGCCTCGAATTCCGGCGTGCATCGCGTGGTGTCGATATCCTCGATGCGCAGGAGGAAACGCCCTCCAGCCTCGCAGGCCAGATCGAAATTCAGAAGAGCGGAATAGGCGTGACCGAGATGCAGTTCGCCATTGGGACTGGGCGCGAAGCGGAAGACGGAACCTGTCATCGGTCAAGCGGGAAACGGGTTGTCGCGGTCATAGGGTGATTGCTACGGTCTCGCGCTTCGAACGGCAAGGACGCGCATGCGCCGCATAGAAAATCTGGACCACATCGCCGAAGGCCTTGCGGCGCTTGCCGCCGGCGATCCGCGGCTGCAGGCCGTGCATGCCCATGCGGGGGCCGTGCCCTTGCGGCTGCGGCCGGCCGGTTTCGAGAGCCTGGCCTCCATCATCGTCTCGCAGCAGGTCTCGCGCGCAAGCGCGGACGCGATCTTTGCCAGACTGGCCAATCTAATCCGGCCGCTGACGGCGGAAGCCGTCCTTGCGGCAGGCGAGGCCGTATTCCGGGRAGCCGGTCTGTCACGGCCCAAGCAGCGTGCTCTCCTGGCCGTCTCCAATGCCGTGACCGAGGGACGGCTCGATCTGGAGAGCCTGTGCGAACTCGATGCGGCGGAGGCAATCGGGCGCATGACGGAGATCGACGGGATCGGTCCATGGACGGCGGAAGTCTATCTGTTGGCCTGCGCCGGTCATCCGGACATCTTCCCCGCCCGCGACGTGGCGCTGCAAAGCGCGGTCGCCCATGCCTTCGGTCTGCCGGTCAGACCGGACGCCGAATCGCTCTACCTGATGGCCGAATCATGGAGCCCCTGGCGCGGGGTCGCAGCACGGCTTTTTTGGGCCTATTATGCCCGCATCAAAGGCAGGGAAGGCGCCCCGCCACTCTAAACCCGCTTAAAAATTGCATAAATCGGGCCGCAGAGCTGTCGCGGAACTGGAATATCCGCTTCACATTCCTGTCGTCTCGGGCTTACAGTATGCGCACCGATCGATCTGCCGCCCAAGGAGCTGTTGGAAAGTGACGATCGCAGTATCGCCAGATGGCTTACCTGCTCTGGTGCTGAATGCGGACTATCGTCCGCTGAGCTATTATCCGCTGTCGCTCTGGTCGTGGCAGGACGCAATCAAGGCAGTCTTCCTCGATCGGGTCAATATCGTTGCGGAATACGAGCACGCGGTCTCCTCGCCGTCCTTCTCGATGAAGATCCCGAGCGTGGTCAGCCTGAAGACCTATGTGAAGCCTTCGCGCTACCCCGCCTTCACGCGCTTCAACGTCTTTCTGCGCGACCGCTTCCAGTGCCAGTACTGCGGCAAGCGCGAGGACCTGACATTCGATCATGTGGTCCCGCGCCGCTGCGGCGGCGTCACGTCATGGGAAAATGTGGTGGCGGCCTGTTCGTCATGCAACCTGCGCAAGGGCGGGCACATGCCCGCTCAGGCCAAGATGTGGCCGATGCAGAAACCCTATCGGCCTTCGGTCCACGATCTGCATAACAATGGGCGGCTTTTCCCGCCCAATTATTTGCATGAAAGCTGGATGGACTATCTCTACTGGGATGTCGAACTGGAGCCCTAGGCCCGCTCCGCAGGTGCGCCGGAAGGCGACGGCATGCATGCTTCCCGGCACAAATCGCGCCTCCGGCCCGAAGACCGCTCAATCTATCGGATAGGCGCGTATCCTGACCGTCCCTATCTCTGTTCCCACGCTTGCCTCGACAGGCGAATGAATGTCGCTCTGGCCGACAGGCGCGAAGGCAATCAGTATCTTCGACCTATCGCGCAGGAACTGGATCGCGGAACGGTTCTTCCGGTAGCCGGATACGGGCACGAAGCGTGCCCTGCAGGTAACCGTGCCCGAGCCCAGGCTTTCGCCTCCGCCGGCCTTCCTCAAGACGAGATCGACCCGGATCTCGCCGTCATAGACCTTGAGCGTGCGGTCGCAGACCTCGTCGGAGCTCCCGGCACGGATCAGCATGGCCGAAAGCGGATCGGCCGCGCCGACAAGATGCTCTTCGGCCACGGGAATCCAGTTGCGGCCGCGCCTTTTCGGTTGCGGCACATTGACCGTCCTGCTCACGCGCTCGCCCGAGAAGTCGATCTCCGTCTTCTGGCGCTTCCTGCCGCTGGTATAGGTCAGCCGGTAGGCGTCCGGACGCACTCCGGAGCCGGTGAAGCGGCCTTTAGCCGTCGTCGTTCCGTCGGTCCTGTCGAATATCCTGGCGATACCCGCGCTTGCAAAGCGGCCCGAAAGGGCGAAATTCTCGCCCTCGAAGCGGCTTGAGAAATCGGCGCGGCCAATAGGAAAGCCCAACAGCGACGCTTCGTAACGGGCCCGGAATTCCCGGGCCTCGGCGAAACTCGCGCCGGAGGCTGAACAAAGCACCATGCCGGCAAGCAGCAGACGGACGATCATCGAATGTCTCCGGTTCCGAAACGCCCTTGCATCCGCCCATTGTCGCGGCAATCGGGCGAATATGTGGAGGCCTGGCTGCAACCGTTTATACGGGTGCCGGGTTCCCCGGTCCGATTGGCATCCTTCCCCAGGCAACCTGGGTATCCGGTGCAGCCTGACACTTGACCCGCTTGGCAAATGCCTCTATGGGAACGGCGAATTTCCATGAGGCCGCCTGAAATTGCCCGCGCGCCGCCCCGACTGGTGCGATAGAGGCATTTGGCACGACAGAACTGAAGGTTATAAGACATGTCCCGCGCTTGCGAACTGACCGGCAAGTCCGTCATGACCGGCAACAATGTGAGCCACGCCAACAACAAGACCCGGCGTCGCTTCCTGCCCAATCTCGTCCATGTCACGCTGATGTCCGAGACGCTTGGCCAGAATTTCCGCCTGCGCATTTCGGCCAATGCCCTGCGCACGGTCGAGCATCGCGGCGGCCTGGATGCCTTCCTCGTCAAGGCAGACAATGCCGAACTCTCCCAGCGTGCTCGCCTGTTGAAGAAGCAGGTCGCCAAGAAGCTGGCCGAACAGGCGACTGCGTAAGCCATCATTGCGGCGGGCCTAGTGTGGTGGATTTGAAGTTCGTTTCTCTGGTTGCAGTGGCCTTGAGAACGAATGTCAATCCAAGACCACACTAGAATCATAAAGTTGCCGGTGACCGAATCGAATCCCAAATTCGCTCGGAGCTTGCAGGAACATGTGACGAATTTCGGATTCGGGACCCTAACCCGCCGACTGGTTCCATCACCCAGGTTAAAAAAATGACCCGTCCGCAATCACTTTGGCCTTTCATGGCCGCCATGGTCGTCGTCGTGACCGCCTCCAATTTCCTGGTGCAGTTCCCGTTCGGGCATTTCGGCCTCGGCGAGATCCTTACCTGGGGCGCTTTCACCTATCCGATCGCCTTTCTCATCAACGACCTGACCAACCGTCGCTTCGGTCCCGCGGCAGCGCGCCGGATCGTGATCGTCGGCTTTGCAATTGCGGTCGTCCTGTCGGTCTGGCTGGCAAGCCCGCGCATTGCGATTGCTTCCGGCACAGCCTTCCTCGCCGCACAGCTTCTCGATACGGCCATCTTCGACAGGCTGCGCCGCCAGACCTGGTGGCGCGCACCGCTGATCTCGACCATGATCGGCTCGGTGCTCGACACGATCCTGTTCTTCTCGCTCGCCTTCGCGGCGCGCTTCGCCTTCCTCGACACCGCCTTTGGCCTGCCGGACAATTCGCTCGCCTTCCCGGTCTCGCTGTTCGGCCTGGATGTCCCCCTGTGGGTTTCGCTCGGTCTCGGCGATTTCAGCGTCAAGGTCCTGATCGGTCTGGCGATGCTTGTGCCCTATGGCGCCTTGTTGAGCCTCCTGCGGCCCGTCGAGGCGGCACGGTAGGCGGTTTCCCGCCGCCATCATCGGGCTGACCTGCGGTTCCATGCCTGAGTCGGCTGCGTTGCGGAGCAGGCGCTTCAGCAGATCGCTGACCTTCGCGATTGGCTGAAACGTCGCTGATGAACCTCGGTACCGCACCAGTCCTTGCCCTTTCCACTCAATGAACGTTGCAAGCAAGCCTCGATTACCCCCACCCCGTCTCGCAATCCTTCGCTCTGCTCCCGATTGCTTGCCGACCCTCCCCACAAGGGGGAGGGTGAACCGCAGCACAGGCCTCGCCGTCTCAGCTCGGCAAGGCGGCAGTTTCATCAGGACACACCTTCTTGTTGCCACGCCCCGTTGCCGGTCTGGCC
>NZ_VLJP01000022.1 GCF_007829525.1 Mesorhizobium sp. J18
CCTGCCGAAGCTTCGTGACGATCTCGTCGGGCTTGTGTCGCTTGTTTGCCATTGTGGTCCTCCTTCATGGTCAAAACCATACTTCAAGGTGGACCCGTTCAATGGGGGTGGATCAGGAACCGGCGCGTCGAGATCGTGGAACTGGTGACGCGGTCGGAGTAAGCATCGTCATCGGGAGGAAGATGTCCAACACCTGAATCTGTTGCGGGAGGCTCAGATGAAATGTCGTTCCAGTCTCGCTATCGCCTGCGCAACGATCCTCAGCACGGTGTCCGCGGCGCAGGCAAACGGCGCGATATCCGAATTCCCGGCAGGCGGCCTCGTCTTCAAGTCCGAGGAGAGCATTTCGATCGCGCGCGAGGACCTTGAGATCGGATGGGACCGGATCAATGTCCGCTACGTCTTTGTCTCGTCCGCAACCGAGCCGCTCGTAAGGACGATCGGCTTCCCCTTGGCAAAGGTTTCGCTGGAAGACGGACCAGACAATATCGAGAACAGGAGCTGGAGCCAGGACGAAGGCGTGGACGATCCGCGCAACTACATGGCTTTCAGGGTCTTCGTGAATGGCACGCCGCTGACGCCGAAGCTTCACGAATACGCATGGTCCGGGGAAACCGATGTTACTCGAAGACTTCTCGATCTCGACATACCGCTCCTTTCGACCGACATGGATTCATACGTCAGGCTGGCGCAACTGCCGGACGCGACACTTGAGGAGCTGAGACGGCACGATCTGGTGTGGGACGAGGTGCCGCCGGGCGCCGGCTGGATCGCCCCGAAATGGGAATATCAATCCGTCTATGAATGGACTCAGACTTTCTCGCCCGGCGAGACCGTGGTCGAAATCTCCTACCGGCCGCTGTTCGGTGCCGACGTCGATTACCACCGTTACTATCCGGATGGCGAAGGCGCTTCGCACTATTGCATGGACGAAGCGACCAAGAGGGAGTTCATGACGAGAGGCGGTCAACCGGAGGCGTTCACAGTCGGCTACATCCTGCAGACGGCGAGATACTGGAACGGCCCGATCGGTGACTTCCGGCTGAAGGTCGGCGACGACCTTGGGGTCCTGTTTGCGTTCTGCGTTCCCGAAGGCCTGGAGCCGGCCGGTGATGACCGGAGTTGGACAGCCAGGGACTTCGTGCCCGATTCAGACGTGAAAATCGTGTTCTATGTGTATGGCTAGCGCATATCGCCCACATTACGGCACAAAGCTTTCCGTTGCACACCTGCGCTTATTTCCAATCCTGCTCGTGCTCCTTATGGGCATGGCCGGCAGTGCAACGGCACAGCCGTCCTTTTCCCCGGAGGCGACCGACGCGCTGCCCGAGGGCAACGGAAGGACATATCTCGACCTCATCCGGCTCGTCATGCCAGGAATCGCCGTCAGCGGCAGCGCCTATTCCGACGCCCACCAGCCAACCGGCATCAGGCATCTCGGAGGCTGGATTGACGGCGATATCGGGTTGGCACCTACTGGTACTCTTGGGCTTCAAGCCGTGCCGTTGCGCTCTGGCGGCAGGCAACGGCTGGTGCTGCTGGTAGACTTCGGAATGACCGAATACAGCGTCGGCTATGCCATCCTGGCGCTTTTTGACATTGAAGGTGACGCCCGGCTGCTCGACGCCGCCGATGTCGCGTTGGATCGGTGGACATCGTTCATGGACCCCGTTCATCTGCCGGTCGGCGCTGACGACGATCTCCTGGTAACCCAAAGCACGCACCACAATTCTAGCCAGAGCTTCCTGTCCGCATCCCTGATCCTGGTTCGCAATGACCAGTTCGAATTGGTCGATACGATCTCCTTGCTCGGCGACAGAGCGTATGGCTTCGAACGCACCCAGGAGTTGACCATCGAACAACGCGCAGGCGAGCCCTTCGCGGACATAGCGGTCAGCGTAACTGAAACGACGGAGCTCACGGCCGTGGACCAGGACGACGGGACGCTTCCCGAGCCGGGAAGTCGTGCGATCACCGTAACCTATCGCTGGGATACCGCCGCCCAACGCTACATGCCGGATTCGAACGCTTTGACAACCCTGGCACGCGAGAACGAAGAGCGCTTCTGAAAAAGCGGCGGCAGTCGCGTCGGCCGCGGGCTGGAAAATCCGCCGCTTGCGCTCGCGGCGCGACGTCCAGAGACCAAATTCGGTGTAGCGACAGCGAAGCCGATGCCGGGCTATATGCAAGTGGGGCGGGCCTTGCTGTTGCCATTCGAAGTTCTGGTGCAACAGCTGAAGGACGGCTTTTTCAACTTTTGCACCCGGAAGCGGACGGGCAGGAAACAACCCCCGACCCAGCCATTCCGTTTCGCCATTCGCCGGGAGAGGCTGATCCGGCAGCTTCCGCCCCCATGTTGGACGTTTAAGGAGTCCGCCCTGAACAATGGCTAAGCCATTGACATTTCACGTCTGGGAAGACGGGCGGCAGTATCCGATTTCGCCATTTTCGGCATGAGCGATTGCAGTAGCCAGGCAAGCCAAAGGGCCAATACCGCAAGGATCAGGCGCAGATTGTGGGCGGCGGCCACGAGCAGCGCATTTGTCGCGTCGCCAGCATGGCCGAGGAGGAAGTTGCGGTCCAGCCGTCCATCGGTCTTCATGTGCCCGATGGTGGCTTCGATGGCCGATCGTCGTTTCAGTTCCCGTTTCATCGTGGCGGTCAGGCCACGCTTGCTGCCAGCGATCATCACCGAGCCCGAGCCGGCATAGTCGTGACCGCGATAGCCCTTGTCGACGTAGATGCGCTGCGGGTCGACGCCGCCGATCTCCACTGCCTGATCGACGGTTGCTGCGAGCGTGTGGCCATCATACGGATTGCCCTCGAAGGATCTGGCGGCCAGCACAAGGCCTTCCCGGTTGGTCGTTGCAATCCCGACCTTGCAGCCGAACTCGTAAGGGGTACGGGCCTTGCCTTTCGAGATGCAGACCACCTCGGGCGCATGCAGCGAATAGAGCTTGTTGCTGTCCTTCGGCTTCTGAGCCAGCAGCCGTTCGACGAGCCCGAGCAGTCGGGCGAACCTGGCCTCGAGTTCACCATTGCCGGCGATCTTGCGGCCGATGTCGCGGAATACTCGGCCGAGATAGGTGCGAAGACGCTTGAGCTCGCGCCGCATCCGTCGGAATTGCTTGGCATGGGCATAGCGTCCCGCCCGCGCCGCCGCAGACTTGGCCAGCCGGGTGTGGCTTTGCCTCAGCACGATGTCGTGCCGCTTCGCCTGGCGGACCAGGATCTGGATCGCCTTCAGGTAAAGCCGGCTATCGGTCGGATGTGCGATCGCCTTCGGCTGAACCGTAGTATCGACGCTGATCCGCTCCAGCGAACTGGGCTTGGCGACCCCGGTGTCGAGCGCAAAGTCAACGCTCGCCTTCAGCATCTGCTCAAGCCCCTCTGGCCCGATCCGCTTGCGCCAGCGCGTCATTGTGCTGGCGTCGATCGGCGCCTCGTGCTGGAAGAACTCGAAGCCGCAGAACAATTGCCAATAGGGATTCTCCACCCACCGATCGACCACTTCCTCGTCCGAAAGGTCGTGGACGTGCTTGAGGTAGTGCAGACCCACCATCAGCCGCGTCGGCTTGGCCGGCCTGCCGACAGGGCGATAAAAGCCGCCAAACGCTTCATCGAACTGCGCCCACGGCATCAGCTCCGACAATCGCGCCAGCGGATGACGCGGATTGATGATCGCGTCGAGACGCTCGCGAAAGAGATCATTCTTGCCGGATGATGGGCGGAACGGAGGCATTGCAAAAACCCAGAAAATGACCGGATCGGATTCGATTTCCGGCATTCTCCAACACTTCAGACGCCATGGGAATCCCCGAAGGACAAGGGGTTCAGGAGTTTTTCAGGGCGAACTAAGGACCTATTGCAGTTCCCCCAAAGCTGCCGTTCGTGAAGTGACTGGCTTCTGACATGATCGGGAAGGATGGAGGCGAACAGAACACTCCTTCAAGCATCTAGATCGCGGACTTGGCCAGGCTTCTTGATTTCTATGAGAGCTTGGCGACAAGATCGAATCGAGAATCTATAGCGTGAGTAGGCCCGCAGTCCCAATGTCTCCATCTGAAAGACAATACCTGACCGAACTCGCCACGGAGATGTCGCGGCTATACGGTTTCGCTCGTCAGATGAACGAGATGGACTTTGCGGCCTCCCTCGGCGGCGAGTTTCGCGGCATGCAGGACGCGGGCTGGTCCACCCAAATTACGGCCGCAGACGTTCGCCAGGAACTCGGCACCTACCTGACCAAAGATAGCCCGCTGACGACCGCCGAGTATCGCATCACGCTCCTGCTTTACTGCCAGCTTGCCGAAGCCGGCGGTGTGTACGAGTCGATTAAGAACGTGATGGGGGTTATTACGACAGTCCCGTACAACCTATGGCCTTTCAAGGACCTGGTCCGCGTCAGGAAACAACCCGCCGCGATCATTGGTCCGAACGCTAACAAGACATTCCGTGACCTTGCTAACACAGCCAAAGCATCGGCATGCCGCGCTTGGGGAAGTTGTTGGCCGATGCTTTTCGCGATGATATACGGAACGGTATCGCCCATGCGGACTACGTGATCTGGTCGGACGGACTGCGCCTTCGCCGCCGCAACGGCGGCAATGTTTATGCCATACCACATGAGGACGTTTTGTCGGCGGTAGTACGCGGGATCGCGTTCTTCGACATTCTGCAAGACCATAACACGACCGCGATGGGCTTTTACAATCCGCCGAAAGAGATCGTGGGCAAGTTCAGCGGGAATTTTCCGATGCCATGGACGATACACGCGGATCCGGTGAAGAGAACGTTTTCGATAAGTGGCTCATCGCCCGGGCCAGTCACCACACCGGCTTATCTCCGGCAGGTGGAGATCACCAGTCGTCTCGGAGGTAAAGTGCTGGCCGTGTTCCCGCGGAACGGAAATAGAGACGACGAAATTACAATCAATGGGATCGAAGCGGCTGGCTACGAGCCACACGTAGTGCCACTGGACGCTGCCGGATTTGCCGGCCTGATGAAACAGATCGAGCACCACGTTATGCAGGATGATCGTCGGACGAACGAGAACGGGCTCCTGGTCGCGAGCCCGTACGGTTTCACGCAATTGGCCGATGCATCCGAGCTCGAAGTCTTGCTGCCTCCCCCGATCACCACTGTCTTGTTTGACGAAGTCGAGTGCTTTCCGACAAACCAGGCTGAAGGCACCTGACTTTCAGAAAGCGACCGTGTTGCCGGTACGCAAGCAACAAGCGGACGGGCCGAAATCCACCGGATGCCGGCCATCACACCAACAACGCTCCTGTTCATTGCTTCAACGGCGGCATCGGGGCCGTCTTCAGACAGTCCGGTTCTGGCCGAAAAATCAGTAAGCCACCATACCACTCATCGCACCAATTGCGACCATTCTTCAATCGAGAATCGGTAGGGAAGCGCGTTCGTAAAATCGCGCGCGAACCGTTACTGTATTGCTGACGGCGCGATATTCGAAACGTGGCTCAGAACACTCAACGACGTGCGGAACATATGCGCACACCATTCACGGTTCTGGAACAAGCCGCTCGTCAACCATCCGGCGTGGCCTGCGGTCGGGTCTGTTCATGAGCTCGATGATATTGCCGGCAGCCAGGCGCGCGCAGACGCGATCGCTGCTTTACTGATCACGCGGTACTTGCTGCGAACCATCAATCCAAACAGTGCTTGGTGTTCGCGCTTGCGAACACACCTTATGGATTTCCCCAGTAAGTATGTGACATTAGGGATGCGGGATTTCCCGCAAACTGGCAAAGCGAGCCGATCTGGGAGTAGTGGCTAAGGCCTGTATCTAAAGGCCATGGGTCATATCCAAGACTAGTCGGCAGTAAGCTAAGAGTTCTTCCTTGTTCGTCTCGGCATTCGGGTCGCCTTCGATGGCCGCGTGGTTATCGGTGCGGGAGTACGCGTTGATCTCTCGCAAATCCTCAAGTGCCGCTTTGTATGGGTGATCATCCGGAGCTTGATCAAGCCTGCGGATAATCTCATCTAGCGTTGCCGATTGTCCAAACAAGCCGGGGTCGCCGCGACGATAAAAATCTTCACTTACCGTGCGCAGGCGGGTTCGGATATAAGCCAGTTCGTGCTGCTCTCCTTCGACGAATTCCTCGATCTGCATGCGCTCTGTGACATGGCGGGGCTGCGTCAAGTCGGGAATGCTGAACGCGGCAATCGTGGACATGCCCTGCGCTCCGGTCTGGAGCGCGATCGACTGGATCTTCGATTGGTCGATCTTCTCCCACAACAATCTGAGAAACATCTTGTCGTGGGAGAGAACGATGGTCTGAGCGGCTTTGGAGCAAAGCTTTTTGATTTCAATTGCCGTGAATTGCCGCCGGAACTGGTCAAGGCTGGTGAAAGGATCGTCGAGCACGATGATGGTTTCGCCCAACTCGGCGTCAGCATGCAGGCGGGCGAGGAAGAACGCCAGCGCCAGCGTGGATTTGTCGCCAGCGCTCAACGTGTTGCGGAATGACGGTTTGTCAATTTCGCTGGCCCGCGGCGACACCGGCTGTTCGTTGATAAGAATCTGATAGCTCGCCGCCGGTTCCTTTCCACGATAATCTGGTTCACGATAGTCGATCCGAAAACCGGCGTTCAACCGACGAAGATATTCGTTGATCGTCGCGCCGAGTTTTTCCGTGATGGCCTTTCCGTGCGCGTTGAGTTCTTCGCGCAAACGGTCTTTTTCCTTGGATAGTGCTGTTTTCGCCTGCTTGGCTGCATCCAGTTTTTCGATAAGAGCAACCGTCTCCGGCTCATATCTCCGCTTGTGAGCGTTCAGCGTCATCAGCGCGTTTTCAAGCGAAGGAAGCTGGCTTTCGTCCAGCGCGTCCCTGACGGAGGTGATAGCTTCAACGGCCTGGGTGACGACGGCATTGTACCGCTCGATATCGCCGCGCCCGGCGCTCCAATCGGACAACACCGACGAATAGTCCGTTGCGTTCAGCGGTTCCGCAACATTTTCGAGCTTGCGCGCCAGAAGTGCATCCAGGTCGGATGCAATTCGTTCCAGCGTGGACACCGTTTCATCAAGGTCGGGATACTGCGGCCGGGCGATCTGCGCATTGCTGTTCCAGAAGCCAGACAGTTCGTGGTTGCGCTCTGTCCGGGTCACAATGGCATTTCGGAAATCACCCTTGGCATAGCGAGCGCAGGTTTCCCTAGCCTTCCGTATCTTTTCCGACAGGTTTCGATAGGCGTCGCTGAAAAACGCCTTATACGCATCAACAAGGGTGCGGTCCTTGAGAGGCTGGCCGCAAAACGCACAATCTTCGGCGTCTGCGAAGGGCAGTCCGCTTTCCAGCCAGCTTTCGTGCGCAACAGCAATCTGTTCGCCATGACGGCGGTGCTTTTCGATATGCCTCCGTACTGCGGTTGCAGCTTGTTCGCTGATATCGTCAAGGCCAGCCCGGAACAGATCCTCGAACGTCTGGGCATCCGAAGGCGTTGGCAAGGATTCGGGCAACTTGGCCGCTTTCAGTTCTTTTGCTTTGCGCGCCCGGCTTACCTCCGCCGACTTTTCAACGATGAGGTTTTCGATCGCCGAAATTTCCTCCAACGCGATGAAGTCGCCGATCTTCATATTGATCGGCGCGTGGCCGCGCATGAGGGCGGTAATCTCCTGTTCGGTCGATTTGATGCTGGCGTTGCAGTCGCGATTCTCACCATCAATCTCGACAATGCGCCGGACGCGCCGCACGCCTTCCTCGCCGACGACAAGCCCATACTGATTCTTGAGGTGGTCGGCGGATACCTGATCGCCTGAGAAAACATTACCATTGATGAATGCGCTGTCATATACGGCAATCTTCGGCGTGTAACCGACCCATCCGCTGCCGTCGAAATGGACCGTGCGGCTGCCGAATGCGAACACGGCGGTCTGTTTGATATCGCCGCCAAGCGTCTTACGGCCGAGCACGATGGCTGGGTTTTTCGTTGCAATTGAACGCAATATATCGGCGAGCGTTGACTTGCCCCAACCATTCTCTCCAAAAACCAGGGTGCAGTGACCAAGACGAACACCAGGCATTGGCTTGGCCTCCGCAAACCGACCGATATTTCTGATCAGCTTAATTTCGGTAAGAATGGTCGAGCTTGTCAGATCACTGTTACTCAACTCTCTGTCCCCCTCGGTCTGCAAAAAGATCCCCCTGATCCGTCGCGATTTCGCTGTGAGCGCCTAAAATCGCGGCCAGCGCATTATCGTCCAAAGCGTCGGACAAGACGTCGCCGTTGAATTCCAGTACGCGCAGAACCCTGATATTTTTTGGTGAGCTTGCTTTGCCTTGGAATGCCCACTGCACCTTAATCGTATCCATGATGTGGATGTTGAGCTGCTCGGCTTTCACCAAGCCCCAAAACTCTTCGTCCTCGATTCGGAACAGCCGCTCGCGCCCCTTGGCATCCCTTGCCTTCCAAGAGCGATGACGATCCTCTCTTTCCCAGTTCGGGGACGTGACCTTGAGGTCCACTATGTCCGTCAGCCACGGCTCATCGTTTTCGTCCTTCACAGGCGGGAGAACGACCTGTAGGCGTGCAAAGCCGCTTCGGTTGATTGGAAAAACAGGTTCATCCTCGAACCCGACGGCGCGGATATCAGGTGTGGCAGCACAGGCTTCGTAGAATTCGTTCCGTGCGGAAAAGCCATCGCGGAAACGTGTCGTGGTTATCCCAACCGATTCCAGTTCGGCGACATCTGTTTGCAGGAAGGATTTTGTCGCATCGACAAGGAACTCCGCAGCGGCATGGCAGTTCGCTTCGTCATCTGCTGACGCGTCATCCGCTTCACCGGTGTTCCCGTCATCGTCATTAGAAACTATCTGTTCCCTGATCGCCGAACCTGCCTGCTCAGCCCAATGTGCCGGTTCCTGCAATGTCAAACCACGGATGAAAGCCTGACCGATGTCGCTTTCGGTAAACGTCCAAACGGCAAGCCAGCCACCGAACAAATAGACACCGATCCTGCTTTTGAAGGAGCCTTCCTGCGGCGGAAGCACCAGCATTTCGTATTTCAGCTTTCCATCGAACAACTCTCTGTTCAATGAGGCGATGATGACTTCCGCCTGCTCGGCGGTGCGCACAAACGTGTGGAGGGGTATGGCATGAGCCGGTAAGTCAAAATGGATCGGCAGGATAGCGAGTAGGCCGTCCCCACTTGATCTTGACTGCACCATCCCCGCGTCCCCCCGACGCAGCCAATTGCGGCTGCTTACATTTGAATTGATCCCAACAATGCAAACATGCTCATTTACCGATATCCAACGCAGGAAGGCTACGGACGATTTTCATCGTTTCCAAGCTGACGGTAATGACACGCTGAAACAGCTCCAACGGATAGTCGGAGCACACCGGCGCTCCGTGCCGGGCATTCGTGATACGACAGTCAGCCTCGTAGGCACGTCTTACGGCAGCTTTAGCTTTATATCTGCACAAAGCTGCCCGTCCGATTCCCACCCACTCAAGCCGTTCCGCGTCGCAAAGCGCGCGGTGACCGGCGTCTGGCAGGAGTCGCCCCCGTCTCGGACGTTTAAAGACCCATTGCGATTGCCCGAAAGCTGCCGTTCGTTTCACTTTCTCTGTGCGGCAGCGCTGGGCCATACCGGACTGCCCGGTTTTAGGAATGTCCTGCGCAAAGCTGACGTTCCGAGGTCGGCGTGTGTTTCGATTGGTCCGCCAGGCAGACTTGGCTACAGACCGTCTCACGTCCGGGGCCCGAGATGGGTTGATCGATTGCAAGCTTCATAGGAACCTCAAACGGCGCAGCCGGGAACAAGCCGTCCGTCTCATCCACTTGTCAGATTTGTTCCGACTCGACGAGCAGGTTTCCCCCAGAGTGCCACTAGAGATGAAGATCACCCGACGATTCCGGCTGGTAGATCACCTTCTCGATCAGGATACGTCGGGTGCGATCTGCAACCATCCAGTCGATGGCATCGCCTTCCTGGCAACCCAGGATCGCGGTGCCGATCTCGGAGAGGACCGATAGCTTGCGATCGCGCTCGTCGGCGTCTTGCGGATAGACGAGAGTGACTTCTTCTTTTTCGTCATCGAGATGCAGAACGACGCGCGAATTCATCGTCACGACGTCGCGTGGGACGCGCTGAGGCTCAACGACAATGGCCCTTTCGATCTCGTGTTCGAGGTCGGGCATCGGCACCTCTTCATCGAATGCCATCAGGCTCTGAAGCCGAGCCTTGTCGATCTCCGTGACGTAGATCTCGGCCGAATCTGCCATGACACCTTCGCGCAGAAGCTGGAGATATCGGCCAGCGGTCATGGACAGGAAGTTGAGCGTTGGCGTCTCGCGTTTGAGGCGAAAACCGCAGCGCTCGAAACCCTTCAGCGAGCGTATGTTGTTCGGATGAATCCTGGCGATGACGTTTTCGGCGCGCATGTCGAGGAAGGCGAGTTTCAAGCCTTCCCGAATAGTGCTCCCGCCAAGTCCTTGCCCCCAGTTCTCATGGTCTCCGATGACAAGCACAATTTCACAGTCAGCGCCCGTCTTGACCAGTCGGACGAAGCCAACCGGGCGATTGTTTCTGTCGTAAGCCATGAAGAAGCGGCCGCCCTGATTGAACAGATGTGTCAGGATCGGCATCTGAGCGCGATCGACGGCCTGTGCGATGAATCGGGACACGCTGCTTGAATCACTGAGGTAACGCGTGACACGTTCGTCTTCCATCCAATTCATCAGGGTAAAGGCGTGCGAACGGGTGATTTCTGGACGCAACGCAACAAAAGGCTTCTTCATCTTCGCCACCTTGGTCGCAAGAATGAAAGCCTGTCACGGTCGCTGCCGTGCTGGTTCTTTCGGATCGGTGTTTCAGGATTGGAGCGGACTCTTTAGCAAAGAACCATACATAAAGGCCAGAGGCGGAATGCACCTGCATGCATGGCACCTTCACGCCTTGTCCTGAGCGCGCGGTGGGTGAAGACCGAGCCATGACTTCTAAGGGGCCGAAGACGAACCCATTCAGGACATTAGGAAGTTGGGTCAGCGGCTCGAAACCGGCCATACTGGCTGGAACATGGCTCGACGAAAGGAGGAAACCTGATGACCGCCGGAACGACGGAAGGATATGAGCTGCGGTTTGAGTATCTGCTGGAGGCGCCGTGCACGAAGGTGTGGCGTTGCTGGTCGGAGCCTAGACTGCTTGAGCAATGGTTCCATCCTCCCTTCTGGAACACCGAGGTGAAGATCTTGGAGCAGCGCGCCGGGGGTGCATCGCGCATCGTCATGCGCGGGCCCAACGGCGAGGTGTCCGATGGCGTTGGCGTGTTCCTGGAAGCGGTGCCAGAACAGCGGCTGGTGTTTACTAATGCCTACAGGTCGGGTTGGATTCCGTCCGCTCCACCATCGGAAACCCCCTTAAGGACCATGATCATCGAAATGTCCGGCGAAGGCGATAGGACCCGATATGTTGTGCGGGCCCTGCACTGGAGCGAGGAGGCGCGGAAACAGCATGAGGATATGGGCTTCCATCAAGGTTGGAAACAGACATCTCATCAGCTCCAATCCCTTGCTCGTTCGCTCTGAACCGGGACGTCTCCGATCGCATGGCCGCTTTCCGGGGGGGTACGTCGCCAATGACCAACGGTCCGCTCCCCACCCCATCTCGGACGATCTAAATGCAAAAAAGCCCCCAGCCTTTCGGCCAGCGGGAAATCACGTTGAAGAGGTGGTTGCTTCCGCGGTAGCCAGGGACCGGTGAAGGTCTGCACACGCCCCATTATCGTCGTTCGTAATGCATCCGATACCACCCGAAATCGGTCCTAGCAGGCGGCGTTTGCATCAGAGATACCTGTCGAATAATCGGGATGCTTAACGAGGGTCTGCAACACCGATGAGGAGGCGAAGATGCTTGTTGAGTTACATCCCTATGACCCCTCCTGGCCTATCGCTTTTGAGGAACAAGTCGCGCGAATCCGCGACGCCCTTGGTCCAAAGGCGCTCGCGATAGAACATGTCGGCTCGACAGCCGTTCCCGGCCTGCCCGCGAAGCCAATCATCGACATAAATCTGACCGTGCAGGATTCGAGCCAAGAGCACGAATATCTTCCGGCATTGCAGCGACACGGATTCGAACTGCGCCATCGCGAACCCGACTGGTTCGAGCATCGCATGATGTATCATCCGTCGCCAGCGACCAACCTGCACATATTCTCGATCGGATGCCCGGAGCTTGACCGCATGGTCCTGTTTCGCGATCACCTGCGAAACAATCCGGAGGAACTGCGATTTTATCGAAAAACAAAGGAACGTTTGGCCGAACAACATTGGAACACGATCCAGGACTATGCCGACGCGAAGACTGAAGCTGTAAAGGCCATCCTCCGTCGAGCGGAGCTAACCAGGCTTTAGAACAGGGCGGTCGGCTGCCGCACCATCGCTTCCCAGCGGCCTCGGCCCTTGCAGTCGGGGCAGCTGCTTTTTGCCCCCATCTGCCGATTAGGGAGGCCAGGGCGCGCTCTGGAGAATTTTGCGACTGCTAGTTCGCGGAGATCGGATAAGGCATGCTGAGAACTACCTTTACGGACCTGATGCTGCTTGAATTGCGCCCGAGTCACGCTCGTGAGCTGTATGAGCTTCTTCAAAACAATCGCGACCATCTGACAGCTCATGGGGACTATCAAGAGGAAGTTTCAGCTTCCCTTGCCGAAGTTGAAGCCGAGTTGGCAGACGAATCTCGGAACGGCCTTCGCTTCGGCATTTTTCTGGCAAGGGATCTTATTGGGTGCATGGACTTGGTTCCTGTCGACCCGCCTCGTTACGGGCTGGGCTATTGGCTGGATCAACACAAAATCGGGAAAGGCTATGCTACTGCTGCCCTACGAGCATTGGTTGGACATGCGAAAAATGCGTTGAAAGCATCCGATCTCTATGCAGGCGTCACGCACGGTAATAAGCGAAGCGTGGCTTTGCTTTCGCGTGCGGGCTTCTCTCCTGTCGCCGATTTCGAGAAGTACACCCGCTATCATCTGCCACTCATTAGCGACGCGCTGCCGCGAAAATCCTGAGTTATGTCAGAATCGGCGGCGCTGAATTCTCACAGGAATTTCCGTCACAAAAGTCCGCGCGCAAAAATTCGCTCATGCGAGCGGTGTCTGCGCCCCGAAATGGCCGCTTTGCCCCATGCCAACCTGAAGCGGGCGTTCCGCTTTCCACCCCAACCAAGACCTTCTC
This sequence comes from Mesorhizobium sp. J18, assembly GCF_007829525.1. Classification (GTDB taxonomy): domain Bacteria; phylum Pseudomonadota; class Alphaproteobacteria; order Rhizobiales; family Rhizobiaceae; genus VLJP01. The sequence goes on from NZ_VLJP01000022.1 coordinate 13,205, forward strand.
GTGGCCACCGCTACATTCTTCTTCTGAGCGCTGCACTTCTCTGCTGAAATTGACACCCGCGCTTTCGCCGATTGTGAACCGCACACTCGGATTCCCTTGTTTATTCTCGCAGGAATGACGACCCTCGCGACAGATCCCAGCCGAGCTCTTGGTCAGCCGGCAACAATCGGCCGTCTTGGAATGGATGGTAGGCGAGGCGGCCGGCGATCCCTCATGCTTCATGGGCAAGCTGCCCCGATGCTCCGGCCATTTAGGACTGCTGGTTCTCTTCAACCGGTGCCACCCGACAGCCCTTCGCGCTGAAGGCTCAGCCACGGACGAGTGATGGCCGCGAAGGGGACAGGCCGCGTGATGAATGTGGCGCTGCCGCCAGGGTAGTGGGGGGCGGATCCTTCGCAGTCCGTGTTGGCGATGAAGAGGAAGGTTCTGCTGGCTGTCCCCGTCCTCTAGCTTCTTCTGAAAGACCGATCCCTCCTCCTGACTGATCCCCTAATCCCGTTCGGTTTCTGACCGCAACCCGCGCGGCTCCGGACCGTGTTGGCGCTCACGCGCCTGCCCGCCCCACTCCGGGCCTTACGGGTCAAGCTGACGCTGGGCGTCAGTGCAGGCATCTCCCGACGGTCTTGGCCGGGCATCATCGGAGGGATGGTCCCTCCGAATGAAGCAACGGAGAACTACCATGCAGAACATCGTCATCCTCGCAGGCAACATCGGCCAGGCCCCGGAATCCCGCACCACCCAGGGCGGCACCAGCATCACCCACTTCACGCTGGCCACCTCGCGCCCGCGCTACTCGGAAGGTCGCGTCGTCCGCGACGAAAAGGGCTATCGAGTCCAGGACACCGAATGGCACCGCATCACCTGCTTCAACGGCCTCGGCAAGACGGTCCAGGAGCATTGCGAGAAGGGCATGAAGGTCCTGGTCCGCGGCCGCATCCACTACACGAAGTGGACCGATCAGCAGGGCGTTGACCGCTACGGCTGCGAGATCATCGCCGAGACCGTGGACTTCCTCAGCCGGGCCAAGCAGACCCGGAGCGACGGCGGCCAACTCGTCGAGGACGATGAGATCCCGTTCTGAGGGCTCGGCTCAAAGCCCGGCGGTAAAAGCCGCCGGGCCCCACTTTCACGCCTATCGGGTTGAGCTTCGCGGACCAAGCGGGTAGTTGAAGATGAAGAAGAACATGAATCACCAATTGGTACGGGATAAGAGATTGTCCATGCTGCATTTTTCAAGAAAAGCTGTTTGCGTCGGCGCCGCATTGCTCTGTGTTGCTCCCGTCCTGGCCGCTTGTGGCGAGAAGACACCGGAAGCGACCGATGCCCAGCTTCTCGATCTTCTTGGTTCACGATCGACCTTTATTCGCTCGGACGCTCCCCTCAGCATTTCCCGAAGCACGGTGGAATGCGTCCGGCTGATTGCCAATCTCGACGAGGATATTCTCAAGGACATGCCGGCCGAGATGCTTGGCGTCATGAAGACCGAGTGCCGCCGGGAACTCGATAACCGTCTCAAAGACGAAGCCGCAAATCCCATGGGGTTCCAACTGGCTCATTTCGAGAATTCCGAGTTGGCCGAACGGATCACCCAGCTCAAGGAATCAACCGACGAGGCAAATCGGCAGGCTGAACAGGAGCGCAGGCAGCGCGAGGAAGACGAAGCACGGGCAAGCGCCGAGCGTGAACTGGAGGATCTGCGGACGCAATACGCTGCCTTCGTGGCCTCGATCGATGAGCGCCTTAGCGCGGCCCGACCGCTATGTGACGATTGGCTTTCCACCCAGGAGGCCCTCAAGCAGAAGGACAACTGGACCAACTGGGCTTATCGTCAACCATCGTCGATCTGCACCGACGATGTCGAGCAGATCAGGGCGCAAGCAGCGCAACATCTCGACGCCCTCAACAGCGCGGAGGTGAGCGGAAGCGGAACATTCTACAATTTTCCCAAGCCATATTTCGGCTACGCCAGCGCTGAATGGTTCGATGAGCAATCGGCCAAACTGAACGACGATATCGCGCAAATGCGGTCTCAGCTCTCGCAATGAAGGCACCGTTGCCGGCATTGACGGCGTAGCCGTGGACTTTCGACTACGATTGAGAGCCAGCTATTGGCGACCGCCGCGGCCTACGACACGATTAGGCAACGGATTTTGAAAGCAGCATGTCGCCACTGGCGCCATGCACACTACCTTACCCTCAGGCTCAGCCGCAGGAAATTTTGGTGATCGTCTGGGAACTGTCTTCGTAGAACACGTTCATCCGAGCACGGCCAAGATCTGACGTCATCGCGCATGACGAGCATGCTATGCGCCACACGGCATTTTCAGGCTTTTCGGGAAGAGCATCAAGCGGTTGGCCAACGAAGCCCTGGAACTCTGACGCCCGGCACTGATCGCCATAATAATAACGTGCCGGTTGCCCCTCGATCTCGGCGGTCCAGACACCCTCCATACGCGGATGGTTGCGGATCGTGGAGTTTTCCGGCGCCCAATAGGTAAAGGGCGGCGGCGGATCGGCCTCCATCACGACATTGGGTTCGGCGAGCACTTTCGACGCGGGCACATCCTGCGCCGCCGCGAGCCCTGCCACCATACCAATCGACAAGATTGCCGCCGCGAGAAACCTGAAAATAACGATCATAGTCCCACCTGTATCGTCCTTCCGCACATTGCCGCATCACGGAATGCGCCGTCACCGGGACCGTGCCGCTCAAACATGGCATCTCTGCGGTTGCGACCGACCTGGAAAGCCCGACACGCGGCCGCTCCCACCAGGTCTCTGGAATCCCGGCGTTAAGCCCTAATTGCTCATTCGGCGGCCATCGCAGCTACGCGGTTCGAGCCATAGGCGACCGAATCAGCCGTAGTTGACCATCCACGCAACCCCGCTTGATCCGTCCGTTTCAGGTGGATTTCCGGCCAACTCCGACTATAATAGATGGGGTATTCGGTCGCTCCCGGATGGCAGCTTCGAGCCTTGGTCAGTCGTTCCCGCCACGCTTCACGAATGACCGCATTGTGCCCCCTCCTGACCGTTGTGGACGTCTTTGCCGCTTCCTGTAAGCAGACATGTAGAAACCACGAGCAATGAGGCTTCTTGCGGCACAGAGCAGATGCTCAGGCATACTCGTCTCCTGCGGAAGCGGGCGGTCTATCCGAGCCAACGGAATGATCCTACGCCCCGAGAGGTCCGACCGCAGGTATCCTGGCCGGGACTCCGGCGATGCCAGCCGAAGGCTGTTGCTCCAGAGACAGGGTCAGGCCGAACTCCAATCCAGACGGCTGAAAATCAAAGGAAAAGCCTGCTCCCTTGCGACTACCCAGCATACGCTGGATCAGCTTGGTTCCGAAGCCTTGCCGGCCAGGCTGCGTTACGGAAGGACCGTCGCGCTCGACCCAGCGCAGAGCGAGTTCCAGTTCGGTGTCGTCTGCTCGTATTTCCCAGTTGACCTCGAGCCGACCGGCTGGGGTCGACAGGGCGCCATATTTGGCGGCGTTCGTCGCTAACTCGTGAAACGCCATCCCAAGCGCCAGGGCGAGATCGGGCGGCAATTCCACTTCCGGGCCTTCGAGCTGAATACGCATGCCGTCGCCGAACGGACTGAGCTCGCCCCGCAGAATCTCCCTGAGCGGCACGGCCTGCCAATCACCAGCAAGCAGCAGGTCGTGGGTCTGGGCCAGCGACTGGAGGCGCGCCGAGAGGATGTCCCGGAACTCGGCGACGCTGCCCACGGCGGTCGTCGGCGCCCGGATCAGCGCCTGCACGGTGGCGAGCATGTTTTTAACACGGTGATGCAGCTCGCGGATCAGGATTTCCTTGTGCTCCTCAGAGCGCCGGCGTTCGTCCAGGTAAAGCTCGGCCTCGCGCTGGCGCCGGCGCGCCCGCGCCGCCGAGCGCACGGCATTGACCAGCACGTTGGGGTGGAACGGCCGCTCGAGGATGGTGACGTTGCCGAGCAGCTCGACCAGGCGCGGATCGGGGGCCGCACCGCGGAAGGTGAGGAGGACGAAGGGGAAGTCGGACCACGGCGGCTGCGAGTTGATCCATGCCGCCAATTCCTGCCGGTCCGCGCGGAGGAGCCCTTCCGCCGAGACCACAGCACAGCTGGCCTCCGGCAGGTGTTCGATGAGTTCCGGGATAACCCGGACGGCGCGCGAGGTAATGCCCACGTTGCGCAAGATAGCGGAGGCTACCTCTGCATCGCGGCCCTCGGGCGTGAGAAGCAGGACGCGCCCGCTATCCGGCGGCATCGCGTTGCCTGATGAGTGTCTGGTCGTCGCCTTCATATGCCGGGACGCCGGTTAGCACTCCGCGGAACGTGGTCAGCGCCTCGCCTACCCGGATGCCGCCGGCGTCGATCATGAACTCGCGGATGGTGCTTTCATGCGGACCGGTGCGCTTCTTGATCGCCGAGGCGGCGCGCCGAATGCGGCCGCCGGCCTCGAAGAAGCGCAGCATCAGCACGGCGTCGCTAAGATAGGTCAGGTCGAGCGGCGAATGCATCTGCCCTACCATGCCGCTCTGCGCGAGGATAAGGATGCTCACCACGCCCTGTTGGTTGAGATAGGTCGCCAGCTCGTGCATCTGCAGCAGCAGGAACTGCTCCTCGGGCATCGCGTTCATGTATCCGCTGAGGGAGTCGATCACGACCACCCGGGCGTCGTGTCCCTCGACCGCGTTGCGGATCCTGCCGACGAGTTCGCCCGGCGACAGCTCCGCAGGGTCCACGTGCTCCGCCACAAGCGCGCCGGCGTCGTGGAAGGGCTGGAGGTCCATTCCGAGGCCGGCCGCCCTGCGGAAGAAGACGTGCCGCGTCTCGTCGAAATTGACGAAAAGGGCATGCTCGCCGCGCTTCAGCGCAGCGTAAGCGAATGCGAGCGCCAGCGACGACTTGCCCGAACCGGAGGGGCCGGCGATCAGCGTCGTAGTGCCGCGGTCTAGTCCGCCGCCGAGCAACGCGTCGAGCTCCGGCAGTGCGCTGGAGGCGGGTTCCGAGTCGAAGGCGCGCTGGTGCTCCTGGGCGACGAGGCGAGGAAACACTTGCACCCCGCCGCGCCGAATGATGAGGTCGTGATACCCGCCGCGGAAATGCGTTCCACGCATTTTGATGACCCGGACACGCCGCCGCTCCACACCATAGATGGGCGCCAGTTGCTCCAGCCGGATGATGGCGTGGGCCAAGCTGTGAAGATTGAGGTCGTCAGGTCCGGCCGCGAGATCGTCGAGCAGGAGAACTGTCGTATTATGGAGCAGGAAGAAATTCTTCAGCGCCAGCACCTGCCGCCGGTAGCGCAGGGAGCCCTGTGACAACAGGCGGATTTCCGAGAGGCTGTCGAAGACCACGCGGGTGGGCTTGACCCGCTCGGCCTCTGCCAGGACCATGCGCACCGTCTCCCCGAGTTCCAGCTCGGAGGAATGGATCAGTGTCTGCTGGTTGCTCGGATCGAGGCTCAGTTCGGGCGGGATGAGCTCGTAGATTTCGAGGCCGGAGAGATCCCAGCCGTGTCGCTCGGCTACGGCCAGCAGCTCACGCTTGCTTTCGGATAGCGTGATGTAAAGACACCTTTCGCTGCTGCGCAGGCCTTCGAGCAGAAACTGGATGCCGATCGTGGTCTTTCCGGAACCTGGCTGACCCTCGATGAGGTGAGCACGGTTGGCGGCATAGCCACCTGCCAGGATGTCGTCCAGGCCCGGCACGCCAGTAGGCACGATGACTGCGTCCCCAGACAATACGCTCATTCAAACCCTTAGCAACTGTCGTGAAATAGTTGATATTGGGGCGTGAAAGCTGGTGCAAGCACCAAGCTTGCAAGCTCTCGAAGCTGCGGCAAGTCGTCGCGATGCAGGTTTGGCAGATCCACGCTACGTCCTCAGCCGGATGGAACCACCTCACGCGCCGGCGCATCAACGTCGACCAGCGCGCGGAGTTCCGCTTCGTCAAGCGTCTCCTTTTCCAGTAGACGGCGGGCAGTTCGTTCCAGCAAATCGCGGCGTTCGGAAAGCAGCGCGACGGTCCTGTCGAACGTCTCGTCGACGATCCGGCGTACCTCCGCGTCCACCGCGGCGGCCGTTTCATCGGAATAGCTGCGTTCCTGTGGACCGTAATAGGGCTGGTCGGTGGCCAGGAAGGAGCGCCGGTCCTTCTCCAGCGCGATATGGCCGAGCTTCTCGGACATGCCATAGCGCGTGACGATAGCTCGGGCGATGTCGGTGACCTTCGCCAGATCGTCTGCGGCTCCGGTTGAGAGGTGGCCGAAGGCAATCTTCTCCGCCGCGCGACCACCAAGAAGTACCGCCATCTTGTTTTGCAGTTCTTCAAGAGTCATCAGGAATCGGTCCTCGGTCGGCCTCTGGATGGTGTAGCCCAGCGCGCCGATGCCGCGCGGGATGATCGAGACCTTGTGGACCGGATCGACGCCCGGCAGCGCCATCGCCACCAGGGCATGCCCCATCTCGTGATAGGCCACGATCTCGCGTTCCTTCGGGTTGAGCAGCCGGTTGCGCTTCTCGAGCCCGGCCACGATGCGCTCCACCGCATTGTTGAAATCTTCCATTGTCACGGATTCCGCCTTGCGGCGGGTGGCGAGCAACGTGGCCTCGTTAACGAGGTTGGCGAGGTCCGCTCCCGTGAATCCGGGAGTTAGTGCCGCGATTTTCTCCGGCTCGACGTCCGGCGAGAGCTTGGCCTTCTTCAGATGGACACTCAGGATCTGGACGCGACCCTGCTTGTCGGGCCGGTCGACCAAAACCTGACGGTCGAAGCGGCCGGCGCGTAGCAGCGCCGGGTCGAGGATTTCCGGCCGGTTGGTCGCGGCCAACAGCACGAGACCAGTGGAGGAGTCGAAACCGTCGAGCTCGACGAGCAACTGGTTGAGCGTCTGCTCTTTCTCGTCGTGGCCGCCCGCCATCGGGCCGATGCCGCGGGCGCGGCCGAGCGCGTCGAGCTCGTCGATGAAGATGATGGCCGGCGCCTTGGCGCGCGCCTGCTCGAACAGGTCGCGCACGCGAGCGGCGCCAACGCCGACGAACATCTCCACGAACTCCGATCCGGAGATGGAGAAGAATGGCACGCCGGCCTCTCCCGCGACGGCCTTGGCGAGCAGGGTCTTGCCGGTGCCGGGCGGGCCGACGAGCAAAACGCCTTTGGGCATCCGCCCTCCAAGGCGGCCATAGCCTTGGGGATCCTTCAGGAAATCGACGATCTCTTTCAGCTCTTCCTTGGCCTCGTCCACGCCGGCCACGTCCTTGAAGGTGACGCCGGTGTCGGACTGCACGTAGATTTTCGCCTTCGACTTTCCGATCTGCATCAGCCCGCCGCCGATGCCGCCGCCCATGCGCCGGATCATGAACATCCAGATGCCGACGATGAGGGCCACTGGGATGATCCAGGACAGAAGATCGCGAAGGAAAGTGCTTTCGATCTGGCCGGTGACCACCACGCCGTGCTCCTGAAGCTGACGCGCCAGATCGGGCTCGACGCGGGTGGTGATGAACATCGGCCGTCCATTCACCGGCTCCCTGAAGGTGCCTTGGATGAAGCGGTCGGAAACAGCGACCTCGGCGATCCGGCCCTGTTCGAGATAGGTCTGGAACTGGCTGTAGGGGATCTGCGCCACCTGCGTGGCCGTTGTGAAGAGATACTGAAACAGCATCAGCGCGAAGAAGGCCGCGATCCAGTACCCGATGTTGAACTGGGTTTTCTTGTTCATTTCCATGGTCGCAGCTCCCGTTCACCTCACGACTAGCAGGAGACGGCCGCCGTCGCGGATCAGCTCCAGCGCCAGTATGGTGCGCTGGCCCGCAATCGCGCCGCGCAAATCCGCCACGGAAGAGACCGGCGACCTGTTGACCGCCACGATCATGTCTCCGGGACGCAGGCCAGCCCGTGCTGCGGGGCTGTCGGGCAGAATGCTCTCGATGACTACACCGTCGGCTCCGGCCTGCTGCGCCTCGGGCGGGGAAGCATCCCGCATCCGGGCGCCATCGAGCGGCGTGCCGGACAGATCGGCCGACGTGCCGGTCTCCGCGGCGATCTTGGCGCTGACGACCTGCTCGCTGTCCCCGCGTCTGATCGTCAGGCCGATCGTGCTGCCGACCGGGGTGAGGCCGATGCGGTTCCTGAGGTCCGTCGCTCCCTGAACGGGATGCCCGTCGATCGCGGTGACCACGTCTCCCACCTGCAAGCCGGCCCGCTCGGCTGGCGAGCCGGGCTCGACATTGGCGATCACAGCCCCTCGCAGCTCGCCGAGCTGGAGCGCCTCCGCGAGATCGGGTGTGAGGTCTTGTATGCCGATGCCCAGCCTGCCGCGCCGCACCTCGCCGTGCTCGATCAACTGGTTCATGACGGAAACCGCCATGTTGCTGGGCACCGCGAATCCGATACCGATGTTGCCGCCTGCTGGGGTGAGGATCGCCGTGTTGATGCCGATGAGCCTGCCGTCCAGCGTCACCAGGGCGCCGCCCGAGTTTCCGGGATTGATGGAGGCATCGGTCTGGATGAAATCCTCATAGCGGTCATTGCTGATGCCGCTGCGGCCAAGCGCGCTGACGATGCCGGAGGTGACCGTCTGGCCGAGGCCGAAGGGATTGCCGATGGCGACCACATAGTCGCCGACCTTGAGGCGGTTGGAATCGCCGATCTCCAGCGCGACGAGATTGCTGCTCTCGACCTTGAGGAGAGCGATGTCCGTCGCCTGGTCCGAACCGACAAGCTCGGCGCGCAGGCGACGCCCGTCCTTCAGCGTGACCGTGATCTCGCGGGCGTTGGAAACCACGTGATGGTTGGTGAGCACATGGCCATTGGCCGCGTCGACGATCACGCCGGAACCGGCGCTCATGCGCTGCCGCGGGGGCGGCGCTTCGGGAAGATCGAAGAAACGTCGGAAGTACGGATCGTTGTAAAGCGGATTGGATGCCGCGGGCGTCTCCGAGACGACCGAGATGTTGACCACGGCTGGCGTCACCCGTTCGAGCACGGGGGCAAGGGTGGGAAGCGCTCCCGCAACGCCCGGCACGGCCTGCCCAATGGCCGCGGACGGCAGTCCCGCGAAGGCGAGGGCCGCGCAGAATGTGATGATGGCCGGACGCAGGGTTATGACACTCCTGAACATGAGCGATCTCCGTTTTTGACCAGTCGGCTGATGTCCTCCTTTCCGCCTGAGGTCAGACGGAGAGTGCGAATAGGCCCGGCGCACGGCCGGGCCATTTTTGACGTCAAGCTGTCGAATATGGCTGGTTGCTGCCGAGCCACAGGCTGACTGCGGCCAGGGCCGCGGCGATGAGGCCGGCAATGACATGCGCCGCCATCGCGGCCGTCACGGCCGAGAAGCCCAATGCCCAAGGCGCGATCACGGCCCAAAGGCCGAGCGCAACGTTGGCCCATCCCTCTACCTGATGGAACGCGAAGAGCGCGGCGACCCCGATCAGCGTCACGGCGGCGCCGACGACCCAGGCATTCCACGCGGCATAGGTTTCGGCCGAATAGCCGAGATACCAAGGTGACAGCAGAAGACCGAGACCGGCGACGATATTGACGATATCGAAAGCGGTCCGGTTGTCGGAGTTCAGAGACTTTAGCATCGTTCATTCCTCACTGTCGGTTGGTTGCGTCATCAATGAACCGTCTCCCGCTGACGGGAGGCGGGTGCGGCAGCGGCGCTTCCGCAACCGCCGCCGCGAAGCCTGGAACCCGGACCGGGAGGAGGAAGAGAACGCCTTCCGCCCGGATCGAGCAGAAACGGTGCAAGCTCGTTGCGCGTAAACACGCCGGCTGCAATCTCATGCAGCGCAAGATCGGTCACACTGCCATTGTCCGCATCGAGCCTTGGCTCAGCGCCCCGGCCGAGCGCCCGGGTGCGCGCGGCGGCGGCAAGCGTCAGTGCAAACCTGTTCGGCAGAGCCTTCTGGCAATCGAAGACGACATGCGGGTCCATCGCTGCACCTCACGCTGCCTTTCGTGCGCCTGAATCATTCCGATCGGCCGCAACTCCTCGTTCGAGTGCGAGCAGCGCCTGTTCGACCTCGTCGAGGCGCGATGGCCGGTTGTTTTCAGGCATGCCCTCGTTGGTGGCCTGGTCGATCAGATACTCCGTCATGGCCCAGTTCATAAGGATCGAACGCTTGGCCTCCAGCGTCAGCGTTGGATCATCGACCACGCCCATGGGCGTTGCCCAGCTTTCCGGACCAGGCGGATCGTTGCGGTTCGCCGCGCTATCGAGCGCGCGCCCATAGCTTTCCTGAAGAGCCGAAAGGCCGAGCCGGTCCAAGGTCGCGTCGGAGAAGGCGTGCATCCGCCTTCCGTCATGCACAGGCGCTTCATCGGCTGGCCGGCGGTCTGCAGCAATCTGTGCGTCCGGAGCTTGGACCACATAGGTCAGTCCCTGCCGTTCGGCGTAGTTGATCGCGGTTTCCAATGACGGAAAACTGAGCTCGACCTGGGTCAGCGTATCGTCGCCGCCCGTATAGCCCATAAGCGGCTCGATAAAAGGCGCGGTGCGCCGCTCGAAGGCGAGGCGCCAGCCCTTCGTGCGCGCCTTGCCGGAGGACATTACCGAGCGGGATGGTTTGTAGATGCGCGCGACCGCGTCCTCCGGAAAAAATGAACTTGCCATCGAAAGAGGCCTGTGCCGGTTGTCGTTGCACGGCCAACTCGGCGGAACCTGCGTTTTCGGCGTTTGCTCTATCTGTCCTACAATCTCCATCGTTCATCCCTCCCTGGTTGGCGAAGGATGCGCCGGCGGCGGCCGAATGGCCCGCCGCCGGCCTGCCATGCGTCAGCTCTTGATAGCGATGCGCTTGACCCGCGACTGCGCCTTCTCGCTCTTTGGTAAGGTCACCGTCAGCACACCATTCCTGAAACGTGCATCGACCTTGTCTTCCTGGAGCTCGTAGCCGAGCGGGATACGGCGCTCGAAACGGCCATAGAAGCGCTCGGAGAACTGCCTGTCCTTGTCCTCCGTCTCGGAGCGCTTTTCGCCACGCAGTGTCAGCACGCCGTCGTTGAGCAGGACTTCGATGTCCTCCTCCTCGAGCCCCGGCACCTCGGCCGTCACCTTGATCTCCTTCTCGCCGTCGGAGATTTCGACGTTTGGCCAACTCCCGCCGAAAGCGGAGACACCACCGAAGGATGGCAGGCTGGAACCGAAGCCACGGAAGACATCATCGAACAGCCGGTTCACCTCACGATGCAGCGACAGGAACGGATCACGCTCGCCATCGCGGAAGAGGCTCGGGGGCTGGTTTCCGTTGTTTCGGCCCCACGGAATCAGATCACGAACACTCATTGTTTTTCTCCTTCCGGTTCACTGGATTGCAAAGCTTCCCCGTCGGCGCCGAACGGATTGCCCGGCGCCGGGTGCGCGAGTTGCGATGGGGACGGCCTTAGGCGGCCTGCTTTTCGGCTTCGATCTGCTTGGTCTCGACCTTGGGGAGCGACTCGCCCGCCGCGATCTCGATCCGGCGCGGCTTCATCTCTTCGGGAACCTCGCGCTTGAGATCTATCTTCAGTAGACCGTTGACGAGGCTCGCGCCCACGACCTTTACATGGTCGGCCAGCTCGAAGCGGCGCTGGAAAGCGCGTCCGGCGATGCCGCGATGCAGATACTGACCGTTGTCCTCACCAGCCTTCTGACCGGACACCATGAGCATGTTCTGCTCCTGCGTGATGGTCAGCTCGTCCTGGCTGAAGCCGGCCACCGCCATGGTGATGCGGTAGTCGTCCTCGCCAGTCTTGGCGATGTCATAGGGAGGCCAGTTGTCGATGGTCTCGACGCGGCTCGCGGCTTCGAGCGCGCTCAGCATTCGGTCGAAGCCGATGCTTGACCGGAACAGGGGAGTGAAATCGAAAGTGGTTCTCATAGCCACATCCTCCTTTGAGCAACATGGATACAAGTCCTTTGTCGCCGACTGCTCTCTCGCATTCACACGACATGCCGGCCCCGAATGGGCATCCGGCAGAAGACGATTTAGTTCAGTTGATTGGTTGTTCAAGAGCCCTGCAGGCGCCCCGCTTGAAATGGGCAGCCGAGGTTTTGTCTGTGTCAGGGGCATACAGCAGGCCTGCTTCCCCGGCCTATCCAGAAGTAGCCGATCTGCCTACGCCCCGAACACGTCATTCGGCCATCAACGTGCCAATGACCGCTCATTCCGCTTTGCTTCCGTCCCTCAGCAAAGCGACGTTTTGTCTTCATCCGTGTGCGCTGGTCGAACCATTTCACTCTTCTCTCCAAACCAATCCTGAATACTTCTGACACGTTAGCAGCGCGTTTCGATGACGCGTGGAACCGTGCACCAGCAAGCCGTGCCCTCGCACCACAGAACTTTGCGGGAACGGAATTTGGCATGCTTTGTTTCGTATCATGACGAGAAGGGATACGGATGCAGATGAGACGGGACACGAATTTTGAGGTGTCGCGCGCAATTGGCGACGGGCATCGGAGACAGAGAGATTACCCGACAGCTGCAAAGGCATCCCGCCTTTGCATTGCCTACCGGATCCGAAGACATGTTCCGGCACCTACTCGAAAAGCTCGATCACGTTGCAGGCGGCGATGCCATGAGGTCATTTGCATCCCGTTCCGGCGCGCAGCCACAGTAATGCTGCGAGCCGGAACGACCTCCCCCCAGCCGCTCGGCCGATTCTGGCGCGAGCAACTCCAGATGCAACGAGAATATCTCTGCGCCATACATTCGCTCGGGGACAGACGCTTCCAAGGATGATTTTCCCCCCAGGTGTGACGATCCTGGATCTACCTTGCAAGCAAGTGCCCGGGTATCCCCATGAACGAAGATCTCAGCGCGTGGCAGTGGCCGTGACGTCAGGAACTCCGGAGCCGCTTGCAGCCGGCGCTATCGTTCCAGCGAACATGCCAGGAACGACTGAAATAGTCGTAGTTTACAAAACCGTCCGAAGATTGGTTATGAGAACTGCCGGTCCTTGATTCGAAGAAGGGGATTCGGAATGTCTCAAAGCTATTATATCGGGCTGGATGTCTCGGCCCGCAGTGTCAATCTCTGCGTCGTCGATCACGATGGCAACGTGGTGCATGAACGCAAGCTTTTCTCCGATCCGGAAGAGATCGCTCAGCATATCCTGTCACTTCAGTTTCCGATCGTCCGCGTCGGTCTCGAGGCGGGGATGTTGTCACAGCATATCTATGGGTCGTTGGCGGAAGCCAACATTCCGGTTGTCTGCGTCGAAACCCGACACATGAAAGCAGCGCTGGCGGCGCAACTCAACAAGACAGACCGGCACGATGCGCGCGGGATTGCGCAGATGATGCGCGTCGGACTGTTCAAGCCGGTGCATGTGAAAACGCCCAACAGCCAGCGTCTCCGCACCATCCTCACCGCGCGGCAACTCCTGCGGAACAAGCTGCAGGACGTCGAAAACGAAATCCGCGGCCTCATCCGAAACTTCGGCTATCACCTCGGCAAGGTGACTGCTCGCGACTTCGAGTCTCGGGTGCGCGAGTTGATCGCTGACACGGACCTGCACACCGTGGCCGACGCTTTGCTGCTGGCGCGGCGCGGGTTGCGAGAGCAATTTGGCCGGTTGGATGACATGCTTGTCCGGTTAGCCCGCCAGGATGAAGTGACACGCCGGTTCATGACCGTTCCCGGCGTCGGTCCTCTTGTCGCACTGACGTTCCGGGCGACGGTCGATGTTCCGGCCCGCTTCACGCGCTCACGCACTGTCGGCGCCCACTTTGGACTGACACCACGCAAGCTACAATCCGGCGAAGTCGATCGCAACGGACGGATATCGAGATGGGGCGATGAGATGATGCGAAGCCTCCTCTATGAGGCCGCGCAAGTGCTGCTGACGCGCGTGAAACGGTGGTCGGCGCTCAAGGCATGGGGTGCACAGATCTCGCGACGCCGAGGCCACAAGAAGGCAATCATCGCGTTGGCGCGGAAAATCGCTGTGATCCTCCATCGCATGTGGATCGACGGAACGGAATTCAACTGGGGCCAGCGGCCGGAAGGCGCAACTCCATCGGCATAAAGATTCGATCGGGTTGCTGCTCGATCGAGGCACTTCCCGTGAGGGGACGGGGAACGGCGAGCGCGCAAATACGACTTGACCGCCAAGGCCGATGCCGAGGTGATGTCGCAATTTAGATTGTCCCGCCGGTTCCTCTGATCCCATCCTGTGGCGGTCTTGTACCGACCACGAAGAGAAGCATGATCCTCGCGGGTGTGCCGCTCAAACCTCGTCGTCGGGCTCGACCAGATCGACGTGGCTGACGCCGAGGGCCTGGGCGAGTTCATACAGCGTAATCACGGTCGGATTCCTCCGCCCACGTTCGAGGCTGCTGAGATATTGCTGGCTGAAGCCGGAACGTGCTTCGACCTCTTCCTGAGTCAGGCCCTTCTCCCGACGCAGGCGGGCGAAGTTCCGGCCGACCAGTTTGCGCATGTCCATGCGCAGGAAGATCGCGATTTACATACTATGAGTTTATCAACTATAGTATGTAAAATGTCCGCTCGAGAGTGACGGGTCTCTCGCTACTGGGTTGGTCCGAATAGAGAAGTGGTAGTTCTGGCGTGCGCATTCGTGACTGTAGGAGGTGATCATGCATGATCACCGCTCATCAGACACGGGCCGGGCGCGCATTGCTGGGTTGGACACAGGAGATGCTTGCCGACAGGGCCAAAGTATCGCTCACGGCGCTCAAGCGCATGGAGTCGCTCAATGGCCTGCGCGTCTATGAAAGCACCGCCGATCAGGTGCGCCGCGCGCTCGAAGCGGCTGGTGTCGTCTTCATCAATTCCGGCCCGCATATCGGGGTGATGATCGATGTATCGCAACTGGAGACGCAAAAGTAGAAGAGTTGCCTCTTCTGCGTCTCCCGTTTTCGCCGAAACCATCGACGATTGCCGCCGTTTCCCCGTCATATCGTTGCACTATTGTGCGCGCCGCTTTAGTGGACTGCACCACAAACAACGGGAGATGGAATGACGACGCTATCCTTTCTCGACGAGGCGCCGGCCGGGGATATGCTGACCGAGTACGACCGTCAGCACGTCAAGCTCTATTGTCGCCTGCTCGATGCCGAAGCCGACGGGGCGTGCTGGGAGGAGGCCGTCGAGGTGCTTTTCGGCATCGACCCCGACGCCGAACCGGAGCGTGCGCGCAAGATCCATGACAGTCATCTGGCTCGAGCTCATTGGATGACCGAACACGGCTACAAGATTCTGCGACTGGGCCGGCCGAACTGAACGCAGCCCGACCATCGCGTTGCCGGTAGCGCAAGGCGGCTTGCCGCGGCAGGGTGCTTGCCCTGTGGATGAATCACCGGAATCCTTTCTCCTGTTTGACGTGTTGCTGTTGAGCGGGAGGAGCAGTCATGAAGCCCAATACATCCGGCTGGCGCGTTGAAGCGGCCTATGACTTCGTGGACCATGCCAGTGTCGACGACATTGCATGGGAATGCCTGAGGCGAAATCGGGACTATCAGAAGGACTACGCCACCCTGAAGCGGCGACGCGCCCTCGGTCATCCGATGCCGGCTGAACTGGAGCGCCGCTGGGGTTTGCGATTTCGCCGCCCGTCCACGACTGGCCGGCGCTGATCAGCCGATCTTCTGGAGCGAGCACGCCAATGCCGGCGTGCTGCGCCTTATAGCCGGTACGAGCCGGAAGCCGCAGAAAGGTCAGGCGACCGCAAGCATGGTTCTCGACTGGGAGACCAGAGCCTCGCCTGAGAACCTGCATATCCTTCGCCGTAGCTTGGGGCAAAACTTTCAACTCGTCATCGACCGGGAATGCGGTCCGCACGATCCCTTGGAGGCGCGCATCCCGATCAGCCGTGACGGCCTCGATAACATGGCTGCTCTCGACCGGCTTCTGCGCCATTTCCTTGGATACAAGGTGCCGCCCGACCGGCGGATAACAGCCCAGCAAAGGCAGCGTCTGAAAGCCATGTTCCGTGCCATCGACGGCCGCGAGCACGATGCCAGTCAACGCGAAATCGCTCGCGTCCTCTTCGGCATCGAGCGCGTAGCTTCCGAACACTGGAAAACCTCCTCCTTGCGCGAGACCGTGAGCGGCCTCCTCGACTATGGCGATGCGATGATCGGCGGCGGCTACCTCAAGCTCCTGCGCTTCCGCCGCCGGCTATAGCCGCCGATACGATCATGGGTGGGGGATTTTAGGCCCCCCTTAATTCCCCCTCCCTCTACGCATCTTTCCTTCGCCACCGTGGCCCGTGTTCGCCGCTGCAAACCAGCGGCTCGAAACCAACCCACGGAGGCTTCCATGCGACCCGATACTGCTCTTTTGCCGCCGCGCTTCCTGCGCACCAAGGAGGCGGCTGCTTTCCTCGGCTTGTCATCCCGGACCCTAGAAAAGCACCGCACCTATGGCACTGGCCCATCCTATCGCAAGCTCGGCGGCCGCGTCGTCTATGCCGTCGATGAGCTGGAAGCCTGGGCTGCCAAGGGCACGGTCACCTCGACCTCGGACCCGCGTGGCAGCGTGCTTCCTGCCAAGCGGCAGGAACCTGCACGCCAGCTCAATGCCGGCCGCTACGCACGCTGAGGCCGGGCCGTATGTCACGCCATCGACCACAAGCCTCCGAACGAACCCACCTCGACGCGTTCGTGATCGCCACCGGCGACGCCAGCCCGCGCGATCAGCGCGATCTGATGGAACGGCCCTTCTTCTCCTTGGCCAAGGCCAAGAGGACCGTTCCGATCCGCTATGCTTCCGGCGATGTCCGGGTCGAGGTGTTCGCCGTACCCGAGCACGGCATGGCGACGATCTGGGATGCCGACGTCCTTATCTGGGCGGCGAGCCAGATCGTCGAGGCCCAGAACCATGGGCTGGTCACATCCCGCTTCTTGCGTTTCACGCCCTATCAGCTCCTGACCGCGACCGGGCGCGGCACCGGTATTCGCGCCTACGACCTGCTCAAGGGCGCGCTGGACCGGCTGCAATCGACCTCGATCCGCACCACGATCCGCCACGACAAGCACTGGCAGCGGCTCCAGTTCTCCTGGATCAACGAATGGGAATTGCTTACCCGTCGCGATGGCCGTGTCGAGGGCATGGAGTTCGTCCTGCCCGACTGGTTCTATCGCGGTGTCATCGACCGCACGCTGGTGCTGGCGATCGATCCGGCATATTTCCGGCTGACCGGCGGGTTGGAACGCTGGCTCTATCGCGTTGCCCGCAAGCATGCCGGACATCAGCCTGAAGGCTGGCGCTTCGAGTTCTCCCATCTTCACAAGAAATCCGGTTCGCTCGCGCGGCCGTCGGATTTCGCGTTGCAAATGCGCCGGCTGATCCTGCGTCAGCCGCTGCCGGGCTATCGGCTGGCACGCGAAATCGAGGGCGGTCGCGAGCTCCTTCATATCCGTCCCACGCGCTCATCAGGAGCCTGTGGACAAAATGTGGAAGCGATCTGTACTTCGCACGCATCCACTATCTGTACTTCGAACGCACGAGGCACTGTACTTCGCACGCACGGATCGCAGCTAAGCCTTTGGCAGGACACGCCGAATCCGCCTCTTAACTTATATAACTCCTTTGAATCTAACTTTTGTATAGACGCGCACTCTGGGGAAAACCTTTCTTTTGGCGTCGATTCCGGGGGATCCGATAGCCCTCGATCGGGGCTCACGAGCGCCCCTGAAACACCGCCACGGCCTCTGCGCAGTCGTCCGTCAGGAGCGGAGCGATGAGAGTGCCCGCGGACGTGCGCGCCGCCTACAAGGCCGCGCCCCATCTCACCCATGTCGAACTCACTTGGCGCGAGGGCCGGATCGAGCACTGGCTGCGCTTTGGCCGCCCAGTCACCGAGCAGCGGATCGATTATTCCCGCCGTATTGCGAGCTTCGCTCCGGGTAGCGTCTTCGCGTTCGTGAGATGGGCGTCCAACGCCTATGGGACCATTATCTCGCGCATCGACATCGTGCGTGTCGTGGAGCCCGGCGAAGCCTACCAGACGCTGCCTTTCGTGCGGCGCGGCGGCGATATCCTGCTCAAGCTCAATGGCTGGCCCCAGGTCGAAAAGGTACTGCAGACAATCGATGCCGTCGAAGCACTCGGCATCGATCCGAGCGACGTCGCGCCCGATCACTGGCGGCATGTCCATAACCGCCTGGCCGCTGGCCTACCGTCATCCCGTTACTCGCTCGCCCAGCACCGCGCATGGCTTGCGCGCAGGAACATCCTGCCATGAATCCGCAACGCGCAACGCTGATCGCAATGACGATGGGCTGCACCCTGATCGCGCTGCCGTCATGGACCGAACATGCGCCGCGGCTGATCTGGAATGCGTCTGCGAGCGTACCGGTCGGCCTCTACGCTGTCGCGCCGGCGGAGGCGATCGATGTCGACGATCTGGTCGCGGTACAACCGCCCGACAACCTCGCCACCTTCCTCGACGAACGCGGATATCTGTCGCGCGGCGTACCTCTCATCAAGCGCGTGCTCGCGCTACCCGGCACCAAGGTGTGCCGCGCCGGAATGACAATCATCGCTTACGACCACGCCTATGGCGAGGCGCAGGCGCGCGATCGCTTCGGTCGCGATCTGCCGCAATGGCAGGGCTGCCGGCTGCTCGCCGACGGCGAAGTATTCCTGATGAACTGGGACGCGCCCGACAGCCTCGACGGACGATATTTCGGGCCGCTTTCGCTCTCCTCAATCACTGCCCGCGTCACGCCGGTCTGGACCGACGAGAACGGCGGCGGGCGCTTCGAATGGCGGGCGTCAACGCGGTGAACGCCCGGCCTTCGGCGGCGCCATGCGCGCCGACCGTAACATCCACCGCACAGGAAAGGACTACACCCATGCCTCAGATCGGCGAATTCACCCGCGAGAATTTCGGCTTTTCCGGACGCATCCAGACAATGTCGCTTGACCGAACCGTCGCCATTCTTCCCGCAGAACCATCCGATACTGAGAACGCGCCCAACCATCGCGTCTACCTCGGCGGAGACGGCGACGGGCCGGAGATCGGCGCTGCCTGGACACGCACCGGAGAGAAGGCCGGCGAATATCTCTCCGTGCTGCTCGATGATCCGTCCCTCGCACATCCGATCCGCGCCAATCTGTTCCAGAACGGCAGCGACGCGGTCTCCTGGTCGCTGCATTGGAACCGGCAGCCCAAGGGCGACGGGAAGGATTGAACGATGCCATTACGTTGCATTCGGCATCGCTACGCAAACGCGCTCGGGCTGCATCACGCCGCCCGGCGCTTTGCGCTCCTTCTCCTTTCCGGCCTTTTCCTTGCCACCACTCCAGCATTGGCCGCGCTTGCACAGGAAGTACCGTTCACGGCGCAGTCGGCGAACGATCCGATCGCCGATCATGTGTCGGAAGCCGCGCAGCGTTTTAGCATTCCGGAGCACTGGATTCGCGCCGTCATGCTGACCGAAAGCGCGGGCGATAGCACGGCGATTTCGTCCGCAGGCGCCATGGGCCTAATGCAGGTCATGCCCGACACCTGGGCGGAACTGCGCCTGCGTTACTCCCTCGGCGACGATCCATTCGCGCCGCGCGACAACATCCTTGCCGGCACCGCCTATCTGCGCGAGATGCTCGATCGCTACGGCAATGTCGGCGCGATGCTCGCGGCCTACAATGCCGGCCCAGCGCGCTATGACGAATACCTCTCGGCAGGCCGCACTTTGCCGGCTGAAACCCGCGCCTATGTCGCCGCTCTTGTCCCCTTTTTCGGTGGCGATCCGCTACCAGATGGTATCGCGAATGTAGCATCGTCGGTCACCGATTGGCGCGAAACCGCGCTCTTCGTGACGTCACCTAACCGCTCGGCGTCTGCGTCTGGATTGCACGGAGATGGCAACGTCGTTGGCACGACGATAGCACCGGCCACCCATGCAAATCCGCTCGCGCCCGCGCCGGCGGATGCCCTGTTTCCGGCAATGACTGCACTCGGAGGGAGGCCATGAGAAGTGGCGTGCAAATTCGCAGCGCAGCGGGATGCCGGAAAGGATGGGCGGAAAGGCGGGCGGCATTAGAGATAGTGCGAACGGTAGGGCAAGTTAAAAGCGCCTGCCACGAACGCCCTAAACCTCTGATGAGGTTTGGCTTTTGCGTGGCAGACGGGTCGGTCGCGTGCAAGAAGCACGGTTTTTGGCATGGATTTCAAGCCTCCCGCGTGGCAGGTGCTTGTTTGCATCCGCGAGGATGCCGGACATGAGCGACAGCGAGCGCGAATTCCGCATCCGCCCCGGCAAGCCGCGATCCACTCGCACGCCGCAGGCCAAAAGCTTCGTCAACCAGGTCCTGCGTGCCGCCCAGAAGGCCGGTCATACTACTTCGCTTGGAGCATCGCGTTCGTCTCGCCACTCATCCAGCTCTGCGCCATCCACCTTTGGCCGTGGTCATAGCAAGTTCGGGCGCTCACGACTGTTCGCAAGCCGACGCCGTGTCATCGTCAAGGCCCGCATCGCCCGCCACAAGGGCCGCACGTTTCGCGCAGCGCCACTGTCGGCGCATCTCGCCTATCTCAAGCGCGAGGGCGTCAGCCGGGACGGAGAACGGGGCATCATGTTCGACGCGGAGACCGACCGCGCCGACGATCTCGGCTTCGCCCGGCACTGCGAAGGAGACCGGCACCATTTCCGCTTCATCATCTCGCCCGAGGATGCTGCGGACATGGAGGACCTCAAGGGGTTCACCCGCGATCTCGTCAGGCAGATGGAAGCCGATCTCGATACGAAGCTCGACTGGGTCGCCGTTGATCACTGGAACACCGACAATCCCCATGTG
The DNA here is from genome assembly GCF_007829525.1 of Mesorhizobium sp. J18. GTDB lineage: Bacteria > Pseudomonadota > Alphaproteobacteria > Rhizobiales > Rhizobiaceae > VLJP01. The sequence continues at coordinate 33,950 of NZ_VLJP01000022.1, forward strand.
CATCTGCTGGTCCGTGGCGTGGATGAGACCGGCGCCGACCTCGTCATCTCGCGCGAATACATCAGTCGTGGGTTGGCATCGCGCGCCCAGGACCTTGTCGATCTCGAACTCGGCCCGAAGCCCGAGTATGAAATCCGCAACGCACTCGAGCGTGAGGTCACACAAGAGCGTTGGACCCGGCTTGATCGGGAGATCGCTCGAACGGCCAATGAACTCGGTTATATCGACCTGAGGCCCGAGGCTAAGGGCCCCGACGATCCCGAAATACGCCGGCTGATGATCGCGCGCCTGCGCCATCTCGAAAAGATGGGCCTCGCCACCGATGCCGGCGTCGGTGAATGGTTCGTCGGGCCGGGAGCAGAACAGACATTGCGCGATCTGGCGCAGCGTGGCGACATCATCAAGACCATGCATCGCGCCTTTGCCGAACGCGGCATGGAGCGCGGCGTCGCAGATTTCGCGATCGATGCAGGCCGCAACGGCTCGCCCATCCTCGGCAGGCTGGTCGACAAGGGCCTCCATGACGAGTTGACCGGCGAAGCCTATGCGGTGATCGACGGCACCGATGGTCGTGCACACCATGTCCGCCTGCGCGGGATCGAAGCCTTCGAACACGCGCCCGACATCGGCGGTATTGTCGAGGTCCGGCGCTTCGGCGGACTGGAGGACCCGCGCCCCACGCTGGTCCTGGCCAATCGCTCCGACCTCGACCTCTCAAGCCAGATCACGGCACCTGGAGCCACCTGGCTCGATCATCGGCTGGTCGAGCGCGAGCCCATGCCGCTGGCCACGGGCGGCTTCGGCAAGGAAGTGCGCGAGGCGATGGATGCGCGGGCCGAACATCTCGCCAACGAAGGTCTTGCCCGGCGTGAGGGGCAGCGCATCATCCTGCAACGCAACCTGCTCAGAACGCTGCGGCAACGTGAACTCGATATCGCCGGCGCCGAACTCGCGGCTGACACCGGCCTACCGCATGTGAAAGCGCAGGCTGGAGAATATGTCTCCGGCACCTATCGCCGTCAGATCACCCTGAACTCGGGCCGCTTCGCCATGATCGAGGGGCGCGGAGCAGACGGCGCGCTCGGCTTCCAGCTCGTGCCCTGGTCGCGCGAGATCGATGACAAGCTCGGCCAGCACATCACCGGCGTCGCCAAATCGGGCGGCGGCATCGAATGGTCACTAGGGCGCAAGCGCGACCTTGGCCTGTGACAGGACAAGGCAAATGGTCGAGGCACTTCCCGGATAGAAAATGGCTAGACCGATAGCGGCTTGGATATGTGGCCTGTTACGCGTTACCTCCTGAACGGCAGAGCCGTGACTCTCTTCGGGAGCTTTTATCAACAGTCCGCCATGGCTCTACCGTAGCAACCAAAGACAGGAGTTCGAATACCAACCCTCTTACGGTGGATTTCGCCATGAACGATGGCGAGGCAGCTAATTGTTGGGGATCGTCGCACTACGCTCTGGCTGTGACGGTATCGTCGTCAAGGCCGTGCATGTCGAACCTTATCTGCCTGACCCTTGCTGCGGTCGGAGGAAGCGGCCCACCATGGTGGAGACAAGTCTACGGCTCTCTTTGAAGTCGATACCAGGCGCCATAAGCGGAAGCATCGGCACGGCATCGAGCACCGCAATCAGGATTGCGCTCGTCTGCTCGGGATCAAGACCTGCGTCCACGTCGCCGCGTGCCTGGCCGGCCACGAGGGCCTGAGCCAGCAGGCGTCGGATGCCAGAAGTGTTCTCACGCAGGATCCCGCGGATGCTCTCGGTGCGGCCGGCTTCCGCCAGGAGTTCAAACAGGATGCGGCAATGGTCGAGGTCATCTCAGCCGCTCATGCTCCAGGGGTAGAGCGGAGCGGCGAGTTTGCCCTTGGGACGACGCTTCCACCACATCACCACACCTGAGATCGCCATAAGGATGATTGCAGAGCAGAACAGCAGGTTGAGTGCGATGTTCCACCAGCCGAGATTACCCTGATGAAGTGCGATGCCGGCCGCCATGGTCTTGGCGTCCCGGAATCTACCTGTGTGAAAGGGCAGCGAACCACTTTACTGGAGCTATGCGGCGACCACACGGCCCCGTATGTGATCGGTTCCGGCTCGTCGAGAATGGCGACGAACGTGATGCGACAAGTTTCATTGGAATGCCTGGCATGGCCCGCATCCCGATCGACTTGCGGCCCGCAGGGGCAATCGAACCTATTGTATATTCCGAACCCCTTCCGTGAGCGCCTCTCTGGAAATCTCTCCCATGTGCACCGACTGCAACGTCCCATCGCTTCCGATGAATAACGTCGCTGGCAAACCCGGCACCGCGTAGTGCCGTCCAAACTCTCCCAGTGAATCGAGCGCGACATGATCGAGCTTGAGGTTCTCGGTCTTCAGATAGCGGTCGATGGCCTCACGTCCTTCGCCCTGATTGACGAAAACGAACATGGCCTCGTCATTGGTGGCCGCCACGTCAGCCATCATCGGCATTTCCCGGCGACAAGGCGGACACCACGTCGCCCAGAGGTTGATGACCACGGGCCTGCCCTTGAGGTCGGTTGGCTTGAACGGCTCGCCGGCCAGTGTCACGTAATTGTCTCCGGTCGGGAGAGGGGTCGCTGGGGCGCCGGCGGTCAGTTGCAGGACGAAGACGGCGACATAAGCCGCGACGGCACCGGGCAGTGCTGACCAAAGCGCCAGGAGCCAATGCTTTCGAAACCGGAGCAACGTGAACAGCACCGCAACCGCGACGCCGGACGCGATGTGGAAGCCGCCTTGCCAGAGCGCCAGAACCCGCCATGGCTCGTCCATAAAGCTCGCAGCGTGCGTGACGACGTGACCAACCCGCGCCCCGATGACGAAGGCTACAACGGCGCCCCACGCCCATGAGGAAAAGCGCTGGTCCACCCTTCGCGACAGAACTTCGCTGATGATCAGGAAGATCGCAATCGCGAGAATGGCGGCGAAGCGGTCGGGCGCGAAAACGAGTGGGCCGATGGCGACAGCATTCATCTCACTGTCCCGTCCGGGCGATCGAAGCTCGCAGCGTCTCGGTGGTCACGTCGCCGACCAGCCGGGAACCGCTGAGTTCCGTGGCATTTTTATCGAAGAAAACCATTGTGGGCGGCCCGACAACGGCGAGATCGCGCATCAGGGCCTGGTTGGCGTCGTCCAGCGTTGTGAGATCGACCTTGACCCGCTGGAAACCGTCGAGCCCGGCCACGATCTCCGAATTCGGCAGAACGTTGCGTTCGATTGTCCCGCAGGTGACGCACCAATCGGCGGTGAAGTAGACAAGTGTCGGGCGGCCATTGGCGGCGGCGAGCTTTTCTTCCAGAACTGGTGTGGAATCCGCTTCGGCAAAGGTCAGTTCGGTCGTCGACTGCTGCCCCCCGCCGCCGGCGCCGAATTGGGCAAGCGGCCGTAGCGGATCGGTGCCACCGGATGCTGCTCCGAGGGCAAGGATCACGCCGCCAAGCGAAAGCGCCAGGCCGGTCGCCTTCCGGAAACGCGGGCCGGCCGTCGCATCGGCCGTCAGCCGATCAGCCGCCCCAATGAACACGGCCGCAGTCAACAGCACGATAGACCATAGCCCCAGGGTCGCCTGCGGGGGCAGAAGCCTGGACGCCATCCAGACAGCCGCACCAAGAAAGACGAAACCGAAGACATATTTGACCTGCACCATCCAGGCCCCGGCCCGGGGCAAGGCGCGGCTTCCCATCGTGCCAAAGGCGATCAAAGGAAGCCCTTGCCCCAGCCCGAGCGCGAAAAGAGAGGAGGCGCCGAGCGCGGCGTCGCCGGTCTGGGCGATGTAGAGCAACGCCGCCGCGAGCGGAGCGGTGACGCAGGGTCCGACGATGAGCGCAGAGATAAACCCCATGGCGGTCGCACCGCAGATAGAACCGCGTGCGCCGGCCTGGACGCCAGCCACGCGGTTGACCCATGCGGAGGGCAATTGCAGTTCGAACAGACCGAACATCGACGTTGCCAGCACAACGAAGAGAATGGCGACGGTGCCAACCGCATAAGGCGACTGCAGCACGATTTGCAGGTTCTGTCCCGACCAGGCAGCGCCGATACCGAGCGCGCCGAACGCAGCGGCCATGGCCAGCACATAGGCGGAAGAGAGCACAAAGCCGCGCCGCGCTGTCAGCGCCTCGCCCTCGCGCGCCAGTGTCGCACTCAGGATCGGATACATCGGCAGAACGCAGGGCGTGAACGCGAGCAACAATCCGAAAACGAGAAAGCTGGCGATGACCCAGAGCGCACCGCCGCTGGCGAGAAGCGAGCCAATCATGCCGCCGCCAGCCGACTCTTCCGAAAGCTGAAATCCACCGCCCTCCGAATTACTCGAGGTGGCCGGCTGGGGCGCCGTGACTCCGAAGCCGACCGCCGCATCGGCAACCTGCAGGGTCGTTGTGTCGAGTGTCAGCGTGATCGGCGGATAGCAGATCGAGTCCTTCTTGCAGCCCTGATAGGTGATGGCGACTCGATCTGGCGCGTCAGCGCCCAGCCGCGCGATCGCTTGCGAATAGTAGACCTCGGATGAACCAAAATTGGGATCGTCGGCCTGCACCACACCGGCATCGGTCTGAAGTACGACGCCCGTCCCGGTTCCGGCGTCCTTCGCCTCCAGATGATCGCGGTAGAGATAATATCCTTCCGCAATATCCCAGTGCAGGTTGATCTGGTTATCCTGACCGCGCTCTACGGAGAAGCGAAAGGCCTCCTCGGCCTGCAACAGATCCGACTGCTGTGCCGATGCAGCGGCTGACCAGAAGATGAAAAACAGGCTCGCAAGGAGCCGAAGGGCTGAAACAGAGCGCATGAATTCTCTCAGACGGTACGGTATCAAAAGAAGGGTTTATCCGGCTTTGCGCGCATCGGAGACGACCTGCCGGAATCCCTGTTCATCAAGCGCGGAAGCAACGAGGAATTGTCCAATCAGGAAGACCGGCGTACCGCGCAGCCCCAGGCCCTCGGCCTGGGCGTTGTTTCGCCTGATCAGGGTGGTGATCTCCGCGTCCTTTTCACGCGCATCGGCTTCAAGCCTGGCGAAGTCGAGGTCGGCAGCTTGAAGCGCCGCGCGCATTTTCTCCTCCGGCACTCTGCCGCCGGCGACCCCCATAAGGGCGCGATGGGCTGCTTCGTAGCGATTCTGATATTTTGCCGCGAGGGCGAATTTAGCGCCGTAGATGGAGGTTGGGAAAAGGATCGGCCAGTCCTTGTAGACGAGCCTGATCTTGCCGTCAGATTTGAGAACGGCGTCCAGCGGCGCGATCGTGCGCTTGCAGAACGGGCAATTGTAGTCGAAGAACGAGACGATCGTCAGATCACCCTGCGGATTGCCCCCCACAGGCGCCTGCGGATCATTGAGGATCATCTCCGCCGAGGTGTCACCAGCAGCCTGAACCCGTGTCGCCAATCCCGCGGCGCCAAGCACGGCCAGCCCCGCAAGAACGGCTCGCCSCCCAATCATGAAAGACGGCACAGAACTTTCTGCCACGGTCGGCGAGTGGTGGGACTTGATATCACGCAGGTCAAACATCGTGAGGCTCCTGATCATCCAGTTTGCTCCTGCGGACCTTGCCGAACTTAAGACAGGCTTAAGGCTGAGCTTGCCGCTTTGACGCAGCGATAGATTTCACAGCATCGCGATATCGACCATCTCTGGGATGAACGGGTCTATGTCGCAGGCAAGCCCGGATGATATTTGCAGGTTGTATTTGCTGCGCGGCCGCAGGGTGATGTCCGTCCATCGGGGCGGACGGACATCTGGCTCATTCGCTGATGTTCTGCGGCAGACCGTAGGCGTCGGCGATGAGCTCTGTCGAACGATGGATTGCGGCCGGGGAATGCCCAAGATTAAGGATCATCATTTCGTCAGCGTTTATGTGCTTCTGCCTTGCGTTGAGTTTCTCGACGACCTGCTCGGCTGTTCCGACCATGGTCTTGGCGTCCCACATTTCGATGATCTGCTGCTCCCGGTCGGTGTAGGGATAGGATTCAGCCTCTTCGGGCGTCGGCACGACGAAGGATTTGCCCTGCGACATGCGCATCATCGCATGCGAATAGGCCCAGGACTGACGCTGCGCCTCACCTTCGTCATCGGCGGCCATCACGCCGGAACTGACGATGACATAAGGCTGGTCGAGCACGGCCGAGGGCCTGAATTTGGCACGATAAAGCGCAACCGCGGCTTCGAGGTTTTCGTCGGCCAGATGCGCCGCGAAGGCGAGCGGAAAGCCAAGATGCGCGGCAAGCTGGGCCGAATAGCCTGAAGAGCCCAGGAGCCAGACCGGCGGACGGCCGAAGTCAGGCGGCCGAAGCTTGATCCCTTTATCCCGATCATCGAGGGCTGGCTTGAGGCGGATCGCTCCATGCCGCGGAAGCAGCGGCACACGGCGAAGCGGGTGTTCGACCGGCTTCGTGACGAGTGCGGGTTCACCGGCGGCTACACGATCATCAAGGATTACATCCGGGAGCGAGAACGGCGGGGCCAGGAAGTGTTCGTGCCGCTGGCGCATCCCCCGGGCCATGCGCAGGCCGACTTCGGCGAGGCGATGGTCAAGATTGGCGGTGTCGAGCAGAAGGCCCACTTCTTTGTTTTGGATCTGCCGCACAGCGACGCCTGTTACGTCCGCGCCTATCCGGCGGCTGTGGCCGAGGCTTGGGTGGACGGCCACATCCACGCCTTTGCCTTCTTTGGGGCAGTGCCGCAGTCGATCGTCTATGACAATGACCGGTGCCTGGTGGCGAAGATCCTGCCCGATGGCACCCGCAAGCGGGCCGTCCTGTTCAGCGGCTTCCTGTCGCATTACCTGATCCGGGACCACTACGGCCGTCCTGGCAAAGGCAATGACAAGGGGAATGTCGAGGGCTTGGTGGGCTATTGCCGCCGCAACTTCATGGTGCCGCTTCCCGAGTTCACGAGCTGGGAGGCATTCAACCTTTGGCTGGAGGAGCAATGCCGCAAGCGCCAGCACGATGTCCTGCGCGGTGAGAGCGAGACGATCGGCGAGCGGTTGCAACGTGATCTGGTTGCCATGCGCCCCCTCCCGGTCGCGCCTTTCGACGCCTGTGACCAGGACAGTGGCCGCGTCTCGTCCCAGTGTCTGGTGCGCTACAAGACCAACGACTACTCGGTGCCGGTTGCCTTCGGCCATCAGGATGTCTGGATCCGGGCCTATGTCCACGAGGTGGTGATCGGCTGCCGGGGCGAGGTCATTGCCCGCCATCCCCGCTGCTGGGATCGCGAGGAGATCGTCTTCAACCCGATCCACTACCTGCCGCTGCTGGAGCAGAAGATCAACGCACTCGATCAGGCCGCACCATTGCAAGGCTGGGAGCTTCCCGAGGAGTTCGCAACGTTGCGCCGGCTAATGGAAGCTCGCATGAACCGACATGGCCGACGCGAATACGTCCAGGTCCTGCGGTTGCTCGAGACCTTTGATCTGGCTGATCTGCATGCCGCGGTGAAGCAGGCGCTTCAGATGGGCGCAATCGGCTTCGACGCCGTGAAGCACCTGCTGCTTTGCCGTGTTGAACACCGTCCGCCCCGGCTGGACCTGGACTGTTATCCCTATCTACCCAAGGCAACAGTCGAGAAAACCAGGCCCGGCTCCTATATGCGGTTGTTGTCGGGCGATGCGGAGGACGCGGCATGAGCGATGGTCCGGAAATCCTGCTCGCCCATCACCTCAAGGCGCTGAAGCTGCCCACGTTCCTGCGGGAACATCAGAAGCTGGCCCGGCAATGTGCGGCCGAAGGCATGGATCATGTCCGATACCTCGCCCGGCTTGTTGAACTGGAGTTGATCGACCGGGAGCGGAGGATGGTCGAGCGCCGCATCAAGGCCGCCAAATTCCCCACGGTCAAAAGCCTCGACAGCTTCGACTTCAGCGCCATCCCGAAGCTCAACAAGATGCAGGTGCTGGAACTGGCCCGCTGCGAATGGATCGAGCGGCGCGAGAACGTCATTGCCCTTGGCCCAAGCGGCACGGGCAAGACGCACATTGCCCTTGGCCTCGGGCTGGCGGCTTGTCAGAAGGGCATGTCGGTCAGCTTCACCACCGCCGCAGCCCTGGTCAACGAACTGATGGAGGCCCGCGACGAACGTCGCCTGCTTCGCTTTCAGAAGCAGATGGCTGCCGTCAAGTTGCTGATCGTCGACGAACTGGGCTTTGTGCCGCTGTCCAAGACCGGCGCCGAGTTGCTGTTCGAGCTGATCTCGCACCGCTACGAGCGCGGCTCGACCCTGATCACCAGCAATCTGCCCTTCGATGAATGGACCGAGACCTTCGGCTCCGAGCGCCTCACCGGCGCACTGCTCGACCGGCTGACCCACCACGTCAGCATCCTCGAGATGAACGGCGAGAGCTATCGCCTCGCCAACAGCACTGCCCGAAAGCGGCAACAAAAGTCCTGAGATCAGATCGCTCGTTTTGGCCCAAAGAGGCCAATGCGCCATGGCACGCGCCAGCTATTGGTAAGCGCGCGCGCCATGGCGCAGGCCACTGCCACCTGGCCTGGTTTTGCGCCGCCGCGTGGCCGGATTTTGCACCGCCGTTGACA
>NZ_VLJP01000024.1 GCF_007829525.1 Mesorhizobium sp. J18
GCGGATTGCCCCCCACAGGCGCCTGCGGATCATTGAGGATCATCTCCGCCGAGGTGTCACCAGCAGCCTGAACCCGTGTCGCCAATCCCGCGGCGCCAAGCACGGCCAGCCCCGCAAGAACGGCTCGCCSCCCAATCATGAAAGACGGCACAGAACTTTCTGCCACGGTCGGCGAGTGGTGGGACTTGATATCACGCAGGTCAAACATCGTGAGGCTCCTGATCATCCAGTTTGCTCCTGCGGACCTTGCCGAACTTAAGACAGGCTTAAGGCTGAGCTTGCCGCTTTGACGCAGCGATAGATTTCACAGCATCGCGATATCGACCATCTCTGGGATGAACGGGTCTATGTCGCAGGCAAGCCCGGATGATATTTGCAGGTTGTATTTGCTGCGCGGCCGCAGGGTGATGTCCGTCCATCGGGGCGGACGGACATCTGGCTCATTCGCTGATGTTCTGCGGCAGACCGTAGGCGTCGGCGATGAGCTCTGTCGAACGATGGATTGCGGCCGGGGAATGCCCAAGATTAAGGATCATCATTTCGTCAGCGTTTATGTGCTTCTGCCTTGCGTTGAGTTTCTCGACGACCTGCTCGGCTGTTCCGACCATGGTCTTGGCGTCCCACATTTCGATGATCTGCTGCTCCCGGTCGGTGTAGGGATAGGATTCAGCCTCTTCGGGCGTCGGCACGACGAAGGATTTGCCCTGCGACATGCGCATCATCGCATGCGAATAGGCCCAGGACTGACGCTGCGCCTCACCTTCGTCATCGGCGGCCATCACGCCGGAACTGACGATGACATAAGGCTGGTCGAGCACGGCCGAGGGCCTGAATTTGGCACGATAAAGCGCAACCGCGGCTTCGAGGTTTTCGTCGGCCAGATGCGCCGCGAAGGCGAGCGGAAAGCCAAGATGCGCGGCAAGCTGGGCCGAATAGCCTGAAGAGCCCAGGAGCCAGACCGGCGGACGGCCGAAGTCAGGCGGCCGAAGCTTGATCCCTTTATCCCGATCATCGAGGGCTGGCTTGAGGCGGATCGCTCCATGCCGCGGAAGCAGCGGCACACGGCGAAGCGGGTGTTCGACCGGCTTCGTGACGAGTGCGGGTTCACCGGCGGCTACACGATCATCAAGGATTACATCCGGGAGCGAGAACGGCGGGGCCAGGAAGTGTTCGTGCCGCTGGCGCATCCCCCGGGCCATGCGCAGGCCGACTTCGGCGAGGCGATGGTCAAGATTGGCGGTGTCGAGCAGAAGGCCCACTTCTTTGTTTTGGATCTGCCGCACAGCGACGCCTGTTACGTCCGCGCCTATCCGGCGGCTGTGGCCGAGGCTTGGGTGGACGGCCACATCCACGCCTTTGCCTTCTTTGGGGCAGTGCCGCAGTCGATCGTCTATGACAATGACCGGTGCCTGGTGGCGAAGATCCTGCCCGATGGCACCCGCAAGCGGGCCGTCCTGTTCAGCGGCTTCCTGTCGCATTACCTGATCCGGGACCACTACGGCCGTCCTGGCAAAGGCAATGACAAGGGGAATGTCGAGGGCTTGGTGGGCTATTGCCGCCGCAACTTCATGGTGCCGCTTCCCGAGTTCACGAGCTGGGAGGCATTCAACCTTTGGCTGGAGGAGCAATGCCGCAAGCGCCAGCACGATGTCCTGCGCGGTGAGAGCGAGACGATCGGCGAGCGGTTGCAACGTGATCTGGTTGCCATGCGCCCCCTCCCGGTCGCGCCTTTCGACGCCTGTGACCAGGACAGTGGCCGCGTCTCGTCCCAGTGTCTGGTGCGCTACAAGACCAACGACTACTCGGTGCCGGTTGCCTTCGGCCATCAGGATGTCTGGATCCGGGCCTATGTCCACGAGGTGGTGATCGGCTGCCGGGGCGAGGTCATTGCCCGCCATCCCCGCTGCTGGGATCGCGAGGAGATCGTCTTCAACCCGATCCACTACCTGCCGCTGCTGGAGCAGAAGATCAACGCACTCGATCAGGCCGCACCATTGCAAGGCTGGGAGCTTCCCGAGGAGTTCGCAACGTTGCGCCGGCTAATGGAAGCTCGCATGAACCGACATGGCCGACGCGAATACGTCCAGGTCCTGCGGTTGCTCGAGACCTTTGATCTGGCTGATCTGCATGCCGCGGTGAAGCAGGCGCTTCAGATGGGCGCAATCGGCTTCGACGCCGTGAAGCACCTGCTGCTTTGCCGTGTTGAACACCGTCCGCCCCGGCTGGACCTGGACTGTTATCCCTATCTACCCAAGGCAACAGTCGAGAAAACCAGGCCCGGCTCCTATATGCGGTTGTTGTCGGGCGATGCGGAGGACGCGGCATGAGCGATGGTCCGGAAATCCTGCTCGCCCATCACCTCAAGGCGCTGAAGCTGCCCACGTTCCTGCGGGAACATCAGAAGCTGGCCCGGCAATGTGCGGCCGAAGGCATGGATCATGTCCGATACCTCGCCCGGCTTGTTGAACTGGAGTTGATCGACCGGGAGCGGAGGATGGTCGAGCGCCGCATCAAGGCCGCCAAATTCCCCACGGTCAAAAGCCTCGACAGCTTCGACTTCAGCGCCATCCCGAAGCTCAACAAGATGCAGGTGCTGGAACTGGCCCGCTGCGAATGGATCGAGCGGCGCGAGAACGTCATTGCCCTTGGCCCAAGCGGCACGGGCAAGACGCACATTGCCCTTGGCCTCGGGCTGGCGGCTTGTCAGAAGGGCATGTCGGTCAGCTTCACCACCGCCGCAGCCCTGGTCAACGAACTGATGGAGGCCCGCGACGAACGTCGCCTGCTTCGCTTTCAGAAGCAGATGGCTGCCGTCAAGTTGCTGATCGTCGACGAACTGGGCTTTGTGCCGCTGTCCAAGACCGGCGCCGAGTTGCTGTTCGAGCTGATCTCGCACCGCTACGAGCGCGGCTCGACCCTGATCACCAGCAATCTGCCCTTCGATGAATGGACCGAGACCTTCGGCTCCGAGCGCCTCACCGGCGCACTGCTCGACCGGCTGACCCACCACGTCAGCATCCTCGAGATGAACGGCGAGAGCTATCGCCTCGCCAACAGCACTGCCCGAAAGCGGCAACAAAAGTCCTGAGATCAGATCGCTCGTTTTGGCCCAAAGAGGCCAATGCGCCATGGCACGCGCCAGCTATTGGTAAGCGCGCGCGCCATGGCGCAGGCCACTGCCACCTGGCCTGGTTTTGCGCCGCCGCGTGGCCGGATTTTGCACCGCCGTTGACACATTCGTTGATGCTTCTATTGTGCGATGATAGCCCGTAGTCCGCCGGCGTCCCGGTTCTCAAGCTTCAGTCGCCAACCGCTTCGTCCCAGTGCAAGTTCGACGATCGCCAGTCCCAGCCCGCTGCCGACAGAAACCTTGTTTCGTCCGCGGAAAAAACGCTCTGTGACCCTGGGGAGCTCGTCCTCGGGAATACCCGGCCCCTCATCCTCTATCACGACGACACCGTCCTCCGCCCCGGCACGGCAACGCACGACACTGCCTGAAGGAGAGTGATTGACGGCGTTCTCGATCAGATTGCGCGCTGCCAGTGTGAAAGTCTCCGGCTCGATCGCAAATTCGATCCGGTCTAGCTCGGGGGCGATATCAATCGTCACCTGCCTGGATGGATCGGCGAGTTCGGCGGCCAATGATCGGAGTATTTTCCCCGGCAGTACGATAGCGCCTCGCTCCTCCTGCTCTCGCGCCTCGATCGCCGACATATCGAGCAATTGCCGGACGAGACGCCCGGTACGATCAACACCGACCATGATCTGCCGCAGCGCCTGATCGCGAATTGCACGATCTTCACTAGCCAGCGCCACCTGCGCCTGTGTCTTGAGCCCGGCGAGTGGCGTTCTGAGCTCATGCGCTGCAAAAGCCGTGAAGTTGCGCTCTCGCTCTCGCAACCCGGCGACGCGTGCAAACAGGCCGTTCAACGACTGAAGGACCGGCACGATCTCCTTGGCTGTCTCGACGTCTTCTATGGGCCGCAGGTCGGACGCATGTCGGTGCTCCAGATCGTGCGCGATCCTGTTCAAGGGCGCCAGACCCCGCCTCACACTGAGCCAGATCAGTCCGGCAAGAGCAGGCAAGATCAGCATGGCAGGCAGGAGAAGCCCGCGGATAACGTCATTGACGAGGCCATCGCGTATCCTGAGATTGTCGCCAACCAGCACGCGGACTCCGAGTTCGGCATTGGTGACCGCGTAGACGCGCCATTGTTCGCCATCGATCTCGGTCTGCGAAAAACCGTCCGCGTGTTCGGCCAGCTTTTCCTCAGGCGCGCCACCGGAGCGTCCAATGAGTTCTCCCTGCAGCGACCAGATCTGGCAAGATAGCTGACGATCATAGGTCGAATGAACGCGCACCGGGATTTCGGCAGTCGCGCCTTTAGCACGGTCGACGGAAATCTCCTGGCTGACGATGAGAGAGCTGACCATACGTCCGGCTTCCATCAGGCGCGCGTCGAGCACCCTTTCGACCTCGGCACGCGTGCTCAGGAAAATCCACACTACAGCCGATAGCCAAACCAGACCGGTGGTCAGAACGAGGATCAGAAACAGGCGCCTGCTGATCGATGTCATCACGGCTCCTCCCCCAGGCGATAGCCAACGCCGCGAACGGTCTGGATGATGCCTGATCCGAGCTTGGCGCGCAGATGATGGATATGCACCTCGACGGTGTTGCTCTCGACCTCTTCCTGCCAGCCATAGAGCTTTTCCTCGATCTGCCTTTTGGAGAAGATCTGTCCCGGATGGATCATCAGTGCGTGCAGGATCGAGTATTCCCGGCGTGAAAGTCGCACAGCTTCACCGCCTTTTTCCACGGCCTGCGATGAAGGATCGAGCCGCAAGCACCGCCATTCCAGCACCGAGCGCGACCGGCCGGCAGCACGACGGACCAGGGCGCGCAATCGCGCTGCCACCTCATCGAGATCGAAGGGCTTGCCCAGATAATCGTCGGCGCCTGTATCCAGCCCGGTGATCCTGTCGGAAACCGCATCCCTTGCCGTCAGCAGAAGCACGGGCGTGTCGTCACGGCGATCGCGCAGGGATTTGAGGATATCAAGCCCGGAACCGTCGGGCAGCATCAGGTCAAGCACCAGTGCATCGAACTCGTGGTTCTTCAGAACGGCATGGGCTTCTTCGCAGGTCTCGACGGCATCAGCAGTAAAGCCGCCGATCCCAAGGCCGACCTTCAGGCCATCTCGCAAAATGGCATCATCCTCGACAACAAGTATCCGCATGTCAGTCACCTTGTCCTTCTGTTCGTCCTTATCCTGGAGGCTTAAGGCAGCCTTAAGGATCGCACACCAGAGGGCGACGTGTTTTCGCCAATGATTCTGGGGGCTTCCTTTTGCCGATCCTGTATTTCCCTAAAAACATTACGCTCGCGCTGATATGCACGGCCGCTCTCTCGGCGTGTTCCACATCGCGCGCCGAGCTCCGAATGCCGACTGACCAATCCGCTCCGCAGACGCGAACAGTTACCGCACAAACAGCCTATGGATCGTCTCAAAGAGACCCTGCCGACATGTATCGTGCCGTGTCGGATGGTGGTTTCCGGATTCCTGCCGTCGATACGTCAAGAATGAACCCGAGCCATATTCGGCAGGTCATCGATTACCCGACCGACGAGAAGCCCGGAACGATCGTCGTCGATCAGACCGCGCGTTATCTCTATTTCGTTCTGCCTGGACAAAAAGCCATGCGCTACGCCGTCGGGGTCGGACCGGTTGCGCGCGCCTTTCCCGGTGGTGAAGCGGTGATCGCGCGCAAGGCGGCCTGGCCACGATGGACGCCGACACCCAGCATGATCGAGCGCAATCCCAAGCAGTATGCGCGCTATGGCGATGGCGTCGATGGCGGGCCGCACAATCCCATGGGTGCTCGGGCGCTCTACATGCACAAGGATGGTGTCGACACCTATTATCGCGTTCACGGCACGAACGATCCGTCCTCGATCGGCAAGGCCGTATCCGCCGGCTGCATACGGCTTTTGAACCAGGACATCATCGATCTTCACAGCCGGGTGAAACCTGGGGCGCGCATCGTGGTGCACTAGGCATAGCACGCAACCGCATCTCAACGGCTTGGCTGGCATCTGTCCACATCACCTCGAATTATGTCGATATCGACACTCGAATACCTGATGCTGATCAACTCTTCTTAGGAGGAAGATCACTGTCCCAAGCAAAATGTATGGAGACCACCGTTGACCACCAAACTGAAAACCACCTGGAACGGCAACATGAAGGGCAATGGGACAATCAAGTCCGATCGTCTCGATACACCGATCGCGATCCCGAACAGCCTTGGCGGCACCGGCGACGGCACCGACCCCAAGTCATTGCTCATCGCCTCGGCCGCAGCCTGCTATTCGATGACGCTGGTCGCCATCCTTCAGAACAGGAAACTGCCGGTTTCAGAACTGACGATGGAATCGGAGGTCGCCGATTTCAAGGAAACGGGTTTCAGCATCGACCACCGTCTTCAGGTCAACCTGGCGCCGGATGCAACGGACGAGCAGATTGATGCGGTCAAATCGGCGTTTCAGGCTGCCGACAAGGCCTGCACGATCGGGAACCTGCTGAAAAAAGCCGGCGCGCAAATCCAGATTGACGGTTCAGTATCTGTCGCCGCTCCTGCAAACGCCTGATCTGGAGCTTTCATCTATATCGAACTGAAAACTCCTCGAGGAGCATTGCCGTGAAACTCATTCCTGTCACGGAGAAATTTTCCGTCACGGGGCAAATCCAGCCCGAAGACTTTGCCGAACTGCGGCGCCTTGGATTCCGAACCGTCATCAACAATCGCCCGGACGGTGAAGAAGAGGCGCAGCCGGGATCGGCGGCGGAAGAGGCCGCGGCCAAAGCAGCGGGCCTCGAATATGTTCATATCCCCGTCACCAGCACGTCGATGACGCAAGAAGATGCTCGGCGCTTCGGCGAAGCGATCATTGCCTCGGACGGACCGGTGATCGCTCATTGCCGTACAGGAGCTCGCGCATTCTATATGTGGGTGCTCGCCGGAAACGCCGATGTCGAGGGGTTCAGCGACGACAGACTGATCACCACGGCGACTGGCATCGGCATCGAGCCTGCGGCGGCCCAGACCTGGCTTGCAGCGAACCGCGGTTCCAGATCGGCGAAACCGAACGTGAGGGGTTTTTACGAGCCCCGCACCGGAAGCATACAGTACGTTGTCAGCGACCCGGCGACCGGCAAATGCGCCATCATCGATCCGGTTCTGGACTATGACGAAAAGTCAGGAGCTACCAAAACCGAACAGGCCGATAAACTTCTCGCCTACATCGCCGAGGAAAAGCTCTCCGTCGAATGGATTCTCGACACCCATCCACATGCCGACCACTTCTCGGCCGCTCCTTATCTGAAAGACAAGACCGGCGCACCGACCGCAATCGGCGCTCATGTGGTCGATGTCCAGGCTCTTTGGAAGGACATCTACCACTGGCCGGATTTTCCGGCGGACGGCCGGCAATGGGACCGGTTGTTTGCCGACGGCGATAACTTCAAGATCGGCTCGATCGACGTCAGGGTCATGTTCTCGCCGGGCCATACTCTTGCATCCGTCACTTATGTGATCGGTGATGCAGCATTCGTCCACGACACATTGTTCATGCCGGATTCCGGCACTGGGCGCGCTGACTTCCCCGGCGGCAGCGCCAAGGCGCTCTGGCAATCCATCCAGGCCATTCTTTCCTTGCCGGATAAGACCAGGATATTTACCGGGCACGATTACCAGCCGGACGGACGTCCGCCACGGTGGGAGAGCACCGTCGCGGAGCAAAAAGCCTACAACCCCCATATCACCGACCAGACCGAAGAGAGCTTTGTCGCGCTGCGCGAGGCGCGCGACGCCACGCTCCCCATGCCCAAGCTCATCCTGCATGCGCTGCAGGTCAACATAGCCGGCGGACGCCTGCCAGAACCCGAGGCCAACGGCAGACGCTATCTCAAGATACCGTTGAATGCCCTGGAAGGAGCGGTCTGGTGATGGAAACCTATCTCGGCCCCGCTGTGGGCGGTGCGCTGATCGGCTTGTCCGCCASCCTGCTGATGCTTCTCAATGGCCGCATCGCCGGCATCAGCGGCATCGTCGGCAGCATTCTGGGCAAGCGTGGCGAACGTTTCGGTCACGACATCGCATTCGTTGTCGGCCTTCTGTCAGGTCCGCTGGCCTATCGCCTCATGTTCGGTAGCGCGCCGCTGGTAGAGATTACTGCCACGTGGCCGCTGCTGATCATCGCTGGACTATTGGTCGGCTTTGGCACCCGCCTGGGGTCGGGATGCACCTCCGGTCACGGGATTTCCGGTCTGGCGCGGCTATCGCCTCGTTCCTTCGCCGCCGTGTTGACCTTCCTGACAACAGCGATCCTGACGGTCCTCGCGCTGCGCCTTGGAGGCTGGTTATGACAAACGCGCTCCGCATCCTGGTCGCCCTCGTTGCCGGCCTTCTGTTCGGCCTGGGCCTTGCCATTTCCGGCATGCTCAATCCAGCCAAGGTCAAGGCCTTTCTCGACATCACTGGCGCATGGGATCCGAGCCTGATCTTCGTGCTGGGGGCAGGCGTTATCGTCGCCTTCCTCGGCTATCGTCTGGCCTTTGCCCGCAACAGGCCCATGCTCGACAGCCGGCATCATCTTCCCGCCAAGACCCGTATTGACCGACCTCTTATCGTTGGTTCGGCAATTTTCGGCATCGGCTGGGGAATGGCTGGGTTCTGCCCTGGACCAGCAATCGCGTCATTGTCCCTCGGGCTGGCGCCTGCGGTGATTTTCGTGGCCGCAATGCTCTCCGGAATGGTCGTTCACGATCGTTTCGTCGCCCCGAAAGGATAGCCATTATGCTGTCCACAATTGGACCGGCGCTCTTCTCTGGCGGCCTTGTCGGGTTTTCCCTCGGTCTCATTGGCGGTGGCGGTTCTATCCTCGCCACGCCGCTTCTTCTCTACGTTGTCGGAGTCTCGCAGCCACATATCGCCATTGGTACAAGCGCGATTGCCGTATCGATGAATGCATTTGCCAACCTCATTGGTCACGCAAGGAGCGGCAATGTCCGCTGGCCGTGCGCTTTGGTCTTTGCTGGTGTCGGCACGATCGGTGCCTTGGCCGGATCGAGCCTTGGCAAGCTCATCGACGGTGAACGCCTGCTCTTCCTCTTCGGTCTCGTCATGCTCGTCGTCGGGGTAATGATGTTGCGCCCCAAGCCCAAGACAGTAGCTCCTGAGCGTACAGTGAACTTGCGCACCTGCCTGATCACGGCGGGCGTGGCCTTCGCTGCTGGCATTGCCTCCGGCTTCTTCGGTATTGGTGGTGGTTTTCTCATAGTTCCCGGACTGATGCTGGCAACCGGCATGCCGATGATCAACGCCATCGGTTCCTCGCTGCTCGCCGTCGGCAGCTTTGGATTGGCGACTGCGCTCAACTATGCCGCTCCGGTCTGGTTGATTGGCCGATCGCCTTGGAATTCATCGCCGGTGGAGTCCTTGGTGGCGTTTTCGGCATGACGTTGGCCAATCGTCTGTCATCAGGCAAGAATACGCTTAACCGCATCTTAGCGGCGATCATCTTGGTCGTCGCGCTCTATGTGCTCTACCGTAGCGTGGGCGCGTTCGGGAAATAAGGGTTGATCGAGCTTTGGCGGCGCATGGTCTCTTTCTCGCAAAGTACGATCTTCTCATTCATCCCCGTTACGATTGATAACGCCGGTCAAGTCGTCTCGGGTTACGAGGGTGCCCAGTTCGGAGCGCCCCCCGGACGACCGCCATCAAGAGAATGCGACGGTTCCAGACGCTGCCACCAATGATGGCACAGATGTAAAACCAGGCGTAAGATCGTATGTCCGCCTCTGCCTGTGATATGGCTCGCCCTACACTGCGCGTCCGAGGGTTGCTTCAACGAGCTGGGGACAGAGGAGCAGTTGAAGGCACACGCTATCCCGGCTGGAAGGTGATTTGAGAGAGCCTGGAACCGGCTCGGCTTTTTTGCCCTCATCAACCTTTCCTATATGCACGCCATACTATCCTACCATCCCACCTGCCCAGGATTTCTCTTGTCATCAAGGAATTGAGCTTCAATCTCCAGCTTTTTTGGGGATGAGCGCGCATGTCCGGCACAAAAATCCTCTGGGGCCAAATTACCATCGTCTTCCTGATCGTGCTGATCTCGGTCTGGTCCGGCACGCAATGGGTCGCCTTCAGGCTCGGTTTCCAGCCTCAGCTCGGCCCAGCCTGGTTCGAGGTAATGGGCTGGCCGGTCTACTATCCGCCCGCGCTCTTCTGGTGGTGGTATTTCTATGATGCCTATGCCCCGCGCATCTTCGCCGAAGGCGGTATCATCGCGGCCTCCGGCGGGTTCCTCGCCATCGGTATCGCCATCACCATGTCCGTCATGCGCGCACGCGAGGCGGCCGATATTGACACCTATGGCTCCGCCCGCTGGGCCGAGCGGCCAGAGATTGAGGAGGCTGGGCTCCTGGGGCCTGACGGTGTGGTCCTTGGAAAGCTCGATCGCGACTATCTGCGCCATGACGGGCCGGAACATGTGCTGTGCTTCGCACCGACGCGATCGGGGAAAGGCGTCGGCCTCGTTGTCCCCTCGCTGCTCACATGGCCGGGCTCGGCGATCGTCCACGACATCAAGGGCGAAAATTGGGAGCTCACGGCGGGTTTCCGTAGCAAACATGGGCGGGTGCTCCTCTTCGATCCGACCAATGCGAGTTCAGCAGCCTACAATCCATTGCTTGAGGTTCGTCGCGGCGAATGGGAGGTCAGGGACGTCCAGAACATCGCCGATGTGCTGGTCGATCCCGAAGGCTCGCTTGAAAGGCGCAACCACTGGGAAAAGACCTCACACTCCCTGCTGGTCGGCGCTATCCTCCATGTCCTTTATGCCGAGAAGGACAAGACCCTTGCCGGCGTCGCAGCGTTCCTGTCGGACCCCCGCCGCACGATCGAGGCAACGCTGGATAGCATGATGGCCACCAGCCATTTGGGAGAGGCAGGACCGCACCCGGTGGTCGCCTCGACAGCGCGCGAGCTTCTGAATAAGTCGGACAATGAACGTTCTGGCGTGTTGTCGACTGCCATGTCCTTCCTGGGGCTCTACCGCGATCCCGTGGTGGCGGCCGTCACCTCGCGCTGCGACTGGCGCATCGAGGACCTGATCGCCGGCGAAAAGCCATCGACACTCTACCTCGTGGTGCCGCCCTCCGACATCTCCCGGACCAAGCCATTGATCCGCCTGGTGCTGAACCAGATCGGTCGCCGCCTGACCGAAGAGCTGCACTCGGAAAAGCGCAGGCATCGCGTGCTGATGCTGCTCGACGAATTCCCTGCGCTCGGCCGGCTCGACTTCTTCGAAAGCGCTTTGGCTTTCATGGCCGGCTACGGCATCAAGTCCTTCCTGATCGCCCAGTCGCTCAACCAGATCGAGAAAGCATACGGCCAGAACAATGCGATCCTCGACAACTGCCATGTGCGCGTCAGCTTCGCCACCAATGACGAGCGCACCGCAAAGCGTGTCTCCGATGCACTGGGCACCGCCACCGAAATGAAGGCCATGCAGAACTATGCCGGCAGCCGGCTTGCGCCCTGGCTGGGGCATATCATGGTGTCGCGCTCGGAAACCGCCCGTCAGCTTCTCACGCCAGGCGAGATCATGCAGCTTCCCCCCGACGACGAGATCGTCATGGTGGCCGGTACACCACCGATCCGGGCGAAGAAGGCAAGATATTTCGAGGACAGCCGACTCAACGAGCGCATCCTTCTGCCACCAGACCCCGCAAAACTCGTATTCACGCCCCGGTCGGATGGCTGGTCTGCGCTCAAGCCCGTTGAGCCGGACGAGGCCCTGATAGCTGCGGCGGAAGAGGCCAGGAAGAAGAAGGAGGACAAGCATAACTCCAGCCTGCGCCGCGAGCCGGAACTGCCCCAGCATGCCGAGATCGTCCACGAGAAGAAAGAACCCGCGCCTGAGAACGAGTTCAAGATCATGCTCGACGATGACCAAGAGGACAACGCCCGCCAGCGACAGGCGATCCGCCGCCAGATGGGCGGTATCGCCCGGCAGGCTTCCCTCAACCCCGATGACGGTATCGAACTGTAAGGGATACGGCCATGCGCGATCGTCTCAACTCCTCCCTTCCAGTTGCCCTGATCGATCAGGTCGTTGAACTCGCGGCTCGTAAAAAGATCTCGCGATCGTCGGTGGTCGAAGCGGCGCTGGAATCCTTTTTCTCCCCGGACAATACCCAGATGCAGGAGGCAGCACTCACAAGGCGTCTCGACCGTCTGTCCCGGCAGGTTGCCCGCATCGAGCGCGATCTCGGGATTTCTGCCGAGACGCTCGCGCTTTTCGTGCGTTTCTGGCTCACTGTCACGCCCCCCATAGCACCCGATGCTTATTCGGCCGCACAAGCCAAAGGCCGGGAGCGGTTCGAGGGCTTTATCGACACACTCGGCCAACATCTGCAATCCGGCCGGAGCTTTCTGAAAGAGATTCCCGATGACGTTGGAGCTCAAGCCGCTGACGATAATATGCCGTCCACTCCCGAACCCTGATCCGATAACCATCACGGTTGGGCCTCGGGAACGTTGATCCGCGGGACGGCTTTGAAATATGGTATCGCCATTCCGGATATGATTGATTGCCCTCATTCGGGCGCAGGAGGGCAATCGAGCGTAAACGGATAGTATTCAACGCATGATGCGCCACATCAAAATTGCTCCGACAGTCCTTCGGTCGATCGTTGCCTACACCTTGGCCGGTGTCGCCTTTTCCGCTGCCCTACTTGGCGGCTATCTCACTCCCGTACCGGGCGCGCTCACGATTGTTCTCCCATTCGCCGCCGCCTATGCCGTGTTGCTTGCGCTCTCGCGCACTGCAAGGTTTCACGATGCGTGTCGAGAGCGAGGCAACACATTCCCCCGCCTTATCTCCATTCTGCTCATCGCAATTGTCCTGCTATGGTCATTGTCCGTGACCGATCTCTTCGATCAGGTATCAGCCCTCAATGACGGCACGCCACTGACGATCAGCTTGCTTCTCGACCTCACCGCAGTGGGGCTCCTGATCGTGGCTGCGTTGACCGCCGGACAAGCCCTGTCTGGTCGAGAGGCGCTCGACATAAGCCGCATCCATCCTTTCATGGCTCTCAATGGGGTTGTGCTCGTATATGCACTGGCGGCAATTCCGATCGCTATTCTTCCTGCCAATCCGAATCCACTCATTCCCATTGCAGCCGCTGGCTTGATGACGCTTGGCTATCTCCGCGCGGCGATTCACTCGAAAACCGACCCGGCATCACTCTCCGAATAATCTGGCGCCAGCTCGTATCAGGTCGGGACGTGAGAATTGTGCAGGCCTCCGTCTTCCCGTCGTTAGGCACCGCTCAATACAGCAACACGCGCAAGCGCGGAGGTGAAGCCGGAAAGGGAGATTGAGAAGCCCAACTCCTGGCCGCTTCCATGGGCCGCTGTGCTGACGTTCAATACGGAGCCCACCCACATCGCCAACATTACATCCTGATTGAAGGTCAGTGGAACCAGGCAGCCGGCTGGAAGGCAGGTCGAGAACCGTAGGGGCGGCAGGATTTCGCTTTCATCTATGGACAGTGCCACCCCTTGATCGAGATTGAGACCGAAAGGCAGCACCAGCGTGCCGCTGGCCGCGTTATCCCCCTCGATTGCGGCCAGTTCGATGGCAAGAACCCGCTGCCCGTTGTGGCGATTCACCTGCGTCTGCGCGATCACGCAGCGCGCCGCACCCTGGGGTGCCGCGCAGGTGACGGTCCAGTCTCCATGGGTTTCGGTGAGGGACGTGGCGTTGCCGGGAAGGCCCGTCTCCTGGGCAGCCCCGGCCGAGCTGACGAGAGCGGACAGTATGATGACGGAAAGGATGCGTCCTACTGGAAACATAGTTTCATCTTGGGCTTGGGTCAAATATTGCCCGCCGCTTGAAGATGCAAGCGGCAGGCCAATGTCCTGTCTCAAATGAGGAAAGGTCAGAACCGTACGGCGAGATTCGCCTTGAAGCCGTGATCTTGTGCGCCCGAGGCGAGCTGGCCGGTATAGGAGAAGCCAAGTCTTGCATCAGGGCTGAGGTCGAGATCGAGCCCGGCCTCGATGACGGCGCTACCCTTGGCGATGGGTACGCCGGCAATCGTGAAGGCATCGCCGGCCGAGAAGGCATGCGTGCTTTCGGGCGTGGTGTCGCCAAAGGCGTACCGCCAGCCGATCATGCCCTTGAGCGTGGCCCCCATCGTACCGAAGGTCAGGGTGTGCTCGCCGCGCAGGCCGAGCGTGGTGAAGGTCGCGTCGGTGCTGCCGCTGTGGCCGATCAGGGCAGCATCTCCTCCCTTTTCCCCGAAGCTGCTGCTGTGCAGGCTGACATTGGCGAGATTGGCGAAGGGCTCCAGCCGGATGCCGTTGCCTGGCTCCAGGCGATAGCCCAGCTCTCCGAACGCCTGGAAGGTGCCGGCGGAGTAGTCTGCGGTAAGGTGATTGCCGAGACCCGGGATGGCGACGGGGCGGCTGGTGTCGATGTCGTGCCAGCTATAGGCCACCCCGGTGCGCAGGGCGATGTTGCCCCATTGGGTGCCGCCATAGGCGCCGAGATGATAATTGTCGCTGGAGCCCGAAGACGCCCGGTCCCCGGCCTTGAAGGTCGAATGGCTGTAGCCGGCCAGAAGACCGAGACGCCAATCACCGATCAGACCGTCGGCGCCGATCAGTAGGCCGCGGGTGTTTCGGTCGAGGGCGGCGGCATTGCCGTCGCTGTCGCTCGATCCCCAGGAGCCGAAGCCTTGGCTCCAGAAGACGGGACCAATATGGTCGGCAGAGACGGCCACGGGCGTGTCGCCCGGCCCATAGGCGAGAACGGGAGCCACCGAAGCGCCCGCATCGCCGAAGGCGGCGCGGATACGGTCGTTGGCCGCGTTGCGGATGAAGCGGCTGTCCTCGATGAGCGCGGTCTTTGCCGAGCCGTGGATCTCGCCCGACAGCGCATCGAAGCTGGCCCGGATCAGGTCGCTGTCATCGGCAAGCTGGGCAATCGCGTCGTAGATCGCATGGCCGGCGTCAAAGCCGATGCTTTCGACACCGCCAGCCGTGGCGATCTGATTGCGCGTCGCCGCGACAGAAGCGAAATCGCGATCGTTGCGCGAGAGCTGCAGATCGACCGTGCCCGCCCCGTAGTCGTAGATCAGCTCGGGCGTGAGAAAGGCGAAGTTCGAAATCACATCATCGAACGAACCAGACAGCCCTCCGCCCGCCGACAGGATCGTATAGGTCGAGCGGATATCGTAATTGCCGTTGGCACCGATATGGGCGACCGCGCCGCCGTCGAGAGTGGCGGCGCCGGTCACCGCGACAAGATCGCTTTCGTTTCCTTCAGGGTTCACCTCGACCGCAAATCGAGAGCCCGTCTCGAAGACAAGATCGCCGTCGACCGTCAGCGTGCCGAAGGAGTTTCCCGGCGACAGCGTACCGCCAGAAGCGACCACGACGAGGGATCCGACTCCCGAACCGACGGTGCCCGCGCCGCCGAGAGTCGCGCCGTCCAGTACATTGAACGAACCGCCGAGCGCGCCATTGCTATCGGCATCGCCAACCAGCAGCGTGCCGGCGCCGATGCTGGTCCTGCCGGAAAAGCCGGAGCTGTCGCCTGTCAGCACCACCGTTCCTGTCCCGTCGAACGAGAACAGGCCATTCCCCGAGAACGCGCCGCCATAGACCGCGCTTCCGGCATCGCCAAAGCTGAGTGCGGCGCCCGCGCCGTCCAGCAGGACGTCGCCCGCGAACCGAGCGGCCTCCGTCGCAAGCCTGCCTTCGGAGATGGTCCAGTCGAGGGTCGAAGCGCCGCCGAGCGTGAGCGTGCCCGCGCCGGCCTTGACCATGGCGCCGTTCGTGCCGCCGAGGCCGGCGATGTCGCCAACGAAGCTGGCATCGTCGCCCTGATCAAAGCGAACCAGGCCAGCATTGGCGATGCTGCCTAAAATCGAGCCTGCATCGCCGGTTAGCGTTCCGGCCTCGACAAAGGTGTTGCCATAGGCATTATCGCCCGTGAGCCGCAAGACGCCGTCGCCGCGCTTCACCAGGTCGCCTTCGCCGCCGATCACGCCGGTCAGACCAAGCGTGTCACCATCCGTCACCTCGAACGCGCCCACGCCCGCCAAGGTCACAGAACGGCCGGTCTCGAAACTGCTGGTCGCAGACAGCACCCCGCCATTGATAGTGAGCCCACCGGACGTCGCGCCCAGATTGGCATCTTCGGAGACTTGTAGGGTTCCACCCAAGATGCGCGTGTCGCCTGCATAGCTGTTGTCCCCTGATAGGATCAGCGTGCCGGCCTGTGTCTTGACGATGCCGCCTGTGCCGGTGATCTCTGTCGCGATCTTGGTGCTGTCGGCCAGCACGCGGATTTCCGAGCCCTCCGGCACGGTCTCAAGGACGCCGGAGCCTTCGAGATAGTAGCCTTCATCGACGAATTGCAGGCCCTTGAAGCTCTGTGTGCCCTCGACGGTGATCGTACCGCCATTGAAGCCGCCCGGCTCGTTCCTGAATACGGCATGATTACCGGCCCAGGTGACGGGGATATCGCCGTCGAGATTGAACCATTGTGCGTTCGTTGAATCCCAGACCCCGTTGCCGCCCTGCCAATGCTGAAGCGTGTCATTGCCGAGGGTGGCAATGAAAAGGTCGACATTGCCGACGCCGGCCTGGATCTCATAGTCGGCACCGTCGATCGCCGGTGCGTCCCCGATGTTCAGCCCGTTATCTGTCAGTTCACCCTTATAGGTCATCAGCCGATAATAGCCGAAGCCTGCAATGCCATCGGAGGCATCGTTGCTCTGCGAAAGGTTCAGCGTGCCGTTCAACGCAAGGTCGCCGGTTACGTCGATCCGGTCGCTGATGCCGGTAGCCGGATCGCCCCCTGCGCTACCAACCTCGTAATCGAGAATCGAGCCGGATAGTAGCGTCAGGTCGCCATCGACCGTCAACGTGCCGATCGAACTACCCGGCTCCAGAATGCCGCCATCGGCAATCGTGACAGTAGACCCGGCGCCCGACCCAATGGTTCCCGAGCCGCTGAGCGTGGCTCCGCTTTCGACAGTGAGCTCTCCACCCAACCGGCCATCGACAACGAATGTCCCGCCGGACACGGTGGTGGCGCCATCGAAACCCGAACCGTTACCCGTATAGACCGTCCGGCCTGCAAGATGCTCGATCCCGTGCTGGCCGTAATCGCTATCGTCGAAGATGAACGGGTCTGGCCGGATATCCATACCGAAGACATAGTTGTCATCGGAATGGTTGAAGACCAGCGTGCCGGAGCCGGCGCCGAACCAGATCGATCGGGCGTCGATCGTTCCTGCTCCGGCTGGCGTTTCGCCGCGCTCGGCACCGATCACGAGTTCGCCCGAGCTGTTCGCCTCTCTGGCAAGCGCCACATGGCTGGCGGGTGCGTCGCCAAGATCGATGTGCCCGCCATCGCTGAGCACCACGGTGCCTTTGCCGTATTCGCCGATGTAAAGGTTGCCACCCGGGTCGTCCTCGCTCCGCACGCGCCAGATCGACCCCTCTCCGGAGACGCGCGCCATACCAACCCCATCGGGTTGCCGCCCCAATGAGGCAAAATACATGGTATGGACCAGTCCGCCGTCGAGAATGTCGAGGCTTCCGCGCCCGGAACCGCCGATATACATTGGCCGGTCATTCGTGGCGGCCAGGACGGACCCCGCGCCTGTCACGGTTACCGTGCCCGTGCCGGTTGTCCGGTCGCCGATCACGGTGAGATAAGCGCTCTCGACCCGTCCGCCGTTCTCGATCCGAAGGCTTCCGCTGCCCGCACGGCCGATTCTGATCGCGCCCAAATCGCCTGTGGTTTCGAGGAGTGAGCCTTTGCCCGACACAATCACCGTGCCCTCGGAACCCTCGTAATAGCCGGCGACGATACCGTAGCTCCCGTGGACGGCCGCATGCGCGCCATCGGCCACGTTCAGTCGGCCATTGCCGGATATCCCGGCATAGATCGCAGCAGAAGCATTGAGTGTCGTATCCTCGCCCTGAATGATGACATGCGCTTCGTCGCCGTCGATATCATCCACACGAAGCCGCTCGACACTGGACGCGCCCCCGGCCAGCCGCAACTGTCCGGACTGCATATTCAGATTGCCGCCGGCTAAGCCTCCCGACAGCGTTAGTGTGCCGCTACCGAGCTTCGTCAAGTCACCGGTGCCCACTAGCGAGGTGGCGATGCCGATGTCATGACCATTGCTGTCGATGAATGCGCCACCAGCTCCGATAGTCACATCGCCAGCATCGAAATTGCGCAGGAACTCGGCCTCATCGGAGGTGGCGCGCAGAATGCCTCCATCGAAGTCCAGCCGCGCATTTCCTGTACCCTTTTCGACGAAACCGGTTGCCAGAATGCCGCGCGCGCCATTTGTCCCAGACAGGACGAGAGTACCAGACGCGGAATCTCGCCCCAAGTACGTCTGGGAAGCAGTGACCGTGCCGCCATTCTCGACGGCCAGAATTCCAGCGTTACTCCAGTTATGCCCGATGCTGAGGTTCGAGGAGATTGACCAGATCGAACCGGCACCGGTGACCGTCACGGCACCGGTGTTGATGGCTGGTGATCCTTCAGCGGCTCCGGCACCTATTATTCCCGATTTGCTGAAGATGCCACCTCCCGCCTCAATCGTGACAATACCATTGCTGCCGCCAGCAGCGCTGCCGACATATAAGACTGTGTCGACGACCAAGCGGGATTCTTCGCCTGTGACTGTGAGGGCACCGTCGCCGCCTGCGCTGCCAACAGCGGTCAACGTGCCAATATTTACTGTCCCGCCATTGCGAATGGTCAATTCGCCATTCGTCAGGAAACCAATGTCGAGATGTCCATCGATCTCCCACGGGCTGGGCCGCGTGCCGGAGGTGCCGTCGCCACTGCCATCGACGATCTCATGCGCTTCATCGTTAATGACAACACTTTGTGCCAGTGCTGGATCGGCGGCGACCGTCAGCGCCAGCGCTGAGCTGCCGGCCAACAATGCCCGATGCCAGTAGCGCCAAGATCTAATCGCAATAAGCTTCGATCGGATTGCGGTCTTCAATGTCTAGGCCCCTCGCTCCACGGCTGTAGAACAGCCGACAACAATCAGCCCGGCGCAGAACCGAGCAAAGTTTCGGAGCTTGCACTATAAAGTCATTGAAAAATCAGAGGTAATCAGCGCGTCCCTAAAATGAAATCACTGCGTCCAATTGGGCAGGATTTCATCCCGATCAGTGCTACTTCGCGTAGGAACGTTGTGCTATCAGCCGCTGTCGGACCGCTGATGCGCCGCTTCG
Source organism: Mesorhizobium sp. J18 (assembly GCF_007829525.1). GTDB lineage: Bacteria > Pseudomonadota > Alphaproteobacteria > Rhizobiales > Rhizobiaceae > VLJP01. Next base: position 19,369 of record NZ_VLJP01000024.1, read on the forward strand.
CGGGCTTCGCTCGGGCTCATGCCGAATCGTCTGCGAAACAGCCGATTGATGTTTGGCAGATCATAGAGACCGCACCGTTGCGCCAGGAGATGGATCGGGGAATTGCCCTTCTCCTTTTGCAGCAGGCGCAATAACTGCTGAAGGCGCAGTTCGCGAATATAGCCTTGGACGGTCAAATTTCGATCGGCGAACACGCGGTAGAGTGTCGACCGTGAGCAGCCCACTGCGGCAGCGACGCCGGAGGGATTGAGCTCATGACTGGTGAGATGTCGCCTTATGTAGCGTTGGGCGGCTGCAAACAGCCCGGCATTGGAATGCTCCGAGATGCCGACAGCTGACGAGAACGCGCCTTCTATCGCCGTTATCGCAAAGGACTCCGAAGCGTCCAGCAGTGCTAATTGCTCGCGCGGCGCCATCCCCGCGACTACACGGGGGAACTGCCGAAGGTGATCCCGCAGCAAGCCGGCGAGAACGGAATTGGCGAGCGCAGCGTTGATAGCCTCCGGATCAGGCATCGAAAGGGGGAAGACCGATTCAAGCAAGGGCCGCGACAGATCCAGCTGGATGCAGCAGTGCCGCGTGAAGCTCAGCGACAAGGGGCGTGAGCCGTCGAGCAGGAAGAAGCCGCCTTCGCCCACCTCCATCGTCTGACCACCATCATAGACATAGCGCATCCGGCCCTTCAGCATCAGGAACAGCGCCAGTTCGTCGAAGGACGCCGATGCGATCGCCTCCTTGCCCAGGTTGACCTGATACGCATCGGACACGGCATAGTGCATTTCGCCGGCCATGGTCGCGAGTGAGGTCACGCTGGCTCTGAAGTTTCGCCGCTGCTGCTCGTCGGGCGCAGCACCTTCGAAACTGCGTATGACTTCGCTAGTCCAGTAGTCGTAGCGATCCGCTGGTGCCGTTTCCCTGGTCGACACAGTCTGGAAGATATGCGCCTTCGGACGCCCCTGCGAGAAGGCATGATGGCCGGTCTGTTCATCGGTATTCACGATGGCGCTCCCTCGCTAAGACAAGCGCAAGATCTCTCGCTCTCGACGATTGATAACTGCCTTCAACCATTGCGACGCTCACTGAAGTCGTTTGCGAACTCGCGTGAAAGGTAGCAGCAGCCACGTCCTGGTCCAACCGTGCGGTGCAAGCTGCCTCCAATGCTCCAGTCAGGCTCCGGCGAGTTCGGCAACGCGCGCAAGCGCGGAGGTGAAGCCGGAAAGCGAGAGCGAGAGTTGACTTCGTGGCCACTGTCGCTGGCGACCGCCCTGACTTTGAGGGCTGTGCCCGCGCGCATTGCCGTCAACGCGTCCTGATTGAAGCTCAGTTGACCAGGCAGCCGGCTGGAAGGCAGGTCGAGAACCGTAGGGGCGGCAGGATTTCGCTCACATCTACGGACAGTGCCACCCCTTGATCGAGATTGAGACCGAAAGGCAGCACCAGCGTGCCGCTGGCCGCGTTACCCCCCTCGATTGCGGCCAGTTCGATGGCAAGAACCCGCTGCCCGTTCTGACGATTCACTTGCGCCGCATCCTGGGGTGCCGCGCAGATGACCGTCCAGTCTCCGTAGGTTTCGGTGAGGGACGTGGCGTTGCCGGGAAGGCCCGATCCGGCCGAACCGGCGAGGGCGGACAGAATGATGACGGAAAGTATACGTCGTACTGGAAACATAGTTTCATCTTGGGCTTGGGTGAAAAAAATGCCTGCCGCCTGAAGATACGAGCGGCAGGCCAATGTCTCGCACCAGACGGAAAGGGATCAGAACCGCACGGCGAGGTTCGCCTTGATGCCTTGATCGGTGAAGCCCGAGCCGAACTGGCCGCTGTAAGAAACCCCCAGCGTAGTGTCCGGCGTCAGATTGACGGAGGCGCCGAGATCGAGAACGAGAGCGTTCTTTGCAATCGGCACGCCGGCAATGGTGAAATTGTCGCCGCCAGCGAATGTGTGCGTCGCAAACGGGGTGATATCACCAAAAGCATGCCGCCATCCGGCCATGCCGAAGAACCGGGCGTTGGTTTCACCGAAATTGACTTGCGTTTCCGCGCGCAGGCCGATCGTGGTGAAGGTCGTGTCCATGCTGTGGCTGGCGGCTGTCAGAGCGGCCGCGCCACCACTTTCGGCATAGCTATCCGCATTGAGATGCACGTAGGCGAGATTGGCGAAGGGCTCGAAGCTCGCCCCGCCATAGTCGAAGCGATAGCCCGCTTCCCCGAAAATCTGCGCGGTTGTCGCATCGTAACTGCCCGAGAGGCTGTCGGAGAACCCGGTAAAGGCGACCGAGCGGCTGGTCTCGATGTCATGCCAGGCATAGGCACCCCCGAAGCGCAGCCCCAGATTGCCGAGCGCAGTACCGCCATAGGCTCCCAAGTGCCAGGTATCGGCCGAACCTGAGGAGTTACGATCATCGACGTCGAAGCTGGAATGGCCATAGCCGCCGAAGAGGCCGAGACGCAGATTGTCCGTCACCAGGGCATCTCCGCCGAGGAAGAAGCCGCCAATCGAGCGCTCAAGCTCGGCGGCGTTGCCATTGCCGTCCCAGCTTCCCCATGAGCCGAAACCCTGCCCCCAGAAGGCGAAACCATCATGGATGCGCCGTTCGGCCATGCCGTTGCGGTCCGCGGCGATACCCTCGAGCGCCACCCGCAGCCGGTCCATCGCCGCCTCGCGGGCAAATCGGCTGTCCTCGATCAGCGCCGTCTGCGTGGAGGCCTGGAACTCGCCAGAAAGCTGATCCAGGGCGACAGGCGCCTCAGCCATCGAGAGGTTCAGGACGGCCGTATAAAGACCACCGCCGCCAAGGGAGAATACGCCGTCCCCTGTCGCGCACTGGTTTGCGGTGAACCCGGCAAGGCAGAAGCTCGACACGCCAAGGCTCGACGTCAGGAAAACGCTATTAGCGTCGTAGCTATCGGTGAAATCAAGGAATGCGAAGTCGTCCGTAACCGTGTCGAACGTGCCGGTCACGCCGGCTGCCGCGGTGATGATGGTGTATGTGCCGGGCGGATAGGTCCTGCCGTCATCGGTCCCGTTCTCGGGCGTTACATGCACTGTCCCACCGTTGATGGTGACTGCGCCGCTGGCATTGAGAAGATCGTTGTTGACTCCAGCGACAAAGCCGCCGCCATTGAGTTCCACCCCGTAAATCGAGCCGGCATCGAAGATAGCGTCCGCCACATGGAGCGTGCCGATTGAACTGCCCGGAGCTAGCGTTCCGCCCGATCCGATCGTCAATTGCCCGCCGATGGTTCCACGGCCACCCAATATACCGCCAGATGCGACCGTCACCGTGGACCCAGCCCCTCCCAGGGTGCCGTCAACCCGCAGCGTGCCTCCGGCAACATCGGTGGAACCGGTAAACGATCCACTGTTGGCTGTCAGGAGCGTCGTTCCGGCAAGATGGCTGACGATTCCGTCACCCCGGAGTTCGGGCGCGAATGTGTAGTTCGTACCAGTATGATTGAATACCAGCGCCGCGCTCGGGGCATCGAACCTGATGGCTTGGGTATCGAGAATGCCGGGCGCGATCGCCCCGCTGGCAACGGGATCGCCGCCGATGTTGATTCGGCCTTGCCCGCCGTTCAGGCCGATGGACAAGTTGTTCGCGGCGACGCGGCCAGCGTTCGCAATCGTCAGCGTGCCGCTGCCGAGGCTGCCCACGACGAGCAGGCCGTCATTCGTCCAGGCCGATCCGTTCCCCGTCACCGTGACCTCGCCACTGGCGGCATTACCCGCCCCGATGGCGGCATTGGTGTTGAACACACTGCCGCCATTGGAAATGATCAAACTGCCGGCGCCGGCGTTGCCGACATAGAGTTCGCCGGTATTTGCCCAAATCGAGCCAGCCCCGTCCACCGAAGCTCGTCCGATAGAGCCGGTGCCATTGCCGATATAACCCTGCCGGTTGGCGACAGCGCCGCCAGCATTGATATTCAGCGAACCGGTGCCGAATTCGCCCACGGACAAGTCGTTGAGGGTGATCCAGGTCGAGCCGTTTCCGTCCACGCGAACGGTCCCGGCGGAATCGATGTCATCGCCGATGTAAGCGAAGCTATTTCCAACGCGGCCGCCACTTTCGATGGCCAGATTGCCGACGCCGCCCCGACCGACGTAAAGGCCCGCGGTATTGTTCCAGAGCGAGCCGCTTCCATTAACCGTCACGCTGCCCCGGCCCCCCGAGAGATTGCCTAGAATGCCGGAGTTATTGAAAACCGCACCGCCGCCCGTGATGCTCAAGGCGCCGTTTCCGCCGACGCCGACATACAGGTCATTGGTGCTGTTGACATCCCCCCACGTCGAACCAACGCCATCGACCGTGACCTCGCCATTCGCACCGTTGCCAAAACCGATATAGCCAATGCCGCTGATGACTTCGCCGCCATCGGTGATGTCCAGCCTGCCGGTGCCGGCGCCGCCGACGGTGAGGTCGTTCAGGCTCCAGCTCGAACCGCTCCCGTTCACCGAGACCGCACCGATTGATCCAAGCTGGCTGCCAACGAAACTGGATTGACTGATAACAAGGCCGCTGTTGCGGATATTCAGCGTGCCGTCGCCACCATAGCCGATGAAAAGGTTGGCGCTCGTCCAGCGCGAGCCTGCGTCCTCCACCGTGACCGTGCCTACAGAATCGGCGGCATCGCCGACATACGCACTGAGAGTGGTGGAAACGATGCCCTCAGCCTGGACGCGAAGCGTGCCTGAGCCTTCATCGCCGACATGAAGGGTGCCGCTGCTTGACCAGCGGGAGCCGCTCCCTGCTACCGTGACAATGCCGCTGGAACCTGCGGCAGTGCCAACATGGGCGTTGAAGCTTGAAACGACGCCGCCCTCCAGGATGTGCAGTGTGCCGGACCCTTCATAGCCGACATCGATGTTGCCGTTGTTCGTCCAGGTCGATCCCGATCCACTCACCGTGACGATGCCGACCGCGCCCGGCGTGCCACCGATGGAACTGTGGGTATTGGAGACGCTGCCTCCGTTTTCGATATCCAGGATGCCGGAGCCGGAACCGCCGACACTGAGAACGTCGCTAATGACCCAGGTCGAAAGCGGCCCGGTGACGGTGGCAGCGCCGCCGGAACCGGAACCGCGTCCGATCGCGCCGCGGAAGCTGGAGACACTGCCGTTCCGGATGGCCAACGAACCGGCCCCCTCCTCGCCGACGACGAGGACGTCGGTGCTGGTAAATTCCCCTCCACTATCCACGACGATGGTGCCCGAGGAACCCTCGACATTCCCCAGGATGACCAGTCCGTCGGCGTGGACCTTGCCCCGGCTGACGATGTTCACCTCACCGCCCCCGATATTGCCCACGATCAGCGAAGAGCCGCCCGTGCCCGTGTTCCAGACCGAACCCAGTCCGCTGACGGTGACGGTGCCGCGGCCGGTGAGGGTGTTGCCGACGATGCTGCCGCTGCCGTTGACGACACCGCCCCCCTCGACGTCCAGCGACCCGGTGACGATGTTGCCGATCACGAGGAGTTCGGGGACAGTCCACGGATGGGGCTGTGCGCCCGGTGGCACCGGAGCCGTTGGGGTAAGGACCTCCCCGTCTGTCGTTATGGTTTGCGCCTGCACGCCGACAGGCAGCATGGCGAGGAGTCCGGCCAGAGCCGTCGAGCAGAGAAGGGCGCGACCGAGCCGAACGTCCGTAAAGCCTGATCGGAAAATCGGCCAAACTGAATTTTCATCGCGCGCGATCGCCGGTAAACGCTGAAGCCGCATCTTGGACTTGCCCCCTACATGCTCGAGACCCCTTTCTTTGTTTGGCAAGCAACAGCCGCCACCACTCGCGGGTCTGGTGGAGCGTAAAGAATAAAGCGACGCATTCGAGTCGGTCTTGGACTGTGGCGCAGCAGCTTTTGTCTGGATACGAAATGGTCCTCACCCAATCAGGTGTGACGAGACCGGCGTTGTGCGCAAATGGCCAAGCCCGATCTTTCGCAAATTCTTGTCCCAAGATATCGGACTCAAGCAAAGACCAGCAGCACAACACAGGGATGGCGAGGGCCGCCGGTCTCTTCGAAGGTCATTGGCCTTCGGGCCGGTTCAGCAGGCGAGCCAGAAGCGTATCCCTGCCGTTCGAATCCACATCGCCCGCCATGCGTGATCGCTGAAGTCGGCGTCGATCACCGTGGCCGTCCCGAGAAAACTCAAGAACTGGCGCGATAGAATTCGTAGAGAGATGTGACCAACATCCGCGCATCAGCTGCTGCCCAAACGTTCTGGATGTGGCCATGGTCGAATTTTCTGCGAGATTTGACGCCTGGATACAGAGACTCAATCTGCCTTCAGGATTGAAGGCGACTGTCTCACGATATTATTCCCGCTGCTGGGGTCGGTTCGGAGCACGGTCCTGTGGCAGGATGCTTTCGTGTTCCCTGTCTTGTTCGGGAATGTGCAGCCATACGAAACCAGATTGCCGCCTTCCTTTATTTCACAGCCCATTGCGCATTTCGATCCGGCGCATCCAGATTGAATCTTGTCTCCGCAGGCCCTTTCCACCGTCGCCTCCGAAACGGGCGCGGCACTAGCGCTCCCGGCAAGGCATAACGCCATGAAGATCGAAAACGCGGTCACAAAAACCGGTCTGGCCATCAGCGACTCCTTTGCTCCCTAGTTGCAAGAGGACGAAGGGAATTCGCCTCTGTTCTCACCTTCGCCGCCCGCATGATCCTGCTGAGATTTGTCCATGCAGGCGCGTAGGAATAGAGGAGTGCCTAGGGCCGGTCTTGGCCTAAGGCGCAAAAGGAATTGTCATTAAGCGAAATCCCCGTAACGTACCCGCCACGCAGGGAGATGCAGAAGCTGCTGAATTTAATGGGGCCGCGCAGAGAGGAATCTGTGCCGCACGTCGGTAGGTGTTTCACCATAGATCTTGCGGAAGCTTCGGTTGAAATAGCTGAGATCACTGAACCCGCAGCTAAAAGCGATTTCGCTGACCGACCTTTGCGCGGAAAGAGGAGCAGACAAGCAGCGGTAGGCCAAAGCCAAGCGCTCCCGCAAGACAAAGCTCGTGAATGTGGTGCCGTCATCGGCAAAAAGCATTTGAATGGAGCGTGGATGTAATCCAAACGCTCTCGCCGCAGCCTCGACATTCAGCTCCGGAGAACCAAGGTGCGTGAGGATCCATCGCTTGACGGCGTCGAGCCGTGCCGCGCGCAAGCCGCGCGCCGAGGCTAGTTCCGCCGCGTCCCTGTTTGTTCCAACAGCCAGTACCGCGAGATCGGTGATATGGGTGGCGACTGTCTGCGCGAATCGAGGATCGCGGACGGCCTCGGTATTCATGAGCTGACGGTGGCTGGCGAGATAAGATGTCAGTAGCCGAAGTGCCTCGTTATCCGCCGGGATCACTTGCATAAGGGCTGCCTCTGCGTTGGGGAGCAATGGCAGCAATACACTGCGCTGCAGCTTCACGGTCACATGATGAAAGGTCTCGTGAGTTTCGCATGTCACGCGATCCGCGCAAGACATCAGGGCGGTCGACCCATCCGCGTGAACCACTTTGCCAAACTGTTCGGCAAAGCCCTTGGCTGGCGATGGGCTCCATAACAGGACGAAATCATCGCTGTCTCTCGACGGGTCGTGGGAGGTTTCCAGGCGGTGGGGGGCAACCCGCGCATCGGTTACGGTGACGCCGGGCAGAAGACGGGTTTCCGTCTCCATATGTAGACTGCCATCGAGTGGAGTGAACTCCACGTTGAGAAAAGCGCGGCCAACCACCTCCCTCACCAGTTCGTCTCGTTGAGGATCAGTTATCTCCAGTGTTGAAAAGCGGATCAACGCTGGATCTTTGAACATCTCTATCCCCTCCGCCCCCGAACGGAATATAGTCCACGTCAAGAATGCGCTTGGCAAATACAGCCAAAGATCGATTTGGCTTGCGTGGTGCAATTGCGAAAACGAAATTCTCTCCGATGATGCTCATCACGGCGGAGAATTCAACCCGGATTCTCAGTCCCGGTACCGTACCTATTCCCGTGAGACGGATCCGCGCTGCATGACCGCGTCCGTTATGGCATCTGGCGAGCCAGATGAATCGGCGACACCAATTCTTTATCGGTCGCAGCGTCGGTTGCATCTGCGACAATTCCATGTTGAATGCGCCCTTGCATACTCGCCCCAGCGGCCAGGCCACCTCCCAGCCAAAAGACGAGTTCGCAAGAGTGTCTTTAGACACGTTCTATTCAACACGGTTCAATATTTTGGGGGACCGATATGGAAGCTATTATTGCACAACTTATTGGCGGGCTTGCCGGCGGCGGTGCCGGCGGCAAGATCGTCAAGGACTCAGATCTCGGCAACATCGGTAATCTGATCGCAGGCGCGATCGGCGGCGTCGGCGGCGGTACACTTCTTGGTTCGCTGCTCGGGGCTGGAGGTGCTGCCGCGGGTGGCGTGGACATTGCCGCACTCGCCGGACAACTGGTCGGCGGCGGGGTGGCGGGGGCGGTCGTTCAGATTGTCGCCGGCCTGATTATCAATAAGCTGATCAAGAAATAATACGGGTAAGGTAAGAACCACTATGGCGCATAAATTCGAAATCTATAAGGACAAGGCTGGAGAATACCGAGTTCGCTTCAAGTACAACAGCGAAGTCATGTTCTCCACTGAAGGCTACTCCTCAAAGGCAAGCGCACAAAACGCGATCGATTCCATCAAGAAGAACGGACCGGCCGCGCCTGTGGAAGACATCAGCTAACCACCGGACTTCCTTCAATGCCGCTGCAACACCGCAGCGGGCATTTTTGCGTCCTCTGATGATGTCTCCCCAGCCTCAGGACAAATGACCCGGTCCCGCTTTGCCTGACAACTCGCAGATGATTCGCCGGCAGGACCCAGATCGGACTCGAATTGCAGCGTGCCGATTCCGCCGATCGCCTGTATTTGCACGCTACGCTACGACGGCGCTTAAATCTTGTTGAACTGTCGCGTTTTGTGGCTCTTTTAGTCATCCCCATTCGGGGATCATCTCTTGCATCCCCGGCGAAACGGGGACGAGATGGCAGCCTTCGACAATAATCGGATCAGCTTTCAGCGCGGGGCACGGATGCTCCGCACCGCGCTCGGCCCTGCCATCGGACGCTTCCTGGAAGACCCCGCCGTCGTCGAGGTCATGCTGAACCCCGATGGCCGCGTCTGGATCGACCGTCTCTCAGAAGGGCTGGCCGATACGGGAGAAAGGCTGTCGGCCGCAGATGGCGAGCGCATCGTGCGCCTGGTCGCGCACCATGTCGGCGCCGAGGTCCATGCCCGTGCGCCTCACGTCTCTGCCGAGCTTCCGGAGACCGGCGAACGATTTGAGGGCCTGTTGCCGCCCGTCGTCGAAGCGCCGGCCTTTGCCATCCGCAAGCCTGCCGTCGCTGTCTTCACGCTCGCTGACTATGTCGCTGCCGGGATCATGACGGCCGGCCAGGCCGCGATACTGCGTGAGGCTGTTGCCACACGTGCCAACATCCTTGTCGCCGGCGGAACCTCGACCGGCAAGACGACACTCACCAATGCGCTGCTGGCCGAGGTCTCCAAGGGGACAGATCGTGTCATCACGATCGAGGATACGCGCGAACTGCAATGCACCGCTGACAACAAGGTGCCGATGCGCAGCGTGGACGAGGTGATCGATCTCCTGACGCTGTCGCGCGCCACGATGCGTTTCCGGCCCGATCGCATCATTGTCGGCGAGGTGCGCGGCCCGGAAGCGCTGGGCCTTCTCAAGCTATGGGGCACCGGTCATCCCGGCGGCATCGGCACGTTGCACGCCGGTTCCGCCATTGGCGCACTCCACCGTCTCGAGCAGCTCATCCAGGAAGCCGTCATCACGGTGCCCCGATCACTGATCGGCGAGGCCATCGACCTTGTTGCCGTCCTTGCCGGCCGCGGCTCGTCGCGCCGGCTGGCCGAACTCGCCCGCGTCGACGGGCTCGGGCCGGACGGCGCGTACCGCATTTTCCCAGCCACCAACCCGAATGGAGATTCCGAATGATACGTCACGCCTTCCGTTTCCGCCGTCATGTCGCCACCGCGGTGGCCGTCACCTATGTCAACCTGTTCATGGCTCCCGCTGCCCATGCATCGGGCTCGTCCATGCCCTGGGAAGCGCCGCTGCAATCGATCCTCGAATCCGTCGAGGGACCGGTTGCCAAGATCGTCGCGGTGATCATCATCATCGTCACCGGCCTGACGCTCGCCTTCGGCGATACCGGCGGCGGCTTTCGTCGGCTGATCCAGATCGTCTTCGGCATCTCCATCGCCTTCGCGGCCTCAAGCTTTTTCCTCTCGTTCTTCTCCTTTGGCGGCGGGGCGCTGATCTGATGGCGGCAGGATTCGAACAACTCGACGCCGTTCCGGGGTTCACCGTCCCCGTCCATCGCGCCCTTACCGAGCCGATCCTGCTCGGCGGCGCGCCGCGTTCCGTGGCGATCCTCAACGGCACGCTGGCCGGCGCCGTCGGCCTCGGCCTTCAGCTCTGGCTCGCCGGGATCGTGCTCTGGGCCATCGGTCATCTCGCCGCCGTCTGGGCCGCGAAACGCGATCCGCTCTTCGTGGAAGTCGCGCGCCGGCATCTGCGCGTGCCTGGGCATCTGTCGGTGTGAGGAACGCGCCATGATGAACCTTGCCGAATATCGCCGTACCGCATCCCGTCTGGCCGACTATCTGCCCTGGGTGGCGCTCGTCGGATCAGGCGTCGTGCTGAATAAGGACGGCAGCTTTCAGCGCAGCGCAAAGTTCCGCGGTCCCGATCTCGATTCCGCCGTCGCCGCCGAGCTCGTCGCTGTGGTCGGGCGGCTCAACAATGCCTTCCGCCGCCTCGGTTCCGGCTGGGCGATCTTCGTCGAGGCGCAGCGTTCAGAGGCTTCCAGCTATCCCGACAGCACCTTTCCCGATCCGGCCTCGGCCCTCGTCGATGCCGAACGCAAGGCCGACTTTGAGGAAGAAGGCAGCCATTTCGTCTCGGAATACTACCTGACCTTCCTTTGGCTGCCGCCTGCCGAAGAGGCCGCCCGCGCCGAAAGCTGGCTCTATGAAGGCCGTGAGACTTCTGGCGTGAACCCATGGGAACAGGTGCGCGGCTTCATCGACCGTACTGATCGGGTGCTGGCGCTGCTCGACGGCTTCATGCCTGAATGCCGTTGGCTCGATGACGGGGAGACGCTGACCTATCTCCACGCCACCATCTCGACCAACCGGCACCGGGTCCGCGTGCCGGAAACCCCGATCTATCTCGACGCTCTGCTCACCGACCAGCCGCTGACCGGCGGGCTGGAGCCGCGTCTCGGAAACGCGCATCTGCGCGTGCTCACCATCACCGGCTTCCCGTCTACCACAACACCCGGGCTTCTCGACGATCTGAACCGGCTGGCATTTCCCTATCGCTGGTCCACCCGCGCCATCCTCATGGACAAGGTGGATGCCACGAAACTCCTGACCAGGATCAGGCGGCAATGGTTCGCCAAGCGCAAGTCGATCGCCGCGATCCTCAAGGAAGTGATGACCAACGAGCAATCGGCGCTCGTCGACACCGATGCCGCCAACAAGGCGGCCGACGCCGACATGGCGCTGCAGGAGCTGGGCGCCGATGTGGCAGGACTTGCCTATGTCACAGCAACGATCACCGTCTGGGACGACAATCCCCGCCGCGCCGACGAGAAGCTGCGGCTGGTCGAAAAGGTCATCCAGTCCCGCGATTTCAGCGTCATGGTCGAGACGGTCAATGCCGTTGACGCCTGGCTCGGCAGTTTACCCGGACATGCCTATGCCAATGTCCGGCAACCGCCGGTCTCGACGCTCAACCTTGCCCACATGGTCCCATCGTCCGCCGTGTGGGCGGGACCGGAACGGGACGAGCACTTCGGCGCGCCCCCGCTGCTTTATGGCAGGACCGAAGGCTCCACCCCGTTCCGGTTTTCCCTTCATGTCGGTGACGTCGGTCACACCCTCGTGGTCGGCCCCACCGGCGCGGGCAAATCCGTGCTGCTGGCGCTGATGGCCTTGCAGTTCCGTCGCTACGCCCGTTCCCGGGTCTTCGCCTTCGACTTCGGCGGCTCGATCCGCGCCACCGCACTCGCCATGGGCGGCGACTGGCATGATCTGGGCGGTGAACTGACCGAAGGCTCGGACGCTTCCGTTTCCCTGCAACCGCTGGCCCGGATCGACGACGTCCATGAACGGGCCTGGGCCGCCGACTGGATCGTCGCAATCCTCATGCGCGAAGGCATTCCGATCACGCCGGAGGTGAAGGAGCACATCTGGACAGCGCTCACCTCGCTGGCCTCCGCGCCGGTCACGGAGCGCACCATCACGGGCCTTGCCGTGCTGCTTCAGTCCAACGATCTCAAGCAAGCGCTGCGGCCCTATTGTTTTGGCGGCGCGCATGGCCGGCTGCTCGACGCCGAATCTGAACATCTCGGCTCCGCCGATGTGCAGGCCTTCGAGATCGAGGGCCTGGTTGGAACCGGTGCTGCCCCGGCAGTTCTGTCCTATCTCTTTCATCGCATTGGCGACCGGCTCGACGGACGCCCGACACTGCTCATCATCGACGAAGGCTGGTTGGCGCTGGACGACGACGGCTTCGCCGGCCAGCTCCGCGAGTGGCTCAAAACGCTGCGCAAGAAGAACGCATCCGTCATCTTCGCCACGCAGTCGCTCAGCGACATCGACAATTCGTCCATCGCGCCAGCCATCATCGAAAGCTGCTTGACGCGGTTGCTCCTGCCGAACGAACGCGCCATCGAACCGCAGATCACCACCATCTATCGCCGTTTCGGCCTCAATGACCGGCAGATCGAGATCCTCGCGCGGGCGACACCCAAGCAGGACTACTACTGCCAGTCGCGCCGCGGCAATCGCCTGTTCGAGCTGGGCCTCTCCGAGGTCGGGCTCGCGCTCTGCGCCGCATCGTCCAAAACGGACCAGAGGCTGATCAGCGACATGCTTGCCGAGCACGGGCGCGCAGGCTTCCTCGATGCCTGGCTTCGTGCGCGCGGCGTCGAGTGGGCGGCGGACCTTATCCCGAACCTCACCAACATTGAAGCGGGACGAGAACCTGACCGGGATTCTGTATCGACCACGCCCGCAAACCCCGTCTTCGATGACGAATTCGCTTTTGAACTGGACCTCACAGAACAGGAGATCGAGCTATGACTGTTTCCCGCCTTGCCCGACTTGCCGGCGCATCCACCCTAGCGCTTGCCCTGGCCGCACCGCTCGCATTGTCACCCATGCTCGCAAGCCCGGCGCATGCGCTCTTCGGCTTCGGGAGGATCGTCTACGACCCGACCAACCATGCGGAGAACCTGCTGACGGCCGCGCGCACGCTCGAGCAGATCAACAACCAGATCCAGAGCCTTCAGAACGAAGCGCAGATGCTGATCAATCAGGCCCGCAACCTCGCAAGCCTGCCCCATTCTTCGCTCCAGCAGCTTCAGCAGAATGTGCAGCGCACCCAGCAATTGCTCGGTCAAGCGCAGAATATCGCATTCGATGTGCAGGAGATCGACCGGCTGTTCCAGCAGGATTACGCCAAAATCGACCTTTCCGCGACCGACCAGCAGCTTGTCGCCGATGCCCGCTCACGCTGGGAAAACACTGTCGCCGGCCTGCAGGACGCCATGCGCGTCCAGGCCGGCGTCGTCGGCAATATCGACACCAACCGGGCCGAGATGTCGGCACTGGTCGGCCAGAGCCAGGGTGCGACAGGCGCGCTGCAAGCCACGCAGGCCGGCAACCAGCTCCTGGCGCTCCAGTCCCAGCAGCTCTCCGACCTGATCGCGGTTATGGCAGCGAACGGTCGCGCCAACGCCCTGACCGAAGCCGAACGCGCAACGGCGGCCGAACAGGGCCGCATCCAGCGCGAGCGTTTCCTGACGCCGGGCACGGGCTACCAGCCCGGCAATGCGCGGATGTTCAACAACTGACAACCAGACGGAGGGGGCCGTTATGGACGGCAAGATACTTGCCCGGCTGGGCGCAATCATATTCGTCGCCATCGCGATTACCGCCACGGTGATCGAACTGGCCCGGAAGGAAGAACCGGCGCCGGTCCGATCAATACCGGTGCTGCAGCCGCGTTCCGATCCTCTCCGCCAAAGCCTGCGCCGTTGCCAGCAGATGGGCGAGGCAGCCATCAGCGACCCTGAGTGCCTCGCCACATGGGCAAAATCCCGCGACCGGTTCCTGGGCCGCACGCCTGTGACTGAAGCACCGCAATCGAACGAAGGGCGCTAGGCACATGGAAGGCACAGGCGTCATCGACAATTTTCTGGGGGTCTTCACCTCCTATATCGATAGCGGCTTCGGATTGCTTGGCGGTGAAGTCGCCTTCATCGCCACCACGCTCATCGTCATCGACGTGACGCTCGCAGCACTCTTCTGGGCCTGGGGCGCCGATGACGACATCATGGCACGCCTGGTCAAGAAGACGCTGTTCGTCGGCGTCTTTGCCTATCTTATCTCCAACTGGAACAACCTGGCGCAGATCGTCTTCGACAGTTTCGCCGGACTTGGCCTCAAAGGCTCAGGAACAAGCTTTACGGCAAAGGACCTGATGCGGCCTGGCAAGGTCGCACAAACCGGACTAGATGCCGGCGGCCCGCTGCTCGATTCCATCTCCGACCTGATGGGCTACTGGTCCTTCTTCGAGAACTTTATCCAGATCGCCTGCCTACTTTTTGCCTGGGCGCTGGTGTTGCTCGCCTTCTTCATTCTGGCGATCCAGCTCTTCGTCACCCTGATCGAGTTCAAGCTGACGGTGCTGGCGGGCTTCGTCCTCATTCCGTTCGGTCTCTTTGGCAAGACAGCCTTCATGGCTGAGCGCGTGCTGGGCAATGTCGTATCGTCCGGCATCAAGGTCCTGGTGCTTGCCGTCATCATCGGCATCGGCTCGACACTGTTCGACCAGTTCACGCAAGGGTTTGGCGACCAAACCCCCAGCATCGATGACGCCATGGCGATCGTGCTTGCCGCACTTTCCCTTCTCGGTCTCGGCATCTTCGGTCCGGGCATCGCCACTGGTCTCGTTTCCGGCGGACCGCAGCTTGGGGCCGGCGCCGCCGTCGGCACCGGCCTGGCTGTTGGCGGCGCCGCTGTAGGCGCAGGTGGTGCTGCAATGCTCGCTGCAAAGGGAGGCGCTGCGGCGCTTTCAGGAAGTGCAGCCGCTACGCGCGGCGGCGCAGCCCTCGCGGGTGGTGCCTCGACCGCCTACAATCTAGGCTCCCTCGGAAAGTCGGGGGCTGCCGGAATTGCAGCCGGTGCAGGAGGCGTCGCCCGGGCCGCAGGCGGCGCGGCCATTTCTCCGCTCAAACGCGCCGTCTCCCGCGCGTCCCAGAGCCTCCAATCCTCTGCCCAGTCCGGAGCCCGAAGCGCCTTCGCCGCGAGCGGCGGAACATCGTCCATGGGCACGATCCTCGGCGCAGGAGTCTCTTCGGCTGCCGCGCCATCCGCTCCGACCGGGACGCCTCCGGCCTGGGCACAGCGCATGCAGCGATCCCAGGCGCTCAATCACGGCACCACCATGGCCGCCCATGCCGTCCGTTCCGGAGACAGCCACGGCGACGGCTCATCCATCAGCCTTTCCGAAAGTGACCGCTCATGAACATCTTCAAACGCTCCGCCACCCACTATGGCAAGACACCCGAGCCCACGACACCTTACCAGAAGGCTGCACAGGTCTGGGATGAGCGCATCGGCTCAGCCCGCGTGCAGGCTCGCAACTGGCGCTACATGGCCTTCGGCTGCCTGATACTCTCTGCCGGCTTAGCCGCCGCCCTGGTCTGGCAATCGGCGCGCGGCACGATCGTCCCCTGGGTGGTGGAAGTTGACCAGCACGGCGAGGCGCGCGCCGTCGAACCGGCCATCGCCGGCTATCATCCGTCCGATCCGCAGATCGCGTTTCATCTGGCGCGCTTCATCGAGCAGGTTCGCGGCCTTCCCTCCGACCCCGTCATCGTGCGCCAGAATTGGCTCAGGGCCTATGACTTCACCACCGATCGCGGAGCTGTCGCGCTCAACGACTATGCCCGCGCGAATGATCCGTTCACCCGTGTCGGGAAGGAGCAGGTTTCCGTCGAGGTCTCATCCGTCATTCGCGCCTCGCCGGACAGTTTCCGCATCGCCTGGGCCGAGCAGCATTACGAGAACGGCCAGCTCTCCCGGACCGAACGATGGACCGCCATCCTGACCGTCGCCTTGCAGCAGCCGCGCGAAGCCGAACGGCTCCGCGCCAATCCTCTCGGAATCTACGTCAATGCGATCAATTGGTCGCGGGAGATGAGCCAATGATCGCCACCAAATTTATGGGCCGGAGGCACCGTCGTCGTGCCATCCCGATCGCGGCCATGCTCCTGTCTGCCACCATGCTGGCCGGCTGTGCGACCAGCCGGGCACCGCAGTTCAGCTATGACGACAATGTGCCGGATCTGCCTGTCGTCCGGGCGTCGGTCTCCAGCAACACGCCGCGGCCGCTCCATACGCCTCCGGCCTGGACCGTCGCGCGCGGTGGCACAGCCGCCAACACTCCGGAAGGCCGCGTTGGCAACG
Organism: Mesorhizobium sp. J18; assembly: GCF_007829525.1. Lineage (GTDB taxonomy): Bacteria > Pseudomonadota > Alphaproteobacteria > Rhizobiales > Rhizobiaceae > VLJP01. The sequence goes on from NZ_VLJP01000024.1 coordinate 35,896, forward strand.
CCAATGCCGCAGCCCGCGTCGAGCCGCGCCGCGAGGGCTATTATAACGCCATCCAAGTTTATCCGTGGAGCGAAGGCGCGCTCTATCAGGTCTATGCCGCCGTCGGACAGATCACGACCATTGCGCTTGAACCGGGTGAAAGCCTGACCGGAGCCGGGCCGATTGCGGCGGGCGATACCGCGCGCTGGATCATCGGCGATACCGAAAGCGGTTCAGGCACCACCCGGCGCGTCCATGTGCTGGTCAAGCCCACACGGACTGACATCTCGACCAATCTCGTCATCACCACCGACCGCCGCACCTATCTGATCGAGCTGCGGTCTGATGAAAAAACATGGATGCCGGCCATCGCATGGGCCTACCCCACGCCGCCTGCGAGCCAGCGTGTAGCCGCGCCTGCTGCCCCGGTCATTCCAGCCGAGGCCGCCCGCAATTATCGCTACGGCCTATCCGGCGACAGCCCGCCGTGGCGCCCGATCTCTGTCTTCGACGACGGTCGCCGCGTCTATGTTGTCTTCCCCGGCGGGATCATCCAGGGAGAAATGCCCCCGCTCTTCGTTCTCGGCTCCGACGGCAAACCCGAGATCGTCAACAGCCGCATTCATCAGAACGTCCTGATCGTGGATCGGCTGTTCGGCGCGGCCGAACTGCGCCTTGGATCCGGCAACCGCCAGCAGACGGTTAGGATCGTGCGCGTCCAGCCCCAACAGATGACCACATCCGCGAATGCTCAACCTGCCGCCGCCGGAGGATCGTCATGAGCCAGGATGAAGACCAGAAAGAGGAAGAGATGGAACTTGCCGGAGCCGCCGAGGATACGTCAACGCCCATGCGCCTGCGGGCCGAGACACCGCGTGTCACCCGCATCTCGCGCAAGGTGCTGATGGGCGTCGGCGTGGTTGCTGGCATGGGAATCGGTGGGGCGCTGATCTATGCGCTCCAGACGGCTGATCGCGACGGCGAGCAACAGGAGCTCATCACCACCGATCGTCGCCAGACCGCGGAAGGCTTGCAGGGGCTTCCGGGCACCTATGGCGATGTCCCGGTCCTGGGTCCGCCACTTCCCGGCGACCTCGGCGGCCCGGTGCTGCGCGCACGCGAGGAGGGACAGCCGATGCCGGCCACCGATCCGGAGGAACAACGCCGCCTCGCGGAACTCGAAGCCGCACGCACCAGCCAGTTATTTTTCCAGGTGAGACCGGGCGCCGGCGCTTCCGCATCGACAAGTCAGCCTGGAGCGAGCACCGCACTGGCCGGGCTCGGCGGCGCAGGAACGCAAGACCCGCAGCGGGCTTTTCTCAATGCGGAGGTCGATCGCCAAACCGTCGCGCCGGATCGCGTGATGCCGCCGGTGTCCCCCTACGTGCTTCAGGCCGGATCGGTGATTCCGGCTGCACTTATCACCGGCATCCGCTCCGATCTTCCCGGCCAGATTACCGCACAGGTGACGCAGAACGTCTATGACAGCCCGACGGGTAGTCTGCTCCTCATCCCGCAGGGCACCCGTATCATTGGCGAATACGATAATGGCGTTTCCTTCGGCCAGCGCCGTGTCCTGCTCGTCTGGAACCGGATGATCTTCCCCAACGGTCGTTCCATCGTGCTGGAACGCCAGACGGGCGCCGATGCCTCCGGCTTTGCCGGCCTCGAGGACGGCGTCGATTATCACTGGTGGGATCTGATGAAGGCCGCCGGCCTCTCCACGCTGCTCGCCGTCGGTGCTGAGCTGGCGACAAGCGACGAGGACCGCCTGATCCGAGCCATCCGTGACGGAGCGCAGGACACCGTCAACCAGGCCGGCCAGCAGATCGTCCAGCGCCAGTTACAGGTCAAACCCACACTGACCATCCGGCCGGGCTTCCCGTTCCGGGTTATCGTGTCGCGCGATTTGATATTGGAACCTTACGGAGCATCATGATGACCCAGCTCAAACTCGGACCGCTGCCCAAGGCCGGAATGACGCGCGTCACCATCGCGCTGCCCGATCCGCTCAAGGAAGAGCTCGATCTCTATGCCGCCGAACACAGCCGCCTTTATGAGCCTGTCGAGGCAGCCACGCTGATCCCGCATATGCTGGAATCGTTCCTGCGTTCGGACCGGGGATGGCGGAGCCGCAAGGCCAAAGCGGCGAGGCCGCAGCCGGCCGTAAACACGAATGCTATACCGCCGCGGAATGCCGGCGAGCTGACCTAAATCCGCTGTGCGAAGCGCGCCGCTTCAGGTGAATTTGAGGCCTAGCTTTTTACGGCTTCGAGGCGCAGGAGCCGCCTCCGCAATAACGGGCTTCCGGCCAAGCCCGCTGCTTTTTGCCAGCGCCGACCGCTTGGCGGAGTAGCTCGGCGCTACCATCGGATAATCTCTCGGCAAGCCCCACTTCTCGCGATATTGCTCCGGCGTCATATTGTAATGCGTTGCTAGGTGGCGTTTCAGCGACTTGAACTTCTTTCCGTCCTCCAGACAGATGATGAAATCGGGCGTGACCGATTTCTTGATCGGAACTGCGGGTGCGGGTTTCTCTTCGACGACCGGGGCGCCTCCTGCCTGCAGGCCGGAAACGGCGGCGTGCGTATCGGCAATGATCCTCGACAGTTCGTTCACCGGGACAGGATTGTTGCTGACGTAGGCGGCGACAATCTCCGCGGTCAGGCCGATCAGGTCGGTACGGGTTTCTGAAACGCTATCGGTCATTCTTCCCCTCATAAACAAAGCTGTCCAACTGCGCTGATATAGCTATTCTGGCTGCAATAACATGTTCCTGGCCGCAATTAATTGCCGTGCCAGCATTCTCCCCAAGGCGCTACCGGGAACTGCGCCGACCGTTGGCCAAGTTCCGCGCAAAGCTTATGAACCAGCGCAGTGCCGGATTGTCGTTAAGCGGCGACCAGACCGCGCTGAACGGAACGATGTCCTCGGGCGCCGACAGCGGCCGCAGGGCAAGATCAGGAAACCTCATGCTCGCCCATCCCTCCGATACGACCGTGATTTCCCTGCCCAGGGCAATCGTGTGCATCAGTGTCTCCAGATCCATCGGCCGGTACGTCACCTGCGGATAGGTGCTGTAATCGGCGATCCTGCGCACGATGTAGTCATGCACTTCCGGCCCGGGCTCCTGTGCGCTCACGACGAACCGTTCATTCTCCAGGTCTGGCCAGTCCAAACCGCTGCGCTCCGCCAGGGGATGGTCCGCTGACATGGCAACATGAACGCGTTCATGCCAGAGCTCCTGCACGTCGCACTCGAGCAGCGGACCATTACCGGTCAGGAAGGCGACGTCGATTTCCCGTGATCTGATCTTGGAAAGATGATCCCGCCGGCCTCCGGTACGGACATCCAGGAAAACACCCGGATACTGATCATCGAAGGCAGCGATCAGCTCGCGCAAAAAACCGCCAGCAAGAGTGGTTATGATGCCGATCCGAACCGTGCCCAATTCGATGCGTCCGGCCGCGCCTGCATGATCTAGAGCCATCTCGATTGTCTGGATGGCAGGCACGATCTCAGCGAGGAACCTTGCACCAGCAACGGTCAGGCGAACCCCGGCCGATGTCCGCTCGAACAGCGATACGCCGATCGCATCCTCGAAATTCCGAACCCGCCGGCTGACGGTCGATACCTTGGTCTTTAGTGCCTGGGCGGCGCCCGAGAAGCTCATGCTCTCCGCTGCCGCCAGCACATAGCGCAACGGCCGAAGATCAAACGGTAAGCCTTTGTCAGGCCATCGGACGGAACGCCCCCATAACGGACTCCCGTCCGGTCTACGCGACGCGACTTTCTGTGCGCCTGCTCCCTTTGTTCGCCACGATGTCATACATCTGCGCTCCCCCAATAGTTTCCGAATTACCGACAGGCTGACCCGCAGCAGCCTGACTGATCTTGTTGAGGTACGTCGCTCCGAACCCCACCATGACGATAGTGGCGAGGCAGAGTGCGAGGACCAGACGAACCTTTAATGTCAAGAACGGGGCGCTCGTGTGACGAAACAATGAACACAAGGACGATGGCGGCGATTGCCTGAAGCGCCGTGCCAGGGAGTCGCCCTTGGAGCAACACCGCCATTGGCGGGAAGTATATCCATGAAGATCGGTTACGCTCGGGTCTCGACAGATGAACAAAAACTGGACCTTCAAATGAAGGCCCTGAAAAACGCGGGATGCGAGCGCATTTACGAAGACTATGGAGTTTCAGGGAAATCTTTTGACCGGAGCGGACTGGAGGCCGCGCTTGCCACCCTCCACAAGGGGGATACACTTGTCGTGTGGCGGCTTGATCGGCTCGGTCGCTCCCTGACCAAGCTCGTCGAGTTGATGGACAGCCTTGGCGCACGGGGCATCGATTTTCACTCGCTGAGCGAAAGCATCGATACCACATCGTCGGGCGGGCGGCTGGTTTTTCACATGATGGCAGCACTCGCCGAGTTCGAAAGATCGTTGATCAGCGAGCGGACAAGGGCCGGAATGCAGGCGGCCCGCGACAAGGGAAAACACCTTGGGCGACCGCGCTCGCTGACTGAGGAGCAGATCGACCAAGCCATTGTCGCCGTCGAGGTGAACGGTGAAATCATAACAGATGTCGCCAAACGTTTCGAAGTGTCGCGGCGCAGCCTTAAGCGTCTGATGAGGATAAGGCAGTCAGAGCTGCGCGGGGCGCATCCGGAGTCTGGCACAACAGACGGCTGCGACCAACGGCGCCTCGCATAGGACACTCAGAGTTTCAGATGACGCGACCGCGGCGGATGTCGCTGGGTGTAATTCCCCAGTATCGACGCATGGTCGCCGTCATCTGGCTGTGCGTGGCGAACCCTGCCTTGGCAGCAATCTCGCCAATAGTCAGTGAGTGGTCTTTCGCCAGCTCGGCGACCAATCTCAGCCGCTCCTTCGTAATATACTGATAGGGCGGTTGACCGGTCCTTTGCCGAAATGCGCGTGCGAAGTGCGTTGGGGATACCCCCGCTAAGGCAGCGAGATCGGCCAGATAGATCCGGCCAGCCAGATTGGCGCGTATATAATCGTCAACTCGGCTCATGATGGTCGTCCTGAGTCCACCACGGGCTCTGGACGGTCTTACAGGCCTGCTACCGTACCTCTTAAGCAGATGTGTGCCGAACACCGTCAACAGTGAATCGACGTAGATCTCGTTGATCGACTCATCGGGAATGCGGCGAAACTCGCTTTCCAGAAGCTGCGCCAAACTGGCAGCCTCCCTGTCGGTCTGGCCGCTTGCTGGGGGAGCAAAGTCGATCCGATCATGATCATATTCGGCGATTGCCAGCGCGCGCAGACGCTCGGGCCAGAGCGCAAAGAGGTAATTCTCCTTGGGACGTCGCCATTCAGCAAAGAGCTCGGCTCCCTGCGGGACAAGCTCCAGTGTGGCGGCTGGCGCCTCGAAAACGTTCCGCTTGTCGCTGTTCAGCGTCATGATCCGCTCGGGCTGCGGCGTCACCAGAAGAATTGCGTAGTAGGCTTCGCTGGTGAATGAAATGGCATTCGGCCCGGTTCGAGTCCTGGTCACGCTGCCAGATGGCGCATGAACCTGTGGCCCCCAAGCCTCCGGGACAAACTTCAGCATTCTTTTCTCGCGGTGACGCCATCGGAGGCCGATTGCCTACACCGTCATGTCCATTTCGACATACGCAGCTTGGTTGGATCGCTTTCGCGCAACGTGTTTGGTGCACCCGACAGGATTCGAACCTGTGACCTTTGGCTTCGGAGGCCAACACTCTATCCAGCTGAGCTACGGGTGCATGCTCTATTTTGCCTAGCCCGAGCGACCAGTGAAGGTCAACGGTTTAGGCCGAAATCATCATCGCTTCGCCAACAGATCAAAGCCGCAACTCAACGTCCGCTACGCTATCCGCTTTCCCGCCACCATTTCCACCAAATTGCTTACGTGGTGCTTACGTGGAAAATTTCGCGGTCTCGGTGGCTTTTTGGCTTAGCCTTTAAACTCCTGTATTCACTTCACTTTTTTCATCGCCGGCTTACGCAAACACCCTTGACAGCAGCCTTCGGAGGG
>NZ_VLJP01000034.1 GCF_007829525.1 Mesorhizobium sp. J18
GGTGAATGGTGAAGGGAGACAATGGCTTGGCGCGGAGAGGGCAGCGGATTTATCCCCGTGATGCAGGCAGAGGGGAATGGGAAGCGAACCGGCTGCAAAGCAGTGCCTTCTCTCCGGGTGGACAATGCCTATATGTTGCGGACCATGATTCCGCTCTCCATACTTGATCTCGCCCCGGTGCCCGAAGGCAGCGATGCCGGCGCCGCGCTCCGCAACTCCGTCGACCTTGCCCGGCATGCCGAGCAATGGGGCTACAACCGCTACTGGTTCGCCGAGCACCACAACATGCCGGGGGTTGCCAGCGCGGCCACGGCCGTCGTGATAGGCCATGTCGCGGCGGCCACGAACACCCTGAAACTTGGCGCAGGCGGCATCATGCTGCCCAACCATGCCCCGCTTGTCGTGGCCGAACAGTTCGGCACGCTGGCATCTCTCTTTCCCGGCCGGATCGAACTCGGTCTCGGCCGCGCGCCCGGAACGGACATGCCCGCCGCGCGAGCATTGCGCCGTAACCTCGCCACCGAGGCCGACGGCTTTCCGCGCGATGTTGTGGAATTGATGGGCTATTTCAAGCCGGTCCAACCCGGTCAACCGGTGCAGGCCGTGCCGGGAGCGGGCCTTGAGGTGCCAGTCTGGATCCTGGGATCCAGCCTTTTTGGCGCGCAGCTCGCAGCCATGCTGGGACTTCCCTATTCCTTCGCCTCGCATTTCGCGCCGGCGGCCATGGAGCAGGCGGTCGAGGTCTATCGCAGCCGTTTCGAGCCGTCGGAGCAGTTGGATCGTCCCTATGTGATGCTAGGGCTGAATGTATTTGCGGCCGAAACGGACGAGGAAGCACGCCTGCTTTTCACCTCCGTTCAGCAATCCTTCGTCAATCTGCGGACAGGCCGTCCCGGCAAGCTGCCGCCGCCGAAAGCCGGCTATTACGAGACGCTTGAGCCGATGGCGAAAGCCATGGTCGATCAGGCGCTTTCCTGCTCCGTCATCGGTTCACCGGAGACGGTGAAGGCGGGCGTGAAGGAATTTGCCGAGCGGACAGGCGCCGACGAGCTGATCGTCACGGCCAATATCTACGACCACAAGGCGCGGCTGCGCTCTTTTGAAATCCTGTCGGAAGCGGCGCGCGAGCTGAATGCGACTCTGTCGTAATCCAGCACCCCGGCCGTGAAGAAACAGCCCCTTTGAGGCTTCAGCCGCCGTCAGGCCGGCATCTGATAGGTCAGGAAGCGATCCTGCGGCGCATCGAAGATAAGCCCGGTCTCCTTGAGATCGGGGCTTGCGAGCCGCAGGAATTTTGCCGCTATCTCGGAGGGATGCGGAAGCGTCTCGGGATCCTCGCCCGGCATTGCTTGCGCCCTCATGGCCGTCCGGGTCGGGCCGGGATTGGCTGCATTGACCCGAAGCGGCATGTTTCTGGTTTCATTCGCCCAGGAGCGCACCAGGGCCTCCACCGCCGCCTTGGAGGCTGCATAGGGAGCCCAGAAAGCTTTGGCCGAATGGGCGGCGCCGGATGAAACGACGACTGCACGTCCGGCATCCGACAGGCGCAGTAACGGATCGACCGACCGGATCAGCCGCCAGGTCGAGGTGACGTTGATCGTCATCACCTTCTCGAAAACCTTCGCCTCGACATGGCCGATCGGCGCGACAACGCCGAGTATGCCGGCATTGGCATAGAGAATATCGAGCTTGCCCCAGCGCTCATGGATCGCGCCGCCCAGCCGGTCGATGCCTGCCATGTCGGCAAGATCGAGCGGCACTAGGGTAGCTTCGCCGCCCGCAGCCTTGATCTCGTCATCGAGTTCTTCCAGGCCGCCGACGGTGCGTGCAACAGCCACCACATGAGCGCCGCAGGCGGCCAATTCCTTCGCCAGGAAATAGCCGATGCCGCGCGACGCGCCAGTGACCAGGGCTATGCGTCCGGAAAGGTCGAGAGAGGAGGTCATGGGTCAATCCAGTCGATATGGGACGGCAGGAGCACACCAGATAGGACGATTTTACTGCCAGCGAAACCCTGCCGCGCCTTCTCGTGCCGGATTGCCGCGCTGAGATATCGCAAAGAGGGGGGAGCGGTGGCTCGGGCTCCACTCCCGTTGTTTATTGCCCGCCGGCGGCCAACAATGACAATGTGCGCACATTGTCGGCACCTTCGTGATCGGTCAGCCGGGTCGGATAGTCCTTTGTGAAGCAGGCGTCGCAATATTGCGGCTGCTCATTGTTGCGCTGCGCCTCGCCGACCGCGCGATAGAGGCCGTCGATGGAGAGGAATCCGAGGGAATCCACGCGGATGAATTCGGCCATGTCCTCCACGCTCATGCGCGAGGCGAGCAGCTTTGCCGTCTCCGGCGTGTCGACGCCGTAGAAGCAGGAGGCACGGGTGGGCGGCGATGCGATGCGCATATGCACCTCCTTTGCGCCGGCCTCGCGCACCATCTGCACGATCTTCTGGCTTGTCGTGCCGCGCACGATGGAATCATCCACCAGGACAACGCGCTTGCCCTCGATGGAGCGGCGATTGGCATTGTGCTTGAGCTTGACGCCCATATGGCGGATCGAGTCCGTCGGCTGAATGAAGGTGCGGCCGACATAATGGTTGCGGATGATGCCAAGCTCGAAAGGCAGGTTGGAGGCCTGCGCGAAGCCGATCGCAGCCGGCGTGCCCGAATCAGGAACCGGGACCACGATATCGGCATCCACAGGGTTCTCGCGGGCGAGCTCGGCGCCGATCGCCTTGCGCACCTCATAGACGTTGCGGCCTTCCACCGAGGAATCGGGGCGGGCGAAATAGACATATTCGAATATGCAGAAGCGAGGCTTCTGCTTCTCGAAGGGGAAAAAGCTTTCGACGCCCTTGCTGGTGATGACGACAATCTCGCCCGGCAGCAGGTCGCGCACGAAGCGGGCGCCGATAATGTCGAGGGCGACGGTCTCGGAGGCGAGGATATAGGAGCCGTCGAGGTCGCCGAGCACCAGCGGCCGGATGCCGAGCGGATCGCGGCAGCCGATCATCTTCTTCGAGGTGAGAGCCACGAGGGAGAAGGCCCCTTCGAGCTGGCGCACCGCATCGATGAAGCGGGAATTGATGTCGCGCTCCTTGCTGGTCGCGACCAGATGCATGATCGTCTCGGTGTCGGAAGTCGAGGAGAAGATCGAACCTTCCTTCTGCAACCGCCGCTGCACGGTCATCGCATTTGTGATGTTGCCGTTATGCGCGACGGCGAGCCCGCCATCGGCAAGCTCGGCGAAGAAGGGCTGGACATTGCGCAGGCCCGAGCCGCCGGTGGTCGCATAGCGCGTATGGCCGATGGCGCGGGAGCCTTTGAGCCGGTCGAGAACGGATTGCTTGGTGAAGGTGTCTCCGATGAGGCCGATATGCCGCTCGACATGGAACTGGCTGCCGTCGAAGGAGACGATGCCCGCGGCTTCCTGCCCGCGATGCTGGAGCGCGTGCAGGCCGAGGGTGACGATCGCTGCGGCGTCCTGTCGGCCGAATATGCCGAACACGCCGCATTCGTCGTGGAAATGATCATCGGCTTCGCCCGCTAACGGGAGATTGTCTTCCTGTGCCATTGCTGGCCGCCTCTTCTAAATGACACCGCGTCCCGGACTGCCGGTTCTAGTTGTTCGTCTGGCCTTCTTCCTGCGTCGGCACCTCGTCGGGCGAGATGCGGTCGAGGATCGAATTCTCCGGATCGTCCGGCAGCAAGCCTTCCACCCATTGCCCGACTCCGTCGAGAAGCGGCCGCGACTTGGCTTCGGTGATCCAGGTCGGCGGGTTCGAGCCCAGAAGCCAGTTGAGGAACAGAAGCGCCACCGCCACCACCAATATGCCGCGCGCCGCGCCGTAGATGAAGCCCAGCGTACGGTCGAGCGCGCCAACCCGGCTGTCGATGATGAAGTCGGCGATCTTCATCGTTATCACCGTCACCAGGATAAGGGCGATGAAAAAGATGATTGCCGCCGCCGCCGCCAGCGCCAGCGTGCTATTGTCTATATAGGGTTGAACGTAAGGCAACACCAGCGGGTGAAAGAAATAGGCCGCCACCGCCGCCGCAGCCCATGAGGCGATCGACAGGACTTCCCGAGAGAAGCCTCGCACCATGGCCAGAACCGCCGAAACGAGGGTGAACCCGACGAGAATTCCGTCAAGCAGCGTGATCGGCATTGGCGCCCCTTACTCCTCTAGGATCGAAACCAGGCCGTCCCCCGGTGCATCGGCATCAGTCCCCGCTTCGAGGGCGCGAGCCCGCGATGCGCGCGACGAGATCGGCGACGGCTTCCGGCTGATAGGCTCTTGCCGCGATTGCGCCATTCGTATCCTCTGCCGACCGCGGCATGACCGCCTGACCAAAACCCAGCTTCTCCGCCTCCTTGAGCCGCTGCGCCGCATGGGCGACCGGCCGTATGGCACCGGAAAGGCTGATTTCGCCGAAATAGACGCAATCGGCGGGCAGGGCAAGACCGGTGAGGGAGGAGACCAGCGCCGCCGCGACCGCGAGATCGGCCGCCGGCTCGGTTATGCGGTAGSCGCCGGCCACGTTGAGATAGACGTCATGGGTGGCGAAACGCACGCCGCAATGGGCCTCGAGCACGGCCAGAACCATGGAAAGCCGCGCCGAATCCCATCCCACGACCGCACGGCGCGGCGTGCCGAGCGGAGAGGGCGCGACCAGCGCCTGTATCTCCACCAGCACCGGCCGCGTGCCCTCGATACCGGCAAAGACCGCTGCGCCCGGCGCCTTCAGGCTGCGCTCGCCGAGAAACAGCTCCGAAGGATTCGAAACCTCCCGCAAGCCCTTGTCTCCCATCTCGAAAACGCCGATCTCGTCGGTCGGGCCGAAGCGGTTCTTCACGGTGCGCAGGATGCGGTAGTGATGGCCGCCTTCGCCTTCGAAATAAAGCACGCCGTCGACCATATGCTCCACCACGCGGGGGCCGGCGATCTGCCCTTCCTTGGTGACGTGACCGACAAGCACCACCGCCGCGCCTGTGGATTTCGCATAGCGGATCATCGCCTGGGCGGCGGCGCGCACCTGCGTGACCGTGCCGGGGGCCGAATCGGCAAGGTCGGTCCACAGGGTCTGGATGGAATCGAGAATCAGGAGATCGGGGCGCCTGCCGTCGGCCAGTGTGGCAAGGATGTCCTCCACATTGGTTTCGGCGGCAAGCTCCACCGGGGTGTCGGCAGCGCCGAGGCGCTGCGCCCTCAGCCTGATCTGCGCCACCGCTTCCTCGCCGGAGACATAGACGACGCGATGCCCTTTCAAAGCCAGCGCCGCGGCCGCCTGCGTGAGGAGAGTGGATTTGCCAATGCCCGGATCACCGCCGACCAGCAAGGCAGAGCCGCGCACGAAACCGCCGCCGGTCGCGCGATCCAGTTCGCCAATGCCGGTGGCGATGCGCGGCGCATCCTCGATCTCGCCCGAAAGCGTGGTCAGCGCGACGGCACGACCTGGCCGCGCCTTGCGCAGGCTTTGCGGGCCGGCGCCGATGCCGCCGGAAGTGCCTTCCTCGATGAGCGTGTTCCATTCGCCGCAGGCGTCGCATTTGCCGGCCCAGCGCGAATGCACCGTGCCGCAATTCTGGCAGACGAACTGGATGCGGGATTTAGCCATGGGCGGCTGGAAGGGCAGAAAGATTGAAACCGCTGTATCCTTCGCGGGGGCAACGTAGAGCGAGAGTGCCTGAAATCATGACTATCACGCCGTCCCCACATAGGTCCGGTGATATCTCCGCCCGATGCTGGTCAGAAGCTCGTAGGAGATCGTGCCGGCAGCCTTGGCCACGTCGTCTATCGGCATGTTCGGCCCGAAGATCTCGATGAAATCACCCGGACCGACGGCTCCGGGACCGAGTTCCGTCACATCGAACATGGTAAGGTCCATGGTCACGCGGCCGACGACCGGCACCCGTCTTCCATGAAGGAAGCCGGCGGCACCACGCGTCCCGCCGTGCCGCAGAGGAACGCCCGCGCCTGATGCCGAACGATGATAGCCGTCTGCATAACCGACGGAGGCAATGGCGATCAGGCTGTCCCGTGTCAATATCTGCGATGCTCCATAGCTTACCGCGGTGCCGGTTTTCGCCTGACGTACCTGCAGGATTCGGGCCTCCGCCGTCACCACGGGGCGCATGGGATTGTTTCCTGCGGCCGACGGGTTCCCACCGTAAAGGGCAATGCCGGGCCGCGTGGCCTCGAAATGGAAATCCTTGGTGAGGAAAACACCGGCAGAGTTCGCCAGACTTGATTCGATGCCTGGGAAAATGGCGCGAAGCTCTTGAAATAATTCGAGTTGCCGCCGGTTCATCGGATGGCCTGAATCATCGCCGCAGGCCAGATGGCTCATTATCATGACGGGCGTCAATGCGCGGGTGAGTGCATTTTCTTCCGCAAACGCCCGCGCCGCTTCAAGCGTCAGGCCAAGCCGGTTCATGCCGGTGTCGACATGGATCACGCATGGCCGCGGCACATCCCCGTCCCAGCCATGCGCCTCCCATATGGCTATGTCGGTTTGCGAGTTCAGGACCGGAATGAGCCGGGCCTCCACGAAAGCCGCTGCCGCATCGACGCCGAAAAGCCCGCTCAACACCATGATCCCGGCCTCGGGCGCTGCCTTGCGCACCCTGAAACCTTCCTCGGGCAAGGCGACGAAGAAGCGTCTGCATCCGGCATTCCACAAAGCGTTCACGACCGGCTCGATGCCGAGGCCATAGGCATCGGCCTTCACGACGGCCAACGCCTGTGCGGGAGCCGAAAGCTGCGCAAGCAGCCGGTAATTGGCGACCAGTGCACCGAGGTCGATCGTCAGCCTTCCGCCAGCGAGCGGGAGCTCGATGCCGGAGGAAACGGTGGGGGAAGGTTCATCGGGCAAGGCGCTACTCGAAGCGTTCCGGCAGGTGGCTGTCCTCCGCCAGGTCGAAGAAGCGGGTGAACTCGCCCTGGAAGCCGAGCTGGACCGTGCCCGTGGGACCATGGCGCTGCTTGGCGACGATGACCTCGGCCTTGCCGCGGGCCTCGTTCATCTCCATCTCCCACTTGATGTATTCCTCGGTACCGGGCTTCGGCTCGCGGTTCTTGAGATAGTATTCCTCACGATAGACGAAGAGAACGACGTCGGCGTCCTGCTCGATGGAGCCGGATTCGCGCAGGTCCGAAAGCTGCGGGCGCTTGTCGTCGCGGCTCTCGACCTGGCGCGAAAGCTGCGAGAGCGCGATGATCGGCACGCCAAGCTCCTTCGCCAGAGCCTTGAGGCCGGTGGTGATCTCGGTGATCTCCTGCACGCGATTCTGCGCCGCGCGCGCCGAAGTGCCCGTCATGAGCTGAATATAGTCGATGACGATGACGTCGAGGCCGCGCTGACGCTTCAACCGCCGCGCGCGTGCGGCAAGCTGGGCGATCGAGATGCCGCCGGTCTGGTCGATGAAGAGCGGTATCTTCTGCATGGTCTGGGAACAGGCGACCAGCTTTTCGAAATCCATCTCGCTGATCTCGCCGCGGCGGATCTTGGAGGAGGGGATTTCGGTCTGCTCGGAAATGATGCGCGTGGCGAGCTGCTCCGACGACATTTCGAGCGAGAAGAAGCCGACGACGCCGCCATTCGCCGCCTTGAAAGAGCCGTCCGCCTGCTGTGCGGGCTTGTAAGCCTCGGCGATGTTGAAGGCGATGTTGGTGGCGAGAGATGTCTTGCCCATGCCGGGACGACCGGCGAGCACGATCAGGTCCGATGGCTGCAACCCGCCCATGCGCCGGTCCAGATCGCGCAGGCCGGTGGCGATGCCGGAGAGATGGCCATCGCGCATGAAGGCGGCATTGGCCATATCCACGGCTGTCTTGATGGCATCCGAGAAGCTCTCGAAGCCGCCGTCATAGCGGCCCGTTTCCGCCAGTTCGAAAAGCCGCCGCTCGGCATCCTCGATCTGGTCGGCCGGCGACATGTCCACCGGCGCGTCATAGGCGATATTGACCATGTCCTCGCCCACGGTGATGAGCGCGCGGCGAATGGCGAGATCATAGATCGCCCGGCCATAATCGGCTGCGTTGATGACCGTCACTGCCTCTGCGGCAAGCCGCGCCAGATATTGCGCCACGGTCATCTCGCCGATCTTCTCGTCGGCCGGCAGGAAGGTCTTGATGGTGACCGGATTGGCCGTCTTGCCCATCCGGATCAGTTCGCCCGCCACCTCGAAGATCTTGCGATGCAGCGGCTCGTAGAAATGCGACGGTTTCAGGAAGTCGGAGACGCGATAGAAGGCATCATTGTTGACGAGTATGGCGCCGAGCAGGGCCTGCTCGGCTTCGATATTGTTCGGCGCTTCGCGATAAAGCGGCGTTTCCGCCGCACTGAGTTTGCGGACTGCGTCAGCCATGCCGGTTCTTCACCCGTTCTATCGTTTGGCCGGACCAACGAGGAACAACACCCCGGCACCCAAACCCGTACATGTCGTAGCCGCATATTCCCGATTACGCATTACCCTTTGGATGAAGATTCATCCACTTCAGAAGGTGTGCCCGCTATCCACACTGATTCACCGGGAGAGCCAAGCCGCAATCAATTCGCGTGCTCAAACCCACCAACGGGCACAAGCTTTCGCTTGACACCGAATCACGGATTTTCTGATTATATTCCTATTCTGCCGCGTCCGGGAAGGCGTGCCGGGGCGCTCCCGCCTTCAGCGCCTTTTCGGTCTCGTCCATATAGTCGCGCGTTATCGGCAGGACATCGTTGCGCTTCGTGATCTGGATCTGGAAGTTGACCATGTCCTGCCAGCGGAAGGAGGCTTCCGAGCCGGCGAGATAGAATTCCCACATGCGCGCGAATCGCTCGTCATAGATTTCGACGGCCTTGGCGCGGTTCTGCATGAACCGTTCGCGCCAGGCCTTCAGCGTCTCGGCATAGTGGAGCCGCAGGATCTCCACGTCGGTCACGATCAGGCCCGCCCGCTCGATTGCCGGCACCACCTCCGAAAGGGCAGGGATATAGCCGCCCGGGAATATGTATTTGCGGATGAAGGCAGCGGTGACGCCGGGGCCGGACGTGCGGCCGATGGTGTGGAGCAGCATCACGCCGTCATCGGCGAGCAGTCTTGCGCATTTGTCGAAGAAGGTCTGGTAGTGATTTATGCCGACATGCTCGAACATGCCGACCGACACGATTCGGTCAAATGGCCCGGTGAGCGCGCGGTAGTCGGTGATCTCGAAGCGGGCCTTCCCCTCCATTCCGCTCTCACGGGCGCGGCGATTGGCAACCGCATGCTGCTCGTCGGAGAGTGTTACGCCGAGCACGCTCGCGTCGAACTGCTGCGCTATGTAAAGACCCAAACCACCCCATCCGCAGCCGATGTCGAGCACTTTCTGCCCCGGCCTCAGATCGAGTTTGGCCGCTATATGGCGTTTCTTGGCACGCTGCGCCTCTTCCAGGCTGACCGAGGGATTCTCGAAATAGGCGCAGGAATACTGCATGTCCTCGTCGAGAAAGAGCCGGTAGAGGTCGCCGGAAAGGTCGTAATGATGATGGACATTCTGCCTTGAGCGGCCGGCTGTATTGATCTGCTGCAGTCGCCGGAACAGGAAGCCGAGGCTTTCGCTCAGCCGGAACAGGAAAGGCTGGGTCTCTGCCTTGTTCAAATTGTCGTAGACGAGATGCAGAAGCGCAATGACGTCGCCTTCCGCGAAATCCATCTCGCTGTTCATATAGGCTTCGGGAACGGCCAGCCACGGATTGCGGGCAATGGCCCATTCGGCGCGCGAGGAACGGATGATGAGATGAATCGGCTGCCCGGAGCCGTTACCGAAATGGTGCACCTGACCGCCCGGGTCCGTGATCTTCAGCGACCCGGTATGGATCAGGCGGGAAACAACTTTTTTCAGCAACCAGTTCATATCGAAAAACCCCCGTAAGACTGGGAGTTTTTCAGTATGTAACAAATAGTACGCGAAAGAAAAGAGGCGAAAAAAAGACCGGGCTGTGTCGCCCGGTCACAATTTGTTGCGCTTTGAACAATCCGCTCAGGCGCTTTCGGAGCTTTCTTCCTGTCCGCTTTCTGCCGGCTGGTTTTCCTCGAGCTCGTCGAGATCGGCGTCTGGATCGAAGAAAGCCTCGGGGCGGGCGGTGTCGTTGATGTCTTCGCCATAGATGGCCTCGGCCGAATCAAGCGTCTCACCGCGCGCCTGGCGCTCGGCTTCTTCCGTCGAGCGGGCCACGTTGAGCGTGATCGTAACCTCGACCTCGGGATGGAGCGCGATGGCGACATTGGTAAGGCCGATGGCCTTGATCGGCTGGTTGAGCTCGATCTGGTTGCGTCCGACCTTGAAGCCTTGCTCGGCCAGGAGCTCTGCAATGTCGCGCGTTGAGACCGAACCATAGAGCTGGCCTGTCTCGGCAGCCGAGCGAACGGCGATGAAGCTCATGCCGTCGAGCTTCTCGGCGACGGCCTGGGCTTCCGTCTTGCGCTCCAGGTTACGCGCCTCGAGCTCGGTGCGCTGGGATTCGAACTTTTTCTTGTTGGCCTCGTTGGCGCGCAGCGCCTTGCCCTGCGGCAGGAGGAAATTGCGGGCGTACCCGTCCTTGACCTTCACCGTGTCGCCCATTTGGCCGAGACGGGAAATGCGTTCGAGAAGAATGACTTCCATCTTCATGTTCCTTTCATGCCGCAAGGCGGCGGTGGTTACGGAACAGGCGAGGAAGCGGACGACTCACAGAGCCTTCTAGGTCGCTGTCCTGCCTGTCGCGGCAGTTAGGGTCCGTCAGGAACGCACCCAACCCGGGATTTCGATACGCCTGATCCACGCCCGTCGCGGATGGCGGGAGCGGGCGGCTGGCCGCCCGCATCCGGTATTCCCTACTTCACCACATAGGGCAGAAGGCCGAGGAAGCGCGCACGCTTGATCGCCTTGGCGAGTTCACGCTGCTTCTTCTGGCTGACGGCCGTAATGCGCGAAGGCACGATCTTGCCACGCTCGGAAATGTAGCGCTGCAGGAGACGCACGTCCTTGTAGTCGATCTTCGGCGCATTGGCGCCGGAGAACGGGCAGGTCTTGCGGCGGCGATGGAAGGGCCGGCGCGTCGGGATCTGGTTGATATCGACCATTATTCGTCTCCCTCATTCGACTCGCGAGGGCGGCGCGGGCCACGGTCGTCACGATCTCCGCGATCACGGTCGCCACGGTCCCGATCACGTCCGCCGTCGCGAAAGTCACGACGCGGTCCGCGGTCCGGGCGGTCGTCGCGCTTCTGCATCATGGCCGACGGGCCTTCCTCGTGCTGCTCGACGCGGATGGTCATGAAGCGCAGGATGTCTTCCGACAGACCCATCTGGCGCTCGACCTCCTTGACGACCTCTGCCGGAGCGTCGATGTCCATCAGCGTGAAGTAAGCCTTTCGGTTCTTCTTGATGCGGTAGGCGAGGGACTTCAACCCCCAGTTCTCGACCCGGCCAACCTTGCCGCCGCCTTCCTCGATGACGCCCTTGTACTGCTCAAGGAGCGCATCGACCTGCTGCTGCGACAGATCCTGCCGGGCAAGAAACACATGTTCATATAGAGCCATTGTCTTGCCTTTCTTCGTTTCGTTCTTCCGGCCTCAGCGGCTAAAGCCTCAACGACCTTGTCTTTCCCTATTCGGGTGAAGAAAGGCGCGTTCGAGAGACGGTCGAGAGCGGAGACACGGGAGGCGGAAGACCTTCTGGCTTCGCAACAATCGCCGTGCGGCAACTGGCCCTCCGTTCAGCCCCCAACTGGGACCGGCGGAACAGGCCGCGTCTATACAGGCTTTTGGCCAGAAAGCAAGCTTTTCGGCCGCGCATCTTGCCGCAGCGCGAATCGATCGAGACGCCGCCTCAAAGACCCGTCACGTCTTGAGCCGGTAGCCGGACCTGAAGATCCACCAGACCAGCGTCAAGCAGATCGCCAGGAAGAAGGTGATCATGGCGATGCTGATGCTGACGCTGACATCGGCCGTCTCGTAGAAGCTCCAACGGAAGCCGCTGATGAGATAGAGCACCGGATTGAAGTGGGTCACCGTCTGCCAGAAGGGCGGCAGCATCTCGATCGAATAGAAGCTGCCGCCGAGAAAGACGAGCGGCGTGACGATGAGCATCGGGATGAGCTGCAGCTTCTCGAAATTGTCCGCCCAGATGCCGATGATGAAGCCGAACAGGCTGAATGTTACCGCTGTCATCACCAGGAAGAACAGCATCCAGAAGGGATGCGCGATGTGGAACGGGACGAAAATGCCGGCCGTTGCCAGGATGATGACGCCGAGGATGAGCGATTTGGTCGCCGCCGCGCCGACATAGCCGAGCACGATCTCCAGGAATGAGATGGGGGCCGACATGACCTCGTAGATCGTGCCGATGAATTTCGGGAAATAGATGCCGAAAGAGGCATTGGCGATGCTGTTCTGCAAAAGCGTCAGCATCATCAGTCCGGGCACGATGAAGGCGCCGTAGGACACGCCGCCGACTTCCTCGATGCGCGAGCCGATGGCGGCGCCGAAGACTATAAAATAAAGCGAGGTGGACAGGACGGGCGAGATTACGCTTTGTAGAAGCGTGCGCCGCATGCGCGCCATCTCGAAGAAATAGATTGCCTTCACGGCCTGGAAATTCACTGTCTTTCCCTCACGAGACTGACGAAAATGTCTTCAAGCGAACTCTGCCGGGTGTTCAGGTCCTTGACGGTAATGCCCGACTTGTTGAGGTCGGCGAGAAGCGAGGTGATGCCGGTGCGCGCCGCCTGCGAATCATAGAGATAGACAAGCTGGCTGCCTTCGTCGTCGAGCGAGAGGTTGTAGCGCGCAAGCGCGGCCGGTAGCTCCTTCACCGGCTCCCGAAGCTCCAGCATGAGCTGCTTTTGGCCCAGCTTGCGCATCAGTTCGGTCTTTTCCTCCACCAGAAGAAGCTCGCCCTTGTTGATGACGCCGACGCGGTCGGCGATCTCCTCGGCTTCCTCGATGTAGTGGGTGGTCAGGATGATGGTGGTGCCGGCGGCGCGAAGGCGGCGGACGAGCTGCCACATATCCTTGCGCAGCTCCACGTCGACGCCAGCCGTCGGTTCGTCGAGGAACAAGATGGCCGGTTCATGCGCCAGGGCCTTGGCGATCATGACCCGTCGCTTCATGCCGCCCGAGAGCGTCATGATCTGACTGTCCTTCTTGTCGTAAAGGGAAAGATCCCTGAGCACGCTTTCTATGAGCGCCGGATTGGGCTTCTTGCCGAAAAGCCCGCGGCTGAAGCTCACCGTGTCCCAGACGGTCTCGAAGCTCTCGGTATGCAGTTCCTGCGGCACCAGGCCGATCAGCGAGCGGGCCGCACGATAGTCCGTGATGATGTCGTGCCCGTCCACGGTCACCGTTCCCGAAGACGGATTCACAAGCCCGCAGATGATGGAGATCATGGTCGTCTTGCCGGCACCGTTCGGGCCGAGAAGCGCCAGGATCTCACCGCGGCGGATTTCGAGCTCCACGCCGCGCAGGGCCGTAAAGCCCGTATCATAGGTCTTCGAGAGCTTCGATATGGAGATGATGGGCTGCATGAAAACGGCTGCTTGAAATGGATGCCCTGGAACATGCCGCGCGGGCAGCGTCGGTGAGGCGTGATTTGCGACCGCCGTCATATAGGACCATGATCGCCGACTTGCCATAGGCGGGTTCTTCCTGCCGCCTATTCCTGACATGAATTGCCGCGACAGCGGGAAATCGCAATGGCGGCGGTGTGACGGGCTTGACGAAGCGGACCCTGTTGCGTCACGAGGGTTTCACAAAAAAGCAGGAAAGCGGGAGAAGCCGCCCGATGGGCATTGCATTCACATTTCCGGGGCAGGGCAGCCAGGCCGTCGGCATGGGCCGCGATTTGGCGGAAGCCTTTCCCGAGGCGCGCGCCGTCTTCGAGGAAGTCGATGAGGCGCTGTCGCAGAAACTGTCCGCGATCATATGGGAAGGTCCGGAAGAGACGCTGACGCTGACCGCCAATGCGCAGCCTGCCCTGATGGCGGTTTCGCTTGCTGCCCTGCGCGCGCTGGAGGCCGGCGGCTTCTCGCTCAAGGACAAGGTTGCCTATGTAGCCGGCCATTCCCTCGGCGAATATTCGGCGCTCTGCGCCGCAGGCATGTTCTCCATTGCCGATACCGCGCGGCTTCTGCGCATCCGCGGCAACGCAATGCAGCAGGCCGTGCCAGTGGGCGAGGGGGCAATGGCCGCCATCATCGGTCTGGAGCAGGCGGATGTGGAAGCCGCCTGCGCGGAAGCCGGCCGGGGCTCCGTCTGCCAGGTCGCCAACGACAATGGCGGCGGCCAGCTTGTCATATCCGGCGCCAAGCCGGCGGTCGAACATGCGGCGCGGCTGTGCACCGAAAGGGGAGCCAAGCGCGCTATGATGCTTCCCGTCTCGGCGCCTTTCCATTCCGCCCTGATGGCTCCGGCTGCCGAGGCGATGCGGGAGGCACTGGCGGGAGTGGCGAAGAAAGCGCCGGCGGTGCCGGTCATCGCCAATGTCAGCGTCAGCCCGCTTAGCGACCCCGACGAGATTACTGCCCGGCTGGTCGAGCAGGTGACGGGCCGCGTCCGCTGGCGCGAGACCGTCGAGTGGTTCGGGGCGAACGGCGTCGGTACATTGTACGAAGTCGGTGCCGGCAAGGTATTGAGCGGTCTGGCGCGCCGCATCAACCGCGAGATCGCGACGGCCAATATCGGTACGCCGGCCGATGTCGAGGCGGCGCTGGCCGCGCTTGGCTGACGAAAGCAACCACCTCTCCCTTGCCAAGGGAGGGCACAGCCATCTGGAGGGGAGTGAAACATGTTCGATCTGACCGGCCGCAAGGCGCTCGTGACCGGTGCCACCGGCGGCATCGGCGAAGCAATCGCCCGCACGCTGCATGCCCAGGGCGCGACCGTGGGCCTGCACGGCACGCGCGTCGAGAAGCTCGAGGCGCTGGCTGGCGAATTCGGTGAGCGCGTGAAGATCTTCCCGGCGAACCTGTCCGACCGCACCGAGGTGAAAAGCCTTGGCCAGAAGGCTGAGGCCGATCTGGAAGGCGTCGATATCCTCGTCAACAATGCCGGCATTACGCGCGACGGCCTTTTCGTGCGCATGAGCGACGAGGACTGGGATGCGGTGCTGGAGGTCAATCTGGCTGCCGTCTTTCGCCTGACGCGCGAACTCACCCATCCCATGATGCGCCGGCGCTTCGGGCGCATCATAAACATCACATCGGTCGTCGGCGTCACCGGCAATCCTGGACAGGCCAATTACTGCGCCTCCAAGGCCGGACTGATCGGCTTCTCGAAGTCGCTGGCCCAGGAGATCGCCACCCGCAACATCACGGTGAACTGCATCGCGCCGGGCTTCATAGAATCCGCCATGACCGACAAGCTGAACGACAAGCAGCGCGACGCCATCATGGGCGCCATTCCGATGAAGCGGATGGGCACCGGAGTTGAAGTCGCCTCGGCGGTGGCCTATCTGGCGTCGGACGAAGCGGCCTACGTCACCGGACAGACCCTGCACGTCAACGGCGGAATGGCGATGATCTAGGGCAAGGGCCGGTGAGTTTTTCGCCTTGGAGATACAGGTTTTTTCGTGTAATCGGGCCCCGCTGCGGGCCTGTGGCTTCCCGGAAGCGCAATGATCTTTCAACTTGATTAGCGGCAACCGTCCCGCTAACGAAGACGAACCAAACTGAAGTCGAGGGTTTCAAGAAATGAGCGACACCGCAGAACGCGTCAAGAAAATCGTCGTAGAGCATCTGGGAGTTGACGCCGACAAGGTCACGGGATCGGCGAGCTTCATCGATGATCTCGGCGCGGACAGCCTCGACACGGTTGAGCTGGTCATGGCGTTCGAGGAAGAATTCGGCGTCGAGATTCCCGATGATGCGGCCGAGACCATCCTGACGGTGGGCGACGCCGTCAAATACATCGACAAGGCGACCGCCTGACCTTTCATGGCGATGTGCACGGCCGCGACGGGCGGAGACAGGCGGCGATGAGGCGCGTTGTCATAACAGGTATGGGCCTGCTCTCGCCCTTCGGGGCGGGGGTCGAGCATAGCTGGAAGAAACTGCTTGCCGGCAAGAGTGCTGGCAGGCGGATCGACCAGTTCGAGACCGAAGACCTCCCGTGCAAGATTGCCAACATTATCCCGCGCGGAAGCGGCGAGGGCGAATTCGATCCCGATTCCTTCCTGGAGCCGAAAGACCAGCGCAAGGTCGGCGATTTCATCATTTACGGCATTGCCGCAGCCGATATGGCGCTTGCCGATTCGGGCTGGGAGCCGAAGACCGAGGATGAGAAGAACGCCACCGGCGTGATGATCGGCTCCGGCATCGGCGGCATCGAGGGCATCGCGCAGAACGCCCTCATCCTGCAGGATCGCGGGCCGCGGCGAATCAGCCCCTTCTTCATTCCCGGCAACATCATCAATCTCGTTTCCGGCCAGGTTTCGATCCGCCACGGCCTCAAGGGGCCGAACCATGCGGTAGTGACGGCCTGCTCGACGGGCGCTCATGCCATTGGGGACGCCGCGCGCCTGATCATGTTCGGCGATGCCGACGTGATGCTCGCCGGCGGCGCCGAAGCGCCGGTCACACGGCTGTCGCTTGCCGGTTTCTCCGCCTGCAAGGCGCTTTCCACCAGCTACAACGATACGCCGGAGAAGGCTTCGCGTCCCTATGACCGCGACCGCGACGGCTTCGTCATGGGCGAGGGCGCCGGCGTGGTCGTGCTGGAGGAGCTGGAGCATGCCAAGGCCCGTGGCGCCAGGATCTACGCAGAGGTTACCGGCTACGGCCTTTCGGGCGACGCCTATCACATCACCGCCCCGGCGGAGGATGGCGACGGGGCCTATCGCTGCATGAAGGCAGCGCTCAAGCGCGCCGGTCTCGATCCCGCCGATGTCGACTACATCAATGCCCACGGCACTTCGACCATGGCCGATACGATCGAGTTGAGCGCGGTCGAGCGGCTGATCGGCAATGCTGCCTCGAAAGTTTCCATGTCCTCGACGAAGTCGTCGATCGGCCATCTGCTTGGAGCGGCGGGTGCGGCGGAAGCGATCTTTTCGATCCTTGCGATACGAGACAACATCGCACCGCCGACGATCAATCTGGACAATCCGGCGGCGGAGACCGCGATCGACCTCGTGCCCAACAAACCACGCGAGCGGACCATAGACGTCGCGCTTTCGAACTCGTTCGGTTTCGGCGGTACGAACGCGTCGCTCGTTTTCCAGCGTTATGTTGCGTAACTGATTGTTTTAGCGCTGTTCTAAAGGCAATTTTGCCATATTCAGCCTTGAGAAAGTGGTCGGTGTTTCGCGGCGTCATGGGCTGGAGCAGAGGGAGCTTCCAAGGGCAAGATGACGATTTCCGACAAGGATTACCCGTCCGGCAGTTCGCAGCCGTCTCGCCCGGTCGTTCCGAAGAGCGCGAGCGAGGCCCTGCGACCCAAGGCCGGGACGCCGCCGCCTCGCCGTTCCCGTCAATCGCGCAACCAGTTTGTCATTTTCCTCAATTTCATCCTTTCCTCCATCGTCCTGCTGGTGCTGGCTGGCGGTCTTGTCTTCTATCTGGGCAAGCTGGAGTTTGACGGTCCCGGTCCCTCGGCAAGCGCCGAGACGATCCTGATCAAGCCGAATACGGGTGTGCGCGAGATCGCGGCCATGCTGGAGCGGGAAGGGCTGATCAGCGACCAGCGCATCTTCCTGCTCGGCCTGCGCGCCCACGGAGCGGACGGGCAACTCAAGGCAGGCGAATACGAAATCAAGGCAGGCGCTTCCATGCGTGATATCATGGAACTCCTGAGGAGCGGCCGCTCGGTGCTCTACTCCCTCACCGTTCCCGAAGGGGTGACGGTGGCGCAGGCCTTCCAGCGTATCGCGGAAACGAAGGAACTTTCCGGCGAAATGCCGGACGAGCTGCCGCCCGAAGGCAGCCTCGCCGCTGACACGCTCCGTTTCACGCGCGGCACCGAGCGCAAGCAGATCATCGAAAAGCTCAAGGCGCATCAGGAAGAACTCGTTCAAAGCATATGGGAGCGTCGCGCCGACGACCTTCCGATAGACACGATAGAGGAATTCGTGATCCTCGCCTCCATCGTGGAAAAGGAGACGGGCCGCGCAGACGAGCGCCCGCGCGTGGCGGCCGTCTTCCTCAACCGTCTCAAGAAGGGCATGCGGCTGCAATCGGATCCGACGATCCTCTACGGTCTCTTCGGCGGCGAAGGCAGGCCCGCGGACCGACCCATCTACCGGTCCGATATCGAAAAGCCCACGCCTTACAACACCTATCAGATCGATGGCTTGCCGCCGACGCCGATCGCCAATCCCGGACGCGCAGCGCTGGAGGCGGTCGCCAACCCGTCGAAGACTGACGACCTCTATTTTGTTGCCGACGGCACGGGCGGCCATGTGTTCGCCACGACGCTGGAGGAGCACAACGAGAACGTCGCGCGCTGGCGCAGCATCCAGAAAAAACAGCAGGAGGAAGCTGCGGCCGCTGCCAAAGATGCCGATAGGAATGCCGAACCAGCCGCCGACTGAGGACCGCACCGGGATGCGGAAATAGCCCGGCCAACAAGGGAACAGAATGAGCCTGCAAAGCATGACCGGTTTCGCCCGGGCGGCGAAGGAATATGAGCTTGCCTCGATCACCTGGGAAATCAGGTCTGTGAACGGCAAGGGGCTTGATTCGCGTCTTCGCCTTCCACCAGGCTTCGAGCGGCTCGAACAGCCTGCCAAGCAGGCCATACAGAAGCGGTTTTCCCGCGGCAACATCCAGGCCGGCCTGACCGTGTCGCGAGGAAGCGCCGCCGCCCAGCCGGTGGTGAACGAGGAATTCCTGAAGGACCTTGCCGGACTGGCCAAGAGGCTGGAGGAGCAGTTTTCCCTGGCGCCCGCCACCGCGGACGGCCTTCTCGGATTGCGCGGCGTGCTGGATCTTCCCGATATCGCCGATGACGAGGAGACGCGGCTCGAACTCGACGGCGCCATTTTGAAGGCGCTGGACGAGGCGCTTGACGGGCTTGAAGCGGCCCGGCGCGAGGAGGGCAGTGCGCTGGGGGCGCTGCTTCTCGGGCATCTTGCCACGGTCGAGGACCTGACCCAGCGCGCCGAAGCCGATCCTTCGCGGGAGCCGGCTGCAATACGTCAGCGGCTCGCCGAGCAGGTGCGCCTGCTTCTGGATGAAGCCCCCGTTCTCGACGAGAGCCGCCTGCATATGGAGGCCGCTTTCCTGGCGACCAAAGCCGATATCCGCGAGGAGATCGATCGCCTGAAGACTCATATCGCCACCGCGCGTGGATTGATCGAGACGGGCGGTACCATCGGCAGGAAGCTCGATTTTCTTGCACAGGAATTTAACCGCGAGTCGAATACGCTCTGCTCCAAGTCGAATGCGAGCTCGATCACCGCGCTTGGGCTGGAACTCAAGGTCGTTGTCGATCAGTTTCGCGAACAGGTGCAGAATCTGGAGTAGCCGATGGCAAAGGCGTCTTCCTTGCCCCTCATCCGCCGCCGCGGCCTGATGCTTGTGCTTTCCTCGCCTTCGGGCGCCGGAAAGTCCACCATCGCCCGCAATCTGATCGAGAGCGATCCGCAATTCGAGCTCTCCGTCAGCGTCACGACCCGGCCGCGTCGCGGAAGCGAGATCGAGGGGGTGCATTATCATTTCCGCTCCAAGCGCGAATTCGATCTCTTGCGCGACAATGACGAACTGCTCGAATGGGCCGAGGTGCACGGCAATTTCTACGCCACGCTGCGCAAGCCTGCCGAGACCGCCATGGCGGAGGGCCGCGACATGCTCTTCGACATCGACTGGCAGGGCGCGGCGCAGCTCAAGGAGAAGATGCGCGGGGACATCGTATCCATCTTCATCCTGCCGCCCTCCATGCGAGAGCTGAAAGAGCGGTTGCGCCGCCGCGCGGAAGATCACGAAGAGGTCATCGCGGCGCGGCTGGAAAATGCACGCGCCGAGATCGAGCACTGGCGCGACTACGACTATATCGTCATCAACACGGATCTGGACGCTGCCTTCTCGGAGGTCAAGGCGATCGTGGCGGCAGAGCGGCTGCGGCGCGACCGCCGGCCGGGCCTGTTCGATTTCGTCGCCGGTCTGCTGGAGGAGAAGGCGGAATAGAACCGTTCATCTTTAGATGGAAGCGGTTTGATGGCAGGGATTTTACGAGCCGGCGAGGAGAACTTCTCAGCGCTCCATGAATGCTGCCGACAAGCCTCGATACCTCACCCGTCTCGCAATCCTTCGCTACAGTCCCGATTGCTCGCCGACCCTCCCCTCAAGGGGGAGGGTGAAGCGCGGCCGGCCCGGCCATTGAGAGAGTGAGGATAGCTCTCCCCCGCAAGCGGGGGCGAGGAAGGGTGCTGTGCAGCGCGGTCGGCGCCTTATACCGCCTTGGCCAGCGCGACGAATTCCTCGACGGACAATGTTTCGGCGCGCCGCATCGGATCAATGCCGACGGCGGCGAGGAGCCTTTCACCGCCGAGCGATTTCAGGCTCTGCCGCAGCATCTTGCGGCGCTGGCCGAAGGCGGCCTCCGTCACTTTCGCCAATGACCTGACATCGGCCTGAAGAGGCTCCTCCTTGGGCACGATATGCACGACAGAGGAGGTTACCTTTGGCGGCGGCGTAAAGGCCTGGGGAGGCACGTCGAATGCGATGCGTGCTTCAGCGCGCCATCCGGCCAGGACGGCGAGCCGGCCATAGGCTCCCGTATCCGGCGCGGCCACGATGCGCTGCGCCACCTCGCGCTGAAACATCAGCGTCATGGAGCGGTAGAATGGCGGCCATTTTTCCGGCGTCAGCCAGCGGACAAGAAGCTCGGTGCCGATATTGTAGGGCAGGTTCGCAACGATCCTTACGTCATCGGCATCTGGCGCGAGCGCCGCAAAGTCCACGTTCATCGCATCCCCTGGGATGACTTCAAGCTTTCCGGGGTAGTGGTCGGAGATTTCCCCCAGCGCGGCCAGGCAGCGTTCGTCCCGCTCGATGGCGACAACGCGGGCTGCGTCATGCATCAACAATGCCCTGGTGAGGCCTCCCGGGCCCGGTCCGACCTCGATCACCGTCGAATGGGACAAATCCCCGGCCGCACGCGCGATCTTGCCGGTCAGGTTCAGGTCGAAAAGGAAGTTCTGACCAAGCGACTTGCGTGCGAACAATCCGTGCCGTGCGATGACCTCGCGCAGGGGCGGCAAGCCATCCGCGCTCATGCAGCCGGCTGGTCCAGCATGTGATCGGCGAGCCGGCGCGCCAGCTTCAGTGCCGCCATGAGGCTGTCCGGCCGTGCCATGCCCTTGCCGGCGATGTCGAAGGCCGTGCCATGGTCGGGGGAGGTGCGGATGAAGGGCAGGCCGAGCGTGACATTCACCGTTTCATCAAAAGCGAGCGTCTTCACCGGGATAAGCGCCTGGTCGTGATACATGCAGAGCGCGGCGTCGTAGCGTTTGCGCGCGGTGGTGTTGAACATGGTATCGGCAGGCAGCGGGCCTATCGCGTCGATACCTTCGGCGCGCAGGCGCTCCACGGCGGGAGCGATGATTTCCTGGTCTTCCCTACCCATGGCGCCGCTTTCGCCGGCATGCGGGTTGAGGCCGGATACGGCAAGGCGGGGTGCGGGAATGCCGAACCGCTCACGCAGATCCCGTGCCGTGATGCGGCCCGTCTCGATGATCTGGTCGGTTTTCAATGCGCCCGGCACATCGGCCAGAGGGATATGGAGCGTCACGGGAACCGTGCGCAGTTCGGGTCCGGCAAGCATCATCACCGGCATGGCCGGGCGGCCGGTCATCCTGGCAGCCAGGTCGCCGAGAAATTCCGTATGGCCGGGAAATTCGAATCCCGCATCATAAAGCGGCTTCTTGGCGATGGGGCCGGTCACCAGCGCGTCGGCGCGGCCGGCGGTCACGTCCTCCACCGCCCGCGTGATCGCTTCGATGACGCCGGCAGCATTTGCCTTTTCAGGTTTTCCCGGCGAATCCGTAAACCGGTTTTCCAGAGGCACGACGGGCAGCCCGATCTCAAACTGGCTTTCGGCCTCCTCAGGCGTGGTCTCGATGATGGGCACGGGCAGTCCGACGAGCATTGCGCGGGCATCGAGCGCTGCCGGATCGCCGAGCACGTAAAAGGCGGGCACACCCTCGGAGTGTCGGCCAAACCACGCATCGAGCAGGATTTCCGGTCCGATCCCGGCCGGTTCGCCGGCCGTCAATGCGAGCACAGACACGTTCTTGCCTTCCCCAGGGTCAGGCGCAGTGGAAGGCGATTGGTCCCAAGGTCAGCGCTGGATGATCTTCGCCTTCTCGCGCAATTCGGCCATGTATTCCTTCGTCATATCGTCGGCAACCTTTTCGTCGCTCTGTTCGCTCTGGAATACCATCTGTGCGACGCGATCATCTGAAACTTCGCGCGTGCTGCATACGCCGATGAATTCCACGCCGCGATTGGTTTCCCGCACCGGCGTCGCGCTGCCTGGGGAGGTGGCCGTGATCTCCTTCTTCCAATCCGGCGGCAATTCCGGCTCGATCACACGTCCGAGATCGCGCACGGTCACGTCGAGGAGGCCCTTGGCGAATTCGCGTGTAGTCTCGCAACTACGGAAGCGGTCGCGCATGGCCTGCGCCTCACGCTTGCGCTTGCCGAGTTGGGATCTCTCGCTTTCCGGTACGACAAAGATGACCTGCTGCAGCATATATTCGGTTGCGCTTGGCTTCTGGCCGCCCTGTTGCAGCATCTTCTGCACTGCGTCCTGCTCTGTCATCTGACCCGTGGAGCGGAAACGCGCCTGCAGCACCCGGCTCCAGCCGATCTGGGAGCGGATGAATTCCTTGAAATGCGCCTTTGTCACGCCTGCCTGCGCGAGCGCCTGGTCGAGTTGTGCCGGCGTGATCTTGTTGTTGCTGGCAAAGCGGGCATAGGCCGCATCGATCTCGGTATCCGGAATATCGATGTTCAGGCGTTGCATCTCCTGCAGACGCAATGTCTGGTCGATCATATCCTGCGTCGCCAGTTCGCGCACATTGCCGCCACGACGCTGCAGACGCAGGAAAGCCACCCGACGCTCGATGTCGTAGCTCGTCACCGGCATATTGTTGACGATATACTTGATCTCGGCGGCCGTTGCCTGTCCGCCGCCAACTATGGTCACAGGTGTTGCAGCCACGGCGGCAAGCAGAACAAGGCCCGCGGACAGACAAGCTCGGGCGGAAGAAGTCATTTGCTTGCCGTTCTTCATTTTGTCTTGCTCATGAGCCGTTGATCTTGTGGTTCATGCACGCTTTCTAGGCGAAACAATGACCGCTTGGGAACATCCTAGTCGCCGAACAGGGACTGGGTGCCGGCAAATTGGGGCGCCTGCGCCACTTGGGTGCCGAATTGACCCAGCGTGCGCAGCGAGATGTTGAGTCCGAACTTCTCGCGGACCTCGCCTGTGATCGGATTTCGCGTCTGTTGGAAGCCCATGGCGTAGATGAAGCATTCGTCATCATAGGCGAAACCGATCGAGTTGGCGATGACGGTCTGGCTTTCCACGTCATAGGTGGCCGAACCGAAGGCGCTCCAGTTCTCGAAGAAGCGTATACGCCCGGTCCCCGTTACCTCCTGCCGGTCGCCTTCAGGGCCATACAGAGGCTGCTCCTCGATGAAGGCATATTGCAGCGAGAGCGAGAGCGGCTTCGAGGTGTAGGCCGCCCTGATATCGGTGCGGCGGAGGTCGAAGGTTTCCTCGTCGAAGCGGCCGCCGAGCGAGGCGGAGAAGCCGTGCGGCGTGCCGATACCGACCATGCCGACAAAATCCGAGACATCCGTCTCCAGGCCGGAATAGGCGCCGACATTGACCAGATCGGGCGAGGCGAACGGATTGTCGCCCGCAAGATGGTAGGATTGGCCGAAAAGGCCGTTCAGGGTCCATCCATTCGACAGAACGCCGGAATAGCGGATGCCGAGATTGGCGCGCGTGCCGCCCTCGATGCGGTCGTATCCGGAAAACTTGTCGCGCTCGAAAAGCGAGGTCGCGTCGAAGACCAGCGACTGGGCGTCCTCGTTCGGAATGCCGATCACATCCTGATAGGGCGTGTCCGGCCGCACGAAAATCTGCGCCATGGGCTCCAGAACATGGGTGGAACTCGATGTCGAGAACAGGACCGGCCAGCGCGCTTCCAGACCGGCGGTCGCCATATAGCGGTAATATGCGGAGCGGATATCGTGGGCGACATTCGGGGGACCACCCGGCGCGAAGCGGCCAAATTCATTCACCGTGTCATTGGAATAGCCAGTGAAGATGGTGTCGCCGCGCGCCTGCAGCAGCGGCGTGATGACGAGGCCGCCGTCCGTGACCAGGGAACGCCGCCACTCAGCTTCCGCCGTCAGGCGGCCGGTGGTTCCTTCGGGGCCGGGGATGCGCTCAGCTAGATCAATCGCGGAATCGCCTCCTTCTCCGTCCAGATCAAAAGCAAAGAGGGTCGACTGCATCTCATCGCGGTCGAGCAACTGTGCGTTGACGTCTATGTTGAGCTCGCCGCCGGCGACCGGCTCGTCCGGCGTATAGGCATAATCGAAATTCGGCAGCACCCAGGGCTGCTTATCGTCACGGGAATTGGCGCTGGATTGGAGTATGTCCTCCTGAACGTCGAAATGCATGGCGCGCAGGTCGAAATAGTTCCGATCGTTCAGGCCGGTCAGGTAGATTTCCGAGCGATGGACGAGATCGGAATAACCTTCAATACCATAGGTATAGGAGAAGTTCTGATCGGTTTGGGCGAGGATGTCCCAGCCGAAGGCCCAGCGCGGATTGATCTTGAATTCGCCCTTGGTGCCGATCATCCCGCGATCGGTCACGGAGGAATTGACGCGATTGCGGTCGAAAGCCTCCGGATCGCGCTGCGAAATACCGGCGATCTTGAGGCTGTAGCTTCCATTGTCGAACTGCTGCCGCCACTCGGCCTCGCCGAGAAAGCCCTGTTTTATGAAGCCGGTAACGGCCACAGTGAGATCGTAGGTGGGCGAAAGCGCGAAATAATAGGGCACGCGGACACCGAAGCCTGTCTCGCTGCTCTGCTCGAAGCTTGGGAAGAGGAAGCCCGACTTCCGCTTCACCGTCGGGTCGGCGATCTCGAAGAAGGGCAGATAGGCGAGCGGCATGCCGAAGAATTCGAAATTCGCCTTCTCGAAGCGAACCGTCTTGGTCTGCCCGTTCCAGATGATCTTTCTTGCCTTGACACGCCAGATGGGCGGCCTGTCAGGCTTTTCCTCGCAAGGCTCGCAGGCGGTATAGACACCGTTGTTGAAGGTCGTCACCGTACCGCCTTCGCGCTTGGCGCTCTCGGCGGCGAAATAGGTCTTGTCGACGCTTTCAACCCTCAGCGTGTTGACGAAGCCATCGCGGAAGTCGTCGGTGACATCGATCTCGTCGGCATAGATGCGGTTACCGTCCTTTTCGACGATCTCGACATTGCCGCTGGCAATCAGACGCGAGGTATTGCGGTCGTAGGTGACCCTCTGGGCAACGAGACGATTGCCGCCATATTCGATCTGGACGCCGCCGACGGCCATGATCGTGTTGCGGTCATTGTCATAGACGAGCGTATCCGATTCCAGGAGCATCTGTGCGTCCTGCGGCACGTCCCGTTCTTCCAGATTGATGGTCTGCGCGACCGTTGGAACGGAAGCGACTGCGAAACAAAATACGCATACAAGCGCCGACGCGCCCAGAAGACGCGTAACGCGGATGGTTTTGCGGCTACCGGTTACCGCGTTCCCCACTAACCATCCTCCTTATACAAAAGGAATGTCACCCCAAAAAACATCGCCACTACGACTGGAGTCCAGGCCGCCACCACCGGCGGGACGAATCCCGCGGTGCCGAAGGCCTGGACCAAAACAGAGACGACATAAAGCAGAAAGCCTGCGAGGATTCCACCCAGAATCATGGTTACCGATTGCCCCATCCGGGCAAATCTCATCGACACCGTGGCTGCGATCAGGGTCATCGCCACCAGCAGCGGCGGCAGTGCCACAAGCGAGTGGAAATGCATGGCGAAGGCATTGGCACGCAGGCCAAGAGACCGTGCGACATCGATCTTCGCCGGCAGTTCGAAGATCGACACCGATTCCGGTCCGGCGATCCGCTCCTCGACGAATTCCGGACGCAGATTCGTCTTGATGCGGACGGTTTCTATCGCCTCGGCCAACTGGCCTTCGACGAGACGCGAAACCTTGCTCAGTTCCCAGTAGCCGTCACGCAGCCTAGCCCGTTCGGCATCCAGCCTTTCGGCGATGTTACCCTCGTCATCGATGCGGAAGAAGCTGGCGCCCGCGAGCACGAGCCCCTGCTGCAGCACTGATTTTGCGCCGATGATCGTCTCGCCTTCGTTCGTGCGCTGTTTGAGCCATTGCGCAGCGTTCTCATTCGCCCTGGACTGGGCACCACGCACTTCGCTTTCGAGGTTCTGCGCCGTCGCGAAGCCGGCGGCGGCTATCGGATTGAGGACGAAGATCGCAAGCAGACCGAAGGCAARGGCGCCGGSGGCGATCGGCGTCAGGAACTGCCATGCCGAGATGCCAGCCGAGCGGGCGATCACCAGTTCGTATTTGCGGTTGAGGCTGATCAGGGTGACGATGGCAGATATCAGACCGATGAACGGCACCGCCTGCAGCATGATGAAGGGCAATTGAAGTGCCGCAAGCTTCAGCGCCCAGTTCGCCGAATAGCCGGGAAGGGCGCCCGATCGGCCGGAAATCTCGGTGAAATTGACGATGAAGACCAGAGCCGCGATGCCGATGGAATTCCATATTGTGATCATCACATAGCGTCGGAAGAAATAGCGGCCGAGGGTAAGCCCTATCATGCGCGCCCCCTTGCTGCGCGCCGGCGCATGGCTGCCAGCCTCAGACGCAGACGCAAAAGCCTGTCGCTGATCTTCTGGAACTGAGTGGCAAACTTCTCGGTCCAGCTAACTGGGAGCTCCATCACCTTGCCGGTGGCAATGAAGCCCATTGCCACGATGGCGGCAAGGACGGGCACCGCATAAAGCACGAATGAGAAGAAAGGCACTGTCTCGGCTTCATTGCCGGCATAGAAGCCAGCCCAGCGCACGACGAGCGCGATGGACAGCGTGGTGAGCATCGGATGCATTCGTGCTTCGCGGAACGAACGCGCATCGCCGGCAACCGCCAGCCCGATCAACGCGAATACTATCGGATAGAGCCAATCGGAAAGGCGAAGATGCAACTCGGCCCGGTATCGCTGCGGGTTGCGCTGAAAGATGCGGTCGTTGGGATCAGGATCGAGCAGATAGGCCAGGCTGCGATCTTTCGGAAAGAGCCTCGGTTCACCGTCGGCGCTGCTTTCGAATTGCGAGAGATCGAAGGCATAGGCATCGAAATGGATGATCGAGATGTCGCCGTTCTGCGCTTTGCGCTGAACCACGCCATCCTGCATGACAAGCACGCTGCCGCCGTTATGCTCGACGGTTGCGCCCCGCTTGGCGTGATAGATCAACTCGACATTCTCCTCGCGGGAATCGGCAACGAAGATCCCGCCGAGCTGTCCGTCCGGCAAGCGTTGTCCGATCTGCACGAAAAGACCGTCGTCCACTTTCTGAAAGCTGCCTTCCTGCAGCACGGTGCTGATCAGGTCGGCGCGCGAACCGGCAATCAGTTCGCGGAAGGCCTGGCGCGAATAGGGCTCCAACAGGTTATGGACGGAGAAGGAAACCAGGCTCGCCAATATGGCGATGATCATGATCGGCCGGATGATCGTGGTGCGCGGTCCGCCGGCGGCACTGATGACCACCAGTTCCGAATCGGTGTTCATTGTCGCCAGCGTATGGGCGACTGCGATGCCGATGGCGAAAGGCATGACGATTGGAATGACCGCCGGGAGCACGAGAGCGGCCACAAGAAAGAATGTCGCCGCGGATTGGCCGCTGTCGGTCACCAGATCGATACGGTTCAGGACCTGCGTGGTCCATACGATGGCGAGCACCCAGACCAGCGTTGCCAGGAAAATCCCGAAAGTGCGGCGCATGATGTAGAGTTCGACTACTTTCATGTGCTGCTTTGTTCCGTGCTTTCATGGCTGAGATGCGGCATATGCCACACCGGCCCTGCTCGCATAAGAGAAGACAGGGTCAAATGCGTCATTTCCGCTCATTCCGTCCCTGCGCGAGTTTCAGCCGGAATGGCTAAGAAAGCAAAAAGAAACTCGGTTAACGCCGAATTGATTGCTCCTTTGTACGGTTGATGGATGGCGCGCACGTTTCAATCCCTTGCCAAACTTCGTAAAAGCCCCAAGATCGCCCGACTCCAATCACGAACGAATTGCAGGAAATCATGACCGAAAGACCATCCATTGCCTTTGCCAAATTTGCCGCTCCCAAGAAGGGGAGCGTTGCCGTCCTCGTGCCGGAAGGGGCCACTTTGGAGGATACCGGTAAGGTCTACGACCCTGGCGATGTGTTGCCGCGGGCTTGCAGGACGAGCGGTTTTTCGGGAAAGCTCGGAAAGACGCTGGACATCCTTGCGCCCGCTGGCGCCGAGTTCGACCAGTTGATCGTGGCGGGGGTCGGACCGACCGACAAGCTCGATGAGCAGGCCTGGCTGAGGATCGGGGGAGCGGTGGCCGGCGCGGTGCGCAACGCCACCGAAATCACGCTGGCGCTGTCTGTGAATGGAGCCGAGGTGAAGGCCGAGGATGCGGCGAATGTCGCTCTCGGCATCCTCCTGCGTTCCTACAGTTTCGACAAATACAAGACGCGAAAGGAAAACGGCAACGGCGAGGACAAGCCGTCATCAGGCAAGCCCGTCAAATATACGATCCATTGCGCCGACCCGGCTGCCGCCAAGCGGGCCTTCGCGACGGCCGAGGCTGTCGCGGGCGGCGTTTTCCTGGCGCGCGACGTGGTGAACGAGCCCGCCAACATCCTGGGCCCTGTCGAATTTGCCGAGCGCGCCAGGGACCTGGAAAAACTCGGCGTGAAGGTCGATATACTGACCGAGAAGGAACTGAAGAAGCTTGGCATGGGCGCGCTTCTCGGTGTGGCGCAGGGATCGGCGCGGCCGCCCCGTGTCGCCGTCATGCAATGGAACGGCGGCAAGTCCAAGCAAAAGCCCGTCGCCTTCGTCGGCAAGGGCGTCGTCTTCGATACGGGCGGCATCTCCATCAAGCCCGCCGCCGGCATGGAGGACATGAAGGGCGACATGGGCGGTGCGGCGGCGGTGCTGGGCGTCATGCATGCGCTGGCCGCCCGCAAGGCGAAGACCAACGCCGTCGGCATCATCGGCCTTGTGGAAAACATGCCGGATGGCAACGCGCAGCGTCCTGGCGACATCGTCACCTCCATGTCCGGGCAGACGATCGAGGTGCTGAACACGGACGCGGAAGGCCGTCTGGTGCTGGCGGATCTCCTCTGGTACTGCAACCAGGAGTTCAAGCCGCAATTCATGGTCAATCTGGCCACGCTTACGGGCGCCATAATCGTCGCGCTTGGCAATGCCCATGCCGGCATGTTCTCCAACAATGACGAACTGGCCGCGCGCCTGACGGCGGCCGGAACCGCCACCGCCGAGAAGGTTTGGCGTATGCCCCTCGGGCCCGAATACGACAAGCTGATCGATTCCAAGAATGCCGATATGAAGAATATCGGCGGCCGCAATGCAGGCGCCATCACGGCGGCGCAGTTCCTGCAGCGCTTCGTTGACGGCACCCCGTGGGCGCATCTCGATGTCGCCGGGACGGCAATGGGCTCTCCCTCTTCGGAGATCAACCAATCCTGGGCTTCGGGCTTCGGCGTGCGCCTTCTGGATCGGCTCGTGGTGGACAATTACGAGGGGTAGGATCGAAGGGTGGAGGTCCTCTTCTACCATCTGACCGAGTCGACCCTGGAAGAGGCTCTTCCGCCGCTGGTCGAGAAGAGCCTCGACCGCGGCTGGCGGGTGGCGATCCAGACGGTCAGCGAAGAGCGCCGCGATGCGCTCGACGCGCGGCTGTGGACCTATCGCGACGATTCCTTCCTTGCCCATGCCAGCGACCGCGAAGCTCATCCGGAGGAGCAACCGGTCCTGCTCACAACCGGCACCGGCAGCGCCAATGGCGCGAAGATCCGCTTCCTCGTGGAAGGAGCCGAGCCCGGCAGCATGGAAGGTTATGACCGCGCCGTCTTCATGTTCGACGGACACGACACGGCCCAGGTGGAAGCCGCGCGAGCACAGTGGAAGGCGATGAAGGCCGCGGGCCATACCGTGACCTATTGGCAGCAGGGCCCGGACCGTCGGTGGGAACGCAAGGGCTGAAACATGCTGAAGTTCTTATGAATTTTCGGCTGGTTCTTCTTTGGGGAGCAGCCGCTGCGGCTCTTTCCGCCTGCACCGATGGTGGAAGCGAGGCGCCTGCGCCGGCGACCCGCACACCGATGGAAGAAAGCTCTGCTTCTCCTTCGAACCCATCATTTTATGGAAGCTGGGCAGCCGACCCGGCCTGGTGCTCCGGCGAAGGAGAAGGGACTCCGATCACTCTTTCCGAAGGCCAGTTCGAGGGACGCGAGAATATCTGCGACATGCAGGTGGCAGTCGAAGGGGAAGGGGCCTGGACAGCCACCCTCACTTGCACCGGAGAGGGCACGACGTCTTCCGAGCGTATTCGGCTAAATCTGGAGAGCGAGAATGCGCTGGCGCTCACCTATCTCGATCGCGACGGCGCAAAGGTCGAGCTGACCCGTTGCCCCTGAATAGCCGCGTCATCCGGCGCAACGAAAATGCCCTCCGGACAGAATCCGGAGGGCATTCTGCCTCTGGAGCATAGATGCCGGCGGAGATGACCGGGGTATCTAGCCGTCCGAGGTTGTGGTTTTCACCGTGGATTCATCCGGCGCGACGACTTGCGCCGGTACCTCGTCCAGGGCCGCGAGCCTGTCAGCACACATATCGGCTGCTCCGGAAATCTCGTCTTCGAGGCCTGCGATCTTGGTGAAGCCGCCATCTTTGATCACGTCATCCCGCTTCCACGAACTCACTTCTTTGAGCTCGGCCAGACGATCCGCGGCATTGGCGGTTGCCAGGAATTTGTCGACGCAAAGGGACGCGACAAGCCCGGCGCGGGCATCGTCCGAGGCATTTTCGACCATTTCATTGGCTGTTCCGCCAGTGACCCAGCCGCCGACCGTGAAGCCGATCAGCATGGTCGCAACCGCACAACCTGCACAGGACCACAGCCAGAGCGCCTTGGTCGGGCGATACTCCTCCCAACGCTGTGGAAAGCTTTTTCCTTCGGACATGTCATTTCCCCTTATCACATTTGTATTTCTTACCGTAACAATGTGAGAGTACGCCTTTAGGGCGTGTCTGTGAACCTTAAAACTCACCAAAAACCTTCTGCGATGGAAACTGATTGAAAAACAAAAGCTTGAAAGGCATCTGCCGGCGAAAACCAGCCAGTCATACGCAACGGTCAAATTTCGTTATGGGCAGGGAAGAGGGTGCTGGTGAGTTTCCTGCCAGCAGTCGTCATCTTAGATTTCGTCGAAATCGCCGGAGCGTCCCTTGCCGCCGGCGAAGCGCGCGGCTCCCGCAATGCCCTCGGCTCGGAAGGTCTCGGCGCTTTTCCACTCGTTCACCAGCGCGGAAGGCACATCGAGTGACCATTGCCGGATAGCCGAAAGCCGGTCGGCGCGCATGCAGGCCTGCGGGAAGCGGACGAGCTCGGCCGCAAGTTCGAGAGCGGTTTCGAGCGCCGATCCGTCCTCCACCATGCGATTGGCAAGGCCGATGGCCAAGCACTCCTCGGCGTCGACCCTGCGACCCGTGAGGATGAGGTCCATCGCGCGCCCATGGCCGACAATGCGCGGCAGCCGTACCGTGCCGCCGTCGATGAGCGGGACCCCCCAGCGCCGGCAATAGACGCCCATATAGGCCGACCGTTCCATCACGCGCAGATCGCACCACAGCGCCAGCTCCATGCCGCCCGCGACCGCCGGCCCGGAGATGGCGGCGATCACCGGCTTGGAAAGCTGAAGCCGTGTCGGCCCCATCGGCCCCTTGCGCGGCTGGTCGTCACGGCCGTCGAAGCCTGAATCCAGATCGTGCTCGGCGAACCATTTCTCGTCTATGCCCTCGGCGGCGAATTTCAGGTCGAAGCCGGCACAGAAGGCGCCAGGGACACCCGTCAGTATCGCAACCTTGCTGTTTTCGTCCCGGTCGAAGGCGGTGAAGGCCTTGAAGAGCCCGTCGGCCATTTCCGGGCTGACGGCATTGCGCGCCTCGGGCCGGTCGATAGTAACGATCGTGATTTCGCCTTGTTTTTCAACCCGGATCGTCATTCGGCCGCCTCCTCTTCATAACGGGCCGACAGGTCGAGCCACATTTCCTCATGCCGGCTCAGCGCATTGGAAAGGTCGGAACGTTCCTTGGCAAGGGCGGAAGCGCGGCCAGGATCTTTTTCATAAAGGGACGGATCGGCAAGCTGGGCTTCTATTCCCTCGATCCGCTTGCGGGTGCGCTCGATCAGACCCTCGGTAGCCTTGATCTGCTTGGCCAGAGGTTCAAGTGCGGCACGTTTCCTGGCTGCGTCGCGCCGCTTGTCGGCCTTGGAAATCTTGTCCGTTTCCTTGCGCTCGCGCCGCTCGGAGGCGCCGCCTGTGATCTGTTGCCGGTAATCGGAAAGGTCTCCGTCGAAAGGCTGCACGGTGCCGTCTCGCACCAACCAGAGCCGGTCTGCGGTGGCTTCGATCAGATGCCTGTCATGGCTGATGAGGATGACCGCCCCATCAAAATCGTTCAGCGCATGCATCAACGCCTCGCGCGAATCGATGTCGAGATGGTTCGTCGGCTCGTCGAGGATGAAGAGGTTTGGCCCTTCGAAGGCAGCGAGCCCCATCAGCAGGCGCGCCTTTTCGCCGCCTGAAAGATCCTTGGCCGGTGTATTCATCTTTTCGGTCGTCAGGCCGAACTGGGCCACTTTGGAGCGCA
Source organism: Mesorhizobium sp. J18 (assembly GCF_007829525.1). GTDB lineage: Bacteria > Pseudomonadota > Alphaproteobacteria > Rhizobiales > Rhizobiaceae > VLJP01. Next base: position 32,963 of record NZ_VLJP01000034.1, read on the forward strand.
CTTTCGATTCCGGCGCATCGGGCATCAAGCGCCGCACGTGCTGATAGGCGTTCTCCTCCGGGCGCAGATCGTCCAGCTGGTGCTGGGCGAAGATGGAGACCTTGAGCCCGGGCGCTATGGTCATGGTGCCGGCTTCGAGGTTCAGCCTTCCGGCAAGCAGCTTGGCGAAGGTCGACTTGCCATTGCCGTTGGCGCCGAGCAGCGCGATGCGGTCGTCGTTGTCGATCCTGAGTGAAAGATTCTTCAGGACCGGTTTACCCGGGGCGTAGCCAACCGCGCCGCGATCGATCGCGATGATCGGGGAGGCGACTGCCTTTTCCGGATCGGGAAAGCGGAAGGGCGCCACCGTCTCGTTTACGGCTGCTGCGATCGGCTTCAGCTTCTCCAGCGCCTTCAGGCGGGATTGTGCCTGCCGCGCCTTGGATGCCTTGTAGCGGAAGCGCTCGACAAAGGATTCCATATGCTTGCGCTGAGCCTCCTGCCTGGCGCGCATCTTCTCCTGAAGCTCGGCGCGCTCGGCATATTGACGCTCGAACTGGTCATAACCGCCGCGCCAGAAGGTCAGCTTCTGCCGCTCCAGATGGACTATGGATGAGACTGCGCGGTTGAGGAGGTCCCGGTCGTGGCTGATGAGCAGCACCGTATGCGGATAGCGCGCCACATAGCTTTCCAGCCAGAGCGTGCCTTCGAGATCGAGATAGTTGGTCGGCTCGTCGAGCAGGAGCAGATCCGGCTCGGCGAACAGCACTGCCGCCAGCGCGACGCGCATGCGCCAGCCGCCCGAAAAGGATGAGGCCGGCCGCTTCTGCGCCTCGGCGTCAAAACCGAGGCCGGCCAGGATCGAGGCGGCGCGTGCTTCTGCCGAGTGGGCGTCTATGTCGGCAAGGCGCGTCTGGATTTCGGCAATCCGATGAGCATCGGTTGCCGTTTCGGCTTCGCACATGAGGGAGAGCCGTTCCGCATCGGCCTTCAGCACGATCTCGATCAGCGGTTCCTCGGTGCCGGGCGCCTCCTGCGCCACCTGGCCGATGCGTGTGTTCTTCGGCAGCGTGATCGATCCGGTCTCGGGTGCCAGATCGCCCGTGATGGCGCGGAAAAGCGTGGTTTTGCCCGTGCCGTTGCGGCCGACCAGCCCCGCCTTGGTCCCGGCGGGCAGGGTCAGCGAGGCATGATCGAGCAGAAGTCTGCCGGCAATGCGCAGCGAAAGATCGGAGATCGTAAGCATTGCGCGCTTGTGGCCGAGCCTAGGCGGGAAAGCAAGAGCCGGCCCAGAAGCCGGCCGTTGTATGGCAGGGTTGCGATGTTTATATTTGATCTGATCATACACATCGAGACCGCTATGCGCACCAATATAGACATAGATGACGAACTGGAGGACCTGCTGGGTTTGACCGGATTGCATTAATCCTGTTACGCGAAATCCTGCCCCTCCGGCATCCTCTGGAAATACGCGAGGTCGAGCGACGGCGGCTCCTTCCCCAAAACGGACAGGATCATGTGGGCTTGGCCGCGATGATGTGTCTGGTGGTTGAAGAAATGGCTGAGGGTGGGCGCCAGTCGCTGAGACACGCGCTGAGAATTGGTCACGGTCGTATAGGCGATCGATCCTGCGAGGGTTGATTCCTCCAGGCCCTCTATCCAGCTGGCGATCCGTTGATCTTCCTTCTCACGCGCCGACCTGAGAGCAGACAGATCAGGATGAAGGATGGCATCCAGCCTCGTCGGCGCATCACCTTCCCCGGTGAAGCGTTTCATCCAGATGCGGTCGGCGACCAGGATGTGGTTGAGCGTGCCCATCATCGACCTGAAGAAAGTGCCCACATCCCGGCCGCATTCCTCGTCGCTCAGACCGGCGGCAGCATCATAAATGCGCCTGTTGGCCCATGTGTTATAGGCCGCCATCATCTTGAAATGCTCTTTCATGGCTTCACTTTGTCCTGTTGCCCGTCGATTATGCACCGCACCACAGGAGGCAGAAAGGAGCATAATGACCATTCAGCTTTATGACCTCGTCGGCAGCGACACTGGACGTCCTTTCAGCCCCCATTGCTGGAAGGCGGCCTTCGCGCTTGCCCATAAGGGACTGGACTTCAAATCGATCCCGACGCGCTTCACCGAGATACCGCAAGTGGAAGAGGGGGTGTCCAGGACCGTTCCGGTGATCCGCGACGGCGACAGTGTGGTGGTGGATTCCTTTGCGATCGCCGAATATCTGGAGGACAGCTATCCGGAGCGGCCCTCGCTCTTCGGCGGTGAAGGGGGCAGGGCTGCTGCACGATTTGTCGAGCGTTGGGCCCTCACGCAGGTGCATCCCTTCATCGTTTCGGCGGCGGTGGTCGATATTCACGACATGCTGGACCCGAAGGACCAGATCTATTTCCGCGCCAATCGCGAGGAGCGTTTCGGCAAGCCGCTGGAGGAGGTCATTGCGGACAGGGACGCCGGGTTGGCCGGCTTTCGAGCGTCGCTCGAATCCTTGCGCAACATGCTGAAATTCCAACCGTTCATTGGCGGCAAGAAGCCGCTTTTCACCGATTACATCGTCGCCGGCGCCTTCCAATGGGCACGCATCGTGACCTCCTATCAGTTTCTCGCGCCTGACGATCCGGTTGCAGAGTGGTTCGATCGCTGCCTCGATCTTCACGATGGTCTGGCGCGCCGCATTCCGGCGGCAGCCTGATATCCCTTCACATCGGCTGCATCGGCGGCTATAGAGCGCGCCATCTCATGCCATCTCCCCTCAAGAACATGAAGGAAACCTCATGGCGATCGAACGCACCTTTTCCATGATCAAGCCGGATGCCACGCGGCGCAATCTCACCGGCGCCATCACCAAAATGCTCGAGGACGCCGGTTTGCGCGTCGTCGCTTCCAAGCGCGTCTGGATGAGCCGCCGCCAGGCGGAAGGCTTCTATGCCGTCCATAAGGACCGTCCGTTCTTCGATGAACTCTGCGAGTTCATGTCCTCCGGACCGACCGTCGTGCAGGTTCTGGAAGGCGAGAATGCGATCGCCAAGAATCGCGAGGTGATGGGTGCCACCAATCCCGCCGACGCGGCTGAAGGCACGATCCGCAAGGCTTTTGCCCAGTCCATCGGCGAGAATTCCGTGCATGGTTCCGACGCGCCGGAAACCGCAGCCCAGGAGATCAAATACTGGTTCTCCGATACCGAGATCGTCGGGTAAGCAGCCATCTGCCTGAATGCAAAAAAGGCCGGGCCTGCCGGCCTTTTTATTGTTGCTCTGTGGTAGGCGCAGTCAGCGCTTCCATCGCTGCAAGGCCTCCTCGTCATGGCGCGCCGCTTCCACCCAGCCGCCTTCCTGGCCATCCCGCCGATGCTCCTTCTTCCAGAAGGGCGCACGTGATTTCAGGTAGTCCATGAGGAAGGAGGCCGCCTCGAATGCCGCCTGCCGGTGAGGCGAGGTGGCGACAACGAGAACGATATTCTCTCCCGGCGCGATCCTGCCGTGGCGATGGATGACGGAAAGACCATTGATCGGCCACCGCTCCACCGCTTCGCGGGCGATGCGAGTGATCTCTTCTTCAGCCATGCCGGGATAGTGCTCGAGTTCCAGCGCCTCCAGCGTGCCGGATTCGTCGCGGCAAAGCCCGCTGAAGGTGACAACCGCGCCAACGTCCTTGCGGCCACGGGTCAAGCGCTCGCATTCGGCCGCGAGGTCGAAATCCTCTGCCTGCACCCGGACAAGCAGTTCGCAGACAGGCACCTCAGCCTCCCGTCATCGGCGGAAAGAGGGCGATCTCCCTTGCGCCAGCCACGGGTTCGGAATGATCGACATGCTCATGGTCAATCGCCACCCGGATGACTTCCGGATATCGCAAGGCCGCTTCGTAACCTTCGCCGCGCGATTTCAGCCAGGCGAGCAGGTCGGAAACGGTCCTGATCTGCTGTGGCAGGTCGATTTCCTCTTCTCCTGTGCCGATCCGCTCGCGCACCCAGGCGAAATATACAAGTTTCATGGCCTTATTCGTCCACGATATGCTTCAGCCCGGCACGGAAATAGTCGTAGCCCGTATAGAGCGTGACCAGCGCCGAGATCCACAAGAGCAAGATGCCGGTCTGTGTAACATAGGGCAGTATCCTGTCGCCTGCAGGGCCGACGAGCAGGAAGGCGATAGCGATCATCTGGATCGTCGTCTTCCATTTGGCAAGCTGGGTGACGGGGACACTTACTTTCAGCGCTGCCAGATATTCCCGCAGGCCGGAGACCAGGATTTCACGGCAGAGGATGATGATCGCCGCCCAAAGCGTCCAGCCTGCGATGGTGCGGTCAGTGTCCGCCGCCAGGAGGAGCAGGCAGGTGGCGACCAGAAGCTTGTCGGCGATGGGATCGAGCATCTTGCCGATATTGGAGGTCTGCTTCCAGGTGCGCGCGAAATAGCCGTCAAGGTAATCCGTCACGCTTGCGGCGATGAAGATGAGCAGCGCCGACCAGCGGGCGAATTCGCTCGACTGCAGACGGCCTTCCAGAAAGAAGCAGAGGACGATAAGCGGCACTGCCAATATGCGCGCATAGGTCAGGAGATTGGGCAGGTTGAATGCGCGCTTTGACATGAAGGATGCCCCCTTTCTTTCCTTTCTACTCAAATCAGATGGAAACATGCGGGGCAATCTCCCTGTTTGACTGCGAAGGGTCAGCGGCTGTTTTCATGGAAATGATTGTAGATCACCTGCGCCATGGATTCCGAAATTCCGGCAACTGCTGCCAAATCCTCGACACCTGCGCGGCTGACGGCCTTGGCCGTGCCAAAGTGATGGAGAAGGGCGCGCTTGCGGCCGGGGCCGATGCCGTCGATTTCGTCGAGCGGATTGCGCACCATCTCCTTCTTGCGCCGCGCGCGATGAGAGCCGATGGCGAAGCGGTGAGCCTCGTCACGCAGGCGCTGTATGAAATAGAGGACGGGATCGCGCATCGGCAGCGAGAATGGCTGCCGCCCTTCCATGAAGAAGCGCTCACGGCCTGCGTCGCGATCAACACCCTTGGCCACGCCGATCGCGGTCACCGCGTTTTCGATGCCGAGTTCGGCGAGGATCTGTCGCACGGCCGACATCTGGCCCTGACCGCCGTCGATGAGGATGAGGTCCGGCCAGGCGGGGAAGCTGTCGGTCTCCTCGGCGACGGTGTCTTCCTCACCGGGGCGATCGGCCGGGTTGCCATGTTCCTTGAGGAGCCGCGAGAAGCGCCGCTGCATGACCTCGCGCATCATGCCGAAATCGTCGCCCGGCGTGATCTCCGTCGAGCGGATATTGAACTTGCGGTATTGATTCTTCACGAAGCCTTCCGGCCCGGCGACGATCATGGCGCCAACGGCATTGGTGCCCATTATATGCGAGTTGTCGAACACTTCTATGCGCCGGGGCGTCCGGGGCAGGCCGAAGGTTTCGGCAAGGCCGGCAAGCAGCCGCGCCTGCGATGAGGTTTCGGCAAGTCTTCGTCCCAGTGCCTCGCGGGCATTCTGCAAAGCGTGATCCGTCAGGTCCTTTTTCTCGCCGCGCTGCGGAACAGATACCGAGATCTTGCGTCCGGCGCGGGTCGATAGCGCCTCGGCGAGCAGCGCCTGTTCCTCGATTTGATGGGATAGCAGAATCTGCCGAGGGCAGGGCTTGTCGTCATAGAATTGGGCAAGGAAGGAACCGAGCACTTCCGCCGGCCCGAGCGCCGGATCCGCCTTGGGGAAATAGGCGCGGTTACCCCAGTTTTGTCTGGTTCGGAAGAAGAAGACCTCGATGCAGTTTTGCCCGCCCTCCTGATGGATGGCGAAGACATCTGCCTCCTCGACAGTTTGCGGATTGATGCCCTGATGCGCCTGCACATGGCTGAGCGCGGCAAGTCTGTCGCGATAGATCGCCGCGCGCTCGAAATCGAGCGCCTCCGAGGCTTCCTGCATGGCGGCGGCGATCTCGTTTTTGACCTTGCTGCTGCGGCCTGACAGGAACGCCTTGGCCTCCGCCACCAGTTCGGCATAGTCCTCGGGACTCACCTCGCCGGTGCAGGGGCCCGAGCATCGCTTGATCTGGTAAAGCAGGCAGGGGCGGGTGCGGCTTTCGTAGACGGAGTCGGTGCAGGTTCTCAGAAGAAAGGCGCGCTGCAGGGAATTGATCGTCCGCCCGACCGCGCCGGCCGAGGCGAAGGGGCCGAAATAGTCACCCTTGCGCGACCGCGCTCCGCGATGCTTGAAGATGCCTGGAGCAGGGTGATCGCCAGTCAGGAGGATGTAGGGGAAGGACTTGTCGTCCCGCAGAAGGACATTGAAGCGCGGCCTGAGCCTCTTGATGAGATTGGCTTCCAGAAGCAGGGCTTCCGTCTCGGTGCGGGTGACGACGAATTCCATAGCCGCTGTCTCGCGGACCATCCGCGTGATGCGATTCGAATGCCCGCGTCCTTGCGCGTAGTTCGTCACCCGCTTCTTCAGGCTGCGCGCCTTGCCGACATAAAGCACGTCGCCGGCGGCATTCATCATGCGGTAGACGCCGGGCGCGTTCGGCAGGCGTTTGACCAGAGCCTGGATGACCTCGACGCCCAGCTTGCCTTGTGCTTCGCGGCCGCCTGAATCCCACTCGATAGGCGCGCGTTTGGCCTCCGGCGTGGTCTCTGCAGACGCTTCCTCCACTTCCGGTTCGTCGTCATTGTCGTCGCCCGGCAGATAGCCGGCCATGTCCGGTGCGGCGCCTCGCTCGCCCGGCCTTCTGCGCCTGTTCTCGATGTCGTCCGCGCTCATTCGGCAACTCCGGTCACGTCCGGTGTCTCCCAGGCGAGATGCTGTCCGCCGTCGAGAGCGATCATCTGCCCGGTCACCGATCGTGCCTCCCAAAGATAGCGAACGGTTGCGCCGAACTCTTCAAGCGCGGGTCCGCGCCTCAAGATCAGCGCTCGTGTCTGCCTCTCGAAATCGGCAGTATCCTGGCGCTCGTTGGCGAGCGTCGGCCCCGGCCCGATGGCGTTGACACGTATCCTCGGCGCCAAAGCCTGCGCCATGGTCCTTGTTGCCGTCCACAGCGCCGACTTGGAAAGCGTATAGCTGAAGAAGCGCGGCGTCAGCGCCCAGACCCGCTGGTCGATGATGTTGACGATCAGTCCTTCATGCCCCTCCGGCAGAGCAGCAGCAAAGGAGCGGGCGATGATCGCCGGCGCTTTCACATGCAGGTCGAAATGCCTGTCCCATGCTTCCCCGTCAAAATCGGTCACCGAATCGTCCTCGAAGAGCGAGGCATTGTTGACGACCAAGCCGACAGGCCCGAGAGCGGCGATCACTGCCGGAACGAGTCGCGCCGTAGCCTCGCTGTCGAGAAGATCCGCCTCAATGGCAGCGGCCCGGCCGCCGCCGGCATTGATTTCCTCCGCAAGTGCGTTGGCAAGTTCCTGCGACCTGTTGCAATGGATCGCGACCGCGAAACCATGCGCCGCGAGGTCGAGTGAGATCGCACGGCCTATTCGTCTTGCACCGCCCGTAACCAGGGCGACCTTGTGTGCCTGTACCATGCCGAACCTGTGCTGCTGAAACCGACCAACTATATAAACGCGGCCCTCCTGCGGACCAATCCGTCAAAATCAGCAGACCGGTTCTTGCAAAACCAAGATATGGTAAGCATTTATAAGGGAATGCGGCGATTTCGTGCATACAGGGTTTTCGCCGGCCCAAGGCCAAGGTGGCAAAGCGCAGCCTGGCCAAGGCTTTGAGCCTTATCTGTTGCGAAAACGCAACGTCAGACTGCCGCCATATTGCTGCCAGCGAAAGACCCATTTGTGGGTGCGATTGAGCCGCATTTGGAAATGACATTCGGAACCGGTTTCGCCCTCGACCGTTGTGCCTCCCAAGCACGGGGAGGGTGTTCCCGTTCTAGGAAACGCTTAGTCGTTTTGAGTGGCAAGGAGTTTACATTATGAAAGCCAACAAAAACCTCATGCGATCTGCAGCTATTGCCCTCGGGCTTGTTGCCGTCGCTGGAGCTCCGGCTCTTGCGGCTGATATCATCACCGAAGCGCCGCCCGCGCCGCCCGCGGCTCCGATGGAAGTTCCGCCGGTCGCGACCTGGGCCGGTCCCTATGCCGGTGTTGCCCTTGGTTGGGGCTTCAGCGGCCAGTCGGAGGTTGAAGGCGGCCCCGAGGTCGAAAGCGATGGTTTCGTCGGCAATGTCTTTGCCGGCTGGAACTGGCAGTCCGGCAGCTTCGTCTACGGTGTGGAAGGCGATATCGGCTACAATGGCATGGATGGGTCTGAAAACGGTTATGAAACCGAGCGCGGTGTCGACGGTTCGCTCCGTGCGCGCCTTGGCTTTGCCGCGACCGACAACCTCCTGATCTATGGTACGGCCGGTGGTGCCGCCGAGCGTCTTGAGGTTTCCGAGGCCGGCATCGGTTCCGAAACCCAGACCATGCTCGGCTGGACGGCCGGCGCCGGTATGGATGCCAAGCTGACCGAGAATGTCTTCGGTCGTCTTGAGTACCGCTACACCGACTACGGCAGCGAGGACTTCAATGGCCTCGAGGTTGACGATTCAAACCACAAGGTCATGGTCGGCGTCGGTATGAAGTTCTGATTTGCCGATCCGAATCAAAGAAAGCCGGGCCTCGCGCCCGGCTTTTTTATGGAACCTTGATAAAGGTTCAGCCTTTCGGAGCCAGCTCCGCGAGTTCAGGAAATTTCTCGTCAAACCGCTTTTTCCAGCGCACTAGCTTCGAGCGTTTCTTCTCCCATTTCCCGGCAAAACGCAGATCGAGATAGCCGAGCGTGGCACGCAGCGCGATGTGTCCGGCAGTGATTTTCCTGGGCAGTTTCGGCGGGTTGGCGGCAAGGTAGTCGAGGGCGCGCTCCGCCTTGGACCACTGTTTGTCAAGCCAGGATTGCTCGACCTTCTCCTCCGGGCGGAAACGCCGCTCATAGACATGGGCGAGCAGGCAGTCGCAAATGCCATCCGCCAGAGCTTCCAGCCGTTCCGCTTCGGTACGTTTCACCGCGTTGCGGGGGAACAGGGCGTTGCCGGAAATGCGGTTCAGATATTGGGTGATGGCACGGCTGTCGAAGATGCTTTCGCCGTCATCCGTCACGAGCACGGGAATCTTGCCCAGCGGATTATTGTCGATCAGCAGCGGCGGTTCCGCATTTGTATCGACGATCACCGGCTCGACGGCGACGCCCGCATAGGCGGCAGCCATCCTTACCTTGGCGCTGTATGGGGAACTGGGGGAATAAAGGACTTTCGGCATCGGGAACTCCGCATTGAATCGCGGAGCGACACTAGGCGGGGCCGCGCGTCGCCGCAATCGGTGGTTTATCCGCCGCCCGGCGGCATCAGAGCCTCGTCCATCCGGCATTGGTCCTCGTCAATTTCCGGGCAGGGGCGGAATTGCAGATCTTTGGTCATGCAGATACGCACCTCGCGCAGGTAACGCTGGTCGCATGTGACGGCGATGCCGATGGCTTCAAGGCCCGGATTGGCGTCGAGGAAAGCCTTTTCCAAAACATCGGGATCGACCATTCGTGCATCTTCCGATTGCCTGAACGCCTCCGGTATCCTGACGCGTTCGCGCGCGGCGCGCACGGTTCGAAGATAGCCCTCCTGGCCGAGTCCCGTACAAGAACCGTGCTTGCGCCACTGGTGGCCGATCAATCCGGCCGAAGGCATGATGTCCAGATATTGCCTGACAAGCTTGTCCGGCACGCGATCCGGTCCGCTGCCGGCGCAGAATTCCGGATAGCCGCCGCCTTCCTCTTGCGGCCACAGACCGTGCACGATGAAGCCGAAGGAACTGTCATCGCCGCATTGGCGGCGATTGGCGTTTTCGCCTTCGACGGCGCAATAGCTCGGCGACCAGGTGAGGGCGAGGGCGTAAAAGTCGAACTCTGCGGCCTCAGCCGCGGTTGCGGCGCCCGAGACGGCAAAGCCGTGGAAACACAGGAACAGAGCTGCCTTGAAAGGCGGCCATCGAAGGATTCGCATCGGAAAGCGTCGTCAGGTCAGTACAGAACGCGGCAGTTGCCGTTGTAGACATGCCAGCGATCGAAGCCGCTGACGCAGAATTCGACATTGTCGCCAAGTCCTGCGAAGCCCTGGCCGTATTCGATCAGGTACCAGACCGGCCTGTCCTGTCCGTCGGAAAGCCGCACGACGGCGCTGCAATAGCGCCGTGCGATCGGCCGGTATTCAATCTCCGGGAGATAGCGGGTCTCGCGGACATTGTAGAAATCCACGATGCCGACATCGGGCAGGTTGGGAACATTGCGGACCTGATAGCTGAACCGGTCGGTGATTGCGCCGAGCACGCTGCGATGCGCGCAGATGCCGCTGTCCTGAACATAGGAGCCCACGGCATAATCGGCTGCCTGTGCCTGCCACGCCGGCAGAATTGCCGCTGCTGTCATGAGGACGGCGCTGGCAAGGTTCGCAATACGCATCATGTCGAAGCTCCTCGGAGATTCAAGGTTGGCGCACTTTCAGCCAGCCGCCCCTTCCGGTCAAGACCGGACCTGCTCCCTGGTGAGCTGTTCGATGGAAAATCGGCCCCGATCATTCTCGGAAAGAAGCTTCGCCAGGAAGGGAAGGAGCAGATTCATCTCCTCCTTCAGCACGAAAGGCGGGTTGACCACGATCATGCCAGAGCCGTCGAGGCGCGGATCGGGCGAGGGTGGCCTGATCTCGAGCCGCAGGTCCAGTATGTCTGGAATTGCGCTTGTCTTGAGCCATTCATGGAAATCCGCCACCGCCTTGCGGTTCTTGATTGGATACCACAAAGCATAGGTTCCGCCTGGCCAGCGGCGATATGCTTTCTGCAGGCCATCCACGAGCCTGCCGAATTCGCCTTCATCCTCGAAGGGCGGGTCCACAAGGACAAGCCCGCGCTTCTCCTTGGGCGGCAGATGCGCGCCGAGTGCAAGCCAGCCGTCAAGCTCGATGACGCGAACCTGCATATCGCCGGCGAAGAGCGTCTTGAGCGAGGCGGCATCCTCGGGATGCAGTTCGATTGCCGTCAGCCGATCCTGCTTGCGCAGGAGGTGGCGCAGGATCTTGGGTGAACCGGGATAGAATCTGTTGGGACCTTCCTGGTCCACGGATTCAACGGCGGACAGGAACGGCTTCAAAAGATTGGCGATTTTGCCCTCGGGCTGCGCTTCCATGAGCCGCCCGATGCCGCGCTGCCACTCGCCCGTTTTTCCGGCTTCCTCACCGGTCAGATCGTAGAGGCCGACACCCGCATGCGTATCGATGACGCGGAAGGCCTTCTCCTTTCGCTTCAGATATTCCACGATCCGGGTGATGACGACATGCTTCATGACGTCGGCAAAATTCCCGGCGTGATAGGCATGGCGGTAATTCATGGGGACTCCATCACGCTTGCGAATGCGACGGACAAGTGCTTTTCATCGCGAGCAAGTTTCTGATTCTAGTGGAATTTTTGAATTTGACATTCGATCCCCAGGCCAACATCAAGCGGTTCGAACGTCAAATTCATTCCACTAGTGCTCTACAATCTGCCTTCGCGATCGGCTAGCTTTAAAGCATGAACACCCATCCCCGAATCCATATCGGACATTCGGCCTGTCCGCATGATTGCCCTTCGACCTGCGCGCTCGATGTCGAGATCATCGACGGGCGTATCGGCCGGCTGCATGGCGCAAAGGATAATACCTATACGGCAGGCGTGATCTGCGCCAAGGTGGCGCGCTATGCTGACCGCATCCATCATCCGGAGCGGCTCCTGAAGCCGCTGGTGCGGGCGGGCGCCAAGGGCGAGGCAATCTGGAAAGAGGCAAGCTGGGAAGCCGCCCTTGATCTCGTGGCCGAAAAATTCATCGCCGCCGAGGACAAATACAGCAGCGAGACGGTCTGGCCTTATTTCTATGCCGGCACCATGGGGCTCGTGCAGCGCGACGGCATAGAACGGTTGCGCCATGCCAAGAAATATTCGGGCTTCTTCGGCTCCATCTGCACCAATCTCGCCTGGACGGGCTGGATGATGGGCGCGGGCGCGTTGCGTGGACCTGATCCGCGAGAGATGGCGAAATCGGACTGCGTGGTGATCTGGGGCACCAATGCTGTCGTCACGCAGGTCAATGTGATGACGCATGCGGTAAAGGCCCGCAAGGAGCGTCGGGCGAAGATCGTGGTCATCGACGTCTACAAGAATGCCACGATGAAGCAGGCCGATATGGGCCTGGTCATAAAGCCCGGCACCGATGGCGCGCTGGCCTGCGCCGTCATGCATGTGCTTTTTCGGGAGGGGATGGCCGATTGGGCCTATCTGGAAAGATACACCGACGATCCGAAGGGATTGGAGGCTCACCTCCAGACGAAGACCCCGGAATGGGCGGCCGCTATCACTGGCTTGTCGGTGGAGGAGATCGAGGACTTCGCTCGCCTGGTGGGCACGAGGAAGAAGACCTATTTCCGCCTTGGCTATGGATTTTCGCGCCAGCGCAATGGTTCGGTGAACATGCATGCGGCGCTGTCGATCGCCGCGGTAACGGGCTGCTGGCAATATGAAGGTGGTGGCGCCTTTCACTCCAATTCCGGTGTGCTGAAGCTCGACACCGGTCTCGTTGAAGGCAAGACCCTGCGCGATCCGAGCGTGCGATATCTCGATCATTCGCGCATCGGCCCGGTGCTGACAGGCGCGCCGGATGCGCTTTACGGCGGGCCGCCGGTGACGGCCATGCTGATCCAGAACACCAACCCCGCCAATGTGGCACCCGAGCAGCGGCTGGTCAGAAAGGGCTTCTTGCGCGAAGACCTCTTCACCTGCGTGCATGAGCAGTTCATGACGGACACAGCCAAGCTGGCGGATGTGGTGCTTCCGGCGACCATGTTCCTAGAGCATGACGACATCTACAAGGGGGGCGGTAACCAGCATATCACGCTCGGACCCAAGCTGATCGAGCCGCCCGAAGGTCCGCGCACCAATCATTACGTGATCGAGGAACTGGCCAAGCGCCTTGGCGTCGCCCATCTGCCCGGCTTCGGCATGACCGAACGCGAGCATATCGACATCATGCTGCAGAGGAAGGGGCTCGGCAATTTCGATAGCTTCAAGGAGCAGCGCTGGGCGGATTTGCAGCCGCCTTTCGAGGAGGCGCATTTTCTCAACGGTTTCGGTCATCCGGACGGAAAATTCCGCTTCCGGCCGGATTGGACGGGGCAAGCCGCACCCAACCGTCCGCCGAAATCCATGGGCATATTGGGACCCTACGAGCGTCTGCCGGAATTCCCGGACCATGTGGACCTGATCGAGGTTGCTGACGAGGAGCATCCGTTCCGGCTGGCGACTTCGCCGGCACGCAATTTCCTCAATTCCAGCTTCACGGAAACGCCGGTATCGAAGGAAAAGGAGGGCAGGCCGCAATTGCTCATCCATCCGGAAGATGCAGCATCTGTCGGGCTCGCCGATGGCGACCGGGTGGAGATCGGCAACATGCGCGGCGAAGTGGTGCTTCATGCTAAGCTGTTCGATGGCCTGCGCCGCGGTGTGGTGATCGCGGAAGGCATCTGGCCGAACAGCGCCCATGAGCGCGGCGAAGGCATTAATGTGCTCACCGGCTCCGATGCGCCCGCTCCCTATGGCGGTGCGGCCGTGCATGACACGAAGGTATGGGTGCGGGCAGCGTCGTGAAGACAGGCCGCCTCTAGATTCTGGGCCGAAGCGCTTACGGCGTAAACCGGGCGAGGGATTCGAGGTCCACCGGTCCAGTATCCGGTCGCGGTGAAATCAGCTTGGCTTCGGGCGAGATATCTTCGGGAAAGGCGGAGAAGACGGCTTTCCGCCCCTCCATACGTACCTTTCCCTCGCAAACGAGGCGCAACGCCAAGGGATACAGCTTGTGCTCGGCTTTCAGGACGCGAGCGGCCAGAGAGGTCTCGTCGTCACCAACAGCAATGGGAACCGCTGCTTGGGCAATGATCGGACCGCCGTCCGTTTCCGCAGTAACGAAATGCACGGTGCAGCCATGGATGCGCATGCCGGCTTCGAGCGCGCGCCGGTGGGAATCGAGCCCCTTGAACAAGGGCAGCAGGGAAGGGTGGATGTTGATCATCCTGCCTTCCCATTGCGCGACGAATTCGGCGCTCAGGAGTCGCATATAGCCGGCGAGGCAGACTATCTCTGTACCGAGATCGGTCAGCGCCTTGCCGGTCGCTGTTTCCTGCGCCTGCTTGTCTGGATAGTCGATCCTCGACACGGTGCGTGTGGCGATGCCGGCCCGCTTTGCGATATCGAGGCCGGCCGCATCTGCCCGATCGGAGATGACGCCGACAATCTCTGCGGGATAGCTTTCGTCCCGCGCCGCCTCGATCAAAGCCGCCATGTTTGAGCCACGGCCGGAGATCAGGATGGCAACGCGTTTGCGCGGATTCCGGGTCATAGGTCGAGGCGCCCACGATAGATGACGCCGTGCTCGCGGCTCGGCACGAGACGGCCCAGCGTCGTCACATGCTCGCCTGCCTGCTGCAGCACGGCGGCCACCTGCGCCGCCTGGCCTGCCGCCACGACGGCGATCATGCCGATCCCGCAATTGAAGGTGCGCAGCATCTCGTCATGGGCGACACCACCTTCCGCTGCAAGCCATCGGAAAACTGGGGGCACGTCGATCGCCTTGAGTTCGATTTCGGCGGCATATTCCTCGGGCAGCACGCGCGGAATATTGTCCGGAAAGCCGCCGCCGGTGATGTGGGCGAGCGCCTTGATGCCATGCGTGCCGCGGATCGCACCGAGTATGGATTTCACATAGATGCGGGTCGGCTCCAGAAGTGCTTCGGCCAGGCTGCGGCCTTCGGCGAAAGGCGCGGAATCCTGCCAGCCCAGCCCGCTTATGGCCACGATGCGCCGGACCAGAGAAAAACCGTTGGAATGGACGCCGGAAGAGCCCAGCCCGAGCACAACGTCGCCTTCCACGATATCGTCGGTCGGCAGCAACTGCCCACGCTCGGCCGCACCAACGGCGAAGCCTGCGAGGTCATAGTCCTTTTCCTGATACATGCCAGGCATCTCTGCCGTTTCGCCGCCGATCAGCGCGCAGCCCGCCTGCCGGCAACCTTCCGCGATGCCGCCGACGATCGCCGCGCCCTGTTCCGGGTCGAGCTTTCCGGTCGCCAGATAGTCGAGAAAGAAAAGTGGCTCGGCGCCCTGCACGACGAGATCGTTGACGCACATGGCGACGAGGTCGATGCCGACCGTATCGTGCTTTCCCGCCTCGATGGCGACCTTCAGCTTGGTGCCGACGCCATCATTGGCGGCCACCAGCACCGGATCGGAGAAACCCGCCGCCTTGAGGTCGAAAAGGCCGCCGAAGCCGCCGATCTCGCTATCGGCGCCGGGCCGGCGTGTGGAGCGCACCAGCGGTTTTATCTTTTCGACAAGCGCATTGCCTGCATCGATGTCCACACCGGCATCGGCATAGGACAGGCCATTCTTCCCCTTGCTCATCGAATTCTTCCATTGCGCCACGATGCACGGCTATTCGCATGACCAGGCCGATGCTGCAAGATTTACCCGACCCTGATCCGAGGTCGCGGACAGGATTGTCCTGTTCGCCGGCACTTGAAGCCGGCTATTGCTCCGGCCATCTATCTCGAATCATCTGTTGGCGTTCAGCGGGTAAGATGGGAGAGCCTGATTGACCATTCCGAATCTGATCACCCTGATGCGGCTGCTTCTCGTGCCGTCCGTGGTCTTCGCACTGCTGACCGGCTATATGGGATGGGCCTTTGCCGGCTTTGTGCTCGCCGGCGTCTCCGATGGCGTCGATGGCTTCATCGCGCGGCACTTCGACCAGCGTTCGGAACTCGGCGCCTATCTCGATCCCATGGCCGATAAGCTGCTGCTGGTCAGCGTGTTCCTGGTGCTGGGCTATATGGGCGAACTGCCGCTGTGGCTGGTGATCGCTGCCGTCTCCCGCGACGCCCTGATCGTCAGCGCCGTGCTCCTGTCGACCATCATGTCGCATCCCGTCAAGGTCAGGCCGCTGTTCGTCTCCAAGGCCAATACGCTGGTGCAGATCGTGCTTGCGGCTCTCGTTCTCGGAGAGCTTGCCTTGGGGCTTGGTTCGGGCATGCTGCGCACGGGACTCATCTATCTGTCCGGCCTCTTGACCGTCGCTTCCGGCGCGGCCTATTTCGTCGGCTGGATCAAGCATATGGGCGGCCATGCCGAGACCGAAGCGCCAGGTGAGTGAAATCAAGGTAGAGACTCCGCTGGCGATCGCGTTTCGCCGGCAGGCCGCCTTCTGGATAGGTGCCTTCCTGGTATTTATCCTTTTCCTTTACGTGTTCAGCGCGATCCTGCTGCCTTTCCTGGCCGGGATGGCGCTCGCCTATTTCCTCGATCCGGTTGCCGATCGTCTCGAGAGACTGGGGTTTTCGCGTACGGCGGCGACGGTCTTCATTCTCGTCGCCTTCGTTTTCGTCCTTGCGCTTGCGCTGACGGTGATGATCCCGATCCTTGCACGGCAGCTTGCGGATTTCGGGGCCCGGATACCTGAATATCTGTCGCGCCTTCAGGGAATGGTCACCAATTTCGATTCCGAGTGGTTCGAACGGGTGGTGGGCGTCGATTCCACGGCGCTCAAGGACGGGCTCAACTCGCTTCTGGCGCAAGGCACCGGCTTCATCGGACAATTGTTCCAGTCGATCTGGAGCTCCGGCGCGGCACTCGTCAGCGTTGCCAGCCTCTTCATCGTTACGCCCGTTGTCGCTTTCTATATGCTGCTCGACTGGGATCATATGGTGGCCAAGGTCGACAGTCTCGTGCCCCGGCAGCATGTGGAGACGGTGCGTCAGCTCGCCCGCGACATCAACGCCTCCACTGCGGGTTTCGTGCGCGGGCAGGGCACGCTCTGCCTCATTCTCGGAACCTTCTATGCCATCGGCCTGACACTGGTCGGACTTAATTTCGGTCTGCTGATTGGTTTCTTCGCGGGCCTGATCAGCTTCATTCCCTATGTGGGCTCGCTGGTCGGGCTCGTGCTCTCGGTGGGCGTCGCTTTCTTCCAGTTCTGGCCTGAATGGTATTGGGTGGTAGCGGTCGCGGCCATATTCTTCCTCGGCCAGTTCATCGAGGGCAATATCCTGCAGCCGAAGCTGGTCGGAAAGAGCGTCGGGCTTCATCCGGTCTGGCTCATGTTCGCGCTGGTCGCCTTCGGCTATCTCTTCGGTTTTGCAGGCCTGCTGATCGCCGTACCGGCTTCAGCAGCGGTCGCCGTTCTCGTCCGCTTCGCGATCTCGCGCTACCTTGAATCCCCGCTTTACGGTGGCGACCGTGACGGCGGGAGCAGGGAGTAGCGTATCATGCGCGGACTGCCACCGGTTCGCCAATTGCCGCTCGAACTTGCCCATCCCCCGGGCTTCTCGCGCGACGACCTTGTGGTGACAAACGCCAATTCCAAGGCAGTCGGGCTGATTGATAGCTGGCCGCAATGGCCGGCGCCGCTTGTTGTCCTGGCTGGCCCGGCAGGGTCCGGAAAGTCCCATCTGGCCGCCATCTGGCGCGATCTTGCCGGGGCGGCGGAGATAAACCCGAAATCAATCGGCGAAGAGGAAATAAGGCTTGCTGGACAGGCGCCGCTGTTGATCGACAATGCCGACGGCGGCGATCTCGACGAAAACGGCCTGTTCCACCTAATCAATGCGGTCAGGGGCGCGCAAAGCCATTTGTTGCTGACGGCGCGACGCTTTCCGATTGCCTGGGGCGTGCGTCTTCCGGACCTTCTGTCCCGGCTGAAGGCCGCCGCCATGGTCGAGATTGACGAGCCGGACGACATGCTTCTCGCCGGAGTCATCACCAAACTTTTCGCCGACCGTCAGGTCGAGGTGGAGCCGCATGTGGTGCAGTATGTGGTACGGCGCATCGAGCGTTCGCTCTCGACCGCCATGATGGTTGTGGACCGGCTCGACCGCGTGGCGCTGGAGCGCAAGGCGCGCATCACTCGCGCTCTGGCCAGCGATGTCATCGGCGCCATGGATGCAGGGCAGGGCGATCTCGGATTCTGAAGTCCATACGGGAGGCCCGGTTCGGTCTTTCCTGAATTACCGTGCCGAAGAGAGTCCTCTATGTGCCGATTGTTCGTTTTCCTGCGATGAGGGCTTGCTTATATGAGCCCCAAACCCTATGGAAGCCCGGCCTCGGAGTGTAGCGCAGCCTGGTAGCGCACCTGATTTGGGATCAGGGGGTCGCAGGTTCGAATCCTGCCACTCCGACCATTTTCGAGGAGTGAGACATGTCCGCGCGCATCTACAGCCCGGCCCGCAATGCGATGCAATCCGGCACTGCCAAGACCGGCCACTGGGTGCTGGAATTCGAGCCCGAGGAGCCGCGCAAGATAGACCCGCTGATGGGCTATACGAGCTCCGGCGACACGAAGAGCCAGATTCGCCTTACATTCCCGACCAAGGAAGAAGCGATCGCCTACGCCACGAGGTACGGAATAGCCTTTCAGGTCTTTGAGCCGAAACCGGTGAAGCGCCGCCAGATTTCCTATGCGGACAACTTCCGCTATGACCGCAAGATCCCCTGGACCCATTGAGGATCCGAATGGTCACGGTCCCGTAGCTCAGCTGGATAGAGCACCGGCCTTCTAAGCCGATGGTCGCAGGTTCGAATCCTGCCGGGATCGCCATTTTTTCTGTACGGCTCGGAGACATAAGTAACATTTTATGCCTAAGACATGAGTGACGGCTTGGCGCTGAATGGGTTGTCGACTGTCTGGAGGGTTCTCTGCTCCAGGCCTTCAGAGGCGATACGCTACTGTCCATCCGGAGCGTGGGGAGCGGCAGTTCGCCTTAGCAGCCTACGACAACCTCGGAAAGGAAAGCGACGTGAATATCACCATTTTTGGAACAGGCTATGTGGGCCTTGTCCATGCTGCCGTCATGGCCGAAGCAGGCCACGAGGTCGTCTGTGTTGATATTGACGCAGACAAAATCGCGCGGCTGAAGCACGGTGAGGTTCCGATCTTCGAGCCGGGGCTGGAGCGGCTGGTGGCTGACAATCTGGCGGCTGGGCGGCTGGGTTTTACCACGGATGCCGCGGAAGGCATACGCCACGGGCGCATCATCTTCATCGCGGTCGGCACGCCGCCTGACGATGACGGCTCTGCTGATCTTCGCCATGTGCTCGCCGTTGCGGAGAGCATCGGAGCGCATATGGCCGCACCCGCCATCGTCGTCAACAAGTCGACCGTGCCCGTGGGCACGGCAGACAGGGTGCGCGCCGTCATCACTGAGCGGCTTGCTCGGCGTGGTCTAGAAAACCTCGTCTTCGACGTTGCCTCGAATCCGGAGTTCCTGAAGGAGGGATCGGCCGTCGCCGACTCTATGAAGCCCGACCGCATTCTCATCGGCGTGAGCGAGCCGGGCTCCGAGACGGAGAGGCTGCTGCGCGAGATCTACGCTCCCTTCAACCGCAATCACGAGAAGATTATCGTGATGGACCTGCGCAGCGCCGAGCTTGCGAAATATGCCGCAAACTGCATGCTGGCCACCAAGATAAGCTTTATGAACGAGATGGCGAATCTGGCCGAGCGGCTGGGCGCCGATATCGAGAAGGTGCGGCTCGGAATCGGCTCTGACCCGCGCATCGGCTATCACTTCATTTATCCCGGGGCCGGCTATGGCGGTTCATGCTTTCCCAAGGATGTGCGTGCACTCATCGCAATGGCGGAGCGCGAGGATTTTGAGCCGCTGGTGATCGGTGCCGTGGAGGCGCGCAATGAACGTCAGAAACGGCTTCTCTTCGAGAAGATCATGGCTCATTTCAGCGGCGAGATCGCCGGACGCACCTTCGCCCTGTGGGGCCTTTCCTTCAAGCCCAATACGGACGATATGCGCGAGGCGCCTTCGCGCACGCTGATGGAGGCGTTGTGGCAGGCGGGTGCACGTGTGCGCGCTTTCGATCCCAAGGCAATGGAAGAATGCCGGCGTATCTATGGTGCCCGGGAGGATCTTGTCTTGTGTTCCTCCCAGGAGGAGGCGCTGGAAGGAGCAGATGCACTGGTAGTGGTGACGGAGTGGCGTAACTTCCAGGCCCCGGACTTCGCAGAAATCGCCGCGCGGCTCAAGCAGAAGGTGATCTTCGACGGCCGCAACATTTACGACCCAGCGATCCTGGAGCGCTATGGGCTGAAGGTTGTGGGTATGGGGCGGGCGGTAGGGTAATAAGGTAGTCGGATCAACCTAACAATCGAGCCTTTCAGGATAGCTTTTTAAAGGCGATTCAATTATTGGGATCTATTATCACAGCGGCTGCCTTCTTGTTATATATTGAACAAGTTTTATGCAGGAACTTTCTGTAACTTTGATAGATAATCTTTCTCAATAATTTTCTGGATCGGTTCCTTATATTCGACACGCGCCACGCTTTTGGCAACCGTTCTTACCATCAGGCCACTGCGCAATTGCGCATCACGATCCCCGCCGCTCCAAATCCCTGCGGGATGCTGTACATAAACACTCATTATTCTATCAATGTAGCCAATGTATCCGAATTTTTCTAGAAAAAAAGCTAATGAAATCTCACTAAATCTGTGCTCAAAAAGAATTTTCGGCAATTTTTTCATTAATTCCGATCTAAACATACAACATGAAAAATTTGCTATCAAATTCATCGTCGGATGGTTAAGAAAGTCTTGACCGGTCAATTTATTTTTCTTTATAGAATCTTGCCTTTCAAGGGTTTTAAAACTTTTGTCTTTTAAATTACAAACATTGATTTTTGAAAAAACCATGGAGCAATCAGGGTTCTCTCGCAGAAAATGCGCTTGCGCATTCAATTTCTGATCGTCAATCCAGTAGTCATCTCCTTCCAGAATTGCCACAAACTCACCGGCAGCCTCCTCGAAGGCTCGACGGAAATTAGCGGAAACGCCCATGTTTACACCTCCGCCAACGCTCCGAATCAAGTTCGGATGGGAGCGACAGTACTTATCTATAATTTCGGGCGTACCATCTATCGAGCCATCATCCGAGAGGATGATCTCATGGTCAAAATCTCCCTTTTGGGAAAGGGCACTCCGGATGGCTTTTTCGACAAATTTTTCTTGGTTATATGAAAGTATGACTGTTGATATTGTTTTGTTGATATCATGTTTATTAGTAATCTGTATTCTTGATTTAAGAGCGGACTCCTTCCTGCTTATTCTATTTGGATCTTCATTGTCGCTGTAGTCTAATAAAATATTTGGTATATAACGTGGGGGATAAGACCTCGTATAGCGGAGGATTAGATCCCAGTCGACCAACCGCTTTAGAGATCGGTCGAATCCGCCCATCTCTTCAAAGCATTTCCTGTGGTGAACAAATACACCTAAGTCGATGAAATTTCCTTGGCGAAGACGCTGGTAGTCGAATATTCCCCCTCCTATCTTGCCGTCTTCTCTTCTACAGAATTCCGCGTAAAAGGTATATATTTCAGGGTTCTCTTTTATGCTTTGGGAGAACACTTTAAGAAAGTACGGCCTTATTGTGTTGTCGGAGTCGACATATGCGATCCAATCGAAGCGCGCAGCCATCAAGCCGATATTGCGCGCGGAACAAACTCCGACGGAGGATGGTAACCGTATATATGTAATCCGTCCTTCCTTTATCGCGTCCCCGTATCGCTCACTAATGAGCGCCTCTGTTCCATCAACAGATCCATCATCTATGATAATAAGTTCAAAATTCCGATGCGTCTGTAAGAGTACAGAGTTTACTGCTTTCTCTATGCAGTGCGCTCTGTTGTAAGTGGGCATGATAAGAGAGAAGGAAGCATCTTCAGCGCTCAAATAACGGTTAATGGTATCATCTTGGATGGCAAATTCATATAGAGAGGGGTTTGAAGACTTCAATTTTTCTAAAGTAATATCAATCCCATCCAGGTTGCAAGCCGCCTTTTTTAAAGCCTTGACTTTAATTAAAGGCGATCCTTGATCAAGTAAAAAGCAGGGATAATGCTCTATGCTTAGGGGGCGCCTCTGCCGAGGATTTTCCATTTCAGGCTGAGTTCGTATTACAGAATCGACCTTAAAGCCTAAATCAGTCAATAATTTTGTTAGCCGAACTTCATAATTTTTAATTACATCTTGGACAGTCTTGTGTGCTTTTACAGATAGAAGAAACTCCTCAAACGTTTTGTGCAGAAAAACAGATTTTGAGAAACAAAGGAAATAGCTTTGCAGATGATATTGAAAAAATTCACTCCCCGTTATCCCCCAAAAGTCCGCACCTCGCTCGGACATCTCTAAAAACATTTTTCCGAAGTTCGAGACTGGTCCAAAGCAGCTATCGTTGCAAAGAATCAGCTCATCCACTTCCTGAAGAAAACCATTCTCTTTTGCAAAAATATAGCCGCGCTTATATGATCCAAAATCATACTCTCCATGGCGCCCGCTAATTATGTTAACAGATTGTCTTTGGATTTTCTTTTTTTCATATTCTGATATATCGTTATCTGCTACGAATATTATTCTCTCTGATACGTCTAAGAGTCCGTCTATATAATATTTTACGTACGGATTTATAATTCCAAATTCATTATAAGATGCAAAAATAACAAGCCTTCTCTTTTGTATAGAAGAATTCTCTATATTGTCTGTGATATCTTTGTTTATAGTGGCACCGTTTTGAAAATCCTTGGCCGAGCGGGACCGGTTTAATTTTCTTCCCAGCCAGAGATAGTGCTCTAGAGGATCCATCCCCAGTGCTTTCACATCCGGATATGTATCAAGATACCATTCGGCATCGAACGGGCCGGAATTGCGGATGGCTTCCAGATCTTCCTTTGATATTTCGCCCACCAATGACCCCACTTGAGATTTTCTGACGATACATCAATCCGTGTAGCGATCTAGCTAAAATGATTGAGCGGCAACTTCAACTTTTGAGGCGGCCGTTGGGATGCCGTCCCTCTCTTGCGCCGAAGAGCACATAGTGCTTGATCGGATCAATGCCGGCCTCTGCCACATCGGTATAGTGCCTGAGATACCATTCGGCGTCGAAAAGACCGGAGCGCTGGACAATGGCGATGGCGCGCCGCATGCGCGCCCCTGCCCAGAAGAAAGGATGGCGCCTGTTATCCATCACCGCGGTGATAGCGCGCCCAAGCTCCGTTGCAGCTTGGCTGGCCACTTGCTCGGTCCGTAGGCGCCCGGCCTCTACCTCTGCCTCGCGGGCGCGCAAGAGGCGGCTTATTTCAGCGATCTCGTTGAAACGGGTATCGAGCCGAGTGGAAAGGTCGCGGTTGAGGGCTGCAGCCTGCTCCGCCTCCTGGCGGGCAGCCTCCGCTTCTTGCCGAGCCTGGGTGTGAGCCTCCTCCGCCTTCTGGCGGGCGGCCTCCGCATCGGCCAGCTTCTCACGTGTCTGCTTGAGAGCTTCTGCCGTCTCCTCCGCCTCGTGGCGGCGCTGTTCAAGTGCACTCTTGGTCTGTTGAAGTTCGGCACGCGTGTCGGCAGCTGCCCGTTCGACTGTCTCAAAGGCCTCCTCCATCTGCGCTGCAGCTTTGCGCGCCTCGGCAAGTTCGGCCTTATTTTGCTCGAGATCATCTTCTAAGCGACGCGCTCTGCCGATCGCCGCGTGGCCGGCATCGGCAAGTAGCGCGAAGGCAGGGGTGGCAGCGTCGAATTCGGCAAGGATGGCGTCAAGCGCTGCGTGGTCGGCTGTATCCTCGCCCTTTTCGATCCAGCGGGAGAGAATGCGGTAGCTGTCGCGCAGCCAGCGGGAAAGCGTCGGATTTTCCACCACGCTTTCCGGTGCTTCCTTGTGGTGTCTGAGCTTGTCTGAGAGGAATGTCTCGATCTCCGCTATGGCCGTGCTTGACTTGCGCGGCAGCGAAAGGCGGAACTGTTCCTCCGCCCGCTCCACGACACGCGCCCAGGAACGCAGCATGGAGTCATAGCTTAGGAAGATGCGTGGCAGTCCGCGTGTAGCCACCTCCGCCTCCAGCACATGGCGCAGCCACAGAAGGTGACCGAAGGCGAGCTCGAAGCCGTTGCGCTTCTGCAACGAGGCGGCAACCTCGAGAGGATTTCGCAGCGGCAGGACGACAAGCGGACGGACGCCGGCCCCGGCCAGCACATCGAGCCAAAACGGCACCAAACGGCAGATACGCGGATCCTTCAGAACAAAGAGTCGGGAGTTGCCGAACTCCTGCTCGAGAACGCTGAGCGCTTCCTCACGGAAGGTCTGTGCTTTCGGCGAGCGCAACCAGCCGGGATTGAAGGCCTGCCAGTCGTGCCAGCATGAGCCGGCCGATTCCAACAGTCGGTCATTGAGTTGGCAGATAGGGACAGATTCCCAATGGCCTGCTTCGTTCGACTTATTGGCGCCCATGAGATTGGCCGGCAGGTCGCAGCCCAGCAGGCTGAAGATACGTGTCACTGCGCTGGTGCCCGAGCGATGCATGCCCAGTACAAGCACGCATGTGCGCCCGATCTCGTCCGGAACCAGCATGCTGGCGTCTTCGGATGACACGTCTCCAGGCATTTTCTTCATCATGGCCTCTGGTTGCTCATTCCACTCGGGCAAGGCACAGGCGATAGACAACGTCCCGTCGCTGCATGAGTCCGCCGCCTGAAGAACACTTGCCATAGGGCATCGTCATCCTGACGACTAAGACTCGATGATGCACCATCACACTCTGAGACTACACACCTAGTGCGAGTATTGGATATTGTAGATTTCGGACGGATCGGCGGACCAGTTAACAAGAGGTTCGCCGATTTTCCGGGCAATGCATGCGCTCAAGAGAAATGTCTTCTGTGTGTCGATCCCTTGGAGGGGGCCGTTGTTTTTTGACCTCGGAACAATTGAGGCCTCATGATCATAAGCGCTGTCAACGATTTCAAAGCCTGTGAACTTGTTGAATAGCCCACTCCATGCCTCTCGCGAAAACCGGAAGAAGTCCCATGGCTCTTCGTGGAGTGGCCATGCTGGGTGCGACTGGATATAGGCGAGACCACCAGTTTTAAGCACCTTGTTAAGCTCATAGGCTGCAACCCACGGCATGATCAAATGCTCGAAAACGGAAATGGAGAAAGCGAAGTCGAACTGTTCAGAAACGCGGTGTGAAAGCGTGTGTGCATCAGCTACGAGATCGACATTTGGACCGGCCGAGATATCCATGCCAACGTATTTTGCAATTGTAGGGAACAGATGGCGATAGCTATTGCCTGACCGAGAGCGCGATCCGATTTCGATTAGGGAAGCATTTCGCCTTTTTGCGACTTGTTCGAGAAAGCTATTGCGCACCTTAACGAGGCGAGCTTCGACGGAGATTCCAGAGCTTCCCACTATATCTCCATCTTCGAACCGAACGCCTATTGTTGAATTGTCGGTGATCACATCTTTGACCACGGCCGCCATGCGGAATCCAGAAAATTCGAAATCCTGACCGTGTACTGCAGCTACATCCATTCGGCGAAAACGTGAACACACCTGATCTTGTACCGGGCTGCCGTTTACGACCAACAATGGATTTCTGCCGTCGCACCAGCCAACGGCAACGATGGCACCATCCAAGACGGTAATCCGATCAACGCTTTTTAGGAGCTTTTTCGGTTGTAAAAGGCGCATCGGTTGTCTCCATTTGGGGCAACTTAAAACCACACCAAGGCCCGCCCCGCAATCACCATGCGATCGGTACAATGTAGCGTAAGCGGTGTTCTCAGGCCACGGCCTTGATCTCGGGAGCGGCGATGTAGGTCCAGGGCAGGAGATCGTCGAGCTGGCTGTTTGGGTGGCCGTTGACGATTCTGGTGGGCACGTCGGCGAGGTAACCGAGCGGCTCGACGTTGTTCATGGTCTGCTTCCGGCTAAGTGCCCTCGAATCGGGTTAGAGTTTTCCGCACCATTTTCTTGGCTGGGAAACGCATTGATAACGCCTTCATCGAAGCGTTCAATACCCGGCTGCGGGCGGAATGTTTGAACGCTCACGGGTTCTTGAGCCTAACGGATGCGGCGGAAAAGTTGGAGGTTTGGCGCAGAGACTAACGAGCAACAGCCAGGCGGCGCGATCGGGAACAAGGTCCCCGCAGCGTTCATGAAATCCGCACACGCAGCCAGCCCGTGTTGCTGATCAAGGCCGGAAAACTCCAGCGCCAACCGAGGGCGCGTTGGGGAGCGGTCCAGAGCACGTCACAACCGCCAGTCCTCCGGCGTTGATCACAATGACGACTGGCTGCGCGATTTCATGAGCCGGATCGGCAATCGGATGGTTCGATAAACCTCATATGCACCGGCTGTTGCAGCTTTCAACCGCGATCCAATATTGAGGTGTTAGCGTAACGTTTCTTCGCTTCTTCATAAAGGGCGACATCCAGTAAGTTCATTTCTCGGATGCGCTCTTTATGATTATCATTCAGCTTCAGAAGGCCAGATTTGGACACATTCGCTCGCCTGGTGGGCGGTATTGAGAGTCCGAGCTTGGCAAGTTTGAGAGAAATTTCATCAAGATTTTCGGCTAAGCCAAGCACATCGATCGTCTCTAACGCAGCTATTGCAGATTTAAGTCTGGCTTGCTCATTACCAATGGGGCCGTAGAGCAGATGGTGGTGCAGTTGGTTGATGTTGCTTGGGTGCATTAAGCCTACATCCCCGCTGAGGTATCTAGTCATTGCGTTTGTGGCGACGCCACGTGTGATACCCTTACTTAAATCCTCCAAAATCGCTTCTGCGGTGTGGCCATTATATTGGATGTTGTGTTTCAGGTTTGAAATCACCCGGCTGACGGGCTCACGTAGTACGGCAATGGTGATTGGGTTTGTCAAAAGCTTGCGCACAGAAAGGTGGTAGTGACCGCGCAGCAATCGAACAGATGACCTCTGACGGACAACGTTCTCCATGACAAGCGCAATGTCGGGATAGTGCCCCCCAGACCGGGCCATCATGTACGCGTCGGGTATAATTTCATGTGGGCGTACGGATGCCTCTAGTGCCAGCCTAAGCGAAGTTCCGCCGGTCTTCGGCAGATGACAGAAAAATATCGGCCTATCCACTGTATTTAATTGCCTTCTGTTTACCTTGATGCTGCTTCGAGAATCCGA
The DNA here is from genome assembly GCF_007829525.1 of Mesorhizobium sp. J18. Lineage (GTDB taxonomy): Bacteria > Pseudomonadota > Alphaproteobacteria > Rhizobiales > Rhizobiaceae > VLJP01. The sequence goes on from NZ_VLJP01000034.1 coordinate 59,978, forward strand.
ATAGTATGTGGCGCTTTCGCCTAACATTCAGCCATGATTCCAAATCGGGATTTCAGCGCACAGATCGATTTTGTCATTAGCCGTGAAGTGGAAGACAGAACGCTGTCGATTGTAGCCTCTGCGAATTGCAACCTAGATTGGGTTGAATAGAGAGAGGTGCATAATGTGTCGACCTCACTTTGCAACTTCCTCGATATAGATCGTGACGGTACAATTCAAAATACGGCGCAATTCAGATATCGACGTACCCCCTTCGGCAACGAGCGATAAAAATACGCTGCCTTCCCAAAGCTCCAAACTCGTCTGCAAAGCGGCACTAAACTTCTCGTGCAGAATCCGACCTTAGAGAGAAGTCTTCAGCAGTTCGGGTAAGGTTCACATTATAGAAGCGGTCATTCTTGAGTTTGCTTCCCCACACCATTTCCATGTGGGAGATTTCGCTGGAAAATCGCGCGATGTGTTCTGCAGCATGATCACTCCCTCTTGAAGCCGATTCAAAATGGTAAAGCTCTGCATATGGCGTGTAGATATTTCTATATCCGCAAGAGTCCAGCTTCAGGCAGAGATCAACGTCATTGAATGCCACCTTCAACCGCTCTTGATCGAATCCCCCGACCTCGAAGAATTTATGCTTTTCTACTACCATACATGCGGCAGTTACCGCGGTTATCTGATGGGTAACATTTAACCGCGCGTGGTAACCTTCGGCATTGGGATCGAAGAAACGGAAGGCATGCCCCGCTACACCGGTAATTCCGCATATAACACCGGCATGCTGAACGCGACCGTCCTCGTATAGTAACTTTGCTCCTACTGCGCCGTTTTGCTTCTGGACCGCGAGACTCACCATTTCTCGGAGCCAATCAGGGTGCTTAACCCCGGTGTCGTTGTTGAGGAAGCACAAAACTTCGCCCGTCGCAAGTTCTGCCGCGGTATTGTTGATCGCTGAGAAATTAAACTCACCAGAAAACGATAATATTCTTATGTTTGAATTCTTTCCTATATTCCTAAAAAATTCTTCTGTTTCCGGAAGAGCACTGTCATTATCCATGATAATTATTTCAAAATTTTGATAATCTGTATTATATAAAATTCCACTAACACATCTCTTCAATAAATCAACTCTATCGCGCGTTGGTATTATTATACTTACTTTCGGTGCGGGATTGGGAAGATCATATATAATTCTATTTCGGCCAAAATATCCCTCGGCAACTCGCGCAAGAGTTCCCTTTGACGATAGGTATTCTTGCACGGCGCGCTGTCTGGCGCTGATGGCTTTGCGAAGGGCCTTGTCAGAATATGATCCTGAGCCCTCGTAGGCACGCCAATGGTAAAGTACCTTTGGAATGTGGAGAATCCGGTCTGGACTGGTTCTTGCTACTATCCGCAGTCCGAGATCATGATCCTGGCTCCCTTCGAAGCCTGCCCTAAGTCCCCCGACCTCGCGGAAGAGTGAAGCTCGATACACTGCTAGATGATTAATATAGTTATGAGCAAGGAACATTTCCTCATTCCAGTCAGGCTTGAAATGAGGCCCCACCCGTCGTCCATCAGGATCTAGTTTGTCTTCGTCGGAATAGACAAAATCCACGAAGGGATGGTCACTGATTGCAAGCGCGACTTCTGCCAGTGCATTTGCTGGCATGACGTCGTCATGGTCCATCAGCGCAATCCAGTCACCGGTAGCCAACTCTGCCGCAGAATTAGTGCTTAAAGAGATATGCCCATTTTCCTCGCGGAATACGACCTTGATGCGGCGGTCATTCTTCAGCCACCGCTCCAGGACCGGGCGGACATGAGGCTCCGTCGAACAGTCGTCGGCAATGCACAGTTCCCAATTCGGGTAGATTTGGCCGACCACGGAGGCGATCGCCTCCTCGAGCAGTTTTGCCGGCGTGTTGTAGACCGGCATGACTACGCTGATCAGCGGTTTCTCATCGAGCGCAGCGACCGCAGCGGCGACCGCCTCCGTATCGCGCGTGGGATCGAAATCGTGGCGCTTGATCCAATCGGCATAGGTTACTGCGCCGCCGGTTTGCACATTCTCGCGAAGCTGGAGGAAATACGGGCGGCGCAGCGCGTCGAGAAAGGTCGGCAGGCGGCGAATGAAGCCTCGTGGATCGTGGCGCAGCACCCTGAGTCCCTGCCAGCCAAGGGCGAGCGCGACTTCCGGAGCCGAGAGCCGGCGCATGCGAAAGGAATTGAGCTTGAAGGAACAGGCGGTGTTGGCTGGGTCCAGCCGTACGATCGTGGCGGGAAAGGGGAGTTTGATGTCCGCCAAAAAGCGGCTGCTTCCCTGCCGCTTCAGACGGGTGGAGAAGACCTCGTTGAAGCCGCCGCCGAAATCGAAGAAGACTTGCGGGCGGATTTCGCTCGCGATTTCCATCTCGAGTTCGATACGGTGCCAGCCGGTTGGCAGTGCGCTTTCAGGCTTGAAGATGATCTGTGGGACTTTGTTGAGCGCTTTGAGGTCAAGGGTTTCAAACGTCTCGCCGGTGGCTCTTACATTGACAAATTCCCTGGAGACGCTCTCGTCCAGAAACTCGATCTGAGCCATGAATCCTCGTGCAGTTCGCCATGATGCCCCCACCATCGCGCTAACGCGGCGCGCAAATCCTTTGCGCCGGACCGTGATTATATCGGGAAGGATGGGACTGCAACCGAGAGCCTTATGTGGCTGGGGTTCTTCCTTCTGAGTTGCGTATTCCAATTGACTTTTTCCAATATGTCCAAGGCATCCGGCAGAAATCCAACTTTCGATCCTGCTTCACCCTGACAGCACGGCTTTTGACGGCCGATCCGGGATTACCGATAGACCAACGCCGGAGTGAGCACGGAAACCACCCTGGGCCGGTTCCATTTGTGGCCGATGAGAAACGATGAGTGCTTAGTGACGGACCCAGGATGCCGTCATTTCCCGGATGATTGCCGTGGCAGGATCCTTGGCAAGGATGTTTGAGACCTTCGCAAAGGCAACGAAGGCGCGCCTGGCTTCCTCGACATTCTCCGGAGAAACAGTTGCGACGAGGCACTCCGCCAGGGCGTCCTCGTAAATTGGCCCCTCTTGTTGCGGCCAACCAAACAGAAGCTCCACAGCGTCCTCGGCGCTGTAAATTTCCTGAATGTCTGCCTCAGCGGCCAGTTTTAGGCGCACCGGAACCTGGAATTGAGCGGCATCCATCTGATTATCCCTGTCTGTTTTCAGATGAACGCACTTCGGCGGAAGAAGTTTCCATGGGCCTCGCCTGAGAGAGCAGCGCGGCGCCATGATTGACGCCGTAGGAATAGTCCGCTCACGCAGCCAACCAGTCCTGTGCAGCTCGGGTAGTTGCCGTCTCCAACGCATCGGGCGCCAGAATGCCCGCGGCTTTGGCAAATGCCACGAACGCGTCGCGGGCTTTTTTTGTCGTGAGTTTGCCAGCCAGAGCGGATCGACAGGCGAGAAGCGCCGCGGCATAGGTCGGTCCGCGTGCCCCGTTCCATTCGTGAAGAACTTCCCATGCTTCCTGTACGGTTTCCACGTCACGCGGAAAGCCAAGGCCAACGAATATGGATACGGGTCTTGTGAAGGTGGTCATGCCAATCTCCGGGCTGCGGGGAATTTCATGGGAAGTGTAAAGGGCGGGACAACAACGCAGCAGTCGGCCATCAGTTGCACCGCCCCCATCCGAAGGTGGTGCCGGCCAACCTAAGCCGGCACTCTCCCTGTGCCCTCCTGGCTGGCGGCAAGCCAGGGCATGACCGCATCGTAATCTTCAAGGATATCGGCACGTTTGGCGAAGCCGGTAAAGGCAATGTAGGCCGCGACCAGTGGCTTGCGGCCGTCAAACGCTGCATAGCAGGAATCAAGAGCGCGTTCATGAATGAGGTCGCGTTTGCGCTCTGGCCAACTCTCCAGGAAATCGATCGCGTCTTCGAGTGTTGCGATCTCCTGAACAAGATAACTCCCGTCCCTTACAAATATCGGACTATTGAACATCTTCTCGTTCATCAGTTCCTCCAAAACTTTGAACGCGTTGAGCAACCTGGAAAGGACTGCCACCAGAAGGGGCGACAGGACAGATTTGTGATCGGAGTCGGGGTTGTTCAAGAGGCCGCGGCGGGAAGGGAATGCCAATTCAGGGATTGAACATTGCGATATCCTGATGGCTTCGCCGGGGAGGTGCCGCACCGGTGTCCTGCATTTGAGACCGGTGCATGCAAAGGGATAGGGAGTCGTGGTCGTGCGCACGGCAATCCACAATACCGGTCAGGGATTTATTCCCCATTCACTCCTGGGTGTTGGCCAGATCATTCGGTCCGAACGGCGGTCCCGTCGCCGTTCCCAGTCGCCCCGATCCCGGCGGCGGTCCCGATCCACGCGCTCGCGATGGCGATGCCGGTAATGGTCACGGTAGTCGCGATGGCCGCGATAGTGCACATGGTCCCGATAGGGGCGATGATGCCTGTAATGGCGGGGATAGCTGGGCCCTATGACGACGGCGCTGCCGGCATAATAGCCCCTCCCGTAATAGGGGCCGTAACTGCCATAGCCGTCATAGTAGTACGAGCCGGAATCATAGACGCAGCCCGAAAGCGCGATCCCGGAGATCCCGATCACCGCCGAAATGACCAAGGACTTGATGGACATATTTCTACCTCCAGATCAGGCATATGGAATAGTGCCGGCTGCTGGCAATTGTAAGGCAGAAAGATTCCTTGCTTTCTGTTGTCCGGCGGTGGAGGCTCGGCTCAGAAAATGTACGGACAGGGTTTATGATCAAAGATTATTCTCCGCCGCCCGGTGCAGCCGAGGCGATCTCGTCCGACCTTCATGTTCCGCCGGAACTTTGTGAAGCGCTTGATCGGTTCATCGCCGAACGGGAACCGGGCCTGACGCGGAAGGAGGCGCTGCTGGCGGTGCTGCGTGAATGGGCGAGCGAGCACGGTTATCTGCCGCAAAGCCAGCAATCCATCCAGCCCGAGGATCTGAATGCCAGCAACGACGACTGATCGCCGCTATCTGACCGCCAAGCAGGGGATCTACCGGGCAGTCGCGATGAGGCCGCGTGCGATGTCGGCCTTCAGGTCTTCAACATCCTCCAGACCGATCTGCAGCCGGATGACGGGTCCCGCATAATCGCCCTTGGCTATGGTGCGATCGCCAAGAAAGACGTTCACGGCAAGGCTTTCATACCCGCCCCAGGAATAGCCGAGACCGAAGATTTCGAGGCCATCGAGAAAGGCATGAGCCTCGCGCTCGCCGCCGCCCTTCAGCACGAAGGAGAAGATTCCGCTGGCGCCGGAAAAGTCGCGCTTCCAGATGGCATGCCCGGGATGTGATTCGAGGCCGGGATGGAGCACCTGCGCCACGCTGTCCTGCGCCTCCAGCCAGCGCGCGATCTCAAGCGCGCTTTCCTGATGCCTTTCCAGGCGAACGCCCATCGTGCGCAGGCCGCGCAGCACCTGGTAGACGTCGTCCGGCGCGGCGCAGGTCCCGAGTGTCAGAAATGTCTCGTGCAGCTGGCTCCAGCATTTTTCATTGGCCGACACCGTGCCCAGAAGCACGTCCGAATGCCCCGCCGGATATTTCGTGGCGGCATGGATGGTAACATCGACGCCGAAATCGAGCGGGCGGAAATAGACTGGGGTTGCCCAGGTATTGTCCATCATCACCACGGCGCCGCCGGCATGCGCCGCTTCTGCGATTGCCGGAATATCCTGCATCTCGAAAGTGTTGGAGCCGGGCGATTCGGTGAAGACCACTCTGGTATTCGGCTTCATCAGATCGGATATGCCCGCACCGATATGCGGGTCGTAATACTGCACCTCGACGCCAAACCGCGCCAGCATGGTGTCTGCGAAGCGGCGGGTCGGGTTATAGACCGAATCGACGATCAGCACATGATCGCCGGAGGAGAGGAAGGCAAGCAGCGGAACGGTGACCGCGGCAAGTCCGGAAGGCACGATTATGGTGCCGGCAGAGCCTTCCAGTTCATCCATCGCCGAGGCCAGCGCGTCCGTGGTTGGCGTCCCGCGCGTGCCATAGGTGTATTTCTGATCGCGCTTGCTCATGGTCGCCGCATCGGGAAAGAGCACCGTCGAAGCATGGACGACCGGCGGATTGACAAAACCGAAGAAGTCGCGCGGGGCATATCCCGCATGCGCCAGGCGCGTGTTCGTGCCGATTTCGTTCTTTCCGTTCTTGCTCATGGGACCTCTTGGATCAGGCGAAGCATCGCCATTCGCTCTTCATATCAGGACTGCCGCTGCGGCGAGCGGATGGAACGGCATAGGAGATGCGGCGTCAACCTTGATTGCTGATGCTTTGTCGACAAGCGGCATTCCTGCTTGACCAAAGCCGCAGAATGCCCTTCGATAGCGCCTGCGAATGGGAGAGAAGCTTTTGCTTTGGCATTGTTTCCAGGCTTGACGTCGGGAAATGCCGTGGCGTGCTTCCAAACGGGAATTCAGGGGGCACCCTGAGCACACTAAAGGGGTTCACATGAATAAGATGATTAAGATCCTGCTGGGAACGGCGGCGCTCACCGTGGCTGCAGTCTCCGCTTCGTCGGCTGCGACCCTCGACGATGTCAAGAATGCCGGCATGCTCAGATGTGGCGTCAATACCGGCCTTCCAGGGTTCGCTTCGCAGGACGACCAGGGCGAATGGCAGGGTCTCGACATCGACTACTGCAAAGCCGTCGCGGCCGCGGTTTTCGAGGGCGATGCAAGCAAGGTCCGCTATTCGCCGCTTTCTGCGGTGCAGCGTTTCCCGGCATTGCAGAACAATGAAGTCGACCTGCTGGCGCGCAACACCACATGGACGATGAACCGCGACACCGCGCTCGGCCTGAACTTCGTCGGGGTCAACTACTATGACGGCCAGGGCTTCATGGTGCGCGAGGATCTGAACGTGACTTCTGCGCTCCAGCTTTCCGGCGCTACGGTATGCGTGCAGGCTGGCACCACGACCGAGCTGAATCTTACCGACTATTTCCGTGCCAACAACATGGAATTCAACCCGGTGGTCATCGAATCGCAGTCGGACGTCAACGCTGCCTATGAGCAGGGCCGATGCGATGTCCTGACCACGGATGCCTCCGGCCTCTATGCCAGCCGACTGGAGCTTGCCAATCCGGACGAGCATGTCGTGCTGCCTGAAATCATCTCCAAGGAACCGCTGGGCCCCGCCGTCCGCCAAGGTGACGAGCAGTGGTTCGACATCGTCAAATGGGTGCATTTCGGCTTGCTGAATGCGGAAGAACTCGGCGTCACTCAGGCCAATGTCGAGGAGATGAAAAACTCCGAGAACCCTGATATCCGCCGCCTGCTCGGCACCGACGGTACCTTCGGGCAGGACATCGGCCTCACCAATGATTGGATGGTCCACGTCATCAAGGCGGTCGGCAATTACGGCGAAATCTTCGACCGCAATGTCGGCCCTGATACGCCGCTGAAGATCCAGCGCGGGCAGAATGCCCTTTGGACCAAGGGCGGCCTGCAATACGCGCCGCCGGTCCGCTGATCGGAATTCGCAAGCCGCACTTCCAGGAGGTGCGGCTTTCTCGCACGAGAAAGCAGCGGGGGGCTGGCCGATAAAGCCGGGCCTTGCTGTGCATGGCGGATCATATGACGGCTGACGTTCAAACCATTTCCGAGCCGCGCGTATCGCCCATGCGCGATCCCAGGATGCGCGGCCTGATCATCCAGATTGTGATGATCATCGCCATTCTGGCCTTCGCGGCGTGGCTCATCAACAATACCGTCCACAATCTGGCGCAGGCTCGGATAGCCTCCGGTTTCGGCTTCCTCTCGACTCGGGCCGGCTTCGACATAGGCCAGGTCCCGATCGACTATACGGCCAATTCCAGCTATGGCCGCGCGCTGTTGGTCGGCATCACCAATACGGTGCTCGTGGCCATCTCCGGTATCGTCCTGGCGACGATCATCGGCTTCATTGTCGGCATAGGCCGGCTCTCGCGTAATTACCTGCTGCGGGGGCTCTGCACCATCTATGTCGAGACCTTTCGCAACATCCCGCCGCTTCTGGTCATCCTTTTCTGGTATTTCGGCGTGTTGTCGCTGCTGCCCCATCCGCGTCAGGCCTACGACCTGCCGTTCGGTGCGTACATGTCCAATCGCGGACTTCAGACTCCGGCGGCGATCTTCGAACCCATGGCCATTCTCACCTTGGCGGCCCTCGTCGTCGGCATTGCCGGGGCGGTGATTTTGGCCAAGGCGAACAGACGCAGGCAGATGCAGACGGGCCAATTTCGGCCTACCTTCTGGCCTAGCGTGGGTCTCATTATCGGCCTGCCACTGGTCGTCTTTATCCTGACCGGGTTTCCCGTCACCTTCGAGTTTCCGCAAGCCACCCGCTTCAACCTCGTTGGCGGCTGGCAGATCAAGCCCGAATTCCTGTCGCTGTTCCTCGCCTTGTCCTTCTATACGGCAGCTTTCATCGCCGAGATCGTGCGGGCCGGCATCATGTCAGTGTCGCGGGGGCAGACCGAGGCAGCCTCGGCGCTCGGCCTGTCGCGGGGAAAAGCGCTTCGTCTGGTCATCGTGCCGCAGGCCTTCCGGGTCATCATCCCGCCGCTGACGAGCCAGTATCTCAATCTGACCAAGAATTCTTCGCTCGGTCTTGCAGTAGGCTATCCCGAATTGGTCGCTGTCGGCTCGACGGTGCTCAACCAGACCGGTCAGTCAGTCGAGGTGGTTGCCGTCTGGATGGTGGTCTATCTCGGCCTTAGCGTCCTGGTTGCAGCCTTCATGAACTGGTTCAACGCTCGCATGGCGCTGGTGGAGCGATAGGAGACCGCTATGGAAGAGCAAGTCGCGGCCTATGTCGCCCGGGAATATAAACAACCCCTGCCTCCGCCCCCGAGCGAGGCGGGGCTGCCGGGAATTCTGCGCAAGAACCTTTTTGCCACCCCCTTTGACGCCATCGTCACCGTCGTGCTCGGCCTCTTTTCTGTATGGGCGGTGTGGAAGCTGGTCCAATGGGGGCTGACCACGGCGGTTTTCACCGGTGCGAATCGCGAGGCTTGCTTGGCAGGCGAGGGCGGTGCGGTCGGTGCATGCTGGGCCTTCGTCCGCGCCAAGTTCGGGCAGTTTGTCTACGGGCTTTACCCCATAGGCCAACGCTGGCGGGTGGACATTACGCTCCTTTTGCTGGTCGCTCTGGTCCTGCCGTTCGCCATTCCCCGCGTGCCTTACAAGCGGCTGAACGTCATTCTGCTTGTCGTCGTCTTTCCCTTCGTCGCGCTTGTCCTGCTCACCGGCGGGCGGTTCAACATCAGCGGCGGCTGGGTAGCCTTCCTTTTTGCATTGGCAGCCTTCGTGTCGGCTGTGCTTGCGGCAGGCAATGCCGCTGCCGTTCCGCGCCTGCTGAAGGCCGCTACCGCGATGGCAGTCCTGTCGCTGGCATTTCTGCTGGCGTCCAATATTATTTCAAGCGCTCGGGTGGATCTGCTTGCATTCCGCTTTTCACTTCTGTCGTTGCTGGCGCTCCTGGCGGCGCTGGCTTCTGTCGTCGCAAGTCTGCTGTCTGTCCGGGGAACGGAGAGGACCGGGGCATGGACCATTCGCGTGCTGATACCGCCGCTCGCGGTCGCGGCCATTATCGTGCTTCTTTCCGGCGATTTCGGGCTGACCCATGTGCCCACCAATCTGTGGGGCGGACTTCTGGTGACGCTCGTCGTGGCGCTCACCGGAATCGCCGCTTCGCTGCCGCTCGGCATATTGCTGGCGCTGGGGCGACGCTCGCACCTTCCTGCGATCCGCCTGTTCTCGATCATCTTCATCGAGTTCTGGCGCGGCGTTCCGCTCATCACGGTACTTTTCATGTCGGCCTTCATGATCCCGCTTTTCCTGCCGGACGGGGTCAATTTCAACCAGCTCCTGCGCGCGCTGATCGGCGTTGCGCTGTTCTCGGCAGCCTATATGGCCGAGGTCATCCGCGGCGGCTTGCAGGCCATACCAAAGGGCCAGCACGAAGCGGCTCAGGCCCTGGGTTTGGGATACTGGCAGATGATGCGGCTGATCGTTCTGCCGCAGGCGCTGAAGCTCGTCATACCCGGCATCGTGAACACCTTCATCGGGCTCTTCAAGGATACGAGCCTCGTCTATATCATCGGCCTGGCCGATCTTCTGGGCACCGTGCGGCGCGGTTTCTCCGACCCGAACTGGATCACGCCGACCACCGCTGCGACCGGTCTCGTTTTCGCGGCCTTCGTCTACTGGGTGTTCTGCTTCAGCATGTCGCGTTATTCCATATACATGGAACGCCGGCTCGATACCGGCCACAAACGATAAGCCGTAGGGGATTTTGATAATGGCAACCGAAAACGCCATCGACAGCAGCGAGATTCAGGTCGACCGCTCCAAGATGCAGGTCTCCTCCACCGATGTCGCGATCGAGATCCGCGACATGAACAAGTGGTATGGCGACTTTCATGTCCTCAAGGACATAAACCTCAAGGTCATGCGCGGCGAACGCATCGTCGTGTGCGGACCTTCTGGATCGGGCAAATCGACCATGATCCGCTGCATCAATCGGCTTGAGGAGCATCAGAAGGGCAAGGTGGTGGTCGATGGCATCGAGCTCACCAACGACCTGAAGAAGATCGACGAGGTGCGCCGTGAAGTCGGCATGGTCTTCCAGCACTTCAACCTATTCCCGCATCTGACGATTCTGGAAAACTGCACGCTGGCCCCGATCTGGGTGCGCAAGATACCGAAGAAGCAGGCCGAGGAAACGGCCATGCACTTTCTCCGGCGGGTCAAGATACCGGAGCAGGCGAACAAATATCCCGGCCAGCTTTCCGGCGGTCAGCAGCAGCGTGTGGCGATCGCCCGTGCGCTCTGCATGAATCCTCGCATCATGCTGTTCGACGAGCCGACATCGGCCCTCGACCCCGAGATGATCAAGGAAGTGCTGGAGACGATGGTGACGCTCGCCGAGGAAGGTATGACCATGATCTGCGTGACCCATGAAATGGGTTTCGCCCGGCAGGTGGCCAATCGCGTCATCTTCATGGATCAGGGGCAGATCGTCGAGCAGAACACGCCGGCGGAATTCTTCGACAATCCCCAGCATGAGCGGACCAAGCTCTTCCTCAGCCAGATATTGCACTGATTGACAGCAATATCTGCAAAGATTCAGGAAATTTGCCGAGGTGCGGAGGCATCCCAGCCGTAGAGCCAGTCGAAATCGGACATCAGGCGTTCCTCCGATCTCAGCCGAAGCACCAGATCGCGGCTCATGGCGATCGGACCCCAGGCATGCCAGACGAAGCGGTTGAAGGCGCCTCGCCTTGCTACGCGCTTGATGCGGGGCCGGCGCAGCTTGTCGTATCGTGACAACGCTACTGCAATGTCTCCTGGCTGACCGGAGATCTGATCGGCAAGCACTGCGGCGTCCTCGATGGCTATGGCCGCTCCCTGTGCCGCGAAGGGTGTCATGGCATGGGCAGCATCGCCGACCAGCACCATGCCGCGCGAATCGAACCAGGCGCTTCTCCGATCGACGACGTGCAGCGGCCAGGCCGTCCAAGGCGCGGCGCCTTCCACCAACCGGGCGAGGGCAGGGGCGGCGCGCTCAAGCGCATCCTTGAGGGGAGCGGGATCGGCTTGATTGTCCCAGCCACGGGACAGCGATCCGCCCTTCGTGAAGGCGACCAGATTGATCTGGCTTCCTGCCCGGACAGGATAGGCGATGAGATGAAATCGCGGATGGAGGAAGGCGCTCACCCGGTCGGCAGGTATGGCTCCCCGCAAAGGCGTAGCGGGTAGGATCGCCCGCCAGGCCACATAACCGGTGAAACGGCTTCCGCCGGACGGGTGGATCACCCCGCGCAGGCGCGACCACACGCCATCGGCTCCGACAACCAGCGCCGCCTGTACTTGCTCTGCCGCATTTTCCTGCGGGGTGGAGACGGTAATGCCGCTATCCGTGAACGCAATCCCTTCGACGGTGGCCCCGGTCCTCAAGGCTATTGCGGGATTGGTCGCCACCTGTTCCAGGAGAGCTGCCTGAAGGTCCGCACGGTGGGCAACGAGATAGGGTGCGCCCCAGCGCGCTTCCGCGCCAGCGCCAAGCGGCATGCGGGCGATCACCGTCAAATCCGTTGCACGCCTGAGCTCGATGGCTTCCGGTTGCACGGCTTTCGAGCGAAATCGCGCGAGGACTCCGAGCCTGTCGAGGATGCGTGTCGCATTGGGAGAAAGCTGCAGCCCCGCGCCGACCTCTTCCAACGCCGGTGCGCGTTCGAACAGCTTGACGGGAAAACCCTTCGACGCGAATGCCAGAGCCGCGGTTAATCCGGCAATGCCTGCCCCTGCAATGATAACAGGCCGGGCATTGGTAGCCGCTTCCATCTGGATTTGAGTTGCGTCAGACGGCTTCTAGATAAAGACAGCCCTCGGGGACGGTCTCGGTCGCCTTGAGATTCGGATTGTATTTATAGAGCGTTGAGCAATAGGGGCAGACCCGCTCGACCTCGTCGCCCATGTCCAGGAAGACATGCGGATGGTCGTTCGGGGGCAAGGCACCCATGCACATGAATTCCTTCACGCCGATCTCGATCGAGCGATATCCCGCGCTGTTGTGGAAATGCGGTATGGTGTCTCCCGCCATCACTGTCTCCCGCGTGGTCGTTTGCGATTGCGTTTGGAACATAAAGGGGCTCTTTGCAAGCCTGTGATATCAAACTGTCGCAAAAGCGTGTCAGGAGCTAAAATCCAGCCGAAAGGTGCCAGGGAGCGAAACGACGCAAGATGAATGAACTGAAACCGGTTCTGACCGAATTCACGGCTGCGGCAAATGCGCAGGGCGAAATCGCGCAGGGAAATCCCGACCGCTTCGTCAATCGCGAATTCTCCTGGCTGCAGTTCAACCGCCGTGTCCTCGAGCAATCGCAGAATCCCAATCATCCCCTTCTGGAGCGCGTCCGCTTCCTTTCAATCTCGGCCGACAATCTGGACGAGTTCTTCATGGTTCGCGTCGCCGGTCTTGCAGGACAGGTGAGGGCAGGGATCGCCACCAAGAGCGCGGATGGCCGCACCCCCGAAGAACAGCTCGAGCAGGTGCTGCGCGAGGTCGGACGCTTGCAGGTCGAGCAGGAACGCAGTCTTTCGCTGCTGTTCGATCTCCTGCGCAAGGAAGGAATCGAGGTCATTCGCGCCGATGCGTTGAACCGCGAGGACAAGAAATGGCTGGAAGACCATTTCCTGGAATCGATCTATCCGGTGCTCACACCCCTCTCGATCGATCCGGCGCATCCGTTCCCGTTCATACCCAATCTAGGTTTCTCCATCGCGCTGCAATTGCGCAACCTCCGCGATGGCCAGGAAATGACAGCTCTCTTGCGTCTTCCGGTGGCATTGAAGCGTTTCGTGCGGTTGCCGGACAGGAAGGCGGCCGTTCGTTTCATCCGGCTTGAGGACGTGGTCGGTATCTTTATCGGCAAGCTTTTCCCCGGCTATGAGGTCAAAGGCTCAGGCACATTCCGTATCATCCGCGACAGCGATATCGAGGTCGAGGAAGAAGCCGAGGACTTGGTTCGACTGTTCGAGACGGCGCTGAAGCGCCGCCGCCGCGGTTCGGTTACCCGCATCGAGTTCGACAGCGAGATGCCGGAGGCCCTGCGCGATTTCGTGGCGAGCGAGCTGGAAGTTTCGGCCAGCCGCATCAGCGTGCTGAACGGCCCTCTCGCCATCAATCAGATTTCCGAAATCGTGTCTCTGCCGCGCGACGATCTGAAATTCCCGCCCTATAATCCGCGCTTTCCGGAACGCATCCGCGAACATGGCGGGGACTGCTTCGCAGCCATCCGCGAGAAAGATATCGTCGTTCACCACCCTTATGAATCATTCGATGTCGTGGTGCAGTTCCTGCGGCAGGCGACCGCTGATCCGGAAGTCGTAGCCATCAAGCAGACGCTTTACCGTACTTCCAACGACAGTCCCATCGTGCGCGCTCTGATCGATGCCGCCGAGGCAGGCAAGTCCGTAACCGCCCTGGTCGAGCTCAAGGCCCGCTTCGACGAGGAGGCGAACATCCGCTGGGCACGTGACCTGGAGCGCGCCGGCGTGCAGGTCGTCTTCGGCTTCATAGAACTGAAGACTCACGCCAAGATGTCGCTCGTCGTCAGACGCGAGGAGGGCAAGCTGCGCAACTACGTGCATCTTGGCACCGGCAACTACCACCCGATCACCGCGCGCATTTATACGGACCTCTCCTATTTCACCGTGGATCCGGTGATCGCGCGCGATGTCGCGCAGGTATTCAATTTCATCACTGGCTATGCCGAACCGGATACCGAAATGCGGCTAGCCATCTCGCCTTTCACCTTGCGCGATCGTCTGCTCGGCCATATCCGAGACGAGATCGAGCATGCGAAATCCGGCCGCCCAGCGCAGATCTGGATGAAAATGAACTCGCTTGTCGATCCGATTGTCATCGATACCCTCTATGAGGCAAGCCGCGCCGGCGTGGAGATCGATCTGGTGGTGCGCGGCATATGCTGCCTGCGTCCCCAGGTGCCCGGGCTTTCGGAGAATATCCGGGTCAAGTCCATCGTCGGCCGTTTCCTGGAGCATAGTCGCATCTATTGCTTCGGTAACGGCCATGGCCTGCCTTCGGACGAGGCAATCGTCTACATCTCGTCGGCGGACATCATGCCGCGCAATCTCGATCGGCGCGTCGAGGCGATGGTGCCGATCACGAACGCCACTGTGCATGAACAGGTGCTGGGCCAGATCATGCTCGGAAATATCATGGACAACCAGCAGAGTTTCGAAGTATTGCCGGACGGAACTTCGCGGCGCATGCTGCCGGAGGAAGGTGAGGAACCGTTCAACGCGCAGGAATATTTCATGACCAATCCCAGCCTCTCAGGCCGTGGGCATGCCCTGAAGTCCCATGCGCCGAAGCGGATCGCCGCCTACAAGCGGCGCAAGAAGGCGACTGCTGGCACCGGCTAATACAAGTGACAATCTCGGCGTCTCAAGGACGACTTCAGGATCGGCGGCCTGTCTCGGTCATCGATATAGGGTCGAATTCTATCCGTCTGGTGATCTATGAGGGCGTGGCGCGCTCTCCCACCGTGTTGTTCAATGAAAAGATGCTCGCCGGTCTTGGGCGCGGCATCGTAACCACCGGCAAGCTCGATCCCGATGGCGTGCGCCGTGCCGTCGAGGAATTCCGCCGGTTCCGTGCGCTTTCCGAGCAGGCGGGAGCCAAATCGCTTGACGTGCTTGCAACTGCGGCGGCGCGAGATGCTGAAAACGGCCCCGATTTCATTCATCGCGCCGAAGAGATTCTCGGCACCAGGATCCGAGTCCTGTCGGGACGGGAGGAAGCAGGCTATTCCGCCCTTGGTGTCATTTCCGGCTTTTACCGAGCGGACGGCATTGTCGGAGACCTGGGCGGCGGCAGCCTCGAACTCGTTGACGTCAAGGATCAGCATATCGGCGATGGCATCACGCTGCCGCTCGGCGGCCTGCGCCTGCAGGACATGGCAAAAGGATCACTTTCCGAGGCGGCGGCCATCGCCCGAAAGGAGCTGTCCCGCGCGGGCTGGCTGAAGGAAGGCAAAGGACGGCCTTTCTATTGCGTGGGCGGTACCTGGCGAAACCTCGCCAGGCTCCACATGATGGTGACAGACTATCCGCTGAGCGTCATGCACCATTATGAACTCGATATCGCGAGTTCGGCGGCTTTCCTGAAACAGGTCGCGAAGGGCGATATCGACAAGCTGGAAGGCATCGGCCGGATATCCAAGAGCCGCCGTGCCCTACTTCCCTATGGCGCGGTCGTGTTGCAGGAAATCATCGCCGCCATGAAACCGTCCAAGCTGCTCGTTTCGGCGCTCGGCGTGCGCGAGGGGTTTCTCTATTCGCTGCTTTCGGAGGAAGATCGCGGGGTAGACCCGCTGATTTCGGCGGCTGAGGAACTGGCCCTGCTGCGCTCTCGCTCCGTCACTCATGCTCACGAACTGGCGGAGTGGAGTGGTACCTTCTTTGAGGCGCTCGGCATCGAGGAGACGGAGGACGATGCCCGCTACCGCCGCGCCGCCTGTCTGCTCGCAGATATCGGCTGGCGCGCCCATCCGGAATATCGAGGCACGCAGTCGCTTAACATCATTGCTCATGCCTCCTTCATAGGCATCGACCATCCTGGCCGCGCCTTCATCGCGCTCGCCAACCTGTTCCGTCATGAAGGGCTCTTCGCCAACGACCTCTCGCCCGAAATGCGCCGGCTGGCAACCCCGCATTATGTCGAGCGCGCACGCCTGCTGGGCGGTCTTTTGCGCGTCGTCTATCTGCTTACAGCTTCGATGCCGGGCATCATCCCACAGCTGAAATGGCGGGAAGACCCGGACGGTTCGCTGACCCTGCTTGTACCGAAATCCCATGCGGCCCTGATGGGTGAGCGGCCGCATGGCCGCATGGCGCAGCTTGCCAAAGTGGCAGGGCGGGAACTTGCGCTGGCTGTGGCGGACGGCTGATCACTCCGCCGCGTTGGGCAGGTTCTCGCTAAGCGGGAAGATCTGGATCCTGCGTTTGTGGAACTTGAGGGCTATCTCGCCGCGCACCAGTTCCAGCGCCTTTTCGCCGAAGACTTCGCGCCGCCAGCCTGTCATCGCTGGCACTTGCGCATTCTCGCCCTCAGCCGCAATCCTGTCGATGTCGTCGCTCGAGGCGAGCATTTTCGGCGCCACACCCTGCTTTTCAGCCACCAGCTTGAGCAGCACCTTCAAAAGCTCGGCGGCTGCGCTCGTCCCCTCGGGCATCTGCGCGGGGCGGGGCAGGGGAGGCAGCTCTTCCTTGGGGATGGCCAGTGCCCTGTTGACTGCTTCCAGCATGGATGCCGCCGTTGCCGAACGCTCCCAGCCCTTGGGAATGGAGCGAAGCCGGGCGAGCGCCTGCTGATCGCGTGGCTGCTGCTGAGCGACCTCGTAGATGGCATCGTCCTTGATGACGCGGCCGCGCGGTACATTGCGTTCGCGTGCCTCACGCTCGCGCCATGCCGCCACATGCTGGAGCACAGCAAGTTCGATCGGCTTGCGCACCCGCATCTTCAGCCGCTTCCAGGCGTCGTCCGGATGTGGGTCGTAGGTCTCGCGCGCCGTCAGCACGTTCATTTCCTCGGTGAGCCAATGAGCGCGATCCTCGCGCTCGAGCTCTTCCCGCAGGTAAAGATAGATGTCTATCAAATGAGTGACATCCGCCAGGGCATATTCCAGCTGCTTTTCCGACAGGGGACGATGCCGCCAGTCGGTGAAGCGGGATGACTTGTCGATGCGGTTGCCGGTCACCTTCTGGACGAGCTGGTCGTAGGAGACGCTGTCGCCGAAGCCGCATACCATGGCGGCAACCTGGGTATCGAAGACCGGGTGCGGAATAAGGCCGCCGAGATGGAAGATGATTTCAATATCCTGCCGGGCCGCGTGGAAAACCTTCGTGACGGTCTCGTCGCGCATGAGATCGAAGAAGGGAGCGAGATCCATGCCGTCGGCCAGCGGATCGACGAGCGCCGTGACCCCGGGCGCTGCCATCTGGATCAGGCAAAGCTCCGGCCAGAACGTCGTCTCGCGGATAAATTCGGTATCGACGGTGACGAAATTGGATTTTGCAAGTTCAGCCGTAACGGCTTCGAGTTCTTTTCGTGTTTTTATCAGTTCCATAGGGTCTCTTTAGAGGCTTTCCCTTTTGGAGAGAAGAGCACATAGAAGCTTCACTTCCGCTCCTTGCCGCGGCGGGCCAGCCGCACGAAAACGGGAGATGTGCGCAGCAATGCGATGAACCGTCCGCGTTCCGCGGCCGGCACAGCCGGTCGGGCGCGCATTCGATAAAGCGTGATGATAATGAAGACGGCGTAAATCACCGCTGTGAAGCTGAACAGCGCGGGCGGTCCGAAGCGTTCCATCAGATAGGACGAGGCGAGCGGGCCGATGATTGCCCCGACGGAGTAGAAAAACATCAGGCCAGCGGCAACCTGCACGAATTCACCGCTTTTGGCGTAGTCATTGGCATGCGCTGCGGACAGCGAGTAGAGCGGCATGGCGAAGGAGCCGAACAGGAAGACCCAGAGGAAATTCGACAGCGCGCCGCTGCCTGCGAGAAAAACGATGGCGAGCGCGGAGGCCATGGCGGCACCGGTCGAAATAAGCAGCACATAGCGCCGGTCCCAACGGTCCGACAGGGCGCCGAGCGGATATTGCATGATCGCTCCGCCAATGATGCCGGCGCTTATGAAAGTCGCGATATCGGCTACCGAAAGTCCGATTTCCTCGGCATAGACAGGCCCGACAATGCGGAAGGCGCCGTTTGTCGTGCCAATGGCGATGCAGCCAATCGAGGCAAGCGGCGAGATGCGCCACACGCTCGCCAGATCCAGACGGAACTCGTCGGGCGGCTTCGGATTGGAGCGGTCGCCCATCGAAACAGGCACCAATGATAGCGTTATCATGATCGCCATCACGGCGAAGATCGTGAAGCCTTCCGGCCCGAAAACCGGGACGAGATATTGCGAGCCCGTCACGGAAGTGATGTCGATGATGCGGTATATCGCAAGCACCCGCGCCCGGTCGGTATTCGATGCGCCGGAATTGAGCCAGCTTTCCATGACGGTAAAGAGCCCGGAAAAGCAGAACCCGGTCAGGAAGCGGATGATCAGCCACATGATCGGGTCGATCACCAGAACCAGCAGCAGGGTGCCCGAAGCTGCAAGTGCGGCAAGAGAGGCGAAGGCGCGGATATGGCCGATCGAGCGGATCAGTTGAGTGATGTAGAGGCAGCCAAGCAGAAAGCCGCCAAAATAGGCCGTGCCCATCAGGCCGATCAGGGCAGGGGAAAATCCTTCCAGTCCGCCGCGCAATGCCACCAGGGTTGCCTGAAGCCCGTTCCCGCCAAGGAGGATGCCGGCTGCGATCAGGAGAGGGACAAGCGGACGGAGGCTCGACATGAAAAATGGGCAGGTCCCCGGCGGAATCGCTTCCTTCTATAGAGGCCTTTTCTCGATGCGCCATGAGCCAACTCGCGGCGGTGATGGTCCCAGTTTGTTTGCGAGGATTGTATATTGACATTTGAATTGAATTCAATTCAATATGCCATATGAAGAGACGTTATCCGCTGCTTGTGCGCAAGAAGGTAGAGAGGCTGGAATATGCGGCCTCAAACCGCCGCCGACATGATAACGGCTCGTCACAGCAATCGTCGGTGGCCGAAACCCCTCCGCAACGTCTGATGATGGCAGCCGCCGAGCTTGTGGAAAACGGCGGGCGTCTCGAAATGGCCTCGGTCGCCGCACGGGCCGGTGTCTCCGTCGGCCTCAGCTATCATTATTTCCGCTCCAAGGCCGGGCTGATCGCGGCCGTGGTCGAAGATTTCTACGACCGTTATGACGCTGAGGTGATCGACCTCAATCCGCTGCCTGGACATGACTGGGCAGCCCGCGAGCGCCGCCGCGTCGAACTGATGGTCGATTTCTATTTGCGTGAGCCTTTGGCGCCGCTGGTGCTTGCAAGGCTTTCCATGGAGCCGGAGGTTGCGGCGGTCGATGCGCAGCGAATAGCGCGGCATATCAAGCTGGCTGCCCGTAATGTCGAGGGCGCGCGCCGCAAGGGTCATTTGCCTGCGGGGCCGGATGCCAGCCTGCTTGTGGGGATGATCATGGGCGGCTTGAGGCAGGCCGTCGGCCAGGTGCTGGCGGGGCATGTTCCACGCGACCGCGACCGCTTGGTGGAAGACTTGTGGGGCTTCATTTCTGCTGCTGCGGGCTTGGGGACACAAGACAGATGACTTTTCCTGGAGGATTTAATGCCCAAGGCCCTTTATGAGAAAAAAGGCCGTATCGCCTACGTCACCTTCAATCGGCCGGAGGCGATGAATGCGATTGACCTGGAAATGCACGAGCAACTCTGGGAGATCTGGCGGGATTTCCGCGACGACGATGCCGTGGAGGTGGCGATCCTTACCGGGGCGGGTGATGAGGCATTTTGCGCCGGCGCCGACCTGAAGACGCATCTGCCTTATTGGGTTGCCAATGCCGATGCCCTCCTGCCGCGCCGCAAGATCAGGGATGGCCTCGGCGGGATCACGCGGGGCCTGCATCGCATCTACAAGCCGATCATCGCCGCCGTGAATGGCTGGGCGCTGGCAGGCGGCTTCGAAAACGCTCTTGCCTGCGACATCCGCATCGCGTCGGAACGTGCACAATTCGGCTCCTTCGAGGTTCGCCGCGGCTTTCACCATGGCGACGGCGGCATCGTGCGGCTGGTGAATATCTGCGGCTCCGGCATTGCGCTGGAAATGCTGCTCACCGGCGAGCCGATCGATGCCGAGCGGGCGCTTCGCTGCAACATGGTGTCCAAGGTCGTGCCGCACGGAAAGCTGATGGAGGAGGCGGAGAAGGTCGCCAGACAAATCCTGCGCAACGATCAATGGGCGGTCCGCTCGGCCAAGGAGACGATTCTGAACGTCATCGGTCGGCCTCTGGAGGATCAACTCGCCTATGAAGCGATGACCGGCTATTCTGGCGCGGCGAATCCGCCGGTGCGCGAACGTTTGTCGGAATTCTACGAAAAGTCCGATACGGGGAGGGCCGGCCGCAATGGTACGCCTCTGTAAATCTGCCGTCTTGCATCCGCTTCCGACGCACGGCGAGGGCAGCATCCGCTAGGACTTCCGCAGCAACCTTGACAAATGCGGGCTCCCATGCGCTTTTCGCGCCGATTTTCAGGGCGCCGACGCGCGCCTCCTTTTCGATTTCAGAACAACGGAAAAGACCCGCAAAATGCACCGCTATCGCAGCCATAACTGCGCACAATTGAGGAAATCCGACGTCGGGCAGTCAGTCCGCCTCTCCGGCTGGGTCCATCGGGTGCGCGATCACGGAGGCCTGCTTTTCATCGATCTGCGCGACCATTACGGGATCACGCAGATCGTCGCCGATCCGGATTCGCCCTGTTTCTCCACAGCCGAAAAGGTGCGCGGCGAATGGGTGATCCGTGTCGACGGCGAGGTGAAGGCGCGCACAGCCGAGACCGTGAACCCCAACCTGCCGACAGGCGAGGTCGAGATTTTCGCCCGCGAGATGGAGATCCTGTCCCAGGCCAGGGAACTTCCGCTGCCGGTCTTTGGTGAGCCGGATTATCCTGAGGACATCCGCCTCAAATACCGCTTCCTCGATCTGCGCCGCGAGACGCTGCACAGGAACATCGTCACGCGCACGAGGATCATCGCCGAAATGCGCAAACGCATGGGCGAAGCGGGCTTCACGGAATTCTCCACGCCGATCCTGACGGCATCCTCGCCGGAAGGCGCCCGTGACTTCCTGGTGCCGTCACGCATCCACCCCGGCAAGTTCTACGCGCTGCCGCAGGCCCCGCAGGTCTACAAACAGCTCATCATGGTGTCGGGCTTCGACCGCTATTTCCAGATCGCGCCCTGCTTCCGCGACGAGGACCCGCGCGCCGACCGCTTGCCGGGCGAATTCTACCAGCTTGACCTGGAGATGAGCTTCGTTGAGCAGGAGGACGTGTTCTCCACCATGGAGCCGGTCATGCGCGGCATCTTCGAGGCCTTCGCAAGCGGCAAGCCGGTGACGCAGTCATTCCCGCGCATTCCTTACGACGAAGCCATGCGCAAATATGGCACCGACAAGCCGGACCTGCGCAATCCGATCGTCATGGAGGAAGTCTCGGAGCATTTCCGCGGCTCCGGCTTCAAGGTTTTCGCCAACATCCTTGCCAATGACGAGAAGGCCGAGGTCTGGGCCATTCCTGCCAGGACCGGCGGTTCCCGCGCATTCTGCGACCGCATGAATTCCTGGGCGCAAGGGGAAGGTCAGCCCGGTCTCGGCTATATCTTCTGGCGCAAGGAAGGCGACAAGCTTGAAGGCGCTGGCCCGATCGCCAAGAATATCGGTGAAGAACGCACCGAAGCCATCCGCACGCAGCTCGGTCTGGAGGATGGCGACGCCTGCTTCTTCGTGGCGGGCGACCCGAAGAAGTTCGCCGGCTTTGCCGGTGCCGCTCGGACCCGCGCTGGTGAGGAGCTGAACCTCGTCGACCGCGACCGGTTCGAGCTCTGCTGGATCGTGGATTTCCCCTTCTACGAGTGGAACGAGGAGGAGAACCGGATTGATTTCGGCCACAACCCCTTCACCATGCCAAAGGGCGGGCTGGATGCCCTGACGAGCGAGGATCCGCTCTCCATTAAGGCCTTCCAGTACGACATGGTCTGCAATGGCTTCGAGATCGCCTCCGGCGGCATCCGCAACCATCTGCCCGAGACCATGGTCAAGGCCTTCGAGATCGTCGGCTTCACGCGCGAGACGGTGGAGGAGCGTTTCGGCGGCCTCTATCGCGCATTCCAGTATGGCGCGCCGCCCCATGGCGGCATGGCTGCCGGCATCGACCGCATCGTCATGCTGCTTTGCGGCGCGAAGAACCTGCGCGAGATCACTATGTTCCCGATGAACCAGCAGGCCATGGATCTGTTGATGAATGCACCTTCGGAGGCGACGCCGCAGCAGCTACGCGAACTTTCCCTGCGCGTAGCTGTGCCGAAGAAGGAAGAGTGACCGACGGCCACAAGGCGTTGAGTTGACCTGCTCACAGGGTCGCGTCGGTCGCCCGATCGCCCCTTCGAGCATCGGGAACTGACGCTGACGGGCCTGGGCGACATACACGGAGGGCAGCGGTTCTCGCTGCTCTCAGCCTTGCCAAGAAATCGCGCATCCGCTACGCCCCGCGCATGAGTGTCACCGTCCGTTTCGCGCCGTCCCCGACGGGCGCAATCCATATCGGCAATGCCCGAACCGCGCTGTTCAACTGGCTTTTCGCCCGCAAGAACCGCGGCAAGTTCATCCTGCGCTTCGATGATACGGATACGCAGCGCTCCCGCCAGGAATACGCCGATCGCATACAGGAAGACCTGCACTGGCTCGGAATCGACCCGGACGTGACAGTGCATCAGTCGGCACGGTTCGAAACCTATGACGCGGCGGTGGAACGGCTGAAGGAAGCTGGTCTTCTTTATCCCTGCTACGAGACGGCGGACGAACTGGAGCGCCGGCGCAAGATCAGGCTGTCGCGCCGCTTGCCGCCCGTATATGGCCGCGAGGCGCTGAAGCTTGGTGATGAGGAGAGAGCGAAATTCGAGACGGAAGGGCGCAGGCCGCATTGGCGCTTTCTGCTACCGAACTTTTCCTCCGATCCCTTCCAGCCAGAGCGAACCGAAATCCATTGGGACGATGTGGTGCGCGGCCCGCAGACCGTGGACCTCGCTTCGATCTCCGATCCCGTGCTGGTGCGTGAAGACGGCACCTATCTCTATACGCTTCCGTCAGTCGTAGACGATATCGAAATGGGTGTTACTCACGTCATTCGCGGTGACGACCATGTGACCAATACGGGCGCGCAGATCGCCATATTCCGGGCATTGGGGGCGAAGGAACCGGCATTCGGCCATCACAATTTGCTGACCACCATATCTGGTGAGGGACTTTCCAAGCGCAGCGGGGCACTTTCCCTCGGCATCCTGCGCGAGGCGGGAATCGAACCGATGGCCGTCGCATCGCTTGCCGTGTTGCTCGGTACGTCGGAAAGCGTTTCGGCTGCCCGTTCGATGGAGGAACTGGCCGAGCTCTTCGATCCGGCCTCCGCATCCAAATCTTCGGCGAAATTCGATCCGGCCGAACTCAAAACGCTCAATCGCGCGCTTCTGCACGCAATGAGCTTCGAGGAAGCACGCGACCGGCTGGCCAACCTCGGCATCAGCGGCTCCTCGGCGGAGCCTTTCTGGCTTGCCGTGCGGGGCAATCTGGAAACCTTTGCGGAGGCAGGCGATTGGTGGAAGATCGTCCGGAAGGGACCGCAGAAACAGCCAGAGCTTTCGGAAGAGGATGTTGCGTTCGTCCGCTCCGCCTTCGATCTGCTGCCGCCCGAACCCTGGGATGCTTCTACCTGGAAGACCTGGACGGGAACGGTAAAGGATGCCACAGGCCGCAAGGGCAGGGCGCTGTTCATGCCGCTCAGGCTGGCACTTACCGGGCGCGATTCGGGGCCGGAACTTGCAGATCTGCTGCCTCTTCTGGGGCGGGAAGGAGTATTGGCCCGGCGCCCCTGACCTTGCGCCTTACGGTGCCGTGATGGCGGTGACCTGGGCCTTCTGGAGGGCCTCTACCGTTGCAAGCGCGCTCATATTGACGACACCGCGCGAAGTAACGGACGCCGTCAGGATATGCGCCGGCATGGCTGTACCGAGCAGGATCGGCCCGACATGCAGAGCGTCGGTCATCGCCTTCACGGTCGTCAGGGTTATGTTGGCAGCATCCAGATTCGGGAAGACCAGCAGATTGGCTTCACCATCGAGAATTGCATGCGGATAGACCCTCTGCCGTATCGGCTCCGAAAGGGCAGCGTCCCCATGCATTTCGCCATCCACCACGAGTTCGGGCGACATTCGATGCAATATGGCCGTCGCCTTGCGCATCTTTATCGCGCTTGCCGAATCGCGTGACCCGAAATTCGAATGCGAAAGCAGGGCGGCCTTGGGCTCTATACCGAAACGACGAATCTCCTCCGCCGCCAAGAGCGTCATTTCCGCGATCTCTTCGGCGGTGGGGTCAAGCGTCACATAGGTGTCGGTGAAGAAGGTGACGCCACGCTGGGAGATAAGCATGGAGAGTGTGGAAAGATCACCGACGCCTTCCCGCTTGCCGATGATCATGTCGACATAGCGTAGGTGTTTTTCGAACCGGCCTTCGAGGCCGCAGATCATTGCATCGGCCTCGTCGCGCATCATGGCGAGTGCCGCGATTACGGTGGTATTGGTGCGCACAAGCGTGCGTGCAGCTTCCTGCGTCACCCCGCGCCGACCGGCGATATTGATCAGAAGATCCACGTAGTGGCGGTAGCGCGGATCATCTTCGGGGTTGATCAGTTCGAAGTCCCTGCCGGCCCTGATCTTGAGGCCATAGCGGCGCAGACGCGTGTCGACGACGTTGGGGCGACCGATCAGGATCGGCTGCGCTACCCCTTCCTCAAGCACAACCTGTGCGGCGCGAAGTACTCGCTCGTCCTCGCCGTCGGCATAGATGACACGCTTGGCGCCGGCCGCCTTGGCAGCCGAGAATACCGGCTTCATGACGAGGCCGGAGCGGAAGACGAAGCGGTTCAGCCGGTCGAGATAGGCTTCCATGTCCTCGATCGGCCGCGTGGCAACGCCACTTTCCATCGCCGCCCTGGCTACCGCAGGCGCGATGCGCAGGATCAGGCGCGGGTCGAAAGGCGAAGGGATAAGGTAATCCGGCCCGAAGATCTGCGTTTCGCCCGTATAGGCGCGCGCAGCCACGTCCGACGGCTCCTCGCGGGCGAGACCGGCGATGGCTTGCACGGCGGCGAGCTTCATCTCCTCGTTGATCGCCGTCGCACCGACATCCAGCGCGCCACGAAAGATGTAAGGGAAACAAAGGACGTTGTTGACCTGGTTCGGATAGTCCGAACGTCCGGTGCATATCATGGCGTCAGGCCGGGCCTCGCGCGCCACTTCCGGCATGATCTCGGGCACCGGATTGGCCAGCGCCAGGATCAGCGGTTTTTCGGCCATGTCCTTGAGCATTTCCGGTTTCAGGACGCCTCCGGCCGAAAGGCCGAGAAACACGTCCGCGCCGCCGATCACGTCTGCGAGCGTGCGGGCATCCGTGTCCTTGACATAGGCTTCCTTCCAGCGGTCCATCTCCTCGACACGGCCGCGAAAGGCCACGCCGAAGCGGTCGGTCACCCAGATGTTCTCGATCTTCGCGCCGAGCGAGACGAGGATATTGAGGCAGGCGAGTGCGGCTGCGCCGGCGCCCGAACTGACGATCTTGACGTCTTCGATCTTCTTGCCGGCGAGTTCCAGCCCGTTAAGGATTGCGGCGGCCACGATGATGGCGGTGCCATGCTGGTCGTCATGGAAGACGGGAATGCTCATGCGGGCCTTGAGCTGTTCCTCCACCTCGAAGCATTCTGGCGCCTTGATGTCCTCGAGATTGATTCCGCCGAAAGTGGGCTCAAGCGCGGAGATGGTCTCCACCATGCGCTCGACGCCGGGTGCGTCGATCTCGATATCGAAGACGTCGATGCCGGCGAATTTCTTGAACAGGACCGCTTTGCCCTCCATGACGGGTTTGGAGGCCAGAGGGCCGATATTCCCCAGCCCGAGAACCGCCGAGCCGTTTGACACGACGGCCACCAGATTCGCCCGTGAGGTGTAGTCGGCGGCCAACCTCGGATTGTCGCGGATTTCCAGACATGGAGCCGCTACGCCCGGCGAATAAGCCAGCGCGAGGTCGCGCTGGTTGCCGAGCGGCTTGGTCGCCTGGATTTCCAGTTTTCCCGGAACCGGATGGCGATGGAAAAACAGTGCCGCCTGATCGAGATCGGAGCGGGCAGGGGCCTCGGACGGGTTGTCGGTCATGACGATCGCTTTCGGAGAAAGGCTATCTCGCTATCACCCTTTGCCGCTGTTCTCCAAGTCCGGCAATGCCAAGATGCATTTCGTCTCCCGCCTTGAGGAAGATTGGCGGCTTGTGGCCAAGACCAACGCCTGGAGGCGTGCCGGTGGTGATCACGTCGCCCGGCTCCAGCACCATGAACTGTGATAGATAGGAGATGACATGCGCCACGCTGAAGATCATCGTCCTGGTGTTGCCCGTCTGTCTGCGTTCGCCATTCACGTCGAGGAACATGTCGAGATTTTGCGGGTCCGGAATCTCATCCGGGGTGACGATCCAGGGCCCAAGTGGGCCAAAGGTGGGCGCACTCTTGCCCTTGATCCACTGTCCGCCGCGCTCGGCCTGGTATTCGCGTTCGGAAACGTCATTGCAGAGCGCATAGCCGAAGACATGTGAAAGTGCGTCCGCTTCGTCGACATAGTCACAGCGCTTGCCAATGACGACAGCGAGTTCCACTTCCCAATCGGTCTTGACGGAACCCTTGGGGAGCATCACGTCGTCATTCGGTCCGCTGAGCGAGCTCGGCGCCTTGGAGAAGACGATGGGTTCCGAGGGAATGGGTGCTCCCGTCTCGGCAGCGTGGTCGGCATAATTCAGGCCGATGGCGATGAAATGGCCGATGCGGGCCACTGGCGCGCCTATGCGGGTGCCGGCCGGCACCTCTGGCAGGCTGGAAAGGTCCGCCGTCTCGAGAATCTTGATAAGCGAGGGCGAAATGCTTTCAGGAGTATAGTCGGCCACCAGCGAAGAGACGTCCCGTATCGTGCCATCCTTGTCCAACACAGCCGGGCGCTCAGCGCCGGGAGTTCCAAAACGAAGCAGTTTCAAAATCTTGTCTCCTCTAATGAAGAAAGTGCATTAATCAAGTCTACCCCTGTCAGAAGGCGCTGTTGTACAAGCCTCCGTCGAGGAACAGGCTCTGGCCGGTTATATAGCCGGCCGAGGCCGAGCAAATCCATGCCGCATTCTCCTCAAAAACAATATTCCCGATCTACTCCGCCGGCCTGTCAAAAGACAACCGTCATAAGCCTGTGACATGAATCGAGGCATGGAAGGCGCGACGAACAGGGGCAGAGCCGATCGACATGGCGAGAAACCAGCCGCGCACCTACCGTACCCTATTTATTTCCGACGTCCATCTCGGATCGAAACCGGCCAAGGCCGAGTACCTGATTGATTTCCTGCGTCATCACGAGGCCGAGCAGATTTATCTCGTCGGCGATATTGTCGACGGCTGGCGCCTGCGCCGTTCCTGGCACTGGCCGCAATTGCATAACGACGTCGTCCAAAAGCTTCTGCGCAAGGCAAGAAAGGGAACGAAGGTCACCTATCTTGCCGGCAATCACGACGAGTTCCTGCGCCCGTTTCAGGGCGTGCATTTCGGCGGCATCGTTGTGGCCGACCGGGTGATCCACGAGACGGCCGATGGCAAGCGACTTCTGGTCATTCATGGCGATCAGTTCGATTCAGTGGTCAATTCGGCACGCTGGGCAGCCTATCTCGGCGACAAGGCCTATGACGCGGCCATAGTGATCAACCGCATCGTCGCAAGGCTTCGTCACTGGGCGGGCCTGCCTTACTGGTCATTTTCCTCCTGGGCGAAGGTCAATGTGAAGAAGGCGGTCAACTTCATCAGCGCCTTCCAGGAACTGCTGGCGGAGGAGGCGCGGCGGCAGAATGTCGACGGCGTGATCTGTGGCCATATCCATCATGCGACGATCGAGGACATGAACGGCATCCGGTACATGAATACCGGCGATTGGGTGGAAAGCTGTACCGCGCTGGTCGAACATTTCGACGGTTCATTCGAGATCATCCAGTGGACACAGCTTGCGCCGCGCGCGGTGATGATGCCGCAGCAGCCCGCGCCTTTCGCGGGGCTCGATGGCAAGAAAGCCGAGGCGGCCTGAGGAACTCCTTCCGTCGCCATAGAAACACCCTCGCCTCGTCAAAGTGCGGACCCTTGCATCATGACA
Organism: Mesorhizobium sp. J18; assembly: GCF_007829525.1. Classification (GTDB taxonomy): domain Bacteria; phylum Pseudomonadota; class Alphaproteobacteria; order Rhizobiales; family Rhizobiaceae; genus VLJP01. The sequence goes on from NZ_VLJP01000034.1 coordinate 88,451, forward strand.
GTCCTGTTGCCCATGCAAACCATGCGCGACCTGGCCGAATCCGCTCAGACAGACCTGTGTCTGCCCTTGCAGGGTATGATCCCGATGTCGCGCACAAGGGAGGCGGGAAAGGCAGGGTCCGGCACGCCGAATGGCTGCCGGCAGGCCGCACTGGCGCGCGCCGAGCGCATGGGGGCGATTGACATTCCCCGCCCCGAGCCAACCCACGGCAGCCGAAGGAAACCCGCGGTCAGGCGCTTCAGCTTCTGAAGCTGTTTTGGCGCCCGATCAGCCCCAGAGAGCGGATGAAGGCGGCGAAACCAGCGAACCCCGGTAACGAAGTGCGGGGTGGCGGTCACGCGCGAGCAGCAGGGGACCGTCGAGATCGACATAATCCGCTTCCTGCGCCAGCAGAACGGCCGGAGCCATGGCCAGGGACGTTCCCACCATGCAGCCTACCATGATGCCAAAGCCAAGCTCGCGGGCGCGCTCTCGCAATTGCAGCGCGGCGGTCAGGCCGCCGGTCTTGTCGAGCTTGATGTTGATTGCGTCATAGAGCCCGGCGAGCTTGTCGAGGTCGTCCCCGGTATGGATGCTTTCGTCCGCGCAGACCGGCACGGGATGGGGGATTTCGCGCAAAATGCCATCCTTGCCCGCTGGCAAGGGCTGTTCGATCAGGGAAATGCGGAACTCGGCGGCGGCGACCAGATTGTCGTGGATATTGGCTTCGGTCCATCCTTCATTGGCATCAAGGATGATGCGGCTGTTGGGCGCGGCTGCCCTTATTGCATGGATGCGGGCGATATCGTTATCCGTGCCAACCTTGACCTTCAGCAGCGGGCGGAATGCATTGGCGCGAGCCTGCGCGGCCATTTCGTCGGGCGTGTCCAGGGAGATCGTCATCGCGGTGGTGACAGGACGCGGCGCGGTGCTGCAGGCCTTGAGGTGGGCGGGAGCATTCTCAAGCTTGGCCTCGAGGTCCCAGAGAGCGCAGTCGATGGCGTTGCGGGCCGCCCCTGGCTTCATCAGGGACAGCAGATCTTCCCGTCCGGCCCCTTCGGCCACGTCCTGGCGGCGCGCTTCGATCTCCTCGCGCACGCTTTCCAGCGTTTCGTCATAACGGCCATAAGGTACGCATTCGCCGCGCCCAAGGCAGTCGCCGTCGCGGATGATGCAGGTCACGACCTCGGCTTCGGTCTTGGAGCCGCGTGAAATGGTGAATTTTCCTGCGATGGGAAAGCGCTCGAACTCTACGGATAACTCGCGTGACATGGCTGGTCCTGACTGGTCGGCTGATTCGAAATGGCGGCGGATGACGGAATCACATAGCAAAGGAAACGGAGGATTCCGCCCTTGCCGCTGATGAATGCAAAGCCATTTCCTTCCCTTTTTCAGGCTCGCAGCCTAATGATGTGTCCATGTTGATCAAACTCGGCAAACGCGCAAGTCCCGCGCGACGCGAGGAAAGAGCCAACCAGCCTCGCCTTGAGACGACCGAGCAGGGCGACAAGCTGATCTGCGTGCTTTCCGGCATATGGAACACGCGCACCGTGGCGCTGGTTGACGCGCAGATGCGCCAGATCGAGGCGCGTGGGGATATTCGCGAGCTTGATCTGGACATAAGCGGCGTGCGCAAGCTCGATACGGCCGGTGCATGGCTGATCCAGCGCACGGCGAAGGTGCAGGCACAACGCGGCGCTGACATCAATCTCACCGGTGCCTCGGAAGCCGCATCGATCCTGCTTTCCGAAGTGGAAGGCACGGCAGAAGAATCCGGCAAGGTCGAGACCGAGCCGAAGCCGTGGTTCTTCTTACGGATGCTCGAATCGGTAGGCCGCTCCGTCTATGCGGCCCGCGACGATATCCTTTTTGGTCTCAACATTCTCGGCGCGACCATCCGCGGCGCGCAGATGAAGCTCGGGCGCGGACATGCAGTCAACCCGGCCGCGATCGTCAGCCAGATCGACAGAATGGGGGTCGGCGCCATTCCCGTCATCGTGCTGATGTCAGCTATCGTGGGCGCTATCATCGCCCAGCAGGGTGGGTTCCAGCTCCGCTATTTCGGAGCAGAGATATTCGTTGTCGATCTTGTCGGCATTCTGATCCTGCGTGAACTCGGCGTGCTGATGACCGCCATCATGGTCGCAGGCCGTTCGGGCAGTGCGATAACGGCGGAAATAGGCTCCATGAAGATGCGCGAGGAGGTGGATGCGCTCCAGGTGATGGGCCTTAATCCCATTGGTGTCCTGGTCTTTCCGCGTCTTGTTGCCCTGGTGATTGCTGTACCGCTCCTGACCGTGGTGGCGAATTTTGCCGCGATGGCCGGTGCCATGGGGGTGGCCTGGTTCTATTCAGGCATCACGCCCACCGCCTTCATTGACCGGCTGCGCGACAGCATTGACCTTTCGACAATCTTCGCGGGCATGATCAAGGCGCCTTTCATGGCGCTGATCATCGGCGTCATTGCATCCATCGAGGGAATGCAAGTCGGAGGCAGCGCCGAATCGCTCGGCCGTCACGTGACGGCTTCGGTTGTTAAGGCGATTTTCGTCGTTATCGTCGTCGATGGCCTTTTTGCCATGTTCTATGCGGCAATTGATTTCTGAAGGGTCTGGATGACGACGAACGGCAACGAAAGCCGGGTGGAAGCCGGACAGGAGGAAGAGCGGGAAGTCGTCTTGTCCGTTCGCGATGTGACGGTCGCCTTCGGTGAAAAGACTATCCTCGAGAACCTCTCGCTCGATGTCTATCGCGGTGAAATCCTCGGCTTTGTTGGGGCCTCGGGAGCCGGCAAATCGGTACTCCTGCGCACGGTGCTGAAGCTCGTCCCCAAACAATCGGGCACGATCAAGCTCTTCGGTGTCGATGTGGACGAGGTGGACGATACGCAGCGGCTGCTTCTCGACACGCGAATCGGGGTGCTGTTCCAGCACGGCGCATTGTTCTCAGCCCTGACGGTACTTGAAAATGTCCAGGTGCCCATGCGCGAATACCTTGATCTGCCGCGGAAGCTGATGGACGAACTCGCGATCCTGAAGATCGAGATGGTAGGCTTGCCCCGGGACGCGGCCAACAAGTTTCCTTCCGAACTATCCGGCGGAATGATCAAGCGCGCGGCCCTGGCGCGGGCTCTTGCGCTCGACCCGGATATCGTATTCCTCGACGAGCCGACTTCGGGGCTCGATCCGATCGGCGCGGCCGATTTCGATGAACTTGTTGCAAAACTGCGCGATACGATGGGGCTCACCGTGTATATGGTGACCCACGATCTCGATAGCCTGCTAACCGCCTGCGACAGGATCGCGGTATTGGGAAAAAAGAAAGTTCTGGTCGAAGGGCCAGTCAGCACAATGATGCAAAGTGAGGAGCCGTGGGTGAAATCCTACTTCCGCGGCAAACGCGCCAGACGGGTCGATATCGACGCCAGAACGCGCACGGACGCATAGACAGGCATGGACGCATAAATGGAAACCAGAGCCAATTACGTCATTGTCGGCCTATTCACCATTGTTGCGATCCTTGCCGCTTTCGCCTTCATTTACTGGACGGCTGCGATCGGCGAGAGGGGCGAGGTGGCGACCCTCCGCGTACGCATACCCGGCTCGGCATCCGGCCTTGGCCGCGGCAGCGCGGTACTCTTCAACGGTGTTAAGGTGGGCGACGTGCAGCGGGTTTATCTCGATCTCAGCAACCCGTCGGTGGCGATTGCGGATACGACCGTCGACCGGCTGACACCGATCACGCCTTCCACGCAAGCCGATGTCGGTCTTGCCGGATTGACCGGGCAGGCGAATATCGAATTGAAGGGGGGCAATCCCGACGAGCCGAACCTTCTGGATCGGGCCGAAGCCCAGGGCACGGTGGCCGAGATCACCGCGAGCCCCTCGGCGGTAACCAATCTTTTGCAGACGGCGCAATCGATCCTCACCCGCGCAGACACCGTCGTCTCGCAACTGGAAGGTTTCGTCGGAGATGCCCGCACACCGCTCACCCAGACGGTGGAGAATATCCGGACCTTCTCCGATGCCCTGGCGGCCAATTCCGAAGGGATCGACAAGTTCCTGGAGGGGGTCACTGCCCTCTCCGAGACGCTATCGGGGGTCTCCGGGCAGTTGAACAGAACGCTGGCTTCTGCCGAGGAGCTGTTGAATTCCGTCGATCCGGAAAAGGTCCGGCGCGTCGTGGACAATATCGACCAGACGGTGGCTCACGTCGAGGAATTCTCGCGACGAGTGGATACCGCCAGCCAGAATCTCGAAACGATTGTATCCGGTGTGGAACAGACGGTGCGTTCCATCGGCCAGTTCTCGGAAGGCGCAAACCAGACGCTTGGCAAGGTCGATAGCATACTCGACGGCATTGATTCGGCTCAGGTAAAAACCGCGCTCACCAATTTCGAGCAGGCGAGCGTTACCGTGAACCGCGCCGCCAATGACGTTTCGAAGGTCACCGAGACGATAGGACAGCGCTCGGAGGATATCGACCAGTTCATAACCGATGCCCAGCAATTGGCCTCGCGTCTCAATCAGGCTTCCACGCGAGTGGATGGAGTCCTCGCAAAACTGGACGGGCTGCTCGGTTCCGACGATGCGGAAGGTGTCATCGCAGATGCCAGAGCCACACTTGCAGCATTCCGCGAGGTGGCTGAAACGCTCAATGCGCGAATGGGCACGATCACTGAAGGACTTGCGCGTTTTTCGGGACAAGGCCTGCGGGAAGTGGAATCGCTGGTGCGGGACAGCCGCCGGTCCATCAGTCGCATCGAGCAGGCCATCAGCGACCTGGAACAGAACCCTCAGCGTATCATAACTGGTGGAGAGGGCGAGGTTCGCAGGTATGACGGCCGCGTCCGGCGTTGACATCGGCGCCGGGGAACGCAAAGGTTGTAGCTTTCAAAGGGGACCGCCGTGTCACGTGCGCGGGGGATAGTCGAGTGAAAGTGAAGCGCGTATTTCCAAGCGGTGTTTTTCTTGCAGTCGCGCTTTCGGGTTGTGCAGCTCTCCCAGGCCTTGGACCGGCTCCGGTTGACATATATGAACTGACGGCGCCCACTACGATCTCGACCGGCGGGCGTCTCAGCCGGACACAGATCCTCATCGCGGAACCCTCGGCACTGAAAGCCCTGGACGGACAGGACATCGTCATCAAGACCGGACCGTCCGCCATCCAGCTTCTCAAGGGAGCAAGATGGTCGGACCGCCTGCCGCGCATCGTGCAGGCGCGGCTTGCGGAAGCTTTCCAGCGCTCCGGCCGTGTCGGCGGCGTTGGCAAGCCGGGCGAGGGGCTTGCAATAGATTATCAGGTGATTGCCGATATCCGTGCCTTCGAAATCCGCGTGGATGGTACGCCTCGTGCCCAGATAGAAATGTTTGTGCGCATCCTCAACGACCGCAACGGTGTCGTCCGGGCCTCTCGCACATTCACAGCCAGCGTGCCGGTGGCCGCCGATAGCGGCAATGCTGCTTTCGTTGCCGCGCTCGATCAGGCTTTTGGCGCGGCGGCCAACGAGATCGTGGGCTGGGCCGTTTCCGTCATATAATCCGTTGCTGAAATCTCGGCGGCACCCCACCATCATTATCGGATTTCCGCTCCAGATATAGCGGTTGATCGGTGCCGCATTTCGATCCACCCACAAAAAAGCGGGGCCCGAAGCCCCGCTTTCGTTTGCCGACTTTCGCCTATCAGCGCAGGCGTCCGCTCGCATGGGCGAGCATGGTGTAGACCTTGCCCGTATCGGAGGTGAGATAGGTCTGGGTCATGATGTTGTCGCGATCCGAGCGCGCAACGTCCTTCAACAGCTTTTCGAAGTCGCGGCAATACTGATCGACGGCGCTGCGGAACTCGGAATCCGCTTTGTACTTGCGCTGGATCTCGTCGAAAGTCTGCTGTCCCTTCAGGGTGTAGAGCCTGCGCGTGAAGATGTTCCTTTCGCCGCGCCGGTAACGATCCCAAAGCTCGATCGAAGCTTCGTGGTCGATAGCCCTGGCGATATCCACGGAAAGAGAGTTCAGCGATTCGACCACATGGAGGGCCGAACGATCCGGTTTCGGCATCGTGCCGGCCGATACAGGCTTTGGATCCGTATCCGCTTCCTCGCGCGAGGCGCCGCGCAGAAGATCGCGCACCCAACCGCCCTGCTGGGATGATGGGGCCGGGCGTGCCGGAGCAACAACAGGACGCTGTTCGGGCGCGGCAGGATTGCTGCCGGAAGGCGCCCTCGGGGCAACGCCGGAGGCCGAAAGCGACGACGGTGCGCCGTCACGCTTGCCTTGCGATGCATCATGGAGACGTCCGGATTTGGCGACGATCTCCGACAATTCCTTGAGCGCGTTCACCTGTTCGGTGATGGCGCGGCGCATGGCGGATGTCGATTCCTTCGCTTCCTCGGGAAGCTCGAATACGCCCTTCTTCATTTCGGCGCGGGTCTGTTCGAGCTCGGCACGGATCGCAGCGGCCGTCCTCCGCATCTCCTCGGTCGCGCCGGAGAAGCGGCTTGTGGCCGATTCAACGATCTCGGTGATCGCCTTGCGCATTCCTTCCGCGGAATCGCGGGTGCGGCCTTCGGCGGTCTCGATGACCCGTTCGACGAAATTCTCGAACGAATTGAGGATGCGTTCGATATTCTCCGACTTCTGGACAAGGCCCGTCGCAAGTTCATCAAGCGCTTCGTGCCGGTTTTCGAGCGAGGACGAGATGCTGTTCTGCGCCTTCGCCAGGAGTTCTGCCGCGCTTTCCAGAACCTTGCTATGTTCGTCGAAGCGTCCCGCTATCACGGAAATCTCCTTCAGCGTACGGCCCGAAAGGTCCGCGAGCCGGCCGGAATTCGCATTGATGAGGCTTGCCGAATTGGAGAAGGTCTCCGCGGCCTTTTCTGCGTTCGCGGCGAATTCCTGGGTCGTGCTGATGAGGCGGGTGTCGATATCCGACAGATTCTGCACGGCACGGGCAACGAGCTCTCCGAGATTTTCCGTCGAAGCGCCAAGACGCTCCAGCAGATTCCCGACATTGTCGGTGAGGCTGGCACGGGCGCTTTCGACAGCCTTCAGGGTTTCTGCGGTCCGGCTCGCGAGCGCGTTTATGAGCGCAGCGTTTTCTGCCTGCAGGCGCTCGGAGGTCTTTTGCGTGATCGCCTCGATGCTATGCTGCAGTTCACCACCGCTGGCCTCGAAACGCTCGACAAGCGGGCGCGCCGTCTCATCAAGAATGCGCGAGATTTCCGAGGTCCGCCCGGCGAGCATTGTGTTGAGCTCGCGGGTACGGGCCTCGAGCGTATTGACGGTCTCGCTCGTGCGCTTGCCGATATGCTCGTTGATGGTGGCAAAGGTCTGGGCGATCGTATCGGCGGTCGAAACGAGATCGGCCTGGGTCTGCGAAAGCTGTTGACCGACATGCTGGGCAAGCGACTCGGCGCTTTGGCGCAGCCGCGTCTCGGCATCCTCCACGCCGCTGCTGATGCCGGAGGCAACAGCCCGGGTACCGGAGGCAAGGCGGCTTTCTATGTCGCTCAGCGACTGGCCGATGGCCTCCGCACGAGCGGCGAGTTCCGCCGAGGTCTGATGTGTACGGGCAATGATGCGCTGATCGACCTCGTCAAAGGTCTTTGCGACCTCGTCAATGCGGGCCGAAAGGACATTCGCGCTCTCGTTCGTGCGGGCAGCCACGCGGCTATCGACGTTCTCGAACACCTGCGCGATCGCCTCTGCGCGTTCGGCAAGCGAATCCGATGTTTCCGCGATGCGCGCTGCAATGCGGCCGTCGATTTCATCGAAGCGCTGGGCGAATGCATCAGTGCGAAGCGCGATACGTCCGGCAGCGCCGTCGACGGTCTGGTCGATTTCGCTGATGCGGGCGCTGAGGGCCTGCGCTGCCTGCTCGATGCGGCTGGAAATGCGATCGGCGGTCCCGTCGAAGGACTGGTCGATCTCATTGGCCCGCGTGCCGAGAACCTGGGCGGCTTCTTCCATGCGAATGGCTATGCGATCCGCCGTGCTGTCGAAGGATTGATCGATCTCGCCGACGCGGGCAGCGAGTGCTTGCGCGGCTTCCTCGACGCGGGCGGCGATGCGATCCGCCGCTCCGTCGAAGGAATAGTCGATTTCGCTGATGCGCGTGCTGAGGGACTGGGCAGCCTCTTCGACACGCGAGGCTATGCGGTCGCCGATGCCGTCCACCGACTTGTCGAATTCGCTGACCCGCTGGCTGAGCGACTCCGCCGCCTGCTCGACCCGGATCGCAAGGCGATCAGCAGCACCGTCGAAGGAGTGATCGATTTCCTCGACGCGGGCGGAGAGCGTCTGGGCGGCAAGGTCGACGCGGGAGGCAATACGCTGGTCGGCGTCCTCGAATACCTTGGCCGTCTCTTCCGTCAGCGTCGTGGTGACTTCGAGCACCTTGTCGCGCAGCGATCCGGCCACCACGACCGCCGTGTTCTCCAGAGTCGTGCGGACATTGCCGATGCCGATGGACAGCGCACGTTCCATGGTCCCTGTGCGTTCTTCTATCACACCGGTGTGGCGGTCGAAGGCCTCGTTGATACGGGCGATTTCGGCCGAAATGGCGGAGGTCATTTCCTCGCGGCGGCGGCTTATGCCATCCAGATCCGCTTCGAGTGCCTGGGTAAAGGAAGCACGTGCTCCAGAAAGCGCCTGAATATGATTTTCGACGGAGGATTCGATGGCAAACCGGCTCTCGGCGAGCTTCTCCAAATCCGCCGCCAGGGCGCCCGATAGGCGTTCGCCGCTGTCGCCAAGCGTCCTGATTTGCTCCGCGATGGAGGTTTCCAGATTTGCCCGAGTTTCCGCCAGCTTGCGAATGTCGGCTTCGAGAGCTTCCGCAAGACGGGTGCGCCCATCTGCGAAAGCCTGCACCTGCCGCTCCACGGCCTCGTCGATCTGCCGCTGTGTCGAGGTGAGGCGTTCCAGATCGGCGTCAAGGGCGGCGGTAACCTTGGAACGGCCATCCATGAGGCGGGTGGCGAAGTCGTCAGCGGCAGTCGAGAGCTTTTCGAGATCGCCGTCCAGCGCGTTCATCACCTCGATCCGGCTGTCGGCCAGGCGGCGGCCGAAATCTTCTGCGGTGCTGGAGAGCTTGGCCAGATCCTCGTCGAGGGCGGCCGTCATCTGCGTGCGGCCGTCGGCGAGGCGTCGGGCAAAGTCGTCGGCGCGTTCCTCGAGCATTATGGAGGTGGAGGCGACGAGGTTCGCCAGTTCCTTGTCAAGGGCCGACTTGCCTTCCTCGATGGCGGTTGCGACATCTTGCTTGCCGCGCATGAAGGTCTCGGCGATCTCGCGCGTACGCTCGACAAGGCCCTCATTGATGCTGCGGGCCCGCGCCTCGAGCGCGGCGTTGAGCTTTTCAGTGCCCTTGTCCAGAGCCTCGGCGCGGGTCTGGAATTCGGCGATGAGGGATTGACCGCGCTCGGCCAGTGCCCGCTCCATCTCCCGCATCCGGTAATCGAATTCGCCGCTCAATCTGTCGGTCGCATTGCTGATGACCGAGGCAAGGCCGGAAATCCGGCTGTCGAAAAGCTGGCCGAATGTTTCAGCCACCTCGTCCGTTCGCTCGGCCAGGGTAGCGATGCGCGTGTCCAGCAGGCTGGCGAAGGCATCGCCCGAAGTGGTTATGCGCTCCGATATCGCGTCCAGACGCTGGTCGATTGCCGTTTGAATGGCATTGCTGGATCCATTGACGCGCTCGACGAGTGCATTGCCGGATTCCGAAAGTGTCGAAGCAAGCAGACGCGAAGCATTCTCGACATTGGCGGTAATCAGGTTTCCGGCATTCCCCAATTCCTCCTTGAGGAGTTCATGGGCTCCAGCGATCGACGCGCGAACACGTTCGGCGTGGTTGACAATGCCCTCCCGTTCGCTGCCGAGACCATCCACGAGCAGGCGGATCCGGGATTCGTTTTCCGAGTAAGCCCGTTCGAGTTCGTTGACCTCGGTGTGAACGAGCGTTTCCAACTCGACGGCGCGGGCGAGGGTGCGTTCGATACCGTCGCCCATGGCCTGCACTTCCCGGCGGATGGCCTGGCCGACCGTCATGACGCGCTCGTGGGCAAGATTTTCCGGCTCGGCGAGGCGGAACGCCAGTTCGGCCATGGATTGGGCGGTCATACGCATTTCCTGCGCGCGGCGAATCATCACCGCAAAACCCCAGAAAAGGACGATAGGAATGAAAATGCCGACGGCGATTCCGAGGGCGTAAGGGGCGGCCAGGAGTTCGGCCACGGAGCTGATCTGCCAGATCGCGGGCGCGTAAAGAAGATGTGCAAGTGCGAGCCCGCCAAGCGCCCACACCACCGAAAGAGCGGCAACGATCCAGTAGATTGTGCGCGGCGGACGCTTGTTCAGCCTCTGCTGAAGGATCCGGTAGTCCTTCTGCCGGTCATCGTTGGCAGGAGCAAAGGGCACCGCTGCCGTGGTCGGCGTATGGGAGGTTTCAGGTTCGGCGGGAGTGAGCGGGGCGGGCGCATCGGTTTTTGGCGCTGTCCCGTTTTCGGACGATTGGACCGCGCGATTTTCTGGCTCGACAGCCGTTTCCTCCTCGACGAACGCTTCCTCTGTTTCCTCGGCAACAGTTTCGAGGAGTTCCTTGGCCGCAGGGAAGGGCGGCAAGGTTTCGGGTTCTGCCGGGGCTTCCGCTTCTGCTTGGCGGCCTTCGCGTGCGAGCTCTTCTGCCGCCTTGGAGATCTGCGCTTCCAGATCCTCCATGGAGGCTGCGATGTCCAAGTCGTCGTCGCCCAGATCCTCGCCGGTCAGGTCGATGCTGAGCGCATCCTCCAGTTCCTTCGCGAAATCGCTGTCCAGATCTTGCTTGTTCGCTGTGTTACGCGCCATTGCCGCCTATACCCTGTACTATCCGCGAGCGTCCGTTTGCCGGTTATTGAAGCCCCGCCGGTTCAGTGGCTCGTTGCCCGCGATTTAAGGCTCAAAATTGACCGCCCGTATCGTAGTGGCACAGGGCGGTAAAGAAAACACGCATTTGGCCGAATGCGTAAAAGTTTAAACATAAGGTTAACGGGGGCTGTGCCGGATATCTGCCACTCGCCCGGCTGTGCCAACGTTTGTCCACACATTATGGCGGTGCTCTCTCGACAGGCGAGTGGCAATTCCGGCCGGAGATTCTGACTGAATCATGTTCACGTATTAATGAGAAATTCGCTCAGAAAGTGTTGAAAAATTGAAGGAATCTTCCGGTTTATCTGATGCCGGGTCAGAAGACTGCCAGATAGCGCAAGAGCGAAATGATGCCGATGATGATGACGATCACCTGAACGATCTGACGCATGCGGGCATCGAGCGGCAGACGCTGCACCAGCCAGAGCACCAGGATGATGACGAGGAACGTTATCAAAATGCTGATCAGTACGCTCATGGCAACTAACCCTCTCCGATGGAAAATACCGGTGACAACGGTTCCGCCTGCCCAATGGTTCCGGCTTGCCCGGCAGCCGGTGCGGGAGGATTACGAGGTCTGACGCGGATTGCCTGCGTTCGGCCGCCGCAGTTGACTCGCCCGAAAGAGCGATTATCTCCGCGTGAAGGTTCCTCCTGCCATTTCACTTCGGGATCATCGGCATGACCAAGATTTCCTATATCGCCTTTGATGGCACGCGTTTCGACGTCGAAGCCGAGAACGGCTCGACCGTCATGGAAAACGCCGTGCAGAACGGCGTGCCGGGGATCGAAGCGGAGTGCGGCGGCGCCTGCGCCTGCGCCACCTGCCACGTCTATGTGGATGAGGAATGGACGGCAGAGGTAGGCGAGCCGGAGGCCATGGAAGAGGACATGCTGGATTTCGCCTATGACGTGCGGCCGAATTCGCGCCTTTCCTGCCAGATCAGGGTTCGCGACGAATTGGACGGCCTCGTCGTCCGCGTACCGGAACGGCAAGGTTAGATCATTTTGCGGGCCGGCAGCGTCATATCGCGAAATCGGGTGCCGGTTTTGCAACAGCATTCGGCTGCACAAAGGGCAAGGATTGGCCCATGACCGCTGTTGCGACCAAGACAAACGTCCTTATCGTCGGCGCCGGCCCTGTCGGGCTCTTTGCCGTCTTCGAACTCGGCCTGCTCGACCTTAAATGCCATTTGATCGACATACTGGATCGCCCGGGTGGCCAGTGCGCCGAGCTCTATCCCGAGAAGCCTATCTATGACATTCCCGCGCTGCCGGTCGTCACCGGACAGGAACTGGTCGACCGGCTGATGGAGCAGATCAGGCCCTTCAAGCCTGAATTCACTTTCAATCGCATGGTTGCGAGCCTCGAGCGGCTGGAAGACGGTTCTTTTCAGGTGAAGACAGACGAAGGCGAGACCTTCGAGGCGAAGGTCGTGGTGATCGCCGCAGGGGGCGGCTCGTTCCAGCCGAAAAGGCCCCCCATTCCCGACATCGAGCAATTCGAGGGAAAGAGCGTCTTCTATTCCGTCCGCCATATGGAGGAATTCCGCGGTCACGACCTCCTGATCGTCGGCGGCGGGGATTCGGCGCTTGACTGGACGCTCAACCTGCAGCCGATAGCCCGCAGGCTCACATTGGTGCATCGGCGGCCGGAGTTCCGCGCCGCGCCGGACAGCGTCAACAAGATGTTCGCGCTGCAGGAGGAGGAGAAGCTCTCCTTCGAGATCGGGCAGGTGAGCGCGCTCAAGGGCGAGAACGGCAACCTGAGAGCAGCCGTGGTCAAGGGACCTAATGGCGACATCGAGGTGCCCTGCACGAGGCTGTTGCCCTTCTTCGGGCTGACGATGAAGCTCGGCCCCATTGCCGATTGGGGGCTTGACCTGCATGAAAACCTCATCCCCGTCGATACCGAGAAATTCGAGACATCGGAACCCGGCATCTTCGCCATTGGCGACATCAACCACTATCCGGGCAAGCTGAAGCTGATCCTTTCCGGCTTCCACGAGGCTGCGCTGATGGCGCAGGCCGCCAAACGGATCGTGAGTCCCGGGGAGCGCATCGTGTTTCAGTACACGACATCCTCCACGAGCCTGCAGAAGAAGCTCGGCGTGACCGGCTGATCAGCCGGGCAGTCGGCCTGCCTGAATTTGCTGAAGCCGATAATTCAGAAGCCGCAATATGCGGCTTTCGAAATTCTTGCTTTCGATCCTGTCGAAACGGTCTTGCGCGGCGTCATGCTCGGCCAGCACGCGCCGGGTGGTTTCCTGCGCCTTCTGGGCCATCGCCGCGCATGTAGGCATCGACCTCAGCTTTTGCAGTGTCCGCTCCATCTTGCGGGCATAATTCTTGGCGATGCTCAGATGGCTTTCCTCGTGGCGCTTGATGTCGCGTTCGAGCGTATCCCAGATCAGGCGCACGTCCTGTTCGGCCGATTTCCGGTTGCGCCAGCGCGGCAGGATCACCTTGGCTTTGACGCGCACATCGGCACTGACGATGCGGCAGCGCCCCTTGCCTTCGCCATAGCCGATCCGGGTCGTGAATTCCATCTGGGTAGCTCCGGGATGCCGGCGTCCGGTGCTGCGCACATGCGGTCCGCGCGCGTCAAGCTGCTTCTCGATTTCCTCTAGGGTGTTTCCGCCAATGGAGAAATAGCTGAAAGTGCGGGATAAACTGGCGCCCGAAGCAGGGGCGACCGCGGTTGTTGCTATGATGAGGGCGAACAGGATCTTGTGCAACTGGCTGGTGCCTCCGATCAAACATTGCGCCATCGGTCTGATGGACGCAACGAAAAAAGCACGAGCCGTTCCCCGGCCCAATGAGAGTGATAATCAACTGTGTGTTGATTTTGTGCTGAAACAACAGCACAAGCTTTTTCCAGGGAGCGATGATGACTGGTCGAAACTGGAAACTGGCGCACGGTCGTGAACTCACCCTCGGAGAGGAGGGATTGATCATGGGCGTGCTGAACGTCACACCCGACAGTTTCTCCGACGGCGGAAGGTTCAGCAGCGTCGCTGAGGCCGTCGCCGAAGCAGAGACAATGGCGGCGGAGGGTGCCGCGATCATCGATATCGGCGGAGAATCCACGCGCCCGGGCGCCAAGTCCGTTTCCCTGAAGGAGGAGCAGGCCCGGATCCTGCCTGTGATAGACGCCCTTGCCGGCCGGCCCGACATCATCCTGTCGGTAGACACCTATCGCGAGCAGACGGCACGGAAGGCGGTGGAGGCCGGTGCCCATATCGTCAACGACGTCTGGGGTCTGCAACGCGAGCCCGGAATTGCCAGGCTTGCAGCCGAAACGGGGGCAGGGCTGGTAATCATGCATACCGGACGTGAGCGTGAAAAGCTTCCGGACGTCATCGCGGATCAATTCGCCTTCCTGCGCCGTTCCCTGGAAATCGCGCGGAAAGCGGGCGTTTCCGACGAACAGATCGTGCTCGATCCAGGCTTCGGCTTCGCCAAGGAGACCGCGGAGGAAAACCTCGAACTCATGGCCCGCTTCAATGAACTGGCCGGTTTGGATTTCCCGCTGCTTGTCGGGACATCGCGCAAGCGGTTCATCGGTCAGGTGACGGGCAGGGATGCGGGCGAACGGGCAATGGGCACGGCAGCCACAAGCGTCATTTTGCGGCTGGCAGGCGCTTCGGTTTTCCGGGTGCACGATGTCGCGCCGAACAGGGACGCAATCCGGATGGCTGATGCTATTCTGCGCTACAAGGTGTAGCCGTTCCCATGTCGAGGTAACAGTGTCCAGTGACAACAGCGCCCGCGTCTTTCTCGGGCTCGGAGGCAATATCGGCGATCCGGCGCGCGCCATGGCGGATGCCCTGCAGGCTCTGGACGCAACGCTTGGGACGAGCGTTGCAGCGGTATCGTCCCTCCACCGAACTCCTCCTTGGGGGAAGGTCGACCAGCCGGACTTCCTGAATATAGTCGCAGAGATACGCACGGATCTTCGACCACATGCCCTGTTGCAGCTTTGCCTGGACATCGAACGTTCGCAGCGGCGGATAAGGCGCGAAAGATGGGGGCCCCGGACCATCGATATCGATATTCTGATATATGATGATCTGAATATATCGGAGGAGGGACTCGAGATTCCGCATCCGCGCATGGCTGAGCGCGCTTTTGTCCTTGTGCCACTGGCCGAAATCGCGCCGGATCAGCTTGTGGACGGAAAGCCGGCGCACAAGTTGCTGTCTTCCCTCGATACCTCGGGTATCGTCAGGCAGCCCGGTGGCCGGGACTGGTGGCGCGGCTGACCGTCATTTCGCAGTTTCGGATTCGGTCCCGGCCAGCATTCCCGCCGTCTCGTCGTTCAGCGCGCGCCCGGCCCGGCGCGGTTGTGCCAGCGGTGCAGGAACTGGCATATTGCTCGCCATGTAGTTCCGGCCGGCGGTGATGCCGCCGACAAGCTGTGCCTCCAGACGCGCCTGGTCGCGATGGCGCACATCGGCCACGATCTCCGCCGCCTCGTCGGGGTCCACGCCCAGCTTCTCCAGGGCGACCCGACCGAAAACCAGAGCGGATTCGACGGTTTCGCGGATCTGGAAATCGATACCTTCCCTAATGAGCTGCAAGGCGCTGCCGCGATCATAGGCTCGTGCCAGCACCGGAGTGAGCGGGAACTCGCTTTTGATCCGTTCAACGATTGTGCGGGTTGCGTCGGGATTGTCGACGCACACCAGTATCGCTTCGGCGTTGTCTGCGCCGGCTGCGTGGAGAATATCGAGCCGGGTGCCGTCGCCATAATAGACCTTGAAGCCGAAAGTCGCCGCGGCGCGGATCATTTCGACGTCATTGTCGATGATCGAGACATCGACGCCGCGCAGGAGCAGCGGTTGGCTGACGATCTGTCCGAAACGGCCAAAGCCGATGATGAGCACGCGACCCTGAAGTCCTTCTGCGACATCGATGCCGTCCATGGAAACCTTGCCCTCGGGAAGGATCCAGCGCAGGGAAAGCATGAGCAAGGGCGTCAATGCCATCGAGATGATGACGGTGGCGGTCAAAACCGCATTTGTCGATGCGTTGAGGATCCCGACGCTTGCCGCGGAAGCGAAAAGAACGAAGGCGAATTCGCCGCCCTGGGCAAGGAGGGCAGCGCGGGTAAGCGCTTCGGCGTGGTTGGCCTTCAGAAGACGGGCGACCGTATAGATGCCGGCCGATTTCAGGGCCATATAGACCACGACCGCCATTGCGATCAGCGGCCATTCGCGGGCGATCACGCCAAGATCGAGCGACATGCCGACGCCGAGGAAGAACAGGCCCAGCAGGATGCCGCGGAAGGGCTCGATATCGGCTTCGAGCTGATGGCGGAAGGTCGATTCCGAAAGCAGGACGCCGGCGAGGAAGGCGCCCATGGCCATTGAGAGGCCGCCAAGTTGCATGGCAAGTGCTGCGCCGAGCACGACGAGCAATGCGGCAGCCGTCATCACCTCGCGGGCATGCGACAGCGCCAGAAGCTGAAACATGGGATTGAGCAGCCAGCGACCAGCAGCCACGAGCGCGGCAAGCGAGGCAAGCGCGATCAGGATCGCATTCAGCCGCGACATGGCATCCCCTTCGTGGGATCCAGGGGCCATAAAGGCGACAAGGGCGAGCAGGGGGACGATTGCGAGGTCTTCCAGAAGCAGGATGGAGACTACTCGCTGCCCCTGGGGCGTGGCGACATCCCCGCGCTCGTCGAGCAATTGCATCACAATGGCGGTGGAGGACAGCACGAATCCCATGCCGGCGACAAAGGCGACCAGCGGTGAAAATCCCATCACGATCCCGGCACCCGTCAGGAGCGCGCCGCATATTGCGACCTGGGCCGCCCCGAGGCCGAATATCTCACGTCTCAGTCCCCAAAGCCGCGATGGCTGCATCTCAAGGCCGATAACGAAGAGGAACATCACCACGCCGAGTTCGGCAACGTGCAGGATCGCTTGCGGATCCGAAAACAGGCCGATGCCGAAGGGACCGATGATCAGGCCCGCTGTCAGGTAACCGAGAACCGAGCCAAGACCCAGCCGCTTGAAGATCGGAACGGCTATGACGCCGGCGGCAAGAAGCGCCACCACCTGCACCAGATCGCTTCCGCCAGCCTCAGCAGCCATCATGTCTCTCCGCAATTCACCATGCCGCCGCGCAAGTGCGTCTTTCCGGAGAGATCACCGATGGAAGGCCGACCTCACCGGAGGCTTGATGCCACTATCGGAGCCATAAGCGGGACTGGCAAGCAGGAGTGTTATCGTGCAACCGCCACGGAACCGACCGGGCCGGTGTCGGTCCGTTTCAGATTCATTCCGATGACAGGCACCATCTCTTCCGCAACGCGTACAGAAACGGTGATGTTCATGGTGTTTTTGTCGGAGAGATGGGCTAGCATGGCGCCGTTGAGCGCGTTGCGAACGAGCGAGAAGACGACCTTCTTGCCCTTCACCGTACCACCCGTGACATCAAGACCCTTGCCGGCTGCACCGTCCATGAAGGTGCCCCGATACTCTCCCGGCGCCTTGCGCTCGACGCTTGCCGACATGTTCTGGGTGAACATGCCGACCCGGCAACCGCCGTCAAGCGTCATGCCGACCTTGCCTTCGGGTGTGGTGCCTTCGAAGTTGCAGACGAATTTCGTGCCCTTGTACTTGCCGGCGACGATCTCGCCGGGGCCGGACCATTGCCCCTGTACTGATTCGAAGAACTTCTGTTCACGATCGGATGCTGAAGCGGCCTCCGGCGCGATCAGGGCGGCTGCTACGGCCACAAAGGGGACAAAAGCGTACTGACGTGCGCGTTGGAACATCTTACCGGCAACCACTGACTCGCGGGTGAAAATCTCTCCAGACCATGAAGCGGAATGGTTAATGCTTCGCTATCATGACCAGACTGCAAGCATATGCGAGTGTCGGAAGTGTTCAAGTTCAATCTTTCGAAGCGCCGGAGGCTTGCCGCTTCGAGGCGAAATTCGTCAGGGCTAAGAGAAAATCGCCGATGCCTGGGCGCTTTACCGCACTGAAGGGCAGGGGTCGCGCTGTTTCCATCGCCGCTATGCCAATCCGTGCCGTCATCATGCCATTGACGACGCCTTCGCCGAGCTTGGCCGACAGACGGGCCGCCAGTCCATGACCGACGATCTGCTGTACAAGGCTGTCGCCGGCAGCGATTGAGCCGGTTACGGCCAGATGTGCCAGCACGCTGCGCGCCAGGCGGAAAAATCCCAGGGTCCCCGGCCGTCCGCCATAAAGCTCGGCCAGCCGCCGGATGAGCCGTCCGGCTTCGAAAACCACATAGGCGACATCAACCAGTGCGCGCGGGCTTACCGCGGTGACAATGGAGACACGCTTGGCTGCATCGAGAACCAGCTTCTGTGCGGCAGCGTCCAGGGGAGCGAGAAGTTCAGTTTCGGCCAAACGAACGAGATTGGCGCCATCTATCACGTCGTCTTTGAGTTCCGCCAGAGTTCTACGTCCCGCCGCGGTTTCCGGTTTCCCAGCCAGGAAACCGGAGAGATCGTCCACGAGACTGCGCGCCGCCCCTGGGTCGTCGCGGGCAATGGCGTCGAGCGCGCGCAATTGCAGCTTCTCGACCGAAGCCAGCCGCATAATGCCGGCCAGTTCGCGCGCCAGGATGACGAGGAGCGCGACAAGGGCGATCGCAGCAATGCCCGCCGCCAGCCAGCCTAGCCATTCGGCGCGGGCAAACAGGTCGCGGATGAGCTGGTCGACCCACAGCCCTATTGCAAGCGAGATCAGAATGCCCAAAGCGGCCGTGAAGACCGTGCCAAGGCGCGAAGGCCGGCGGCGAGGCGAAGCCGGCGGCGGCTCCGCCAGTGCCAGTTCCTCTTCGTCGAAGACGTCGAAGGCAGCCGGAGTGACCACGGCCGCGTCGTCGGCCCGGACGGCGCGCGGCTTGCGGGGCGTGGAAGCTTCCGGCCTGGATTTTTCAGGCTCGGCCTCGGGCTTCGGCTTATCGAGGCGGAAGGCGGCTGGGCGGCGCTTTTCCGTCATGCCAGATAGTCTCCGAGAAGGAACTGGAGGGCTCGGTCCAGGCGGATATGCGGCAGTGAGAGGGTGATGCCCTCGGCCGTTCGCTCGAGCTTGGGAGGGCGAAAGCGTACGAAGCGGATCATCTGCTCGTCGGGTTTCGACGGTTCTTCACCACCTTTGAAGATCATGTGAGGTTTTTCCGGCAAGTCACCGGGAAATATGGCAGTTTCAGTCTTTCCATCGAATGTCTCGCCATTGATCGTCTCGCCTGCCAATGGGGTGCCAATAATGACCGGCAAAATCTCCCGTCCTTGCTTGACGGTGCCTTCGCGGGTGGCGCGTACCGCGGCCATTGCGACGACATCCACCGTCGCACCGGAGAAATCGGCGCGGGCAATCGCCCGCTCCGTCAGCCTGCGTACGATTGCCTGCAAGCGGTCATGGCTTTCATGGTGCAGGTGATCCGCCTTGGTCGCGGCGATCAGGATCCGGTCGATCCGGCGCGATACGAGATCGGTCAGAAAATTGCCGCGGCCCGGCCGGAAGCAGGCGAGAATTTCGGTCAGCGCCCTTTCGAGATCGGCGACAGCCGCCGGTCCGGCATTGAGGGCCTGCATGGCATCGATCAGCACGATCTGCCGGTCAAGCCTGGTGATGTGCTCGTGGAAGAACGGTTTGACCACATGAGTCTTATAGGCCTCGTAGCGCCGCTCCATCATCGCGTGAAGCGATCCCCGGCGGGCATGCTTGTCGCCGAGGCCGGGCAAGGGCGCGAAGGTTAGTGCGGGCGAGCCTTCCAGATCGCCCGGCATCAGGAAACGGCCGGGCGGAAGCGTGGACAGCGCAGTCGAATCCGTCTTGCAGGCCCGCAGATAGGCGGTAAAACCCTCCGCCAGGCGACGCGCCGTCATCTCGTCCGCATCGGCGTCCGGATTGATTTCGGCGGCCAGCTTCCGCCAATCGGCCGAAAGCTCCCGCCGCACCGGCAGATCGGCCAGTTCGAAGGCGTCGCGGGAGAATTCCGCGTAGTCCTTGCCGAGAAGAGGCAGGTCGAGCAGCCATTCGCCGGGATAATCCACGATATCCAGCGATATGCGCCCGCGGGAGAAGAGCCGACTCCAGCCGGAAGCGGATTCGAATTCAATCGTCAGGCGCAGCTCGGAGATAGCACGGGTCGATTCCGGCCATATGCGTTCATCGACAAGGGCGGCGATGTGGTCTTCGTACTGGAAGCGCGGCACCGCGTCGTCCGGCTGATGCTCGAGGAAGGCACGGGCGATGCGGCCGGATTTCTGCGCCTCGAACAGCGGCAGCCTGCCSCCATGGACCAGATTGTGGACGAGAGCAGAGATGAACACCGTCTTGCCTGCTCGCGAAAGGCCCGTCACCCCCAGTCTCACGGAAGGCGATACCAGCCCGGCTGCGCGCCCGGCGAGCGTATCCAGGGCGATTCGCGCCTCGTCGGTAAAGGTTGTCAGCGAAGCCAATTACGAAATTCCCCGCTTTCGGAAATTTCCGATATAGGGGGTTGTTTGCCGTTTTGAAACCGCAGCTTACAGATCGGCAGGAGTGACAAAGGCCTCAAGCGTGCCGGTTCCCGGACCCAATGACTGCCAATCGCCGCTGAATGTCAGCACTGCCAGTCCGGATGTGGGGAAGCCGGAAGCGATGGCTTCCGTGGCTGTGCCTTTTCCGGCGGGCAGGGCAATTGCCAGATCCTCCACCATCGGATTGTGGCCGACGAGCAGAAGCGCAGCTGCCGAGTCTGCAAATTCCCTGATGAGACGCACATGCCCCGCGGCGTCGGTGCTGTAAAGCGCCTCCAGGTAATCCACCTTGGGCTCACCGGCAGTCAGAGCGGGAGCCACGCATTCCCAGGTCTGCTGGGCTCTTACGGCGGTCGAGCAAAGCACGAGATCGGGAAGATAGCCTGCTGTTTGCATCTGCCTTCCCATGGCCTCGGCATCGGAACGGCCCGAGGCGGTCAGCGGGCGGTCATGGTCGCGCATTCCCGCCTGTGCCCACCCGGCCTGCGCATGACGAAGGAGGAACAGACGGTTCATCGCGAGATTCCCTTGGGTTCCACGGTCGGTTCTGTCCGTCTAACCCCAGAATCGGAGCGGCGCAACGCGGCGCCGGGAGGCAGAATTCAACAAGAAAGATCGTCTCTGTCGAATTTCTGACACGAACTGCGTTCTATCAGCACAGCCGACGAGGTGCTTCTCTCGACGCAGGGTTGAGGGGAGGCGCTAACAAAAACGTGAGCGTTGGGCCCTTTGTGCTTGTAGGACCAGTGGCGCCCGAATATATAGGCGCCGACTTGTCAGTTGTTGGGGTGAGTCGATGAACGATCTCGTTGATGCCGATTATGTTCCCTCCGAAACTGAACCCTTCATGAATGAGCGGCAAAGGGCATATTTCCGCGCCAAGCTGACTGCTTGGAAGAACGAGATCCTCAAGGAAGCTCGCGAGACGCTGGAAGCACTGCAGCGCGAAAATGCAAATCACCCCGACCTTGCTGACCGGGCCTCGTCGGAAACCGACCGCGCCATAGAACTGAGAGCGCGCGACCGCCAGCGCAAGCTGATCGCCAAGATCGATGCTGCACTGCAGCGGATCGAAGACGGCACTTACGGCTTCTGCGAGGAGACGGGAGAGCCGATCTCGCTCAAGCGTCTCGACGCCCGCCCGATCGCTACTTTGTCAATCGAGGCACAAGAGCGTCACGAGCGCCGCGAAAAGGTCTATCGCGACGACTGAGAAAGGAGGGCATCCTTTTCCGGATGCCCGGGTTTCCGGCTTCACCGCCGGTTGTCCGAGAGTTCTTCCAGAAGCCTGCTCATCTCGTCTTCCAGCGATTCGTCGGATTGCTTCCGCGATTCGCGAGCTTCCTCGGTCCCTATATCGATATCGTCGAGCATCGGTTCGGAATATGCGGTCTCGTCGGATTGGGCCGGGCCCGCTTCCACGGCAGGCGCTGCAACTGCGCTTGCCGCAGCCGGTGCCGCCCGGATCACAGGCTCGGAAGAAACCTGCCGGCCCTGCGCAACGCCCTCCCGGGCAGGGGCGGCAATCTCAGCTTCCGCCAGCTCGAAAACAGATTCGTCGATTTCCACGTCACCGCGATCATCCGGTGCGGTGCTGCGCGGCGCGGCGGTCATCGCCGCTGCGGTCGCGACGTTTGCTGCCTGAGGCTTGAGGCTGTCCTGTTTGGTCTGAGCGGCGAGGACGGGTTCTGATTTCAAGGGAACCACCGTGGCACTTTGCGCCGTGGGCGCGGTTGATGGTGCGGAAACGGTAGGTGCGGGGGCCGGAGCCGGAGCAGATGGTGAGACTGGGCGGATTTCTTCGCGCGGGGCTTCGCGCGTTGCAGGGGCTGGCGTGTCTACGGGAGCGGGGACGGGCGCAGGCTCCTGTCTCGGCTTCTCCTCTTCTGTCCGAAAAGCCGGTTCCTCGGAAATTTCCCGGATATTCTGTTCGATGACAATGTCGCTCGGGCCACCAATCAGGATCAGATGCTCGACATCGTCGCGGCGGACCAATACCAGCCTGCGGTGACTGTCCACAGCCGTTGCATCGGTCACGGCAAGCCGCGGCCGACGGTTGCGGCCYCCCGCCMCGAAGGTGCCGAAGGTAAAGCTGCGCACGATTCGGATGAGAATCAGAAGGATCAGGAGCAGGATCAGCGCAGCAACGGTCCACATCAATGCGGAGGCATAGCTTTCGCCTGCTATGTTGACAAACCATTCGCGCATTCCGTCACTCCACCTCGCTATTCTCGTTAGCCGGTCAAACTAGGCACCTGGGCCGGAGCCTTCAAGTTGGCAATCCGACCAAGGCGAACAAACCCGTTTGCAAATCAGACACCAACCGCTTTGCGAATCCCATGGACGAACTTCATGGCAACCTTGCGGAGATCGGCGGCCTTGATATATGCCGGATACCCAGTAATGGCGGATGCGCCGTCTATTCGGCATGACAGGCAGCAAACGAATGGCCAAGGATACCGGCGGCGAAATCCACACTGCCCCGATCGTCGACCAGAATTCGCGGCCCGGTGCCATCACCAGGCTCATCATATTCATCATAGTGCTGACGGGGGCCGCGATCGTCTTCGCGATCTTCCGCGAGAGGCTGGGTGACCCTTTCCTGCTCGGAATGCTGGGCATACTGGCCATGATCGGTGTCGGCTACCTGTTCGCCACCGCCATAGGCTTCATCCAGATCACGCCGCGCTCCACTGGCGACGACCTTTCCAAGGCCTTCGTGGATTCCATGACGGAAGGTCTGGTCGTGACGGATGCGAAAGGGCGGGTGCTCTACGCCAATCGCGCCTATGCGGAGATGACAGGTGCGACCTCGGCTGCCGATGTGAAGACTGTCGAGGATCTGCTTTCGGACAATTCCGAGGCGGCTCCGATCATCGAACAACTCGCCGCCCGCCTGCGGGACGGCCAGCCCGATGACGGCGAATTTCGTCTTTCGCAAGCGATTCGGCCGGGCGGGGAGCCGGGAGCCCGTTGGTATCGGGTCTGGGTACGCATCTTCAAGGTGCCGGGTCGCCGCCACCCGTTGTCGGCATGGTCGATAGCGGATATTTCCGGGGAACGGGCCGAACAGGAACGTTTTTTTCTCGATCTGCAGAAGGCGATCGACCATCTCGACCACGCGCCCGCCGGCTTCTTTGCCGCCGATCCAGACGGTCGTGTCACTTATGTCAATGCCACCCTTGCCGAATGGCTTGGCATCGATCTCGCCAATTTCGTGCCCGGCGCCGTGACGCTGCCCGAGATCGTTGCCGGCGACGGAATGGCGCTGCTGCGCGCCGTCAAGGCCGACCCGGGAACGGCCCGCAATGCCGTCATCGACCTCGATCTTGCGACCATAAAGGGCGAAGTGCTGCCCGTGCGCTTCATGCATCGCGTCACGGCGACCCGCGACGGCGCGCCGGGCCAGACACGCACCATCGTCCTCAACAGGACGCTGGGCGAGGATGCCTCAGCCGATCTGCGCGCTTCGGAGATCCGCTTTACACGTTTCTTCAACTCGACACCCATGGCGATCGCCGGCGTGGATGGAGAAGGGCGCATATTGCGTACCAACGCGCCCTTCCTGTCGCTGTTTTCAAGCTTGGTGGATCAGGACGGCGTCGACAGGCATGTGCGGCTGGACAGCGTCATCCACCCGCGTGACCGTGAAACCTTTGCAGCGGCGATCGAAAAGGCCAAGCAGCACCAGGCCGATATCCTGCCCATCGACACCGTGCTCCCCGATAATGAGGAGCGCCATGTGCGCTTCTATGTCAGCGCTGTCACCGATGCCGGCGGCGAGGAGGCGGAAGAGGCGGCGATCGTCTATGCCGTCGAGACGACCGAGCAGAAGGCGCTCGAGGCGCAAATGGCGCAGAGCCAGAAAATGCAGGCCGTAGGCCAACTCGCCGGAGGCATCGCGCACGACTTCAACAATGTGCTGACCGCCATCATAATGGCCTCCGACCTCCTGCTGACCAATCACCGGCCATCCGACCCGTCCTTCCAGGACATCATGAACATCAAGCAGAATGCCAACCGCGCCGCCTCTCTGGTGCGGCAGCTATTGGCTTTCTCGCGGCGTCAGACGCTGCGGCCGGAAGTGCTCAACCTTACCGATGTGCTTGCGGACCTGCGCATGCTGCTTGCACGCCTGGTCGGTAACGACGTGACGCTCAATATCGAGCATGGCCGGGATCTCTGGCAGGTGAAGGCGGATATCGGCCAGTTCGAGCAGGTCATCGTCAATCTGGCGGTCAATGCGCGCGACGCCATGCCGGGCGGCGGTGATCTGACGATCCGCACCCGCAATGTGCCGGCGGACGCATGCGCAGACTTCCATTATCGTGAGCTCGCGCCGGCGGATTACGTGCTGGTCGAGGTCGAGGATACGGGCTCCGGCATCGCCCCCGAAACGCTGAAGAAGATATTCGAGCCCTTCTTCACCACCAAGGAGGTGGGCAAGGGCACGGGTCTGGGGCTGTCGATGGTCTACGGTATCATCAAGCAGACCGGTGGCTTCATCTTCTGTGATTCGGAAGTGGGCAAAGGCACCGTCTTCCGCATCTTCCTGCCGCGCCACATGATCGACGTGAAGCCGGCGGCCGAGGATGGCCAGCCTTCCGAAAACGGGATCAATGGCGATGCCGTACCCGCAGCAAAGACCAAGGAGGTCAATCGCGACCTTTCCGGCTCCGCCCGGGTGCTCCTTGTCGAGGATGAGGATGCGGTCCGTATGGGCGGCGTCCGGGCGCTATCCTCCCGCGGCTATGAGGTGCACGAGGCCTCATCCGGCGTCGAGGCGCTTGAGATTTTCCGCGAGCTCGACGGCAAGATCGATATCGTGGTCTCCGACGTGGTCATGCCGGAAATGGATGGTCCAACCCTGCTCAGCGAATTGCGCAAGATTCAGCCGGACATCAAGTTCATCTTCGTTTCCGGCTACGCCGAGGATGCCTTTGCAAAGAACCTGCCCTCTGATGCGCAATTCGGCTTCCTTCCGAAACCCTTCTCCCTCAAGCAATTGGCGACCGTCGTGAAGGAGATGCTGGAGAAGGAGTAGCGAGCAGGCCCTTCCCGCGGCACCGAGGACTACGAAGGAACTCGCATCGCTATACGGTGACAGGCTGGCGGACGCGTTTCTCCGTGCCAAAGATCTTGAGATAACGCTCGATCTCCTTCGGGTCTCCGGTTGCCTTTTCCGGGTTGTCGGAAAGCTTTACGGCGGGCCGGCCGTTGGCGCTCGTCACCTTGCAGACGACCGAGATCGCTTTCAGCCGGTCGATTTCGCGTGGGGCGCAATCCTCGAAATCGTTGGTAAGATTGGTGCCCCAGCCGAAGGACATCCGCACGCGGCCCTCGAAATGCCGGTAGGTCTTTTCGATCGAGTCGACGTCCAGAGCGTCCGAGAAAATAAGCAGTTTCTCGCGCGGGTCCTTGCCCTTCTCGCGCCACCAGCGGAGGATGCGCTCGCCACCCTCTATCGGCGGAGAGCTGTCCGGACGGAAGCCCGTCCAGTCCGCAACCCAGTTGGGTGCCGAACGCAGGAAAGCTTCGGTGCCGAATGCGTCGGGAAGCACGATCAGCAGGTTGCCGCCATAATAGCTTTGCCAATCCTGCAGCACCTTATAGGGGGCGGCCTTCAGTTCTTTTTCATCATTCGCCAGCGCCGCCAGGACCATCGGAAGTTCGTGGGCATTGGTGCCCAGGGCCTCCAGATCGGTATCCATGGCGAGCAGCACATTGGACGTGCCGGTGAAGGCATCGCCAATACCTTCCTTCAACGCCTCCACGCACCAGCGCTGCCAGAGGAAGGAGTGGCGGCGGCGCGTGCCGAAATCAGAAATCCTGATTTCAGGCAGCTTCTTCAGCCGTTCGACCTTGGACCAGACTTTCGCCTTTGCGCGGGCATAGAGAACGTCGAGTGCGAAAGGCCCGAGTGAGCGCATGGCGGCGCGCGACCGTAGCTCATTGATGATCGCAAGAGCCGGTATCTCCCACATGGACGTTTCCATCCAGGGTCCATGGAAATGCAGCTCGAATTGCCCATTGCGGCTGGAAAGCTCGTATTCGGGCAGGCGGAAATCCTGCAGCCAGGCCAGGAAATCGGGCTGAAAGATCTGCTTGCGGCCGTAAAAGGTGTTACCGGCCAGCCAAATCATCTCCTTCTTGGTAAAACGGATGGAGCGTGCGTGGTCGAGCTGCTCCCGAAGCTCGCCCTCGTCGATCTCCTCGGCCAGCCGGGTCTGGTCGTTGCGGTTGATGAGCGAGAAGGTAGCGCTGACATGGGGATATAGCCTCCAGATCATCTGCAGCATCAGAAGTTTATAGAAATCCGTATCGAGCAGACTCCGACAGATCGGATCCAGCTTCCAGGTGTGATTGTAGACGCGTCGGGCGATGTCGGTTTTGGGCATTGGATGGTCTGCTGTCTCGCGAGTGCCGGTGGGTGGAAGACTTCGCACGGACCCGTAAGGCATTCAAGCGCTTACCCATGGGCGGAACAACCTCATAGCTTCGTGAGTTAACGTTCTTTGTCGAACCGGGAGACGACGAGGGGTCAACTCTTGAGGAAGAGGTTATGTTTGGCCCTAGCCGTCGTTTGCTGCTCGCCATGCCGGCCGTTGGGCTTCTTGCGGTCGGACTGCTGATCACCACAGCCAATCCCGGAAAGGCCCATGAAGCGCCAACAGGTTGGGAATATCCCTATTCCTGCTGTGCGAACCAGGATTGCCGGGAAGTGTCGAAGGCGGCAATCAGCGAACGGCCGGAGGGTTACGTCATCAATCAAACCGGCGAGGTGGTGAACTACCACGACAAGCGGCTGCGCCGTTCCCCGGATGGCAGGTATCATTGGTGTTCGGTGGCAGGATCCGACACATCGCGAACGATCTGCCTCTTCGTGCCGCTCCAGCTTTACTGACGGCACAATC
The DNA here is from genome assembly GCF_007829525.1 of Mesorhizobium sp. J18. Taxonomy (GTDB): domain Bacteria; phylum Pseudomonadota; class Alphaproteobacteria; order Rhizobiales; family Rhizobiaceae; genus VLJP01. The sequence continues at coordinate 115,762 of NZ_VLJP01000034.1, forward strand.
AACAATCTCTCCCGAGCCTGTGCTCGGAAGGCATGGGCAGGCCGACAAGCCATACGGAAGCTCGCCGGCCATGTTCATGCCGTTACCAGATGAGCGCGTTGCGCAGCCGCGAAAGCATGCCCGTCTGGGATGACCGGTCGACGGCCGCTCTGACGTGTTGAGCAGCCGTTGCCGCCGTCATCGAGGCTCCGAAATGGCAATAGCAGACGATCTCGTGCAACTGCCAATCCGTGATCTCGAAGAACCGCTTGGCCTCGCCATAGGTGTCGTCCTTCAGCCCCTCGGCCCGAAGAACAGGATCCTCGAACGCGACCGAAAGCGGCGAACCGGCACTGCGCATGGCTTCACGCTTGCGGATGGGCTGGTACTCTGTACCCGAAAGCGTCGCGAGCACCCGATCAGGCACGCGCTCCAAAAGCTCGGCCCAACGACCGAGGCGTTGCTCGCGTGTCATGGAAGCACGGCCGGTTTCGATTTCGGCGACTGACTTCAGTTCGTCAAGGGTCTTGTGCTGCATGCTGGCCTCCTACCGTTATGGTATGGCCCGTCCCTTTCAACTTCCGCCCGTAAGAACCGTGACTCCGATGCTTCGCTTAGTCCAGTAGGATCAAGCGCGCTTATGTTCAATTTTGCGCGCGCTGCTTTACATTGCCATACGAGTTGCACGACGGGCCCGCTGCTTACAACGGTATATTGTCGTGCTTCTTCCAGGGATTCTTCAGATCCTTGTTGCGCAGCATGCGCAACGCCCGCGCTACCCGCTTGCGCGTCGAATGAGGCATGATGACTTCATCGATATAGCCGCGCTCGGCAGCCACGAAGGGCGACAGAAATCGGTCTTCATACATCTTCGTGTGGGCAGCGATCTTCTCGGGATCGTCGATATCCTTGCGGAAGATGATCTCGACCGCGCCCTTGGCGCCCATAACGGCGATCTGAGCCGTTGGCCAGGCATAATTCACATCCCCGCGCAAATGCTTGGAGGCCATGACGTCATAGGCACCGCCGAAGGCCTTGCGTGTGATGATGGTAATTTTCGGCACAGTCGCTTCGGCATAGGCGAAAAGCAGCTTCGCGCCGTGCTTGATGAGGCCGCCATATTCCTGCGCCGTGCCCGGCAGGAAGCCGGGAACATCGACGAAGGTGACGATCGGAATGTTGAAGCAGTCGCAGAAGCGGACGAAGCGGGCAGCCTTGCGCGAGGCATCTGAATCCAGCACGCCGGCAAGCACCATGGGCTGGTTGGCGACGAAACCGACTGTTCGGCCTTCGATGCGACCGAAGCCGGTCACGATGTTCTTCGCGAAACTCTCCTGGATTTCGAAGAAATCGCCTTCGTCGGCGGTCTTCAGGATCAGTTCCTTGATGTCATAGGGTTTGTTGGCATTGTCCGGGATCAGACGATCCAGTGAATAGTCATCGTCCGTTACGCTCTGGAAGCATTCGATTTCCGGGATTTCACCCGTATTCGACTGCGGCAGGAAGTCGACCAGCCGCCGCATCTGCAAGAGGGCTTCGATGTCGTTGTCATAAGCGCCATCGGCGATGGAGGATTTCGTCGTGTGGACGGAAGCGCCGCCGAGCTGTTCGGACGTGACCGTCTCGTTGGTGACAGTCTTCACGACATCGGGTCCGGTGACGAACATGTATGAGGTATCGCGGACCATGAAGATGAAATCGGTCATGGCCGGCGAATAGACGTCGCCGCCGGCGCAGGGGCCCATGATCACGGAAATCTGCGGGATGACGCCCGAGGCAAGCACATTGCGCTGGAAGATTTCGGCATAGCCGCCCAGTGCCGCCACGCCTTCCTGGATGCGCGCGCCACCGGCATCGTAAAAGCCGATGATCGGTGCCCGATTCTTCAAGGCCATGTCCTGGACCTTGATCACCTTCTCCGCATGGGCTTCGGAGAGCGAGCCGCCGAAGACGGTGAAATCCTTGGCAAAGACGAAAACGGTGCGACCATTGACCGTGCCCCAGCCGGTCACTACGCCGTCGCCTGCGATCTTCGTCTTCTCCATGCCGAAATCCGTCGAACGATGTTCGACGAACATATCGAATTCTTCGAAGGAACCCTCGTCGAGAAAAGTCTCGATGCGCTCACGCGCCGTCAGCTTACCTTTGGCGTGCTGGGCGTCTATGCGTACCTGCCCGCCGCCTATACGGGCAACGGCGCGGCGGCGTTCGAGTTCGATGAGGACTTCCTTCATATGCGCTCCTCCGGAATGTCAGCTTTGTGAAGCTGTTAGCATGCCGGAGGAGGGAGGCAAATATGCCGAAGGACAGGGCTACCAGGTGCCGGTATTGCCCATCGAGGCCCAGGGTTCAGCCTTCTCCTTGGCTTGACCCTTCTGCAAAAGCTCGATCGAGATGCCATCGGGCGACCGAACGAAGGCCATGCGTCCGTCACGCGGCGGTCGGTTGATCGTGACGCCGCTGTCCATCAGACGTTGGCAGGTGGCGTAGATATCGTCCACCTCATAGGCAAGATGGCCGAAATTGCGACCGCCCTGATAATCCTCCGGATCCCAGTTGTAGGTGAGTTCCACCAGCGGAGCCTTGTTGGCGAGAGCGGCCTCCTTGTCACCCGGCGCGGCGAGGAAGATCAACGTATACCGGCCGTTCTCGTCGTCCATCCGGTTGACCTCTTCGAGACCGAGTTTGTTGCAGTAGAAATCGAGGGATTCGTCCACGTCTTTGACGCGAACCATGGTGTGCAGATAACGCATTCCGTGCTTCCTCAGTTATGCCTGACAGGCGGATACATAGGGTGCGGGAGCGATCCGGGGCAACCTCGTTCGAGGGAGAATCACTCTGATCAGCGGAGGCAACTTCTAACCCGATCCTCAGTATTTTCGTGAACGCCTGTCGAAAAATGGCGGGTGGCCCTTGCTAAGTCAGGAACAGCCGATGTTATTCTTGCTGGCAGAATCATTTGCGTGTTTGGAAGACGAAAGGTGCGTTGAATGGGGGAGAAGGCCTCGCCGGAGAGGCGTTATCCAGCCAGTGGCGATGCCCTGACGGCGGATGACAGTGCCGATTCCACTAACATCGCGGAAATTTCCGGCGCGATCAAATGGTTCGATGTCGCCAAGGGGTTTGGATTCGTTCTGCCGGATCAGTCCGGGGTCGGTGACGTGCTCCTGCATGTAACTTGCCTGCGGCGCGACGGATATCAGACCGCTCTTGAGGGCGCGCGCGTCGTCTGTCTTGCCAAGCGTGGCGAACGCGGCCTGCAGGCCTTTCGCATCATTTCAATGGACACATCGACCGCGGTGCACCCCGCGGAAGACCAGGCGCAGCGCACCCATGTGGCCGTATCGCCGGAAAGCGGCCTCGAGCGCGCCCTGGTGAAATGGTTCAACCGTACCAAGGGGTTCGGCTTCCTGACGCGTGGCGAGGGTACGGAAGATATCTTCGTCCATATGGAAACGCTTCGCCGCTATGGAGTGACGGAACTGCGGCCCGGCCAGGTGGTTCTGGTGCGCTACGGCCGCGGCGAAAAAGGCCTCATGGCTGCCGAAATCTACCCCGATATGGGTACATTGCCGGTTTCGCATTGAAAGATAACGAAACGCCGGCGGTGCGAGGTCCGATGGCTGCTTTCGCCAAACTTCTTTCTCGCCTTCTGGCGGGGCTGCTTCCACTCCTGCTCCTGTTTGCTGCAACCGTACCGGCCAGTACGGCCGAGGGACAGGCTATGGTCCTGCCTGTCGATCCCGCGAGGCTGACTGTCGAAACGACCCGGGGCGAACGCTCTTTTTCCATAGAGATTGCGGATGATGGAGAGGAACGGGCGAGGGGCCTTATGTTCCGCCAGTCCATGGCGGACGATCATGGCATGCTGTTCGTCTTCGAGGAAAGCCGTCCGCTTGCTTTCTGGATGAAGAACACGCCGATGCCGCTTGATCTGGTATTCATTGCGGGTAACGGTCGTGTGATCGCAATCCTGCCTGGTGAGCCCTATTCGACGGCGCCGATCGGACCCGGCGAACCAGCGCGGTTCGTGCTCGAACTAAAGGCAGGAACCGCGCAAAAAACGGGGATCACGGTTGGCGACAGGCTGCGTCATCCGAAAATCGACCGTGTCGCCGGCCGGTGAGTGGCTTCGGCGTATAATGCTTGCCTGTTCTGCGATCCGGTGGAAAAAAGAGGGATCATCGTTCCCTCTTTTGTAATGGATTCCAGCCTTAATAATGCAGTCCTTCTCCCATGACGGTTTCGACATAGCTTTCATTGACGAAGGCGAGGGCGATCCGATCCTTCTCATCCACGGTTTCGCTTCCAATCATTTCGTCAACTGGGTCTCCCCGGGCTGGACGAAGACGCTGCGCGAGGCTGGCTATCGTGTGGTTGCCCTGGACAATCGAGGGCATGGCCGCTCGTCCAGGAGTTACGATCCGGCCGATTACACCCCGCCCAAGATGGCAAGTGATGCCGTTGCTCTCCTGGACCGCCTGGACATCGGACGCGCCCATCTGTTCGGCTATTCCATGGGCGCACGGCTGGCGGCATTCGTTGCTCTGCAGGCACCGGAGAAGGTGGCGACGCTGATTTTCGGCGGGCTTGGCATCGGCATGGTGGAAGGTGTGGGGGAATGGGATGTCATTGCCGACGCACTCTCGGCGGAAGATCCGGGCGCCGTCACCGATGCGCGCGGCCAGATGTTCCGCAAATTCGCGGATCAGACCAGGAGCGACCGTCACGCACTTGCGGCCTGCATCGCCACGTCCCGCGAATTGCTGAGCGCCGAGCAGGTGGCACAAATCGGCCAGCCGACGCTCGTTGCGGTCGGCACGAAGGATGATATCGGCGGCTCGCCCGAACGGCTGGCCGAACTCATGCCGAACGCCGTGGCATTCGCCGTGGAAGGCAGGGACCACATGCTTTCGGTCGGGGATCGCACATTCAAGACGCGCGTGCTGGAATTTCTGAAGGAGAATCCGCTTTGATCGAGAGGAAGGAGATCGAATTCGAGGGTGCGGAAGGCAACCGCCTGGCAGGCGATGTGTGGGGTGAAAGCGGCCATCCCGTCATTTTTCTCCACGGCGGCGGACAGACCCGGCGGGCCTGGGACGCCACCGCCGAGCGCGTGGCAGCGAATGGGATGCGCGCCATCACGGTCGATCAGCGCGGTCATGGCGAAAGCGAGTGGGTCCGGAGCGGTCACTATTCCTTCGCGGATTTCTCGGAGGATGTGGAAGCGATTGTGAGGCAGGTCGAAAACCTGTTCCATGCCCGGCCTTCCGCCGTTGGCGCCTCGCTTGGCGGCCTGTCCTGTCTTGTTGCGGTAACGCGGCACCCGTCGCTGCTGGAATCGCTCATTCTGGTCGATGTCACGCCGAAAATGGACCCCGAAGGGGTAGCCAAGGTGCGCGGCTTCATGGCCGAGCGCATGGAGGAAGGCTTTGCTTCGCTTGAAGAGGCTTCCGAAGCCATTGCGCGCTACCTTCCGCATCGCAAGCGCCCGAATTCGCTTGACGGGCTGCGCAAGAACCTGCGGCTCGATGCCGATGGGCGTTATCGCTGGCATTGGGACCCGGCGATGATGCGGGAAAACCGCGGACTGAGTGCCGAGGGGCGCGGATTGATGGAAGAGGTGATGGCGAATTTGCCGAACCTGCATCTTCCGGTGCTTCTCGTGCGAGGTATGCAGTCGGAGCTTGTCCATGAAGTGCATGCCAGGGAATTCGTCGATCTGGCGCCTTCGGCGGCCTATGTGGATGTCGGCGGCGCGGGGCACATGGTGGCCGGCGACCGCAACGACGTATTCTGCTCCGCCATACTGGACTTTCTGACTGACCGCCGGGCCGCCTGATAAGGCTGGATTTCAGCGTCCGCGGAAGACCGGTTTCCTCTTTTCGCGAAAGGCGGCGCGACCTTCGGCATAGTCGCTGCTGTCGAATGTCCTTTCGCCCGCTTCCCTGGCCTTCGCAATATCGGAGGGATTGCCGGAAAGCGCCGCATGGATGGCGGCCTTCGATGCCTTGATGGACAGCGGGGCATTTGCGGCTATCGTCCGCGCGATTTCCGCCGCTCTTTCCGCGAGCCGGTCACTATCCACGACTTCGAGCAGAAAGCCTGCTCGTAGAGCGGTCGCCGCGTCGATGGCGGCGGCAGAGAAGGCCAGATATTTCGCCATCTGCGGACCAGCTGCGTACACGATGTCCCGCATATCCGAATAGGGATAGGCGAGGCCAAGGCGGGCTGCCGGTACGGAAAAGCGGGCGTCGGAGGAGGCGATCCTGAGATCGCTGGCTGCCGCAAGCCCGAAGCCGCCGCCGAAACAGACGCCCCCGATTGCCGCCAGCGTAGGTATGGGCGCATTGCGGAAGGCGGCGAAGGCAGCGGAGTTCGACCTCTCGTAAGCCTGCGATGTCGCGGTGTCACGCCGGATTTCGTCGAATTCTCCGATATCGCCGCCGGCGCTGAAATTGCCGCCTGCGCCGCACAGCACGATCACACGGGCTTCCGGCTCCTTGCCGATCTGGACCACCAGGCTCGCAAGTTCATCCCACATGGCATGGGTGATCGCATTCATCTTGCCAGGGCGATCCAGGGTGACGGTCGCGACCCCGTCGCTGACATCGATTTTGATCGGGGCGGCGCCGGCATTCCCTTGAAACGCCATCGGTTCAATCCATTTCAATGAAGGCTGAGGAATTTGCGGTTCAACTGTTACGGTTTCTGGCTTATGTTCCGCCAGCGCACAAGCAGGAAATGCCAAAGGATGGAGGTCGGATATGAACAGCCACCAAGCAGCGCGGGCGAAGGCGCCTCAGCAGCTCGATCCTATCTGGTCGTCCGTGCGTGCGGAAGCGGAAGAGGCGGTTGCCAATGATCCGCTGCTGGCGGCATTCCTCTATTCGACGATCCTCAACCACGATACGCTTGAAGAGGCCGTCATTCATCGCGTCGCCGAACGTCTGAACCATGAGGATATCGGCGCTGATCTGATCCGCCAGACTTTCCAGAGCATGCTGCGCGACGAGCCGGAATGGAGTTCGACCGTCCGTGTTGATATCCAGGCCTACTTTGACCGCGACCCGGCATGCGACCGTTTCTTGATGCCGGTGCTCTATTTCAAGGGCTTCCACGCCATCCAGACCCATCGGCTGGCGCATTGGCTATGGAAGCAGAACCGCAAGGATTTCGCACTTTATCTCCAGAGCCGTTCTTCGGCTGTTTTCCAGACGGACATCCATCCGGCTTCCCGCATGGGCAAGGGCATCTTCATCGATCACGCCACCGGGCTCGTGGTGGGCGAGACAGCGGTGATCGAGGACAATGTTTCGATCCTCCACGGCGTGACGCTCGGCGGCACCGGCAAGACCGGTGGCGACCGCCATCCCAAGATCAGGCATGGCGTGCTGATCGGCGCCGGCGCCAAGATACTCGGCAATATCGAGGTCGGCCATTGCAGCAAGGTGGCCGCAGGCTCGGTGCTGTTGCGGTCGATCCCCAACAACAAGACCGTTGCGGGCGTGCCGGCCCGTATCATCGGCGAGGCGGGATGCGACGAGCCTTCACGCGCAATGGACCAGCTTCTGGACAGCCAGGATTGACCACCACGACACCGCCCTTCCGCCGACGGGCGAGATTGAGGGTTTACAGGATCCGAGGGGACGTGCCACAAGCCGCCCAGCCGTAGCCAATTGCCATCGGAGAAGATTTTGAAGCCGGAAGAAATCAGGAAGCTCGACGCCTACTTCAAGCGCACGTTCCAGAATCCAGCCCTGCAGGTGAAAGCCAGGCCTCGCAAGGACGATTCCTGTGAGCTTTATCTCGGCGAGGAATTCCTCGGCATTATCTTCAAGGATGAGGACGAGGGCGAGCTCTCCTATAATTTCTCCATGGCGATCCTGGACATCGACCTGTAAGCGTCGGGTTTCCGTAAAGCCCGAAGCATTGCAGCGCTTGCCACCCGGCATGATCCTCTCCTAACGTGCCGTCGAACAACGAGACCACGGATCAGCCATGCCTGTTTATGCACTTGATGGCGTCAGCCCGCATTTCGACGACGAGGACAGCAACTGGATCGCGCCGGATGCGACGCTGATAGGAAAGGTCTCGCTCGGACGCGACGTAGGCATCTGGTTCGGGGCCGTCCTGCGCGGTGACAACGAGCCGATCACCATCGGCGAAGGCAGCAATGTCCAGGAACACACCGTCATGCATACGGATATGGGCTTTCCGCTGATCGTCGGGCGCGGCTGCACCATCGGCCATCGCGCCATACTGCATGGCTGCACCGTCGGCGACAACAGCCTGATCGGCATGGGCGCCATCGTTCTCAACGGTGCACGGATCGGCAACGATTGCCTCGTCGGTGCCGGCGCGCTGGTGACGGAAGGCAAGGAATTTCCCGACGGGTCCCTGATCGTCGGCTCGCCCGCGAAGGCCGTGCGCAGCCTGGATGAGCAGGCGATCGCCAAACTCAGGCTTTCCGCGGCACACTATGTCGAGAACGGCCGTCGCTTCAAAAAGGGGCTGAAGCCGGTCTGATATCAATCGGCAAGCTCGGTCTCGTTCAGAAAAGCGACGATGCGGTCCCGCGCGCGGCGCGCCTCCGGCATGTCGATCAGCGGCCAGACATGGATCATGCCTGGCTCAAGCATCAGTTCGATATCCACACCGGCCGCGCGTGCCTTTTCGACAAATATCACGGTATCCGGGCTCAGCACGTCGCGCGTACCGGAGAGGATCAATGTTCTCGGCAGGACGGAAAGATCGCCGAAGATGGGGCTGATGCGCCAGTCGGTTGTCTCCATCCCCGGTGCAAAGAGGCGGATTGCCTCCTTCCCGCCTTCGATGCCCAGCCAGGGATCGAGTTTCTCCACCTCATACAGGGCGGGGTTCTTAAGCGACATGTCGAGACCAGGCGAAATCAGGACGTGATGGCCAGGAATGGGAAGTCCTTGCTCGGCTGCCATCATCGTCAGCACGACAGCCATGTTGCCGCCGGCTGAATCACCCATGAAGACAACCTTTTCCGGCGCGTCGCGCCGAAGGATTTCGCTGCAGACCGTGTGCACCGGGCCGAAAATCGCAGGAAAGGTATGGTCCGGTGCGAGCCTGTAGATCGGGACGGTGACGCGTGCTCCCAACCGCTCTGCCATCTCGGCTATCAGCCTCCAGTGATAGGAGGTGATCTCGAAGAGATAGGCACCGCCATGCAGATAAATGATGTGAAGGCCGCTTTTGAGGGTAGGCGGCTCGACCTCGTATACCGGAATATCGTCGACCTCGCGTTCCGTTATCCGCATGCTCTCGCGCACAGTATCCGGTGGCCTGTGGGTGCTTCGGGCTCTCGCCCATTCCGCCCAGGTGCGAATCGACTCCGCCGAAGCGAAGGCACGCTTGCGCGTATATTTCAGATAAAGAGCGACAAGGTGACTTTTGAGACTTGGCATGGCGACGAGAATAACGGAAACCGCCCCTTACGGTTTCCAATCAGGCCGTAAGGGAGGCTGCAAGCCGCATCACGGCCTTGCGCGCCGCGCTGCTCGTTCCTCGCGCGAGCGACGACGAGGCGATCCATCTCCGGCGACGCCTCCCGCATCGATCGATTTGCGTTGCGGGAGAGGCACTTGCTGGCCAAGTTTAACAAACGGATCGACCTTGTTGGGCAAGGCCATGGCATGGACGAAATGCTCCTGGAACTTCGGCTCCAGTGCCGTCTCGATCTTTTCGATCCGGCGCACAGTCTCTTCGATTTCTCGCCGATGCATGCGATTGAGCAGCGCCATGCGCGCTCCGGTGCCGGCGGCATTGCCGACGGCCGAGACCTTGTCCAGTTCGCAATCCGGGATGAGACCGAGCGCCATGGCGTATTTCGGATCGATGAAGGAACCGAAAGCTCCGGCGAATCGGATGACATCCACCCCGGTCACGCCCTGTTTTTCCATCAGGAGCTTGATGCCGGCGTAAAGCGCGGCCTTGGCGAGCTGGATGGCGCGCACATCGTTCTGCGTGATCGTGATGCGCGGCTCGCTTTCCGTCAGCACATAGGAGAAGGTGCGGCCATTGGCGACGATGCGCGGGCTTTTCGCTGCAAGCGCACCGTCGATGACTCCATCCTCGGAAATGATGCCGGTCAGAAACATTTCCGCGATGACTTCTATGATGCCCGAGCCGCAAATGCCGGTGACGCCAGTGGCAGCAACGGATTCGGCAAAGCCCGGCTCGTCCGACCAGAGTTCCGAACCGATGACACGAAAACGCGGCTCCAGGGTCCCGGGATCGATGCGGACCCGCTCGATGGCGCCGGGTGCGGCGCGCTGGCCGCCGGAGATCTCTGCGCCTTCGAAGGCAGGGCCGGTGGGAGAGGAGGCCGCAACGACACGCTCGCGGTTGCCAAGCACGATCTCGGCATTGGTGCCGACGTCGACGATCAGCATCATCTCGTCCTGACGATGCGGGCCTTCGGAGAGCGCGACCGCTGCGGCATCAGCACCGACGTGACCGGCGATGCAAGGCAGCATATAGAGCCGGGCGCCGGGATTCAGGCGCAAGCCGAGATCGCTCGCATGTGCTTTGACCGCGCCGGAAACGGCAAGTGCGAAAGGCGCGCCACCCAGTTCCGTCGGATCGATGCCGAGGAACAGGTGATGCATGATCGGATTGCCGACGAAGACCGCATCGAGAATATCTTCGCGTTGAACGCCGCCCTCGACAGCCACCTTGTCGATCAGGGTTGAAATCGCATCGCGTACCGCCTTGGTCATGGCTTCCCGGCCGTCCGGGTTCATCATGACGTATGAAACGCGGCTCATCAGATCTTCGCCGAAACGGATCTGCGGGTTCGAGGTGCCGGCAGAGGCGGCGACGCGGCCCGAAAGAAGGGAGACCAGATGCATTGCTATGGTCGTAGAGCCGATATCGCAGGCGATGCCATAGGCCTCGTTCTTCAGGCCGGGCCAGAGGGCGATGATGCGGGCGGCGTCGGTGTCGTCATCGTCGTGCACAGCAGCGGTGACGGCCCATTTGCCCTGGCGGAGGATAGATTGCACCTGCGGCAGGAGATGCGCATCCGCCTCCAGCCGGCCATAGTCCCAGTCGCGTTGCAGCGCAGCCTTGAGCCGGTCGAGGTCGCCGGAGGGCTTGTGCATGTCGGGCTCTTCCACTTCGACATAGCAGATGCGGGTGGCGGGGTTGCGCTCGATGACCCTGGTATCGGCATCCTTGCGCACGACCTGTGCGTTGATCACCGTATCCTGCGGGACGTCTATGACGAGATCGCCTTCGATCAGGGCGGAGCAGGACAGACGACGGCCCGGCTTCAGTTCGCGCTTTTCGGCATAGCGTGCCTCCTTGGGACCGATCGGCGAGATGTGCTCATTCGACGAGATGATCTTGTGCTTGGCGAAATGGCCTTCCTGCACCTCCACCTGACAGCGGCCGCAGGTCGCCCGGCCGCCGCAAACGCTTTCGACATAGACGCCGAGCTGGCGCGCCGCGTCGAGGATCGGCGTGCCCTTCGGAAACCGGCCCCTCTTGCCGGAAGGCATGAAGAGGATGAGCGGATCGGTGATGTTGGCGGGAGGGTTCATGCCGAGGCTCCCATGATCAGGAATGTCAGCTAAGCCCTCGCGCGCCGTGCTTCGCGGCCGCCGCGACGACGGCCATTGCCGGAGGAAGAGGAAGCTGCTGCCGCGCCTTCGCCACTGCTCGCATTGGCGTTTGCCGCTGGTGCAGGCTGATGGTCACGATAGGTCATGATCCAGTTGTAGCAATTGGGATCAGTGCCATTCAGCACATTGGCGGCGCGTACCGCCTCCATCTCCTGGGGGCGGCAAGGATTCATGATGGCGGAGGTCATGCCGGCGCCGATGACCATGGGGATGAACCCCGCATTGATGCCATGCCGGTGCGGCAGGCCGAAGGAGATGTTGGAAAGGCCACAGGTGGTGTTGACCTTCAATTCCTCGCGCAGCCGGCGCAGAAGGGCGAAGACCTGTTTGCCTGCCGTGCCCATGGCACCGATCGGCATGACCAGCGGGTCGACGACGACATCGTGGGCAGGAATGCCATAGTCGGCCGCGCGCCGGACGATTTTCTTCGCCACTTCGAAGCGCACATCCGGGTCTTCGGAAATACCCGTTTCATCATTGGAGATGGCCACCACGGGCACGTCATATTTCTTCACGAGCGGCAGGATGGCTTCGAGCTTCTCCTCCTCGCCGGTGACGGAATTGACCAGCGGACGGCCCTTGGCGACCTTGAGAGCCGCCTCGATGGCGGCCGTTACGGAACTATCGATGGAAAGCGGCACATCGACCAGGCTCTGCACGATTTCCACCGTCTGGACGAGCAGCGCGGGCTCGGTGGCGTTCGGATCGACCGCAGTAACGCCGGCATTCACGTCGAGCATGGTCGCGCCCGCCGCAACCTGCTCGAGCGCATCCTTCTTCACGGTCTCGAAATTGCCTGCAACCATCTCCGCGGCAAGCTTCTTGCGGCCGGTCGGATTGATGCGTTCGCCGATGACGCAGAATGGCTGGTCGAAACCGATGATGATTTCCTTTGTCGCCGAGGCGACGATCGTGCGGGTCATAGGCTTTCTCCAAAAGATATAAAGACTTCTTTATATCGTTATGTTCACTGGTTCAAGAGAGAGGATGACGGTCATTCAACTGCTCCCCTGATCATTTCGCCGGGCCTTTCCGTCAGCTCGTCATGCAGAATGTGGTCGAGCCGGTCAGCGACAAGGGCATCGTCGGCTCTCGGCTCGCGTTTCCATGGCCGGCGGCCTTTCAGCACGCCGGATTCATGCACGATCTCGGCGACGAATTCCTCCTGCCGGTAGGCCATGACATGGATGCCGGAGACGCCTTCGATCTCCTTCACCTCATTGATGATGTCGATGCAGAGCTGCTTGCCTTCCTTCTTCTGGTCCTGAGCGCCCTCCAGCCGCTTGATTACATCGTCAGGAATGTGGATTCCGGGCACGTTGGAACGGATCCAGCGGGCAGTCTTGGCTGACGCAAGAGGGCCAACGCCAACAAGGATGAAGCATTTCTCGTGCAGGCTCAGATCGCGCACACGCTGCATGTATGTCCGCAGCATGGGCACGTCGAAGCAATACTGGCTTTGAACGAACTGCGCGCCGGCCGCAATCTTCTTGGCGAGACGCAGCGGCCGGAAGTCATAAGGCGGCGCAAAAGGGTTGATGGCGGCGCCCAGAAAGACCGAAGGCGGTGTGGTGAGCTTGCGACCGGAGAGGAATTTCTGCTCGTCGCGCATGGTCCGTATGGTTTCCAGGAGCGACATGCAATCGAGATCAAAAACCGGTTTGGCGCCCGGCTGGTCGCCTGCCTGCACACCGTCGCCCGTCAGGCAAAGGATGTTGCCCACGCCCATGGCGGCTGCGCCGAGCACGTCGCCCTGTATTGCGATGCGGTTGCGATCGCGGCAGGCGATCTGCATGATCGGCGCATAGCCCATGCGTGTGAGCAGGGCGCAGATGCCCATGGACGACATGTGACAGTTGGCGCCTGACGCATCGACGGCGTTTATGCCGTCGACCCAGCCGTCGAAAATCGCAGCGCGCTCATAAACGTCTTCGGGATTGGCACTGTCGGGTGGATTAAGCTCGGCTGTCACCGCGAACTCGCCACGCCGCAAGATCCGCTCCAACCGGCCGCGCGAGGAGTGGCCGGGCAAGGGGTCCAGCGGCAGATGGACGCCGGCCGGATTTTCATCGGGCTGCAGGGGGTGGGGCGGGCTCATGCTGGCGCCTCTTGCTTCGCCCGTTCTCGTTCGACGGCCGCAAGCGCGGTAACGCGCAGCCAGGCGGAAGTCTCGCGCAGTGACTGGTCTACCGGCTTCTGGACATTGAGGATTGCGTCACCGTGGCGCATGTTCCGCGAGCCTTCCCATGCCTTGACCCAGACGCAGGGCATATCGGGTTCGACCTCGCAATTGCCGTTGGCGCGCACGCCGCCGCAGGGCCCGTTGCGAAGCTGCTTGGGGCAGTTCATCGGACATGACATGCCGGTAGAGGACAGGATGCACTGGCCGCACATCCGGCAGTCGAACATGAAGCCCTTCACGCGCTTCTCGACGAATTTCACCGGCGCTTCGGCGCGGCTGTAGCCGACGGCTTTCCACAGTGGATGAAGGAGAAGAAAGACGTCGGCAAAGCGGGCATAGAACCATTCCAGGAAGCGCGAATGACGCACCGACCACAGCCGCACCGTATAGCTGCGCTGTATGCGCCGCTGCGGCGAGACATCGGCGGGTTTGTAATCGCTCTTCGGCGCCGTTTTCCTGACGATGGTGGCCTGCGTCATGCCACCTGACGCATTGGATGGCGTGACTTCCGGCCGAGTGCTCGCCGGTCCGGCTGCCGTTGTGGAGGTCGGCCGGGTGTCAGACATTTTCCTTGCCGCCTGCCTTGACCAGCGCCTTCAGGCGCTCGTCCGTAAACTCCGCGTCGATGGAGGCAAGCGCCTTGTCTGCTTCGGCTTCCAAGTCGTCGCTGACCGGCACCGGATCGCCGCGCCGCCATTCGGCGAGATAGGCATCGGTGTCTCGGGCGCCAACGCGCATGGCGCACATGTCGATCGCTTCCGTGAAGCGCAACGGCAATTCACGCTTGGCGTTCTGCCTGCCCTTCCGAACGATCACCTGGGCCGGGATATCGCGCCAGTAGACAATGATAAGGTCGGCCATCGAAGCCTCGTTCCGTTTCCATCGCCGAGCATTGCCGCAAGGCAGAGACCCCTGCTTGTTGCGAGACGACGCGGGTGCTTTCAAAAACGACGCCTCACACGACGCCAGAGGCCCTCAACTGAAAAGGAACCCGGCAACCGCACCGGCTGTTCCGAGCACGATGGCGATTATGATCAGGGAAATGAGCCCGCAACAGGCCGCCACCGTCAGAAGGAGGCCATCCCGTTCCGAATGGGCGAGCCCGAGAAGGACGCAGGAAAAGGCGGGAAGCCAGTTTCCGAGAGGTATCGGCAGGGTGACCGCCGTGGCGAGAATGAGCGCAGCCAGTCCTATGAGGCGATCGGCATGGGCCCGCGCGAAGGGCCAATAGCGAGGGCGGATCATCTGCTCGATCCATTCAAGGCGCGGCACCAGCCTGTCCGTCAGGAGACGGAACTGTTTTGCGCCGACGGATTTGCGCAGGATGAATCGCGGCAGCCATACCGTGCTGTCCCGGCGCACCATTTGCAGCGAGATCAGCATTAGCGGTATGCCGAGCAGCAAGGTGCTGCCGGGCGGAAAAGGCAGCAGGTTCAGACAGGCAAAGAACACGAGAAGGGTCGCGAAGCTGCGATCGCCGAGTGCTTGACGGATCTGTTCCACCGTCACCACGCCCTCGGCCTCACGCGCCAGATCGGCGAAGATGCGTGAAAGCCTGCGCGGCGGTCCGGAATGCATCACGATGGCAGGCACCGCATCAATCTCGGCTATGTCCGGTCTCATCGAGATATGCGGTCTCCGTTCGCGGCAGTATTGGCGGCGGGGTGGTCTCAGCGCCTGAATTCCAGAACGTCCAGCTTCGATTCCCTGGCAGGTGCGGGGAATTCGATCCGCCAGGTGTCCTCGCCGCTGCGATAGGCATAGCCGACTTGGTCGGTTTCTGGACCGTTGCCGTATTTTTTTGGCGTATCGCCTGCGACGAAATAAGAACCGAGATAGGTGAGGCGGGTATCGCTCTCGGTAAAGAACCTTCCTTTGGTGCGCTGTGAGCCGGACAGCTTCTCCAGCATCCAGCCGGAACCATCATCGATGACGCGGCAATCAAACCAGCCATAGACCACCAATGACGCCAAGCCGCCGACCTTGATCGTCCGGCATTGCCAGTAACCGGTCATATCGAAGCCTTCGAACGGGACCGGCTCACGCTCCAGGACCTCTTCCATAACGGCTATGTCTGCTTCCGATCCGCCTTCCTTTGCCTCGGCCACGGCTTCATCGCGCGTTGTTTCATAGTCCTCCAGTCGCTGACGGTCATGATCGGTGATCAAGCCTTCGATCTCGCCCGTGGCCAAGGCGGCGGACGGGGAGAGGATCAGAAGAGAGGCAAGAATGGATCTGGAACACATGAGCATCTCTGGCAAAGCATCGGGCGAAAAGTGGAACGGCGCGCTCCGGGAGCGCGACTCATATCCCAGATTCAGGCCATTTCGTGAATTGGGGAAAGCTTCAGCGGCCTTCGGCGCGACCACTCCACAGACTGGGATAGTCCGTTATGAAGCCGGATGGGGAGACGGTCAGCTCGGCTGCGTAGCCGAAGGCTGGCGAGGCATAGGCAAGCGTCGTCTCGCCAGTCCGCCTGTAAGTCTGTTCGAGAAGGCCAAGCTCCAATGAAAATTCGAGATAGTAGGCGGCCGGGGCGGGGATTTCGGCGTCATGGTGCGGCTTGAGCCGGCGGATGGCGATGAGGTTCGTCGCCGGCGTGAAGCCGAGGTCGAGATCGACGCACCCCCTGGCTGCCGACTGCTCGACGCCGTTGAGAAGCCAATCGCCCATCGTCTTTCGTTCCACATCGAATGCGAGCTCATCAAAGCCGACGGAACCGCGCACATTTGCTGCCAGGGTCCGCCATTCGGTATCGCAATCGACGCAGTAGGCGAGCCGGCACGGCTTGCCCTGATGGTCGAAGACGGCGCAGCCGGCAAGCCGCCATCCTTCCGCTTTGCGGATAAGGCTGCATGCGTCATGGCCTTCCGTATCGAGACGATTCCAGAAGGCCGTTGCGACAATCTCGTTCATCGGCTTCCTGAAGGTTGATGGCTGTCAGGCGACCGGTTCCGCCGCTTTCTCCAGTCCCTTTGCCAGGTCGCCATAGCCGGTGATGCGGCGTTCATATTTCAGGCCGAGCAGTTTTGCGGCATTTTTGGCTATCTTCTCCAATTCCGGATCGTCGGTCTGGGCAAGATAGATCACTTTTTCGTAGTTGCCGAAGAAATCTTTGATCAGTTCCGGATGCCGGTCGAGCCCCAACGGGCGCATGAAGAAGGCGTCGAAATGGCGGCAGAGAAAGTCCGTCATGTAAAACGAGGTCATGTCCTCCTCCTCGACGCGCGAGAAGGCTTCCAGTCCCTGATAGAAGGCAAAGCAATGCGGCCCCGCTAGGCGCTCGACGCCATGCTTTTCGCATATTCTGTCGAGCTGTCCTCCGGTTCCGCAATCGGCATAGCCGACGAAGATATTCCGGTAGCCATCCCCTCTGGCCTTCTCGATAGCCTTGTCGAGGGCAGGGGGGATGCGATCGGGATAGTAGTGGAGCTCCGCAGGCAGGCAGGTGAGTTCCAGATGGTCGAGGCCGAGTTGGTCGATGACGGCCAGCACCTCGCGTGCGAGCATTCCGCAGCCGATCACGAGAACTTTTTCCGCGTTCGCGCGTTGCACCATGGTCTCAACTTTGCCGTGCCGCGAGGCGCGGCGCCATTGCGGAGAACATCATGATAGCTTCGACCTTTTCCCGTATCGCCGTACTTCTCCTTGTGGCCGGATTTGCGGCCGGCTGTGCCAACACCATTCGCGGCATGGGACGGGATACCGCAAACGCTGTCAACGCGACACAGGCCGCCGGCCAGGATATCGAGCAGTCGACCTACTAGGCGAAGGACGTTTCGAAGCGAGCTTGCGCGCCTCAGGCGGAGGCGCGCATATTGTGCTTGCGCTTCATGAAGTCCTTGGCGGTTTCGACGGCGACGGCCGCATCGCGGCAATAGGCATCCGCGCCGACGGCCTTGCCGAATTCCTCATTCAAAGGCGCGCCACCGACCAGGACGATATAATCGTCCCTGATGCCCTTTTCCTTCAGCGTGTCGATCACGACCTTCATATAGGGCATGGTCGTGGTCAGAAGCGCCGACATGCCGACGATATCGGGCTGATGCTCCTCAATGGCCGCCAGATAGTTCTCGACCGGGTTGTTGATGCCGAGATCTATGACGTCGAAGCCGGCGCCCTCCATCATCATGCCGACGAGATTCTTGCCGATATCGTGAATATCGCCCTTCACGGTGCCGATCACCATCTTGCCCTGCTTCGGTGCCCCGGTTTCCGCCAGCAGCGGGCGCAGTATAAACATGCCCGCCTTCATGGCGTTGGCCGACAGCAGCACTTCGGGAACGAAGAGGATGCCGTCACGGAAATCCTCGCCGACGATGCGCATGCCTTCCACCAGGGCTTCGGTGAGCACCTGATAGGGGGCCCAGCCGCGTTCCAGCAATATGCGGGTGCCTTCCTCGATTTCCTCCTTCAGCCCGTCGTAGAGGTCGTCATGCATCTGCTGCACGAGTTCTTCGTCGGAAAGTTCGGAAAGGATGATTTCGTCGTCGGACATTCCTGGCTCCTGGGCCGTTGCTCCGGCTTTTTATATTGCCGAAATATATGAGCCTCTAAATATTCCTGATGAGGCGCAATTCCATAGCTGATTTGCGACGTCATGCAAAAGGAAAGCGACTGAAAAAACTAAGTCTTTTCTTGTCGATTTTGCGACACTGGCTGGCGCTCGCAAACCGTTTCGGCGTACGGGCTAGGCTACAAACTCGCGTCAATGCCGTGTAATGCGGCGGCGTCGTTATTCAGGGAAGACCGTCATGGAAGACAATCTGGCTGCCGAAAAGGATGCAGGCACGGCAAGGCGCGGACGAGGCGAGCGCGGCGGCGCCGCCGCCCGCCGGGCGGCGCGCTCCGGCGGCGGCCCGGGTCAGCAGATGACCTATATCCGGCGCAAGGTGCCGCTCTATGAGGTTCTGAATGAGGAGGGCCTGGCGCTTATCGAGGCCAATGCCGATACGGTCCTGGAAGAGATCGGAATTGAGTTCCGCGACGATGCCGAGGCGCTGAAGCTGTGGAAGGGAGCCGGCGCGGATGTGCAGGGCGAGAGGGTGCATTTTCCCAAGGGGCTTTGCCGCGAACTCATCAAGACCGCGCCTTCGGTCTTCACTCAGCATGCGCGCAACCCCGAGCGGTCCGTGCAGATCGGTGGAGACGCCACCGTTTTCGCGCCCGTCTACGGTCCGCCCTTCGTGCGCGACCTGGACGGCAACCGCCGCTACGCCACGATCGAGGATTTCCGCAACTTCGTGAAGCTGGCCTATATGGCGCCCTCGATCCACCATTCGGGCGGTACGGTGTGTGAACCAGTCGATGTGCCGGTAAACAAGCGCCATCTGGACATGGTGTTCGCCCATATGCGCTATTCCGACAAGCCGTTCATGGGCTCCGTCACGGCGCCGGAGCGGGCCGAGGACACCGTGGCCATGGCAAAGATCCTCTTCGGCGACAAGTTCGTCGAGGAGAACACGGTTATCATCAATCTGATCAACGCCAATTCGCCCATGGTTTTCGACGAGACCATGCTTGGTGCGGCCAAGGTCTATGCGCGCAACAATCAGGCTACCATCATCACACCATTCATTCTGGCCGGCGCAATGAGTCCGGTGACGGTGGCTGGCACCCTGACGCAGGTGCTGGCGGAAGTGCTGGCGGGCGCGGCCTTCACGCAGCTCGTGCGGCCCGGCGCGCCAGTGCTCTTCGGCACCTTCGCCTCCTCCATCTCCATGCAGTCGGGAGCACCGACCTTCGGGACGCCGGAGCCGACATTGGTCTCCTACGGCGCGGGACAGCTCGCCCGCAGGCTCGGCCTGCCGTTCCGCACCGGTGGTTCGCTCACCGCGGCCAAGATTTCGGATGCGCAGGCCGCCTATGAAAGCGCTAACACGCTCAACTCAACCATGCTTGCCGGAACGAATTTCGTTCTGCATGCGGCCGGATGGCTCGAAGGCGGGCTTGTGTCGGGTTATGAGAAGTTCATGATGGATATCGACCAGCTCGGCATGCAGCAGAAATTCGCCGAGGGGGTGGACCTGTCGGAAAACGGCCAGGCCATGGACGCGATCCGCGAAGTCGGTCCCGGCAGTCACTATCTCGGCTGCACGCATACGCAGGCGAATTTCCAGACTGCTTTCTACCGGTCGTCCATCGCCGACAACAATTCCTTCGAGCAGTGGTCGGCCGAAGGCGAGAAAACAACGGAGCAGCGTGCCAACGAACTGGCCCGACGTTGGCTGGAAAGCTACGAGGCGCCGCCGCTGGATCCCGGCATCGAGGAAGGATTGCGGGATTTCATCGCCAGGCGCAAGGAATCCATGCCCGACGCCTTCACCTGAAGGGAGCCCGACAACGGCCGGGCCAAAGTGGCCAACATCATTCATAAGGAAGTCTGGCGGAGCGCTTTTTCCGACCGGGACGAGAAGGAATGAGTCTCCGCCGCTGACACTCTCGCTGTGCTGCTATAGTTACGCAAACGCGTGCGAAGCATAGCAGCAAGGAGAAGCCGATGCCGAAACGGGCAATCGAAATCAGAACATCGGATGGGGTCGCCCATGCGGCTCTTTTCCAGCCCGGGGACAAGGCATCGGCGGCGGGTGTCATCCTCTACATGGATGCTTTCGGCCCTCGGTCGGCGCTGGACCAGATGGCCGAGCGTCTGAGTGGCTATGGTTATACAGTCCTGGTGCCTGATCTTTTCTACCGCTTCGGCACTTACGGGCCGTTCGACGCCAGGACTGCATTCTCGAACGAAAGGACCGCAGGCGCGATCCGCAATATGATCAGGGCCACCACGCAGGCCATGACACAGGCCGATACAGGCGCCTTCATCAACACGCTCGCCAGTCACGGTGCCACCGGAAAGATCGGCACGGTCGGCTATTGCATGGGAGGCGCGCGGGCCCTGAATGCAGCCGCTGCCTATCCCGATCGCATCGCCGCGGCTGCAAGCTTCCACGGCGGCAATCTGGCCAGCGAGGCGCCGGACAGCCCGCATCGTCAGGCTGCAGCCATCAAGGCGCGCGTCTATGTCGGGGCCGCTGGCGTCGACCGCAGCTTTCCGCCCGAGCAGTCGGCGCTACTCGTGGAAGCGCTGCGTACCGCCGAGGTCGACCACATCATCGAAAACTATGTCGGGAAGGCGCACGGATGGTGCGTGGCGGACCACAGCGTTTATGACGAGGCTGGCGCGGAGCGCCATTGGGCGCGGCTGACGACTTTCTTTGCAGAAACATTGAACGCATGAGGCCGGAAAAGCCGGGCCAAAGGCAAACATTGTCCACAAGGAAGTCCGGCGCGGCATTCGGACGCCGGACAACGAGAGCCGATGGTGCTCCATATTTCCGCAACCGGGTTGTTCCACTTGCAAGCGGAAGCAGACGGGTGTTTCCTCATCGTGCTCAAGTGAACGCGAGAAAAGCCCATGCAGCCGACGGTCGTCCTCATCAGCGTCTTTGCGATCTTCATACCGGCGCTCATGTTGCCGGGACCGGATTTTGTCGCCGTGGTGCGTTCCTCCATGATGCGCGGTGCCGTAGCCGGGCTTCTTACGACGGTCGGCGTCTCGGTCGGCCTTGGTATTTATGCCACATTGGGCCTGCTCGGCCTGTCCGCAGTGATGATCAAGTTCGAGTGGCTCGCCTGGACAATCCGCGTCGCCGGTGGAGCATATCTCGTCTATCTTGGTGTCAGGTTGCTCCTGACAAGGCCGGAAGCGATCGAGATGACGACCGAGGGCAGTGCCAAACGCGGCAATCCGCTGCTTTTCGGCCTCGGCGTCACGTTAACGAATCCCAAGGCGATCGTGCTCTTCGCCAGCGTCTTCGCCACCTCGGTGACGGCCGAGACCCCCGACTGGCTGATGGCAACGATGGTGGCCTTGGTGGTGGCCAGCTCCCTCGTCTGGTATTCGATCGTCAGCCTGTTCATGTCCTCGGCGCCGGTCGTGCGGGCATTCGGAAATGCGCGGCACTGGATCGAGCGCGCCGCCGGTGTCTGTTTCGTGGCGATCGGCGGCCGTATCCTCGTCGATAGCCGCAATCCGCTTACTCCGTGATCGAGGAAGCACTTGCCTCGCATGGTCTGATTCCACGCGGTGGATTCAACTTCGAGGCAGACGAGACTGCGCCGCAAGGGCCTTCCGGCAAGCCGGCGAAATCGGTGTTGCTCATCGGACAAGCGGGTGCCGCGCCCTGGCGATATTTCCAACGCTGGCGCGATATCCAGCAAAATGACCTTGCCAATCCGCTCGACACCTGGGCGCGCGAGGTGATCGACGCGCTGGCCGAAAAACATGGGGCGAGGGCGGTCTATCCCTCCGATCGCCCCTACCTGCCGTTCCAGCGCTGGGCGATGCGCACCGAGGGGCTGAAGGCATCGCCCCTGGGCATCCTCATCCATCCGGAATACGGTCTTTGGCACGCCTATCGTGGCGCGCTGCTGTTCGACAAGGAACTGTTTTTCGAGCCGCAGGCAGAGACCGCGCACCCGTGCGCTACATGCGTTTCAAAACCTTGTCTCGATAGCTGCCCGGCCGGAGCAGTTTCGAATGAAGGTTATGACCATGCCGGCTGTCTTTCCCATGTGCGGGGTCCGGCCGGTGAGCCATGCCGCCTTGGCGGATGCCTCGCGCGCAATGCCTGTCCTGTCGGAGAAGCCTACCGCTACCCCGCTGAGGTGCAGGCCTTTCACATGGCGAGTTTCGCGCGGGTATAGCCAAGGATGCAAAGGAGTGGAGCCGGACCGGGGAGCGGGCCGGCTCTCAAGCCCGGTCTTTGGGGACGGGGAGTGGGGGGACTTAACGGGTACTGGTATTTCAGCGGTTGGAGGAGACGCTGCCCACAGCGACGGACCGGCCGTCCTCGATCGACACCCACATGCCCGAATTGCCGGCTGACTGGCGCTTCAGATACTCATATTCCGTATCCGTCCACTCGAGGATGCGTGGTTCCAGATTGTCGAGAACGAAATCTCCGAGGCTGGTATGAACCGTCAGAACTGCATGGCCGTCCCCATTCGGCTGGCGAACGACAGTGATAAGCAGATTGCCAGCCGGTACGCCTTTCTCGATCAGCATGCGACGCTTTTCGAGCACATAGTCCTCGCAATCGCCGACTCCATCGACGGGATAGGACCACCATTCCTCGATCCCCCAGATTTCCATGTCGGTCAATGGCGCAACCATGGCGTTGACCGCATTGTTGACGTCGATGAGGGTGGTCCAGAGCTCGCGGGTCAGCGTCAGGGGGACCGGATTTGCCGTGATCTGGCTACATTCCTCTGGAACGCGCTGGCAGAGTTCGTAGTGGCCGACAGGCTGCGCGGAGAGCTCGCCCGTCGGCATGAAGATCGGTGACGCTTGAGCTATTCCCGGCAAGGCCAGCATCAAGATTGCAGCGGCGGACAAAAGCAGCGCCAAAATATGTCTGTTCATTATGGTGTCTCCCCGTTCCGAGACACCATGGCACACGGCGCTTTATCCTGCGCAAAAATGGACAGTATTATTCAAGTCAAAACTGGAATTCATTTTTAACGAATTGGGCGAGTATGAATATATAAATAAATACTGTTTCTCAGAGAACTTAGATAAAATTTTACCGAAAGAGGGTTCAGGCGGAGTATCGTCCCGGCCAATGACAGCGCTGACATCCTAACTGGACCGTCCGCCGTCAAAGACGACAAGATGGCGGATACGGCGGCCGCCCTCGGTTATGCTGATCTCGTCAAAGATCGTGCCACTGCTTGGCGCCAACGGCGGGGCTGAAACCGTCGCGCCGCGTGACAGGCGGGCCGGTTGCTCGTCCGGGTCGACCAGGCGCAGCGTCTCGATACGATTTTCCACAATCGGATCCGCGCCGAGCCAGAAGGGCCTGTGCACCGGTAGAAGGGAGCCCAGCGCGCGCGGATGCTCGGTGCCGCCGTCCAACGGCAGTATGAGCAATTCGAATGGGTTGCTGCGGCCGCTTAGGCTCAATCCATGGAAAGTGACAACCACAATCGCTTTTTCCTGAAATGCGTCGCGCGCCGCACGTCCGACCATCTTCCGGTCCTCGGCGCTCCACAGGGAAGGAAAGGAAAAGCCTTTGAGTTCGCGGCCGTAGATGGCGCAAAGTCTCGTGCCAGCGAGGCGGAACACCGGCTCGCCACGCGCATCCCGTTCCAGGATGAACGTGTCAGCCAGCAACGACTTTATAGCGGCCGGCTCGATTTCCGCCCGTTTGGGCGCCGCGCGTTCGCCGCGCAGACTGTTCCAATAGCGGAAAAGCGCGATCGATCCATCCTGATTCATGCTTGCCCGGCCCCTTGGGCTGATGTCCCTGCTCCAACGAGAACCAAATATGCGGTTCCCGATGATCTACATGCTCGATCAAGCAGGTTGCATGCCAGCATGCGGGACGATTGTTCACGGGTCTCCGGCGTATTAGGGTTAACAAAAGGTATAAATTGCACGGTCGGTTGCCGCCGCCACGGCAAAGAGCACAGCGGGACGGAACAGGGGACTCGTCCAGCCGTTCGGGATGAACCTGGGCGGCTTCTTTTTTGCCGTCCGGTTTGCTACCGAACACGCGACACACAAACAACGGCGGAAGGCAATCCGATGGACGATACCGTCGAGAAGGACGGCAATCGGGAGGAGCAGCAGGCAGCCAGAACCAGAGAGCCGGTCTTCAATCTGGCCGGCTCGGTGTTGGCGCTCATCATCGCCTGCGTCGCGATCCATCTGTTTCGGATGTATCTGCTTACGTCATCGCAGGATTCGGGGCTGGTCCTGCGTCTCGCCTTCATCCCGCTTCGGTATTCCGGTGAGTATGCGATTGATATCTATGCATTAGTCAGCCCTTTGACCTATTCGTTCCTGCACGGCAATTTCCTCCATCTCGGCATCAATATGATCTGGCTGGCGGCATTCGGCTCGCCATTGGCGAACCGGATCGAAACCGGAAGGTTCCTCCTGTTCTGGTGCTTGACCGTACTCGCCGCCGTGCTTCTGCATTACCTGCTCCATCCACTCGACATGACCCCGGTGGTCGGCGCCTCGGGGGCCATTTCCGGCATGATGGGTGCTGCGGCGCGTTTTGCTTTCCGCATCGATCGGAGGGAAGCCAAAGCCGCTTTCGACGGACCTTTGCTGTCGATGGCCGAGGTCGTGCGGTCGCGCAACGCGATGGTCTTCCTCGGTGTCTGGCTGCTGATCAATCTGGCGACCGGATTGGGATTTGGTGGTTCGGACGCGATTGGCCAAATTGCCTGGGAAGCTCATATCGGTGGTTTCCTCGGTGGCTTCTTCGGTATTGCCCTGTTGGACCGCGACCGATCCAAGCCGCCCACCGCAGACGAAGGAACTCCGCCAGGTACTTGAAAAGCAGCCTTTTCGAGAGCACCATTACGCAAGCGGCGGGATGGCGCGGCGAGGCAGTGGATAGGCTTCCTCGCAAGGAGAGTGCGATGACCGTAAAGGCGATTCTCGACCTCAAAGGCCGCGATGTTGTTACCGTCGGACCCGATCAGAAACTGGTGGATGCGGCCAAGGTGCTTACCGAATACCGCATCGGCGCAGCCGTGGTCACCACTGCGGATGGTCGTATTGCCGGCATTCTTTCCGAACGCGACATAGTGCGCGCGATTGGCGAGGAAGGAAGCGCGGCACTCGACGAACCCGTTTCGGCAGTGATGACTGCCAGCGTAAAACTCTGCCACGAGAACAACACGATCAACGAAGTCATGGAAATCATGACGCGCGGGCGTTTTCGCCACCTGCCGGTGGAGCAGGATGGCCGGCTTGCCGGCATCGTATCCATCGGCGACGTCGTCAAACGCCGCATCGAGGATGTGGAACGCGAGGCGGAGGAAATCCGCACCTATATAGCGACCGCTTGAGACATCGCCGCCAAGTGGCTATGCCTTTTCTTATCGGCGGCTTTGGCGGCCGCGGCATGGCCCGCTGGTCGCTGCGGGCGGAAAAACCGGGGGTAGATCCGGCAAGAATTTTCGACCCAATCGGGGCTGCAATCTTGCTCGTGTCTTGCCAAAGCCGAATGTCGACTGCTCCCGGCCTACTCGCCATTGCGCTTTGATCGATCTGCCGCTAGTTCATCGGCTTTCCGGCTTCAGGAATTGCACAGGCAAACATGACGATTATCGACACGCGCACGTCCGACCCGAAGCGCCTTGTTTCGGGTGCAACCGGCGATTGGGAAATCATTGTGGGCATGGAGATCCATGCACAGGTGACATCCGAAGCGAAGCTCTTTTCCGGTGCTTCGACCTCCTTCGGCGCAGAACCCAATGCCAATGTGAGCCTCGTCGATGCGGCGATGCCAGGTATGCTGCCCGTGATCAACGAGGAATGCGTCAAGCAGGCGATCCGTACCGGCCTGGGGCTCAAGGCGAAGATCAACCACCGCTCCGTCTTCGACCGCAAGAACTACTTCTATCCAGACCTGCCGCAGGGCTATCAGATTTCGCAATACAAGCAGCCGATCATCGGTGAAGGAACCGTCACCGTTTCCGTGGGGCCTGCGCGCGACGGATCATTCGAGGATATCGAGGTCGGGATCGAGCGTCTGCATCTGGAGCAGGATGCAGGCAAATCCATGCATGATCAGCATCCGACCATGTCCTATGTGGACCTGAACCGGTCTGGTGTGGCGCTGATGGAGATCGTATCCAAGCCTGATCTGCGATCGGCCGAGGAGGCGAAGGCATTTCTGACCAAGCTGCGCACGATACTGCGCTATCTTGGCACATGTGATGGCAACATGGATGAAGGCTCCCTGCGTGCCGACGTCAACGTGTCGGTACGCCGGCCGGGAGAACCTTTCGGCACGCGCTGCGAGATCAAGAACGTCAATTCCATCCGCTTCGTCGGCCAAGCGATTGAATCAGAGGCGCGGCGACAGATCGCCATTATTGAGGACGGCGGGAAAGTCGAGCAGGAGACGCGGCTCTTCGACCCGGCTAAGGGCGAAACGCGATCAATGCGCTCCAAGGAGGAGGCGCATGACTATCGCTACTTCCCCGATCCGGACCTCCTGCCGCTCGAATTCGACCAGGCCTATGTCGATGCCCTCGCCAGGGACCTGCCGGAATTGCCGGATGAGAAGAAGGCGCGCTTCATCGAGACTCTTGGACTGTCGGCCTATGACGCATCCGTACTTGTCTCGGAAAAGGCGATTGCCGACTATTTCGAGCAGGTTGCGGCTGGCCGGGACGGCAAGACAGCCGCAAACTGGGTGATCAACGACCTCCTGGGTGCGTTGAACAAAGTCGGAGAAAGTATTGAAAACACGCCTGTTTCACCTGAGCAGCTTGGCGCGATCATCGATCTGATCAAGGACGGGACGATCTCCGGAAAAATCGCCAAGGACCTTTTCGAGATCGTCTGGCAGGACGGCGGCGATCCGCGCGAGATCGTCGAAAGCCGCGGCATGAAGCAGGTGACCGACACCGGAGCCATCGAGAAAGCGGTGGACGAGGTAATCGCTGCCAATCCGGACAAGGTGGAGCAGGCCAAGGCCAAGCCGACGCTGGCCGGCTGGTTCGTCGGACAGGTCATGAAGGCGACGGGCGGCAAGGCCAATCCGCAGGCCGTCAATGCGCTGGTGAAGGCAAAGCTCGGGATCGATGAGTAACAATGCTCCGGTTTTCGTGCGTACGGCTTCAGCCCGCGACATCGGGACGATCCGCGCGCTGCTGCTGGAGACGTGGCACGACACCTATGATGCGATCTATGGCGCTGATCGTGTCACAGCCATAACCGAAGAATGGCACAGCACCGAAGCGCTAGCCGATCGGCTGAATAGGCCGAATTCGGAATTTCTTGTCGCCGACGACGGTGAGGAGATAGCGGGCATGGCATTCGCGAGCGCGGCTGATGAAGGTAAGACGGTTCTGCTGCATCAGCTCTACGTCAAACCCGGCCGCCAGGGGCAGGGGATCGGCGGCTTGTTGCTCGACGAGATCGAAGGCTGCTTTCCCGATGCCGATAAGGTGCGGCTGGAGGTCGAGGAACAGAACAGCCGGGCCGTTCGCTTTTATCTTTCGCAAGGCTTTGCCCGCGCCGGAGCCACGCAGGACTGCGGCGCGAAGCAATCCGGAATTCCCGCTGCCATCTATGAAAGACCTGTAGTCTGGATGTAGGCGCATGTTGTTGGAGACCGGACGGGCGGCCGCCAAGAGGCCTTGCCTTCATTGCTTCGGGGAGCCATAAGGCAGCGTGTCGCCCTTGCGACGACGAGGAGTCCGATGAAGAAATTCCTGCTTCAGTTCTTTACCTGGTGGAATGGACAAACGCTCGGCACGCGCTTCCATACTTGGCGCAAGGGCCGTCGTGTCGGCGAGGATGAGTTCGGCAATGTCTATTACGAGGGAGGCAAGGATTCCGAGGGCCGTACCCGTCGCTGGGTGATCTATAACGGCATTTCGGAGGCCTCTCTGATTCCTCCAGGCTGGCATGGCTGGATCCATCATAAGGTCGACACGCCGCCGGTTTCGGAGAATTACATGCCGCGCGAATGGCAGAAGCCGCATCAGCCCAATCTGACCGGTACGCCGGAAGCCTACCGGCCCATGGGCTCGGTGCTTGGAAACAGGGAGCGTCCGCGGGTCACCGGCGACTATGATGCATGGACACCGGGAGGGTGAGATTCATCGGTGTTTTGTTGCCACATTTGAAGGCTATCCGCCTTACAGGCAGATAGAGCAAGGCGTGGTGCGGATTTCCATGAAGGCAGCGGGATGGCATGGTTTGACGTCGCGGTTCGTGACAACCGGGATCGTGGCACTATCCGCATTGCTCGGCCCGCTTTCCTCGGTTGAAGCCGCGCGGGTCAAGGATCCGGTAGCCGAATTTACAGGCGTCGATAAGGTCACAGGCCGAATCATAACCTTCGATGCCTATATGGATGAAACGGTACAGTTTGGCGCCCTGCAGGTCACGCCGCGGGTCTGCTATTCCTCCGCCGAGGATGAGGAGCCTAAAACGGATGCTTTCGTCGAAGTCGACGAAATAACCCTCGACCGGAAGATCAGGCGTATATTCACCGGCTGGATGTTCGCCGAAAGTCCGGGTCTCAACGCTGTTGAGCACGCCGTCTATGACGTGTGGCTGAAGACTTGCAAGGAGCAGTCGGACGTTCCTCCGCCTCAGGCGAGCCAGTGACCGGTCAGGGATAGAAGATCGCTTCGCCTTCCAGAGCTTCTTCCAGGAGCCGCTCGTATCTGGCGCGCGGTACGTCTATGGCGCCAAAGCGCTTCAGATGCGGCGTGGTGAATTGCGTGTCGAGCAGGGTGAAACCTCGCTGCCGCAGGCGCTCCACCAGATATGCGAGACAGACTTTCGAAGCGTCGCGCTCGCGTGAGAACATGCTTTCGCCGAAAAAGGCGCGGCCTATGGTGACGCCGTAAAGCCCGCCGGCAAGGTCTCCTTTGTGCCATGCCTCTACGGTGTGGCAGTGGCCGCGTTCGAAAAGCTCTGTATAAGCCTCGCGGATCGGTGTGTTGATCCAGGTGCTCTGGCGGCCGGGCCTGGATTCTGCACAACCCTCGATGACGCCGACGAAATCGGAATCGAATGCGATATCGAAATGCTGCTGCCGGATCAGCTTGGCGAGGCTCTTCGGCACGTGGAATTGATGGAGGGGAATGACGCCGCGTGTTTCAGGCCGAACCCAGAAGACCTCCGGGTCGTCGGCACTCTCGGCCATGGGAAAGACTCCCATGGTATAGGCGCGCAGCAGGAGATCGATCGGAATGCGATAGCCGGGCGCAAAGGGCCTCGTCATAAGCGAAAACCGTCAATCGGCCTTTGACAGATAATTTTCCAGCCAATGAATGTCGTAATCACCATTTGCGATATCGAGATTGCCAACGAGATCGCGAAACAGCGGCAGGGTGGTATTGATGCCGTCCACTACGAATTCGTCAAGGGCCCGCCGCAGCCGCATCATGCATTCGACGCGGTTGCGTCCGTGGACGATCAGCTTTCCGATCAGACTGTCGTAATAGGGTGGAATGCGATAGCCGGAATAAACAGCTGAATCGACGCGGATACCGAGCCCTCCCGGCGTGTGGAAATGGGTGATGGTGCCAGGCGACGGAACGAAAGTGCGTGGATCTTCCGCATTGATGCGACATTCAATGGCATGGCCGGAGAAACGGATGTCCTCCTGCCGCACCGAGAGGCCGCCTCCGGAGGCGACGCGGATCTGCTCATGGACCAGATCGATGCCCGTGATCGCTTCTGTCACCGGATGCTCCACCTGCAGGCGGGTGTTCATCTCGATGAAGTAGAATTCGCCATTTTCGTACAGGAACTCGATCGTTCCCGCGCCGGAATAGCCGAGATCGGCCATTGCCTTGGCAACCGTGTCGCCGATACGATTGCGTTGCTCGGCATTGAGCGCGGGCGAATTCGCCTCTTCCCAGACTTTCTGGTGGCGCCTCTGGAGCGAACAATCGCGCTCTCCCAGGTGAACGGCGCGACCGGCGCCGTCACCCATGACCTGCACTTCGATATGGCGCGGCTTCTCGAGATATTTCTCGATATAGACGGCATCGTCGCCGAAAGCCGCGCCGGCTTCCGCGCGGGCGGTCGACAGCGCTTCGGCCAATCCGGCTTCATTGCGGGCGACCTTCATGCCGCGGCCGCCGCCGCCTGCGGAAGCCTTGATCAGTACCGGATAACCGATATCCGCGGCGATCCGCTTGGCCTCGTTTTCGTCGTTCACTGCACCGTCGGAACCGGGGACGACGGGAATGCCGAGGCGCTTGACAGTCTTCTTGGCCTCGATCTTGTCGCCCATGACGCGGATGTGTTCGGCCGAGGGGCCGATGAAGGTGATGTTGTGGGCATCCAGAATGTCAGCGAATTTGGCATTCTCCGACAGGAAGCCATAGCCGGGATGGATGGCGTCCGCACCGGTGATCTCGCAGGCGGCGACGATCTGATGGACGTTCAGGTAACTTTCGCGCGAAGGCGGCGGACCAATGCAGACGCTCTCATCGGCAAGTCGGACATGCATCGCATCGGCATCGGCGGTCGAATGCACGGCGACCGTCTTGATGCCGAGCTCCTTGGCCGCGCGCAGAATCCGCAGCGCGATCTCGCCGCGATTGGCGATCAGGATCTTCTGGAACATGCTGCGCTGCGCCCCGACTTTATTCGATAACGACGAGCGGTTCGCCGAATTCCACCGGCTGCGCGTCTTCGAAGAGGATGGCCGTCACGACGCCCGAGCGCGGCGAGGGAATCTGGTTCATCGTCTTCATGGCTTCGATGATGAGAAGCGTCTGGCCCTCACGCACGGTCTCGCCGACTTCGATGAAGGCCTTGGCACCCGGTGCCGGAGCGCGGTAGGCGGTACCCACCATGGGCGAGGGGACGGCGTTCTTGGCAAGATCGACCGCAGGTTCAGCAGGCTGGCTGCGTCCCTGTTCGGCCGCTGCCTGCGGCGCTGCCGCCGCAATGGCGGGCGCCGGCGTCGCATAGGCCTGGATGGGACTTGCCTGACGGCAGACCCTGATGCGCATGTCGCCATGCTCGACCTCTATTTCGGTAAGGTTGGTCTCGTCGAGAATTCCCGCGAGATCGCGGATCAGTTTCTGATCGAAATTGTAGTTTTTCGTAGACATCTATTTTCTGTCCCTGCCTTGGTGCCGCTCAGATGCGAGCGGCTAGGGCTTCGAGCGCGAGGTTGTAACCGATCGGACCAAATCCGCAGATCATGCCGATAGCGACCGGCGCGATCATCGAGACGTGGCGAAAGGATTCGCGGGCGTGAATGTTGGAGAGGTGGACCTCAATGACGGGTAGCGGATTCACGGCTCGGATCGCATCATGCAGCGCGATAGACGTGTGCCCGTAGGCGCCCGGATTGATGATGACGCCGGCCGCCTTTTCGCCGGCTTCATGGATCCAGTTCACCAGATCGCCCTCATGGCTGGACTGGCGGAAATCCACCTCCAGACCGTGTTTGGCCGCAGCCGCGCGACAATCCGTGCCGATCTCGTCCAGCGTCTTGCCTCCGTAGATGCCGGGTTCGCGCTTGCCAAGCATGTTCAGATTGGGGCCGTTAAGTATATAAATGGTTTTCGGCATCAAATTTCCCCGAGCAGCGCCGCGATCCGGCCCGCTATGCGCCTTCTATAGTCGGCATAAGTCGCGCCGGAAAGAGCGCAAGCACCTTCTGACGCTGTCCACAGGCGGGGACGATCCGAAAGCACGATCAGCATTCGCCGTCCGTACATGCCCGCGCTGCCTCGATCTTCTGCGCCAGGACTTCGCGTCCCAGTGCGCCGAAGACGACCTCATTTCCGATGACATAGGAAGGGGTGCCGGTGATCGCAAGTTGCTCGGCCAGCTGGTATGTCTCGGCGAAGGCGTGCATGATTTCGGGATTTTCCATCGCCTCTCGAAGTGCCGCTTCGTCAACGCCAAGAGACAGGGCGATTCCGATTGCCGTTTCCTCGTCGGCGCGGCCGTCGCCGCCGAGCAGTCGGTTATGGAATTCGCCATACTTCTCAGGGGCAATCGTATGGAAAGCCAGCGAAACGACGCTGGCCTGTTGCGACTCAGGTCCGAGAATTGGGAATTCCTTGAGCACAAAGCGCAAATCGGGGTTGGTCTCGACAAGGTTCTGCATGTCCTCCAGGGCCCGTTTGCAGAAGCCGCAATTGTAGTCGAAGAACTCGACGATCGTGACCGTTCCATCGGGATTGCCTATAATGCCGTCGAACTTGCTGTTGAAGATCCTGTCGCCGGCCTCGCTGATGATCTGTTGCTGGGAGACACGCTGTTCCTCGCGCTGACGTTCCTCGAGCGCTGTCTGCATGTCGATCAGCAGATCGGGATTGGCGAGAAGATAGTCGCGGACGATGAGCTCGATTTCCGACCGGTCCGCGCTTTGCTGTGGCAGTGTTGCCACCGCTTCGCCGGGCATTTGCGAATTGCCTGCCATGTAACCCAAAGCAAGCATGCCGAGCGAAATTACCGCTCCGGCTGCACCGACGAGAATTGCGTTTTTCTTTGTCATGTCCGGCTTTCGAGATAGGCTTGCAGGGAAGCCGTCTGTTTTTTCGTATTTGGCGGCACCATGGTGAACAAGAGGTTCACGGCCGTCATCTTCTCTTCGGCGTTTTGAGCTCGATGATATCCTGCGCCCGAAGCCATCCGGGCGAGCCGCGCTTGAACTTCATCTGGGCGCGTGCCGCGAATATCTTGGCGTCTTGATACTGGCCTGCCTGGTAATGCCCTTCCGCCGTCGCCAATTCCGCCGAGGCAATGTCGCCTATCTGGCCGTAGGCCTGGGCAAGATAGCGATAGCCGTTGGCAAATTCCGGCTCGCGCGACAAGCCGGCCTGCATTTCGGCCGCTGCTTTCCTCACGAGATCCGGCTTACCGGTCGCCAGCAGTGCCTGGCCGTAGCCTACCTGCAGCAGCCCAGAACGCGACTTGTCCAGCCGTATGGCTTTTGCATAGGCATCGGCGGCCTCGACGGCGCGATTTGCCTTGATGAGCGCGTCGCCGCGCAATTCATGGAAATAGGCATTGCCAGGCATAGCGGCGATCAACCTGTCAGCCTTTTCGATGGCCGTGCGCGGATTGCCATAGAGCAGGGTGGATATGGCGTCACCGTAAAGAGCCGGCATGCCGCGCGGGTCATTGCGAAAAAGCCGTGCTGCGCCGCTGGGGCCGTCGGTATAGGCCGCGATCTTGGCCCGCATGAGGTCGTGCCGCAACTGCAGTTCGGCCGGATCCTTCCTGTCAAAATAAGGGCTTTGACGTGCCAGCGTCTCGAGATTGGCGATGCGCTCGCGCGGCATCGGATGGCTGATCTGGTAAGGATCGACATTGACGCCGGCCAGCGCCATGGAACTGGCGAAACGCTCGAATGTCGTCAGCATGCCTTTGGCCGACTGGCCTGTCGCCTGCAGGTAGGTGAGCGCGGAACGGTCGGCGGTCATTTCCTCGCCGCGCTGATAACCGAGCAAGCCGCGGCGGGCCATTTCAGAACCGCCGATCGCCAGGCCTGCGCCGGCCTGCGCCATTCCGTCGGCATTGGCTGCCGCCCCTGCAATACCGGCTCCGATGCCAAGCAGGGCGGCGACCACGGCCATCGTCTGCGCGCGCTCTAGCTGCTGACGCAATCTCTCCTGGTGTCCGCCGGCGATGTGCCCCGCTTCGTGGGCGATGACGCCGATGATTTCGTTGGGCGTTTCCGAGGCCATCAGGGCGCCGGTATTGACGAAAATCCTGCGTCCGGCCACGAAAGCATTGAAGCCGGGATCGTTGACAAGAACGATCTGTATGCCGGACCTCGACAGCCCTGCCGCTTTCAGTATCGGGCGGGCATATTCCGAAACCAGTGCCTCGATCTCCGCGTCGCGCACGATCGGCACCGAGCGCTGTGCGTGGGCCACCCCGAGCGGCACGACCATGAACTGCGCGCTCATCAACAGCAGGACAAGTATGCGCATAACGATGGCTCGGGTGGCTTGCTGGATCAAAGACATGGCAAACCCACGGATAGACAAAGGAGAACCCCAAAGAAAGCCGCTAACGGCGGAATCATGCACGTCACTTCCATAGCAATCTGGCAGTTGTGCGGCATGGTTTGCGAACAGAGATAGTATTTCTTTGGCCCGTCAAGGCCAAGAATGCCATACGATCTTCATGCCAGAAGATGAAAGACCGGCGAAAACGCCGGTCTCCTGTCACGGGTCGATGCTTCAGAAGAAGCCTTTCCGTTGCCACCAACCGGTCTTGCGAGGTTTGTCTTCCTTGTCGTCGGAAGAAGACACCACTGGCTCGGATGCGATTTGGGCTGCTTTTCTCCGCGCCGGAGCAGGGCGCTTCTTCGCTTCACTTTCCGCTGATTCGGGTTCGTCCTGCGAAGCATCGGCGGGAGTTTCCGGCTCAGTGGCGATTGCCGGGGAACTCTCGGCTTCCGCTGTCTTTTCCGTCTTGGATTTTCTCGTTCGCCGAGCAGGCTTCTTTGCCGGCTCGGGTACCTCGACCGGTTCTACTGGAACCGCGGCCTCGGCCGGAACAAGCTCCTCTGCAGGTTCCTCGGATGCAGCCTCCGTCACCTCCTCCGCCGTGCCAGCCTCTTCAGGGGTCTGAGCCGCGTCTTCGCGGCGGTTTCGTTTACCGCCACGCTTTCCACGTCGACGTTTCTTACGCTCGCCGCGCTCAGCGGCATCTTCGGTTGCTTCGCCCCCGTCCGATGCCTCGATACTGTCAACCTCTTCCTGCGGCGCTTCGGCTTCGAGATCGGATACGGCGGTCTCGACATAGGTTTCTTCGCTTGCGGGGCGATCCCGATCACGGCCACCGCGCCGCCTCCGCCGCCTGCGCTTTTTACGGTCTCTGGCATCGTCGGCTTCCGCGCCGCGTTCGGCCTCGGCCTCTTCGGCGAAGGCATCCGCATCCGCTTCATCCGGATCCTCGTCCAGAATGGGGGCGGGAAAGGCCGGCGTCTCGATCGTCGCTGGGCGCTGGGAGGGCGGCCCTTTGATGATCGTATAGTATTGCGAACCGACCGTATCGTCGGCCTCAACGGTGATCGTCACCCCGAAACGGTCTTCGAGCGCGACCAGGTTGGATCGCTTGTGGTTGAGGATATAAAGCGCCGTGGAAGCCGGCGTGCGCACCGTTATGTCGTTGCGGTTGTCCTTGAGCAGGTGCTCCTCGACGGCACGGACGACAAGCAATGCCACCGAGGATTCCGATCGCACATGACCCGTGCCGCCGCAATGCGGGCAGGGCTGCATAGTGCTTTCAAGAACGCTCGCGCGTATGCGTTGGCGCGACATTTCCAGAAGGCCGAAATGTGAGATGCGACCGACCTGGATGCGCGCCCGGTCGTTCTTCAGGCAATCCTTGAGACGCTTCTCCACAGCACGGTTGTTTCGGTTCTCCTCCATGTCGATGAAGTCGATCACGATGAGGCCGGCAAGGTCGCGCAGGCGCAATTGGCGTGCCACTTCCTCGGCTGCTTCCAGATTGGTCTGCAGCGCCGTGTCCTCGATCGAATGCTCCTTGGTCGAGCGGCCGGAATTGACGTCTATGGCGACCAAGGCTTCCGTCTGATTGATGATGATGTAGCCGCCGGACTTCAGCGTAACCTGTGGCTGCAGCATCTTGTCGAGCTGCGCTTCGATGCCGTTACGGGCGAAGATCGGGATGGTGTCGCGGTAAGGCTGGACGACCTTGGCATGACTCGGCATGAGCATGCGCATGAAGTCCTTGGCCTCGCGATATCCTTCCTCGCCGGCGACGAGGATTTCATCGATATCCTTGTTGTAGAGGTCGCGGACAGAGCGCTTGATGAGGCTGCCTTCCTCATAGACCAAGGCAGGGGCTGTCGATTCCAGCGTCAGATTACGCACCCTTTCCCACAGCCGCATCAGATAGTCGTAGTCGCGCTTGATTTCGGCGCGTGTGCGATTGGCCCCGGCGGTGCGCAAAATGACACCCATGCCCTCCGGGACCTCCAGCTCGCGCACGATCTCCTTGAGACGCTTGCGGTCCTGCGGATTGGTGATCTTCCGCGAGATACCGCCGCCGCGAGCCGTGTTCGGCATGAGGACGGAATAACGCCCTGCCAGAGAGAGATAAGTGGTCAGAGCCGCGCCTTTGTTGCCGCGCTCTTCCTTCACGACCTGGACCAGTAGAATCTGGCGGCGCTTGATGACCTCTTGAATCTTATAGGTGCGGCGAACGGGCTTGCGCCTGTTTTGCACTTCATCCAGGGCGTCCTCTGCGCCGACCGTGTCCACCTCGGCATCATCCTCGGAAGCCTGCCGGTCGTCTTGCTCCGGAGGGTTGACTTCCTCTGAAACCAAGTCGGCTTCGGCCACGGCCGCCATGGAAGTTTCACCTTCTTCGAGGAAGATATCCTTCTCGGCGGCCGAAGCCTCGTCAATTTCGATGGATTCGCCGACAATTTGTTCTGCCTCGCCAGCAAGTGTCTCGCCGGCCGCGTCACGGCGGTTCTTGCCCGAACGGCGACGTCTCTTGCCGCGGTTGGAACGCTCTTCCTCCTCCTCACCATTTTCGTCTTCGGCGCGCACCTGCTCGGCTTCCGCCTGCAGGATCGCCTGCCTGTCGGCGACGGGAATCTGGTAATAGTCCGGATGTATTTCGCTGAACGCCAGGAAACCGTGGCGGTTGCCGCCATATTCGACGAATGCGGCCTGAAGGGAAGGCTCGACGCGCGTGACGCGCGCCAGGTAGATATTGCCTCTGAGTTGTTTCTTGTCCTGCGATTCGAAATCGAATTCTTCGATACGATTACCGCGTGTTACGACTACTCTCGTTTCCTCCGGATGGGAGGCATCTATCAGCATCTTGTTGGGCATTATAATTTTTCTCCGCGGCAGCGACCGACCGCGGGGCGCGAGCGAAAACGCTTCTCATCGCGCCGACCGGAGGCCTGATGCCGGACAGTATGAGGTTCGCCAGACGCCGAGACACAATGGAGGATGCGTCCGCTGCCTGGGCGGCGCGGAGTGATCCGATCCTTGCAATTGTGCCTGAAGCCATTGCCTTTCCTGGCGAAACCGTTTCAACAAGGCCCGGCGAACCGGACCGCTTCTTTTGCTCTGACAGAGCCGGCGCGGGAACGCCGCCCCTGCCGATTTTCCTCACGCTAAGGGTTTCGGCCTTGCCGGAAACACCTTGAAGAAATCCTTCCGGACCATCCTTCGATGGGACGTCGCGTCGGCTTGACACGCGTTGCCCATGTCCGCAATTGGCGCGTATTCAACGCATTGGCCGGATACGAACATTGCGATGATCCAGTGCCGCTTTTATGATTTGCCAATGATCATGGCAACCCTGATTTCAATGCCGGCAAAGGGAGGGGGCATCACGGCATCCGGCCGAAAGGATTGATTAACCATGGATAGTTAGCAATTGCGCTACTGTCCTTGGTGTCGACTGTCGAAACGGGATTGGCGCAGCAAATGCAGCCGAAGGTGGGACGATCAAACCTCCAAGCGAAGGTTTTCAAACGCCCAGGGACGGCGTTAGGCTGCTTCGTTTTTATCGTTCTCTTCGTTGCCCAGGCATTGCTTTCGCCGGCACTGTCACAGGAAACCGATTCGCAGCCGTTGCAAGTCTATGGCTACAAGATGGCGGGCGACAGCCTGCATACCCGCATCGTCATCTGGTTCGACAAGAAGCCCGAGCCGAAATGGTTTCTCCTGCGCGATCCGTACAGGCTCGTCATTGATTTCGCCGGCACGGCTTTTGACGTTTCGCCCGAGGATCTTAAGGCGCGTGGCCTTGTTGCACAGGTCCGCTATGGCAATATCGACACCGGCCGGTCACGAATCATTCTCACGGCAGCCGGCCCCTTTGCGGTCGATAAACTGGAAATCCTCGAAAACGAGAATTCTCCGGGATACCGGATGATCGCTGATCTGACGGCTACGTCGACAACCGCTTTCGATGCTGCCCTCAGCCAGCGCGTTGCCGGCGCGGACCCAACGGCAGGTACGGCCGACCGTCGCATCGTGCCGGCTGCTGCCCGGTCGAAACTCTTCACTGTCGTGCTGGATGCAGGCCATGGCGGGATAGATGTCGGCGCGGAGGGCAGCACAGGCACCCTCGAAAAGACCATTACCCTCGCTTTCGCCCTGGAACTCAGGCAGAAGCTGGAGCAAACCGGCAAGTTCAATGTGGTCATGACGCGCGATACGGACAAATTCCTCCGCCTTGACGAGAGGGTCCGCATCGCGCGTGAGCACGAGGCGGATCTTTTTATCTCGATCCACGCCGATGCGATCCGTTACCGCAGTGTACGGGGTGCGACGGTCTATACGGTTTCCGACAAGGCCTCGGATGCCGAGGCGGCCATGACTGCGGCGCGGGAGAACCTTTCCGACAAGCTGGCGGGTATCGAGGTCGAGGAACAGAAGGACGATGTTGCCGATATTCTCATCGATCTGATTCGCCGGGAAACGCATAGTTTCTCCATGCGCTTCGCCGACACGCTGCTGGGGGAACTCTCCGACACGATCAAGATGATCAACAATCCGCACCGCTATGCGGGCTTCCGGGTTCTGCGCGCACCGGACGTCCCGTCCGTGCTGCTCGAAATGGGATATCTCTCCAACGCCGAAGACGAAAAGCTTCTGCGCAGCGCGGAATGGCGAGGAAAGGCGGCCGACAGCATCGTTGCAGCGATTGAAAGCTTTGCGGGTTTAAAAGGAGCGGGCGGTTGAGTGGCCGTCTTGTTCCTGCACTCTCTTCGACGTTGCAACAAAACAACAGTCCGTGGTTTAATAGGATCGCCTGATCGAGCCGTTTCCCGGTTGCCGCAATTTGCCCACAACGGCGCGACAGTAGAGTGGCAACGGAGCACTGGAATCCTCATCGGCCTGGACGACTAGAGCGCGAACATAGAGCGGAAATCAAACGTCGTCCGGATACTGGAGCGGGCATGGTACGTCTTATTGGATATTTCTTCGGCATTGGCATCATGCTGGCGCTTCTCGCGGCCGCCGGCGTCGCGATCTATGTCGGGGACCTGGCAAAGGACTTGCCCGATTACGAGGTGTTGGCGAAATACGAGCCGCCTGTGACGACGCGGGTCCATGCGAGCGACGGTTCGCTCATGGCTGAGTTCGCCCGTGAAAAGCGGCTCTACCTGCCCATCCAGGCAATTCCGGATCGGGTCAAGGCGGCTTTTCTTTCGGCCGAGGACAAGAATTTCTACAACCATCCGGGCGTCGATATTCAAGGCATAGCGCGCGCCGCACTGGTTTATTTGCAAGGCGGCCCCCTTCAGGGCGGCTCAACCATCACCCAGCAGGTCGCCAAGAACTTCCTGCTCAGCAACGAACGCACGCTGGACCGGAAGATCAAGGAAGCGATCCTGGCCTTCCGGATAGAGCAGGCCTACTCCAAGGACCGCATTCTCGAGCTCTACCTGAACGAGATCTATTTCGGGATGGGCGCTTACGGCATAGCTGGTGCCGCTCTGACCTATTACAACAAATCGGTCAACGAGCTGACGGTCGCAGAGGTGGCCTATCTCGCCTCGCTGCCCAAGGGACCTTCAAACTATCATCCCTTCCGGCACACGGAACGGGCCATCGAGCGCCGCAACTGGGTTATCGATCAGATGGTCGCCAATGGCTATGTCTCGGAGGAGGAGGGACGCAAGGCGAGCGAAACGGGGCTTAACGTCGAGCCGCGCCGCGGTGGTGGCTATCTCTTCGCGGCCGATTATTTCACCGAGGAAGTTCGCCGCGAGATCATTGCGCGCTATGGCGAGGCCGCGCTGTACGAGGGCGGTCTTTCGGTCCGCACCACGCTCAACCCTGAACTGCAGCTCCACGCGCGTGCGGCGCTCCAACGCGGCCTCATACGCTATGATACGCTTCGCGGCTTCCGTGGTCCTGTCGCAAACATCGAAACAGGTGCTGACTGGGGCGTAGCCCTGAGCGAGGTGCCGAGCCTGAGCGACGTGCCTGAATGGCGCCTGGCCGTGGTACTGGAGGCATCCCAGGCTTCCGTGTCAATCGGGCTTCAACCTTCACGTCAGGTCTCCGGCGAACTTTCCGACGAGCGTGAGACTGGAACGATCGCACTTGACGACATGGAATGGGCGCTGCGCCATGTCGTTAACGGGGAACGGCTCAAGGCGGACTCGGCAGACGATGTGCTCAAGCCCGGCGACGTCGTCTATGTGGAAAAGAAGACCGGTGCGGAGAACGCCTGGGTCTTGCGCCAGGTGCCGGAGATCGGCGGCGCACTGGTTGCCATGGACCCGCATACCGGACGTGTGCTGGCGATGGTTGGCGGCTTCTCTTATGCCGAATCCGAGTTCAACCGGGCCACACAGGCTTATCGCCAGCCCGGCTCGGCCTTCAAGCCCTTTGTCTACGCCGCTGCACTGGACAATGGCTATACGCCGGCGTCCGTGGTCATGGATGCGCCGATCTCGATCCAGGTTGGCGACAAGCTTTGGGAGCCGAAGAACTACGGCGGCAAATTCGCCGGCCCGTCGACCCTTCGCGCCGGCATCGAGCGCTCGCGTAACCTGATGACCGTGCGTCTTGCCAAGGACATGGGCATGGATCTGGTCGCCGAATATGCCGAACGCTTCGGTGTGTACGACAAGATGCTGCCGGTCCTGGCAATGTCGCTGGGTTCCGGCGAGACGACGGTCATGCGCATGGTTTCGGCCTATTCGGTGATGGCCAATGGCGGCAAGTTCATCCAACCGTCACTGATCGACCGCATCCAGGACCGCTATGGCCGGACCGTCTACAAGCATGATCAACGTGAATGCACGGGCTGCGGTGCGGAAGAATGGAACGGTCAGCCCGAACCCGAACTGGTCGACAATCGCGAGCAGGTGCTCGACCCCATGACGGCCTACCAGATT
The DNA here is from genome assembly GCF_007829525.1 of Mesorhizobium sp. J18. Classification (GTDB taxonomy): domain Bacteria; phylum Pseudomonadota; class Alphaproteobacteria; order Rhizobiales; family Rhizobiaceae; genus VLJP01. The sequence continues at coordinate 156,972 of NZ_VLJP01000034.1, forward strand.
ACCTCGATGATGGAAGGCGTGGTGACCCGTGGCACCGCAACGACGGTATCCGAGCTCGGCCGCCCGATCGCCGGCAAGACCGGCACTACCAATGACGAGAAGGATGCCTGGTTCATCGGCTATACGCCCGATCTCGTGGTTGGTGTTTTCATGGGTTACGATCAGCCTCGCCCGATGGGCAAGGGATCGACGGGCGGCGGGCTGGCAGCGCCCATTTTCAAGGATTTCATGGCAAAGGCCCTTGAAGGCACGCGCGTGGTAGATTTCCGTGTCCCCGAAGGCATGAAGCTCGTCCCGATCGATCGCAAGACCGGCATGCGTGCTCAGGAGGGTCAGCCCGGCGTCATCCTCGAGGCCTTCAAGCCTGGTACCGGGCCGGCCGATAGCTATTGGGTGATCGGCATGGACGAGGAATCCATCCCCGCGCAGGAACTCTCCCCGCAAGCCAACCGCGCGATCACCTCCGGCGCCGGCGGTCTTTACTGACCGGCTGCCGGCTTCCACGGAAGCTTACGACCGTCTTGCGCCCGTGCTTTACAGCCGGCTGACGTGCCCCTATGTTCCGCGCCGAATCCTGGGCATGGTGCTCCCGATCTTCGGACAGGATCATGCCCGATCTGTTTGATCCAGCGGCATTTATGCGATGCAGGATGACCCGATCCCGCTGCGAATGCCCGAGCCGCCAGAAAGAAGAAGACGTTAATGCGAGCGGAAACCGAAAACCTGGTCGATGAAATCAAGCAGGCCATAAGCCTGCTGAGGAGGCATCTTTGACTGGGATGAAGCAATAAAGCGCCTCGACTATCTTAACATGCGCGCCGAGGATGCGGCCCTTTGGAACGATCCTCAGGAAGCTCAGAAACTTATGCGCGAGCGTCAGACGCTCGAGGAAAACATCGCTGCCATCAAGGCGCTTTCCCAGGCACTTGAAGACAATATCGGTCTGATTGAGCTTGGAGAGGAGGAGGGCGACGAGAGCGTCGTGCAGGAAGCTGAGGCGGCCATCCGCTCGCTGCGCGGAGAGATTGCCGCCCGGCAGGTTGAGACGCTTCTTTCCGGCGAGGCCGACGGTAACGACACTTATCTTGAAGTCCATGCCGGCGCGGGCGGCACGGAAAGCCAGGATTGGGCTTCCATGCTTTTGCGCATGTATACCCGCTGGGCGGAACGCCGTGGCATGAAAGTCGAGGTGCTGGAGGTCCATGACGGCGAAGAGGCCGGCATCAAATCGGCCACGCTGCTCGTCAGGGGCCGCAATGCCTATGGCTGGCTCAAGACGGAATCCGGTGTGCACCGGCTGGTGCGGATTTCACCTTTTGACAGCAATGCGCGGAGGCATACTTCATTCGCCAGCGTCTGGGTCTATCCGGTCATTGACGAGTCGATCGAGATCGACATTCCGGAATCGGATGTCCGCATCGACACCTATCGTGCTTCCGGCGCCGGCGGCCAGCACGTCAATACGACCGATTCTGCCGTCCGCATCACGCATATCCCGACGGGTATTGTTGTCCAGTGCCAGAAGGAGCGTTCCCAGCACAAGAACCGGGCAACGGCCTGGGACATGCTGCGTTCACGCCTTTACGAGGAAGAACTGAAGAAGCGCGAGGAAGCTGCCAGCGCCACGGAGGCCACCAAGACGGATATCGGCTGGGGACACCAGATCCGGTCCTATGTCCTCCAGCCCTATCAGCTGGTCAAGGATCTGCGCACCGGTGTCGAGAACACCAGTCCGCAATCCGTGCTTGACGGTGATCTCGACGCGTTCATGGAAGCTTCGCTGTCCCAGCGTATCGAAGAGGGCACGAGCCTGGCGATCGCCGACCTCGACTGACAACGCTCAGGGATATTGGGCTCAGGGATGTTGGCTGATCCGCCTGCCGGCCCTGAAGAAGGCAAGCGGGTTGACCGTCTTGTCATCTCGGCGGATCTCTCGGTGAAGATGCGGACCGGCGCAGCGGCCGCTGCTGCCTGTCCGGCCAAGCCGGTTGGCGGCAGTGATCTTCTCGCCGATTTTGAGCATGATCCTGCTCAGAGGACTGTAAATGTGGTGATTCCGTTTCCGCGATCCACCTGGACCATGCGGTCATAGCTGCTGCAACATCCTGTCTTAACCACGGCGTTGCCTTGGCGCATTCGGTTTGAGGATCGGCATCACAGCGTCTATGAAATCAGCCGGACCGTTGAGGACGTTCCAGGCGCAGTGGGCAAAACGGGAGAGGATATGAGCAAAATTACCGAGGCGATCGGCCGGACGCGGACGACCCGCGACCTCATCCGTGTCTGGCCGGTCGAAGCGCTTGCCTTGACGCTCGAGGATCGCATCGAGCCATCGCGGGAAGGCGATTCCCTCCCGCCGCTTCGTCACTGGCTTCACTTCCTGCCGCTCGATCCGCTCTCGCAGGCCGGACCGGATGGACATGCTCGGACGGGCGAGTTCCTGCCGGATACGGGACTGCCGCGGCGCATGTGGGCGGGAGGGCGACTGACATTCCATCGCCCCTTAAAAATTGGTGAGCAGGCGACGCGCGTTTCGCGCATCGAGAATGTCGAGGAAAAGGAGGGGCGTTCTGGAAGGCTGGTATTCGTCAGCGTCCTGCACGAGATATCCGGTGCCGACGGCCTCGCCATCTCCGAGGAACAGGACATCGTTTATCGGGAAGCTCCAAAGATCGCGGGGGCGGCCATCCGCATGCAGGAGGCCCCGAGCGATCCAGCCTGGCGCCGGACGGTTTCACCCGATCCGGTAATGCTTTTCCGTTACTCGGCGCTCACTTTCAACAGCCACCGCATCCACTACGATCATCCCTATGTGACCGGCGTCGAAGGCTATCCGGGTCTGGTCGTGCATGGCCCGCTGCTTGCAACGCTGATGGCGGACCTGGCGTGCCGGGAGAATCCCGGCCGTACGCTCAGGCATTTTTCCTTCCGTGGCATGGCGCCTGTCTTTGCAGGCGAGGCTTTCGAAGTGGCGGGGAAGCCGGACGGAAAGGACGGTGCCGAGCTTTGGATCGCAAAGCCGGAAGGGCTTGCGATGCAGGGCAGGGCGGAATTCACATGAGAGCAGGAGCGTCGGGAAGAATGACGAGCGGCGAAATCGATCCGTATCAGGACATGCGCGAGGCGCTTCGCGATCTCTGCAAGGAATTTCCGCCGGAATATTTTCGCCGCGTCGATGCCGGGCGTGGCTATCCCGACGAATTCGTGAAGGCGCTGACACGGGCCGGATGGCTCGCAGCCATGATCCCCTCCGAATACGGCGGCTCTGGCCTCGGCCTGACGGAAGCCTCCATCATTATGGAGGAGATCAATCGTTCGGGAGGCAATGCCGGTGCCTGTCATGGGCAGATGTACAACATGGGTACGCTGCTCCGGCACGGTTCCGAGGAGCAGAAGAAAAAATATCTGCCGGGGATCGCTTCGGGTGAATTGCGGCTGCAATCCATGGCGGTGACTGAACCCACGACCGGCACCGACACCACCAAGCTGAAGACTACCGCCGTCCGCAAGGGCGATCACTATATCGTCAACGGGCAGAAAGTCTGGATATCGCGCGTGCTGCATTCCGATCTGATGATCCTGCTTGCCCGCACCACGCCGCTGGCCGAAGTAAAGAAGAAGTCGCAAGGGCTGTCGATTTTCATCGTTGATCTGCGCGAGGCGATCGGGAACGGCCTCGAAGTGAAGCCGATCGCCAATATGGTGAATCACGAGACCAATGAGCTTTTCTTCGATAATCTGGAGATTCCGGCCGAAAACCTGATCGGCAACGAGGGTGAAGGCTTCAAATACATTCTCGATGGTCTCAACGCAGAGCGCACCCTGATCGCAGCCGAGTGCATCGGTGACGGCTACTGGTTCATCGACAAGGTCTCCGGTTACGCGAAGGAGCGCATCGTCTTCGATCGTCCAATAGGTCAGAATCAGGGCGTGCAGTTTCCGGTGGCGCGAGCTTATGTAAATGTGGAGGCCGCCAACCTTATGCGCATGGAGGCTTGCCGCCGCTTCGATGCCGGACTGCCCTGCGGCGCGCAGGCGAACATGGCGAAGCTGCTTGCCGCCGATGCGTCATGGGAGGCGGCCAACGCCTGTCTCCAGTTCCATGGCGGCTTCGGCTTCGCGGCTGAATACGATGTGGAGCGCAAATTTCGAGAGACGCGACTCTATCAGGTCGCGCCGATTTCGACCAATCTCATCCTCTCCTACGTCGCCGAGCATATCCTCGGCTTGCCCCGCTCATTCTGAGGCTCTGCATGAGACCGCTTGAAGGCATCACGGTCGTCACGCTGGAACATGCGATCGCGGCGCCTTTCTGCACGCGGCAACTTGCCGATCTCGGTGCCCGGGTGATCAAGGTGGAACGGCCGGGAGTAGGGGATTTCGCCCGCGCTTACGACCAGCGCGTCAATGGGCTTTCGTCTCATTTCGTCTGGACGAACCGCTCCAAGGAAAGCCTGACACTCAACGTCAAACACGATGCCGCACGCGATCTGCTCTACAGGCTGATCGCCAAGGCCGATGTGCTGGTCCAGAATCTCGCGCCGGGAGCCAGCGATCGGCTAGGTCTCTCCTACGAGGCTCTGAAGGATCGCTATCCGCGGCTGATCGTCTGCGACATATCAGGTTATGGCGCCGACGGTCCATATCGCGACAAGAAGGCCTACGATCTCCTGATCCAGGCTGAGTCTGGCTTCATGTCGGTGACGGGAACGGCGGACGCCCCTGCAAAAGCCGGATGCTCTATCGCCGATATTGCCGCCGGCATGTATGCCTATTCCAACATCCTTGGCGCGCTCCTTCAGCGGGGCAGAAGCGGGCAGGGAAGCCGCATCGAGATATCCATGCTTGAGGCGATGGCGGAATGGATGGGCTTCCCGCTCTACTACGCCTATGAGGCCGCCGAGCCGCCGGCACGCTTGGGCGCCTCTCACGCCACCATTTATCCCTATGGCCCGTTTCCAGTCGCGGGTGGCGAGACGATCCTTCTTGGCCTGCAGAATGAGCGGGAGTGGAAGACGTTCTGCGCAAAGGTCCTGGAGCAGCCGGAACTCACAGAGGACAGCCGTTTCGAAAGCAACGGAGCGCGCAATGCCAATCGTGAGGCTCTCCAACGCATTATTGCCGCCGCATTCGCAATGCTTTCCGTCGAGGAAGTGCAGCAACGCCTGGACACGGCACAGATCGCCAATGCGAAGCTGAACACCATGCAAGACCTTTGGGACCACGAGCAGTTACGGGCGCGCGGGCGCTGGAGGAAGGTCGATTCGCCGGTCGGATCGATTCCTGCTCTTCTGCCGCCGGGAACACCTGGTCCATTTGAACCGCGCATGGAAGCAGTGCCGGCGCTCGGTGAGCATACGGAGGCCATTCTGTCGGAGCTCGGATTATCTGAACAGGAAATCGGAGAGCTTCGGGCCACGGGCGCGATCTGACGAAAATATCCGGTCGATCAGTGACTACCGTGCCGATAGATAGCGGCGGGCAATGTAGAGCGCGACTGCCGTCGCATTCGATACATTGAGCGAACGGATTTCGCCGGGCAGGTCCAGTCGGGCAAGGGCATTCACCGTCTCTCGCGTCTTCTGGCGCAGACCCTTGCCCTCCGCGCCGAGCACCAGTGCGATCCTGCTACCGACAAGCGATTCCTCCAGTTCCTGCGGCCCTTCCGAATCGAGACCGACCGTGTGGAAGCCGGCCTTATGCAGATCCTCGATGGCTGCTGCGAGGTTGCGTACTTCGATGTGGTTGACGTGTTCTAGCGCACCCGACGCGGACTTGGCCAGCACCCCGGTTTCTGCCGGGCTGTGACGCGCCGTCGTCATCAGCGCATCGGCGCCGAAGGCCACCGCCGAACGCATGATGGCGCCGACATTGTGAGGGTCCGTTACCTGGTCGAGCACCAGCACCAGCGAGGCATGCTGCAGCTTGTCCAGCGGATTCGCCTTCAAAGGTTTCGCTTCGATGACGACGCCCTGATGAACGGCTTCCGATCCCGTCAGCGTCTCGATCTCTTTCGGCTCGACGAGTTTTGCGGGGAAGGGAAGGGCGGTGACGTCTTCGATCCCGAGCCGCTGGGCGGCGTTGCGGGTAACCAGCATGTCGTGGATGACGCGCTTCGGATTGTCGAGCGCGGCGCGCACCGTGTGTAGGCCGTAAAGACGCACAAGCCCTTCTGGGGGCGGCTTTCCTTCCAGAGGAGCACGTTTGCGAGGAACTGCGCCCTTGATATCGCGATGGGCTCGCCGCAGCCTCGCATAGTGGCTGTCCCTTGCTGTGCCCGTTTTCTTGTGATCGCTCATGGCCGCTCTATATATGTCCCGCCGGCGTTTGAATACGCTTCGGATGTCTGCAGCGTGAAAAACCCGCCGGCTCCTGTTGACAGTGCGGTGGCGCCTCGCCATAAGGCGCATCGCGGAAAACAAGCCAAGGCGGCTCGCTTTCCGGCTTGCTCGTTGCACGGTTCCGGCAGCGGTACGGAGGGGTGTCCGAGTGGTTAAAGGAGACGGACTGTAAATCCGTTGGCTATGCCTACGCTGGTTCGAATCCAGCCCCCTCCACCACCTGTCGGCCTGAACCTGAAACGCGCGCGGATGCGGGTATAGCTCAATGGTAGAGCAGCAGCCTTCCAAGCTGAATATGCGGGTTCGATTCCCGCTACCCGCTCCAGAAACTCATTTCCGCGACAGGTACTAGTGATTTGTTTTTATTGAGAAATTTGGATCAGGCTACAATCGCTGGTAAGCGTATTCCGCCAAAAGTGAGGTACAAATTGGGGTACAAATTGATGTACAAATCCCCTAAATGACACGCCCTGGGAGGGGTCCGACAATGAATAAGAAAGCCCCGACCTGTGTCCGAAAATCGCCTGCCCGAGAGCCTGAGCCAGATCGATCGCGACATACTGAGATTGGCCATCAGGACACGACTGTCGACGAATCGACTCATACTTTCGCTGGGCACGAAACCGCCTGAGAGCGAAATCATCCTCGCCCTGGTCTACTGCGAGCTTGATTCGATTGACGCCAATCTGACGACGCTCGAAGCCCTGACAGGTCTTCCGCACGCCACGGTGCATCGTCATGTGATGAGCCTGAAAGACCGAAAGATCGTCACGACCACCGTTCGCGGGAAGAGCGTCGTGCCCCGCATGACCCGTCTCCCGTTCCTGGAAAAGAAGAAGTTCTACAGGCACCTGGTAACCTTGTAGATATGTCGGTACTCGCGGGACATCTCCATTAAGGCGGCAAAGACGTATGACATTGCCGGGCCATGCTAGCACCGGCTCGCTTGGTCGCTAATTATATTTGCTAATCCAGCCCATCCATCAAAAGAGCATGACACTGAACGCTTAATATTCGAGAAGTCAGTGCTACAATGCGTTTCTCTGAGAGAGCCTAATGGATTGCATCCTCAACTATTCTCCCGATTACCCCTCGAACAAAGGAAATTGATGATCGAGCACTCATATCGTCGATGACGGACAGGTTATGTTAATAGGCCACCTATCGGCGTCCAATGCTCTTTAATAGAGGTAATCGAGATGCCTGGAGATAGGCTACATATTTTGATATGCAGAGATCGCGGCTACCGCTGCCTCCTCGATAGCGAGATGGGAAGGTTCGATCCCGTCAATTGGGCGAATTGATGATCCTCCCCCAGTGAAGTGGTCCGCCGTTATGATTAGGAAACGGAGGATCGAGAATGGCCAACAAGCGACCGAAGCCGGAAGAGATTGTCTCGAAGTTGCGGCAGGTTGAGGTTCTGATGGGGCAAGGCCTGTCCCGTCTTGATGCGATCAGGCGGATCGGCGTTGTCGAACAGACTTATTACCGCTGGCGCAAGCAATATG
>NZ_VLJP01000025.1 GCF_007829525.1 Mesorhizobium sp. J18
CTGGTCACGGCTCATGCCGCCATATTGCTTACGCCACCGGTAGAACGTCAGCTCGGAAACGCCGATCTGGCGAACAGCATCCGCCATCGCCATGCCTTGGCCGCGCAAAACCTCAACCTGCCGAAGCTTCGTGACGATCTCGTCGGGCTTGTGTCGCTTGTTTGCCATTGTGGTCCTCCTTCATGGTCAAAACCATACTTCAAGGTGGACCCGTTCAATGGGGGTGGATCAGCTGCAATATGTAAACTTTCGCACATATGTGCGATATTGGCAATACCAGCTATTTCTCAGAATTGGGAGCAGTGGCCAGACTCTCAGAGCTTCCACTTGGACTGTCTTCTATGGGCTCCGGATTAAGGCCTTTTTCAGCTCCGATAGTGCAGCCATACCGTAGGGCGCGATCTTGACGGGCACTTACATGCCCCCATCGCGGGCAAGAAGCACGATAAATAGCTTTGCCTAAGATGGTGTTTTTCGTACAAAGGCGCGAAAGTCTTGTAAAGCCATGCGCGTTACAGGGTTTTGGGCACAACGGAATGAACTACCGAGGGGAATTGGCATGACCACCGTACAACCGAACTCCCGTAAGGTCGTCCGCAAGCTTTCGAAACCGATCAGCAGCATCAAGCCGGCGGACTTCGTCTCTGCCCTGGCAAGAGGTTTGGAGATCATCCGCCTATTTTCCCTTGATACCCCCCGCATAACCACCAGCGACGCAGCCAACTTGACAGGGCTCAGCCGCGCGGCTGCCCGCAGGTTCCTGCTCACGCTGTCGGAGCTTGGTTACCTGAGGAATGAAAATGATATGTTCGAGCCACAGCCGAAGCTTCTGGAGCTGGGCTATGCATATCTTTCCACTTGGAATTTTCCGCAACTCGTCACGCCGTATCTGCGTCAGGTCGTTGACCAGTTGCAAGAGAACTGCTCCCTCGCCGTGCTCGACGGAGCGGATGTAATCTATATTGCCCGCGCTGAAGCCCGCCGCATTGTTCAGTCTATTACAATTTCTGTCGGGACACGTGTTCCCGCGCCGGTTTCTGCTTTGGGCCGCGTATTGTTGGCCCACCAACCTTCGGAAGTCGTTGATGCTCTCTTGCATCAGCGCGGCCTTCAAGCGGCCACTCCGCGTACAATTACCGATCCGCTGCTGTTCAGGCAGAAACTGGACGCCGTAAACAAGCAGGGCTTCGCCTTGGTGGACGGGGAATTCGAGGAGGGGTTGATTTCGATCGCCGTGCCCGTCTTTGGGGAGTCCGGGAAGATCGTTGCGGCGATCAATGTCGGGGCCCCCGAATCACGTGCAACGCCTGAATTGATGCTGGAACGCTATCTGCCGGCATTGCAGGATGCCGCAAAGGAAATTTCTCGGCTGATAAAAATCAGCGGAAAACAGCCAAATCCATTATGACGACAACCTTTGTCCACGACCGCAGGGCGCCCGGAGCAAACACCAAGCTCGGGGAATCTCAGCCGCGAGACCGATCGCTTGAATGCTTCAGTCCTGGGTGGGGCGTGTAGTTAATAGGTTACCGTTACCACGACCGTATCGGTATAGGTGCCAGGTGCTGGTGTCGGTTGTGCCGGAACTCTCCCATAAACCGGCACGCTCTGTGTTGCCCCAGTGCCGGTATTGGAAAGCAACTGGCCACCTGAACTCCCCCAGGGCTGACTGCGGGCGGCATCCTTGTAAAGTCCGTAAACGACTGCCTGCCCACCAAGCGTCATGCGCCTGTCGGTCGGACTGGTGCCGGTGAGCCCATTGTTCAGGGCAACAGCATAATCCGTCCCCGGCGTGCAAGTGACATCGAGGCCGCCAGCAGCGTCGACTGCCGTGTCCAGAACTCCGTGATTGCCGAAATCGATGTTCTGGGCCGTGACACGGCAATTCGGCACAACATTGGCCTGCGCGGTGAAAGAGGCAGACGTCGTGTTCCCGGTGATGCTTTGGCAGTCAGGCAGCAATAGAACAGTCAGGGCAGTTGCACGGTTGAAGGAGACGTCCGCGCCAGAGAAGGTCGATGTGTAGCCCCCGGTCGCAGCGCTCTGCTGGTTGGGCAGGACCCTGCCATAGATGGTTGCCACCTGCGTCTGCGGAACTCCGATCACGAAGCCACTGAATGTGAGTGATACCGGGTTTCCGAGAGCCGGTTGCGTACGCGAGCCCCACGGCGTCTGACGCGCGGCATCCTGATAGAAGTTGAAATTCAGGGGAGCGTTGGCGGCATTGCGCATATGGCGTGTTCCCGAAGTCGCGCCGCCTGAGCCTGCATTGATGTTCAGGCAGACACGGACAGGAAGAAGTGCACCAAGCAGACCTTCGCACGTCACCTCCACGGTTCCGGTAGCGTCCACCGCCGCACCGGACAATGTATCCACACTGCCAAAATTCACGCCGGTGACACTGAAAGAGCAGTTTTGAGCGTATGCCGGGACCGGTGTCAGAAAAAGTAGCGCGAGAACGAACAGCGTAGTAGGGCGCATCGCGTGCCTCATTGGGTAGCTCGGCAGACCGCATCGGGAATGGCGACCTGCTCTCCCTGCCGTGGCTGGAACGCGAATGTCGCCTCACACCGGCCACGCGACGGTTGTTCTATCGTGACCGTGTTGTTCGATCCGAGCCCGGTGACATAGGCTTGGCCATCATAGCCGACGACGAAATCCTCGGATCCCCCGGCAAGCCGACCCGTGGCTCCTGTCTCGACGAAAGCGCCCTCCTCATCACGTAAGGTCACCAGGGCCGCTTGCGGTTCCGTATCGACGTCGAATTTGACCACCGTGCCGCTGCGATCGGCCGGCACTGTGGTCTCGCGGGTTCCTTTAACCTCCGCGTTCACGGGAAGATTTGTAGGATCGATCGTAATCTTGTTGGGCTCATGGGAGCGCAGGTCGGAAAGCAGGAGCTTGCCGCTTCGATTCGTGCGGCCGGCGGGCCTGTTCTCATATTCGACATCGACACCCGGAGCCCCAGTATCTACTACAGCAAAGGCATCATCGACCCTGTTCGACAGGAAGATGCCGCCGCCAGCCAGAACCACGGCACCATTGATCTGGGCACTTGCCCGATAGAGATCTTCGTATTGCTCAACCCCTGCCTCGAAATGGCCGATCGGCGCACGATAGTCGACAGAGGCAAGCCTGTTGGTCCGGGCACCTTCGGTGTCTCGAAGACGCCAACCGACGCTGCCGATCTCGTTACCGCCAGACTTGATCAAGTCGGTTGTCACCGTGGTTCCTTCCGAATCGGAAGACGTTCCGACCGAAGCATGGACATCGCCTCCGAGTGTCATCGACAGACCAGCGAACACACCAAAGGAGTCGTCTTCCTCAAAGTCTTTATAAGCGGTGGCAAAAAACGATGCCCTGCTGCCGATCGGACGGCTGTATGAAAAGCCGAGAATGCGAGACCGGTCACCCTGCACCGTTTCAAACTGCGTGTAGCTGACATTGAAGGTCGACGGATCGAACTTCAAAGGAACCGAGAGCGAGACCTGATCCAGCGACCGGGGCGGCGCTACGCTGAGGAGGTCAAAATCCGGCAGTAGTGATGACGGCTCGACGGTTACCGCGGCGACATCCAGATAGTCACCGAAGGTGCGTTGTGTCCGTCCATAAAGGTGCAGATTCCATAGCTGAACTTCGATGCTGCCAGCTATCTGGTATCCTGTCTGTCCGTCATAGGTGCTCGCGGCCGCCGCGAATGATCCGACACCGTAATTCCCGATGCCGAATATCACGCCCGCGCCTCCGTTCAGGAGATCTCCTCCACCCTCGGCATGGGCCTCCAGGGTAAGCCGGTCGCTGAGACCGTATCGCACCGTGCCCGATGCCATGAGGCGATCGTCATAGTCGTTCGATTCGATGCCATAGAACCGGCGAGCAAAACCGGCTTCTGCGGAAAAATCCCACAATCCCGGTGCAAGCAGGTTGGATGAAGCAAAGAACGGTGTCTCGGAAACGGTTTCACGCCCTAAAGCATCCCGTACGACGACGCGAGCCGTGCCGCTGCCCGTAATAACCGGAAGGTTTGTTATTTCGAAGGGACCGGGCGGAACCTCCTGCGACAGACGGCGGGTATTGTTGACATAAACATCCACTGTCGAGGGGACGGCGGCAGATCCCGACAACTCCGGCAAAGGCATGGTTATCAGGTCGGGGCGCAATCCGAAATTGCGTTGGATCTGAATACCGCCAAGACGAGTCGGGCGTGTCCAGTTCAGTCCTCCTGTGACCAGGTCACCCGCGCGATAGGTAACCATCGTCCGAGGGTCCGAATACGACCACGTCGTGTCGAGACGCACGGAATCGTAGGTCTCGTCGGATGACGAACTGATGATCTGGGAATGGCTGATGACACCGAGCGGACTGAATGCTCGCCCTTCGAACCATCCCGAAACGCCTTCGAAGGCCCACATGTCGTCGATTCCGTCGCCACCGGTGCTCCCAAATATCGTATAGTTGACAAGGCCGCCTACACCGCTTTGAGCCTTCGGAACCTCCGACTCAGCCTTGTGCGCCTCGATGATGCGCGTGGAGATGGCGTCGTATCCAACGGTGAAATGGATGCTCTGCGACACTTCATCGAATTCGTAGGAAACATCCGGAAGACGCGAGATATTGATCAGTCCATCCGGCCTTTGCGCTTGCCCTGCCGGAGCAATTCCCACGTTGCGCAACTGATCCGGCTGAATGGAGAGGCTCCCATCCGCCTCCTGCCGAAATTCCGCGATGAGATCGGTCGGCCTGCCGTTTACGAACACTTCAAGCTGTAGGTTGCGAACAGGGCCGGCTTCTTGTTGCAGGCCCATGTCCTTGGGAATTTCCACTGGCGGAAGTGATCCCGCAAAGGCAGGAGCACAGTCCAGCGACGGCATCAATCCGATTGACATTGACGCCAGCAGGCTACCCGCCGCCAATACGCGCGGTCGCATCGAAACGCCCTGCTTCGCTATCGGCGCTGATTGTCAGCGAGCCTCCGGATGGCCGACCAGCCCCCGTGCCAGGCACGATCCAACTTGCTGTCGCGTTGCCGAGGACATATCCGACCAGTCCATCTTTCTTGCCGACAACCCTTCCATTGTCGCTCAATGCCAGATTGGACACCTTCAGCCGCTGCGCTCCACCGTTCCTGACTGTAACCTGATAGCCTCCTCGCAAGGGCCTGACGGACCATGACGGGTTGGCTCCGGCAGCATCGGTCCGGCTGAAAAATACCGGGATCGAGTGCCGAACGACCAAGACGACTGTGCCGCTTTTGCGGCGGGACGGATCAGGCAATTCATCGACGACAATCCGATAACTTTCTTCCGCCTGGACCGGCCGTTTTGTTGTTCTGACGATCCTGATAAGATTCTCGCCGCCGGGTTGGAGGGTGGTTATCGGCGGACTGGCCACGACGTCGTTTGTCGCCTCATAAAAGTCTTCCCCGTTGCGCTGGGACCACCGGAAGATGCGGACCTGCACGTTTATAGGGCGACTCTCGTCATTCCAGATTCGGATCGTGGAGGCCGCAGTTGGTGCCTTGAGATCAAGTACGACCGGAGCAACCCTCAAGGAGGCAGCAAACGTCGTGCTGGCGAGCACGTTCAACAATATACCAACGGCAGCTACAATGAGCAGCTTCACCCACTCTTCTCCTTTTCAGAGTCGTCAGTAGGTCAGCGTCACAGTGATGACGTCGGTATAGGCTCCAGGTGTTGGAGTAGCCTGCACCGGCACTTGGCCGTAGACTGTCAGGGTTTGCTCGGAGCCTGTTCCAGTGTCTGTGACAGTATCAGTCCCGATTGTATTGCCCCAGACATCAGTATGCGTGGTGTCCGTATAAAGGGAATATTCAACCGTCTCATCATTTGGTCCGGTCATGAGACGCGAAGCAACCGTCGCGCCGGCACCCGTTCCCTCGTTAAGGCCGATGTCATAGGGGGTTCCATTGGTACACTGAACGCCAATTGTACTTGTTGCCGAGACGGCAGTGTCAATGACGCCTGTCTCGCCGAAGTCCAGATCGCTTGCTGAATTGATCTGACATTCGGCATTAATCGTGATCTGAACATTGAATTGTGTAGTGGCTGTTTGAGAGAAAACAGGGCCTGATATGAATGTCGAGATCGCAAGCAGGCTTATATAGGTAAAGCGGTTCGGCATTCATCCTCCTCATGATTTCTTGGTACGAGGACGATCTTGATGCTGCAGATCGCCTCGATGGTACCGACCTAATTTGAAGTATACATACTGTACTGGTTTATGAAAGCCTAAGTTGGATCTATCAGCGTCTTCAAAGCCTGTAATTTCGGCCCAAATCTGGGCTATGCATCCGGAGAACGACAAATTCCAACCCGCCATTAAGAAGAAAGGATTCAAGCAGCGGGACCTTCTTCTCTGAGAATCAACGATCCGGTTATCATTTTATAACAGAACTCACTGCGAAAGCAGAATATTTCCATCGACAGCAGAATATCCTGGGCTTCCCGGTCTCATCGGTGCATCCGGTATTATGGTCCGCCCGGATCATGTGGGGGCTATCTTCTGACGAAGCGGTATGCAAGTAGATTCCGGCAAGGTCGAAAGGCATTGATTGGGCGGCAACCAAAAAGAATAGATGCGTGGCTTTGACTTCACATCCTGGCACGGCCTTCTGGTCACTTTGATCGGCATCGCCCTGTTCACATTCATCAGCATCGGTATCCGCTTGCTGATGATGTTCACCATCCAGCAACGGCGTGAACGGGTGAACCGGCAGATCAATGAACGGCTGCGGACACTGATCGCGGCCTACAAGACATTGGGGGGTTCGTTCACCGGAAATCTCACCGTCGACCCACGCCATCTACGTGACTATCGGCGCAGTCAACCGGAAGCCGGAGTCGAGCAAGTCGAAGGCAGCGACGTTCCCAGCGAGCCAGGATCAGATCGGCCACGGCGCATCAGAGATGCTGTGGAAGCGGCCCTGTCGGACATCATATTGCTCGGCACCGAGGAACAGGTTCGACTGGCAGAGCGGGCCGTGCGCGAGTTGATAGCAGGACGGCCCGTGCATACCGCTGAGCTTGTCGTTTCGCTTCGCGACTTCATACGCAAGGCGCTCGACCTTGCGCCTATCCCCGCCGACCTGGAAATCCCAATACAAGGCCCGACTCGACCTTCAGGCTCTGGAGGCAAAGGTGAGCGTGGAGAAAGAGGTTCCGGCCGCGGAGGAGGGGGCGGCATGGGTATGGGCATGGGCGGCGGCATCGGGATAGGTGTCGGATCGGGCGGTGCCGACGACACATCAAGCAGGTAGGGTCAAGCCGGCACTTGTGCGGCTGGCGCGTCTGCCGCTAAATGTCGTCGAGGGGATCTCAAGGAACGCCGTCGCCTGACAGCCAATCCGGGTTGACTGGGAACTCCGGCGGCCCATCGAGGCTGAACAGGTCGCCCCCGGTGGATATGCCCTCCTGCGCGCCCCAGCTTACATGCCGCGGATTGGAAACCTCCAACGTGCCTGGATCCACATCGTAGCGGATGACGAGATAGTGGATATCGGGCCGTGCTTCGCCGGGTAGCATTTCGCGCAATGCCACTTCCGCGCGTAGCTTGTCTGCCGGGCTGGCGGATGACCAACTGCCCTGCCCCTCGGCGGCTCGCGTCATCCGATCAAGCGCATAGGTCGGTCCCAGCCTCTGATCGGGGCTTAGCTGGCTGGAATTAGCCTTGATCTCCGCCACGACATACTGCTTGGTCGTCGGGTTATACATGAACAGGTCTACCCCGTGGCCCGACGGGTTCTTCACTGTCAGGATCGTGGTATATCCGCGCTGCTTGAAGGTTTCGATCGCGTGGTTCTCCGCCGCGTCGCCGATCCTGCCGTTGGATGAAGGTGTGGTGGTTGGCGGCTTCGGAACGATTGTCCGGTGCCCGTTCGGCCCCACCCGCACCTCGAGTTCAGGCGCGGTCGTGCTTCCGCTGGCACGGCGCAGAGCGGCCGTATCCGGCTGGCCATTGGCGCCGGGGCGTCGATACCAGACATAATCCTGCGGATTAAGCCCGTTGGCCCGGCAGTAGGATTCCAGGGCCTCCTGAGAAGAGCCCTGCCCGGTGCCACTGGGGCCATCGGTGGACGCTATTTCCTTGCCGGTCGCCGGTTGGCGAATGGCGTTGGCATCGACATTCGGATCAGTCGCTGCCCGTTGCAATCCGGCCAGGAAATAGCCGTAGTCGTCGATCTCCGCCTGGATCTGCGCCC
Organism: Mesorhizobium sp. J18; assembly: GCF_007829525.1. Classification (GTDB taxonomy): domain Bacteria; phylum Pseudomonadota; class Alphaproteobacteria; order Rhizobiales; family Rhizobiaceae; genus VLJP01. The sequence goes on from NZ_VLJP01000025.1 coordinate 8,219, forward strand.
TCTGTGCTTCGGTCAGATTCGGGTTCTGCAAATCATCGCTGAGCTGCTGCAGTTTCGGCCCCAGTTTTTCCGCCTCGAATCGGATTCGATAGGCTTTAGTGCCCGGCTTGTAGGTCTCTGCGCCGAACAGGCTCTTCATTTGCCCGGAGAGGCCATTGTTCTGATACATCAACCGGGCCACATGCACATGGTTGGCGATGTCCGCTTCGGATGCGGTCGGCCCCGTCCGGATGGTGAAGCCGCCCGTCGCTGGATCATCTACGATGTGGATTTCGTTGCCCGGCAAGCTGGGATCGTCGACGACACGCGGCGTATAGGCTGCATTGAGATTGCGTATCTGGGCCTCCGGGTTGAACATGTCAGGTATGGTGCGCGGGGAAAGGCCGGGGCCGCGCGAGGCGTTCATCCCCATGGTGGCGCCCCAGAAGCCCATGGACAGGATGGCCGACATCCGCTCCTCGCCGGACAGCCTGTTCCAGTTTGCAACGCTGTAGTGGCCCATATTGACAATGGCCGCTGCGTCGGCGGTGTTCGAGATCGCCTGCGTCGCGCCGATCACCCGCGCCATCGCTGGCGTCAGCGGGGCACCCTTGGCCGCCAGGCTTGCCAGCTTGCCCGCACTGGCGAAAGCGCCCACTCCCGCCACGCTGGCAACGCCATTCAGCCAGAGCATGCGGGCCTCGGAATTGTCCAGCGGATTGATGGATTGACCATGCTCGGCCCGATCCGCCAGCTCGGTTCCGGTGCGGTATGCCCCCCAGCTGGCCACCGCAACACCGCCGGCCGCCACCAGTGGCGTTGCCGTGCCACCGCTGCCGATGATCACGGCGCCCGCCAGCACGATACCGCCGACCAGTGCTGCCTTATCCAGGATACCGGTGACATGCTCACCGAACGTATCGACCGTTTCCGGTGTGGCCTCCGGCGCTGACAGCCTGACCGAACCGTCGGCATTCTGGGTGAGATGCCCATCCGTCGGATAAGTCATCGAGCCTGGCGGCAATTTGTTTTCCGCTTTCCATTGGTCAAAACTGTCGTATTTGCGGCCAAGATTATCGACAAACCTAGCGCCTTCCGGCGTATCGATCCGGAACAATGGCAAGCTAACTGTGCCGGTCTCGGCGCTGGAGTAGAGAATCGGCAGCACCGTCACCGCCGCATTGTCGCCGCCATATTCCCTGATCGCATTGGCAACCGTCTGGACATGTTCATTCTGCTCGCCTTGGAAAAGCGAAAGAGTGCCCGCGACCACCTGCGCCTGCACGTCATCAGGCGACGTGCCTTCCGGCAGCACCGGCTGTGCCCCCATCGCGGTTCCGACCATGTTGTCAAGGTCGGTGCCCGAATGGACGATCGGCGCATCTCCACGCAGAGTCAGGTAAGGCGTTGCAGCTTCCTGGGCGATCGGATCCGTGAAGACCGGATTCTGCCATGGGTCATCCGTTTGCTGCAGTGTCTTGGCGTCGATGCCCGCATCGCCGCGAATTTGTAAGAGAGCCTGAACCCGGGCATTAAGGCTGACATCCCCCTGATCCGGCATGTATTTCTGCAGCAGCAATGCCTTGCCTTGATCGGTGGCGAGTATGCCCGAAAGGCGCTCCGCCTCCTGGCTCTGCCTTGCCGGATCGCCCGGATACCATTCACGAGCGATCGCGGTAGCAAGCTGCTCCAGGCTTTCCGGAGGCATCGCATCGTTGGCCCCGGCGAAGAGAGCCTGCACGCCCGCGCTCACGGTCGGACTTGGCGGCATCTCAAGGATCGTTGCGAGCAGACGCGCCTTCACCTCGGTCGTATTGTTGCCCGGGTGGCTGAGCATATCCCTGTCGCCGAACAGGCCGATGAAAGAGGCCAGTTCCTCCGGCTGCATGCCATTGATCAGTGCCTTGAGGCTGTCCGTGTCTTCGGCACTGAGCTCCGTGCCTGTATAGAGATCCCCGCTCGCGGCGCGCATGGCGGCATTGGCCAAGTATACCGGATCTCCCTCCATCGGATTCTGATTGAACTCAAGCGCCTTGTGCGCAAGCCGGCTGACGATCAGATCACGCGTAGCCGGATCGGCATCGAAGCGGGCAAAGTCGATCAAGGACGAGATCATCGGGGGCATATTGCCCGCATCGTTGAGGTCGCAATAAAGGTCGACATATTTGTCGATGAGATGGACTTTGCCGGCCTCGCTCAGTTGTCCGAGATCGGGATTTTCACCCCGAAGAGCCGCCATCATCTCTTCGTTGTGGAAGTCCTGGGGATCCCATTCCTCCATCATCGCGTCGATCTTGCCCTGCTGCGTCGCATCACGCAGCAGTTGCTGTGCCTCCAGATTGATATCGAGCGCCTGACGGACTTCCGCAGGCTGTTCGGCATAGAGCCTGTCATAGGCCTGTTTTACTTCATCCGGCGAACCGGCCTGTTTGGCCCGATCGATCACAGTCCGCGCCTGGCTCTCCACCTCCGGTCCTGCATGGGTCGTTTCGCGCAATGTGATGCCCATATCTTCCGCGGCATCTTCGATGGCAATCTGTGCCGGACCGGCGTCGCGCCAGTCATGGTCATAAAGCGCCTGCAGCCTCGCCGTACGTTCCTCTGGCGGCAGGCTCTCGATATAAGTTTTGACGTCGTTGGCGATACCAGCCGTTGCGGCAGTGGTATCCACGCCCGGCTCGGCGTACTCGACCCTGTTGCCTTTCAGGTAAAGCTCCCCGGCGAAGCTATCATCCTGCCCGGCCTTGATCGCCTCGCGTCCGACGGTTGCGTCCTGCCAGTCCGCCTCGTCGCCCAGTAGCCGCTCTGCCGCTGCCTGCCGTTCCGCGGCCGGCAAGGCATCAAGATAGGTCTTCACATCCTGTCTAAGTTCGGCGCGCAACCTGTCACGATCGCCAAGCGTTGCATTGTCGTCATATTGCAGTTCGTTGGCCCGGTCATAGATGTCGCTGCGGAATGCCTCTTCGCCAGCAGGTACGCCTTGCCTATTTCGCGGCCCCTGGGCGACGAGCACGGGGTCCTTCGGCGGAAGAAAAACCACCTCATTGACCTCCAGCGGATTGGCGCCGCCGAAGATGCCGCGATTGGCGCTCCTGAGATCCTCGAGGCTGACATTGAACTTGCTTGCAATCCCTTCAGGCGTATCGCCTGCCTCGACCACTGCTACCTGCTCGTTCTCAGGGTTGAACTGGGCTGGCCCGCCTGCCTCTCTGCGATCTGTGATCGCTTCCTGAATGGCCTGCTGGAATACCCGCTGCTGCGCAGCGCTGACGCTGGTTGTCCGATTACCGGCCTGGTTATAGCGGCCAAGGCTGTCGGGATCGATTCGATAGACCATTGTCGTCCTCTTCAAAGCGGGCGAATTCGCTCACCGGCAGGCGCCGTGAGAATGGAATTCCCTCACTTTACATCGGCAGACAGATCGAAGTGTGACAACCGTTGTGGCTGAACCCGAAGCCCGGGTCGGTCCCTGCTTCAGTCACTGACGGCCACAGGCCAGCTACGGCAGGCAGTATTTCACGATGTCACGCGCTGTAAATTTCGCCGCACGCCGCCAAGCCTCGTCAGTGTCACCCCGATAAGTCAGGAACCGGTCGCAAATGGGCTCGTTCTTGTTCAAATCGACCATGGCGAATTTCACCCAGCCGACCAGCGTGCTCATCTTATGGATCTCTCCAAATAGAAGATATCTCACATTGGCCTTCCTTGCCTGCGCCGCGATGGTCCGCAGGCCGATGTGATTGGCCGAGCAGTGCTGTGCCTGACAAGGCAGCGTAACGAGCTTGGTCTTCTCGCCATCCGAAATCCCGTCGCGCAGGCTGATCCCAAACATCTCCAGCCGAGCGTCGTGTTCGGCGGTCTGATCTCTGACTTCGCCCGACGTATCCCTGAAGTCGAAATCGGCGACAGCAAGGCCAGGCAATTCTTCTGCACCAGCAAGAGACGCTGACGCCGCTATGCAAACCGCCGACAACAACGACAGGAAACTGCAACAAGTCACAAGGTAAGGCCGGATTCGGGAATTCTCACCGAAATATTTGGGCATGGTTTCCTCCTCCGAAACTGATATGATGGTAGTCCCGCGAGAGATGATTGCAATTTTTCCCTGCGGTAGCCGGTCAAGACTTGAACACAAACCTCTGCAACAGGCGACAGCGGACTCAGGTCGGGATTTGACGCTACACCCTTGTGTCAGATGTCGATGTCCACCCAGATCGCGGCGTGGTCGGAACCAGCGTCCTGCTTGCGCTTCAGTTCGCCATAGACTTCCCAGCGGACAGGCCGCGAACCGGGCCACATGCCGCGCCGGAACACGCCACCCCTCTCGACCCGCTCGAAAAGCCCTGGCGACAAAAGAAGGTAGTCGATTTTGTCCGACGCATTGCAAAGACCATAGGTCCCAGGCCACCCTCCATCGTCGAAGGCGGGGTGCTCGAAAGCATCCTTGAGATCGCTGTCGGCGAGAAGCGGTTTGAGCGGGTTGCTGTCCGGCGTGTCATTGAAGTCGCCAATGACTGCAATATTCTCGTAGCCTTCCGCCAGCAGTGTTTCGTAGATCGCTTTGATACGCTCGGCCTGGGCATGCCGTTTGGCATTGTTGGCGGCAATGCTGCCATAGCCCTTGCTCTTGAGATGGTTGACCATCACGGTAAGGGAATTGCCGGACTGCGTCGTGATGAAGAATACCGGACAGTCGCGGGAGAAGATTGGCTCGCCATTGGACGCCAGATCGTCAACATGGCTGCGCATCAGTCCAATCGGATAGCCTTCGCGTGTTACCAGACCGACATCGATGCCTCGCTCGTCATTGCCATCGATCACCATGACATGGCGGAACGGCGTTCCACCCATGGCAGCTATGATCTCCTTGTTGAAAGCGGCGAGCACCGGACGGCTCTCCGCCTCGACCACGCCGAGAACGTCGGCTTCCACATCGATCATGACGCGCGCTGTGTTGTGCATAGCATGTTCATTGATCGGCTCGTCCCGCAATTCCAGCGAGCCTACCCAGTCAGCCCGGCCGCCGGCGACGATTTCGATGCCGCCAGCTTTGGGCCTCTTCAGCAGTCCGCCGCGATTGCGGCGCAATATGACGAAGGGGCCGGTATCGGACTTTTCCAAACCAAGCTCGATCATCAGTTCTGCCATCTGGCGTTTGCGCGCGGCGGTATAGGTGATTTCCCCCAGGAGTTCGTTCAGGGCCGCAAACTTCTCCAGGATCGGCTTGCCGTCCGCCCAGCTTTCCAGGTTCATCGCCTTGGGACGATCGAACAGGTTTTCGACATTGTAAGCTGCAAGTCGCATGGCATCCCCGAAGCCTGCCGCCGCCCTCGGCCCGTCCTATCGGGACGTAAGGCGCTCATCCTCCCGAAGCGCGTGTCGGATCTGGTCGCTGAAAGGCTTTACGAGATAGTTCAAAACGATTCGCGGCCCTGTCTCAATGGAGGTTTCAACCGGTATGCCAGACGGCGGTTCGTCGGCAGCGCATTTCCGCGCGGCACCGGATTTAGGGTAGATTGTGCGAAACGCCTGTGACGCCGGAGATAGCGATTTGTTTCAGTCTGTTTAGGAAAGAGATCATATCGCTATCTCAGCGGCGTGCGACCGCTGGCGCGCCTGGTCTGATAGACGCGCGGCATTCTGGATTCTACCCCAGCGCGCCGCCCTCGCGCCTGTGACTCTACGACCCTCCTCCCAGGTCCGGTTTCCCTTTGCCGGCGAACGGGCCCGATCAGGTGTTGTTCGACTTGCTTGCCGTTGGGAAACGACGGGCAAACTCCTCTTCGTCGCCTGCGGCAAGAAGTTTAGCCTGCTCCACCCACCGTTCGCGTTCGATGCGTCCGTCGAACTGAAGATACTCTTCCACCTTCTTTATATCGGCCGCGGTCCAGGCGGCGATCTGTGCGAAGGTAGTGATGCCGTGCTCGTTCAAGCGACGCTCATTCACGGGTCCGATACCGATCAATCGGCGCAGGTTGTCCTTTTTAGAGGAATTGGCGGCCTTCCGCTTGCCCGACTTGGCCTTTGCAGTGTCAGCTTTTGCCGATGCGGGTTTGGCAGCCGACGATGTGGCCTTGGTTTTCCGGGCAGGCTTCTTCTTGGCCGGAGCCTCGGAAGCTGTAGCAGGAACCGACATCAGAGCGGCGGGCGCCTGAGCAGCCTTTGCGGCGGTTCCGCCCGGAGCCTTCGCCTCGCGCAACTGGCGCTCAAGATCGGCTCGCGCGCTGCCGCAGGCTTCCAGTTCTCCATTCAGGCGGCTTACATCGGCCTTTAGCCTGTCGCGCTCGCTGCGTGCGCTATCAAGGTCAGCCCGCAGCCCGTCCAGTTCGCCACGCAACCGCCCCCAAAGGAACCAGCCAAGCAGCAAGCCGACAATGAATGCTAGAAGTATGTAGAAAAAAGTACCCATTCCCTCTCTCCAGTCTGAATTCGCTCACGGAACGAACAATCTCCCCCTCCCCGACGGGCCAATCCGACCAGCCAGATCAAGCACGAATACTATCACAAGAGTTTGGCAGGCTAACTGAAATAGCAGCACCGTAAATCATAGAGCGAGCAATTTTACCCCGAAAATGATGTTTCTCCGAGGTTTGGCAGTTTAAACATCTTCCGTCTCAAAGAAATAGAGAGCAACACCGCCGTCAGCAAAGTTTGCCAAGTCGCCGGCTGCGGCCTGACCTTCTGGCGAAGCGAGCGCATCCTGGATATCTGCCATCGAGTCGAAATGAAGCGTCGCTACGAGATAGAGGTCAGCCTTGCCAGCAGGTGCAGATATGCCGCCTTTGCTGATCTCGTATTTCTTCAGACGGGGCAGCTTTTTCGCCAAGGGAATATGGGTCGAACGGTAGTGTTCATCGAAAGCCGCGGTATCTTTCGGTGTTTTATAAAGCACGAGAAGCTTGGCCATGATTCCTCCCGATAGACGAGAAACGGTGCCCAACAACAACAAAAGCACGGATTACCGGCATCGCCAATCCCAAGTTGGACTTCAGCCGTCGTAAGATCCGCTTCCAAGTTTGCCACACACGCTATGGAAAACCAGAAGCGGAGACCGCAGAACTATGACTAGACGAGCGTCAGCAAGCCGTTCGCAAGCACGGCTATCGCTGCAACGATCGCCATGGCCACTCCGATCCTGATTGCAAGCCGCATGCGACGTTCCCGCTGCGCCCGGTCGCCGACCCAATCGTATTTGGATTGATAGGTCATTTTGAAGCCACCGTGGTCGTCTCTTCGTCCGATGCGCTGGCGGCCCCAAGGAACATGATGGCTACAGCCGCTTGATTGCGATCCCAGCCTGCATCGCTTGCAAGTTCAATCAGCTTTGTGATCGAAGGCTCGAGTGCGAATTGGCATTCTTTCAAATAATCGGGGTGTTCAATCGGATTTGTTGGCGGATTTATTCGAACTCTCCGGGCCATGTTCTGCTTCTTTCGAGAGATTCCCCGCCCACGAAAGATCCGTTCTCTAGGATATATCGCCAACTATTGCCTTAGCGTTAATGATGACTTTCCTAGATTCGAAGCTTTTGTCAGATGCGGCACGATCAAATAAAGTAGGAACGCAAAGCTGACCGATGGCTTTTTGATTTAACGGCAAAGGGATGGCTTGCATGGGAAATATCGGATCGATTTGCCGGTCGGGCTACCTCATCGTCATGGCGATCATAACAACGACTGTGCCCACACGCGCTGGTGACGCCGATATCATCTCGGCATGGTACGAGGCGTTGACGGCGGTCGATCGTGAGCGGCTGGCAGAACTGCTGGCAGATGACGCGAGAATCCAGCTCGATGACCTCGGTGTCGAGCAATCGAAGGCCGAGTTCATCGAAGCATTGGATGAATGGGAGGCGGCTGCCGATGGRGCAGACATCAGATACCGTATAGAGGACGAGAGGATGGGGCAGGTGACCGTCAACATCTGCTATGATTTCCCCAACAATGACGTCCTGATGCGTGAACTGTTCCGCATCGAGGCGGACAAGATCCAGGAGAACGTTCAGTCGAACATCTCGGACAATTGCGGCGATCTTTGACGCCGACATCCATTTGCTTGATGGATATAAATCGCCTGCCGTTTCCGTTTGAGCGACAAGCCAAGCCGGTGTCATCTCAGCACTTCGAGCGGTTGACACCGCGGCCGCAATCACCCAACCTAAGGGCCATCACCTGGGGAGTCCTGACAAGGGGCTGAGAGACTGCTGGCTTCGTGCAGCGCAGTGACCCGTTGAACCTGATCCAGTTCAAACTGGCGTAGGGATGGTGCAAGGGCTCATCGGGTAGCGTCAAAGTCCCCATAGAGCATCCTATCCTCCTTCCGGCATCGAACTGGATCTCCAATGCAACCAGGCAAAGGAGGTCCCAATGAATGCTCCAGCAAATATCACAGCACCAACCGTCACCACTGGCGCGCTGCCCGCATCGCGCAAAGTCTACAAAGGCGGCAGCATCCATACCGGCATCAGCGTGCCCATGCGCGAGATTGCTGTGCATCCAAGCGCCGGCGAACCGCCTGTAACAGTCTACGATTCCTCTGGGCCCTACACCGATCCGGACATCACCATTGCCATCGAGAAAGGCTTACCGCGCATCCGTGAATCCTGGATAACCGCCCGCGGTGACGTTGAAGCTTACGATGGACGCATCGTGAAACCCGAGGACAACGGCTTCGTTTCCGGCGAGAGGCTGACGCCGGAATTTCCCATGCGCCACCGGCCACTCCGGGCCAAGGACGGCAAGGCCGTCACCCAGCTCGCTTATGCGCGGGCCGGCATCATCACGCCGGAAATGGAATTCATCGCCATCCGCGAGAATCTCGGCCGCGAGCGGGCGCGCGCCGCATTGGAGCGCGACGGTGAGAGTTTTGGCGCAGCGATACCGGATCATGTCACGCCCGAATTCGTACGCGACGAGGTGGCGCGCGGCCGGGCCATCATTCCGGCCAATATCAATCACCCGGAAAGCGAGCCGATGATCATCGGCCGCAATTTCCTGGTCAAGATCAACGCCAATATCGGCAATTCCGCCGTCACCTCCTCCATGGCCGAGGAGGTGGAGAAAATGGTCTGGGCCACGCGCTGGGGCGCGGACACCGTGATGGACCTCTCCACCGGCCGCAACATCCACAATATCCGCGAATGGATCATCCGCAATTCGCCCGTGCCCATCGGCACCGTGCCCATCTATCAGGCTCTGGAGAAAGTCGGCGGCGTCGCAGAGGACCTTACCTGGGAGGTATTCCGCGACACCCTTATCGAACAGGCCGAACAGGGGGTCGACTATTTCACGATCCACGCCGGCGTCCGCCTGCATTACATCCCGCTCACCGTGAATCGCGTCACCGGGATCGTGTCGCGCGGCGGCTCGATCATGGCCAAGTGGTGCCTGCATCATCACAAGGAGAGCTTCCTCTACGAGCACTTCGAGGAAATCTGCGACATCTGTCGCGCCTATGACGTTTCGTTTTCATTGGGAGACGGACTGCGCCCCGGCTCCATCGCGGATGCCAACGACGCGGCCCAGTTCGCAGAATTGGAGACGCTCGGGGAACTGACGCAGATCGCCTGGGCGAAGGATTGCCAGGTGATGATCGAAGGTCCCGGCCATGTACCAATGCATAAGATCAAGGAGAACATGGACAAGCAACTCGCCGTCTGCGGCGAGGCTCCCTTCTACACGCTTGGACCGCTGACGACCGACATCGCGCCGGGCTACGACCACATAACCTCCGGCATAGGCGCGGCGATGATCGGCTGGTTCGGCACGGCCATGCTCTGCTACGTCACCCCGAAGGAGCATCTCGGTCTGCCCGACCGCGACGACGTCAAGACCGGCGTCATCACCTATAAGATCGCAGCCCACGCCGCCGATCTCGCCAAGGGTCATCCTGCGGCGAAGATCCGCGACGACGCCCTGTCGCGGGCGCGTTTCGAATTCCGCTGGGAAGACCAGTTCAATCTCTCGCTCGACCCGGAGACGGCGCGCGCCTTCCATGACGAGACATTGCCCAAGGAGGCGCACAAGGTGGCGCATTTCTGCTCCATGTGCGGGCCGAAATTCTGCTCCATGCGCATCTCCCACGACATCCGCGCCGAGGCCCAGAAAGAGGGCATGGCAGCCATGGCGGAGAAATACCGCGAGGGTGGTGATCTCTACATGCCCCTGGACAAGATCACCGAAAAGGAGGCCAAGACCGCGCCATGAGGGTATTGGTCAAGGGGGCCGGGGTCGCCGGCCTTGCTGTGGCATATGAGCTCTCCCGACATGGTGCGCAGGTAAGTATCTGGGACCTATGCCGGGAAGGGACGACTGCGGCTTCCTGGTTTGCCGGTGGCATGCTGGCGCCCTGGTGTGAACGCGAGAGTGCCGAACAGCCGGTACTGGAGCTTGGGATCGGTGCCGCCGACTGGTGGGAACAAGCCCTGCCCGGCTCGGTCACGCGTGGCGGGACGCTGGTGGTCGCACCTGCCCGCGATCAGGCTGAGCTTGCTCGCTTCGCCTCCCGTACCACCGGCTTCATCTCCATTGACGAGGATCGTATCGCTGCTCTTGAGCCGGATCTGGCAGGCCGCTTTCGGCACGGCCTGCATTTTGCCGGCGAAGCCCATCTCGATCCTCGTGCGGCCCTGGCCGGATTGCGCGGCAAGCTTGAAGCATCGGGAGTTGGCTTCGAAGGCAAAGAGCCTTCGAACGGCAGTTTCGATCTGATCGTCGATTGCACCGGCATGGCGCGATCGGCGGTGGATTCGCGCCTCCGCGGCGTGCGGGGGGAAATGCTTATACTGCGGAGCAGCGAAATCGTGCTGTCGCGGCCGGTTCGGCTGCTGCATCCCAGAATCCCGCTCTATATCGTGCCCCGTTCGGACAATCGCTTCATGGTGGGGGCGACCATGATCGAGAGCGACTCGCCCTCTCCGATAACGGCGCGTTCGATGATGGAACTCCTCAACGCCGCCTACAGTCTGCACCCTGCTTTCGGTGAAGCGGAAATCCTCGAGGTCGGCGTGGGCGTGAGACCTGCCTATGCCGACAATATGCCGCGCGTCGAAAGATCAGGCAGTGTAATCAGCATCAACGGCCTTTMCCGCCACGGCTTCCTGTTGGCGCCAGCCATGGCGCAACAGGCGGCAAAGCTTGCTTTGAAACATTGCGATGCAAGGGAGCTTGCGCATGAGACTGACCGTTAATGGTGAGCCGCAGGAGGTGCGGGCCTCCACGCTTGAGGCCCTGCTGGCGGAGCTTGATTATGAAGGCAGCTGGCTTGCCACTGCCCGCAACGGGGAACTTGTGCATGCGGAGGATCGAGGCACGTGCCTTCTAACCGAAGGCGACCGCATCGAAATCCTTTCTCCAATGCAGGGAGGCTGAAGGGATGCTCACGCTATATGGAAAGCAGCTTCCCTCGCATCTCCTTCTCGGCACCGCGCAATATCCGTCGCCGGCCATACTCGCCGATGCCGTAAAGGCCTCCGGTACGGCGGTCGTGACGGTTTCGCTGCGCCGCGAGACGGCAGGCGGCAAGGACGGCGGCCGGTTCTGGTCGCTTGTCCGGTCGCTCGGCGTCGCCGTATTGCCCAATACCGCCGGCTGCCATTCGGCAAAGGAAGCCGTCACCACCGCCACAATGGCGCGCGAGGTGTTCGGCACCAACTGGATCAAGCTGGAAGTGATCGGCAACCACGATACGCTGCAACCAGACGTGTTCGAACTGGTGGAGGCTGCCCGGACGCTCATCCGCGATGGCTTCGCCGTCTTCCCCTACACGACCGACGACCTTGTTGTGAACGAGAAGCTGCTGGAGGCTGGTTGCGAGGTGCTTATGCCGTGGTGCGCCCCGATTGGCTCCGCCAAGGGACCGCTCAATCCCGACGCGCTGCGCTCCATGCGGGGTTATTTCCCCGATGTGCCGCTCATTGTCGATGCCGGACTTGGCCGTCCTTCCCACGCCGCAGCCGTGATGGAACTCGGCTTCGACGCGGTATTGCTCAACACGGCCGTGGCAAGGGCTGGGGATCCGGTGGCCATGGCAGCCGCCTTCGCCAAGGCGGTAGAGGCAGGCCGTTCAGCCTATCATGCCGGCATACTTGAGCCGCGCGATATGGCGGTGCCTTCCACGCCGGTGATCGGGAAGGCGGTGTTCTCGTGAAGCTCGATCCGTTCTACCTCATCGTCGACAGTGCGGCTTGGATTGAGCGGCTTGTGCCGCTCGGCGTCAAGCTGGTCCAGCTGCGCATCAAGGATATGGTAGCGGCATCTCTGCTTGCCGAAATCCGCACGGCGAAATCCGTTTGCGAACACCACGGTTGCCAACTCATCATCAACGACCACTGGCAGCTGGCCATAGAAGCCGGTTGCGACTTCGTTCATCTGGGTCAGGAAGATCTGGCCGCCGCCGATCTTGGCACGATCCGTCGTGCCGGACTGAAGCTCGGACTCAGCACTCACGACCATACCGAGTTGGGAACCGCGCTGGCGGCCACGCCCGACTATATTGCGCTTGGCCCGATCTATCCCACCATCCTCAAGGAGATGAAGTGGGCGCCGCAGGGCCTGGAGCGTATCGGCGAATGGAAACGACACGTCGCTCCTTTGCCGCTGGTTGCCATTGGCGGGCTCAATCCCGACAGGCTCGACGGCGTTTTCGCGGCCGGTGCCGACAGTGCAGCCGTAGTGACCGACATCACCCTCAATCCTGACCCGGAAGGCCGCACCCGCGAATGGATAGAGCGTACCGCTCAATGGCGATGAACGGCAAGGCGCATGTTCTTGTGGTAGCGGGTACCGATTCTTCTGGCGGCGCCGGGATCACCCGCGATGTCGAGACCGTCGCCGCCTTTGGAGTGCATGCCTGCGTAGCAGTGACTGCGGTGACGGTGCAGACGCACGATGCCGTCCTATATGTCGAACCAATTCGGCCTGAACTGATCGTCTCTCAGATGCGCGCCGCTCTTGCCGCCAATCCCGTTGGCGCCGTCAAGATAGGCATGCTGGGCAGCGCCGGGGCAATCATCGCTGTCGCCGAAGTCCTGCGCGACCATCCTCGCCTGCAAACGATTCTCGACCCGGTTCTGGCGGCTTCTTCCGGCGGATCCTTGCTTGCCGGCGACACCATTTCGGTCCTCAAGCGTGAACTGATGCCGCTTTGCGCGCTCATCACTCCCAATCTGAATGAGCTGGCTGTCCTAACTGGCGAGGCGCTTGCACAAGATGAAATGGCGGCTTGCCAACAAGGAACCATGCTCCTTGATGCCGGCTGCCCTGCCCTTCTGGTGAAGGGCGGCCATGCCTCCGGCCCGCAATCGTCCGATATTCTGCTGCGCAAAGACCAGTCGCCCCTTCATTTGCACGCGGCTCGCCTGCCAGGAAACATGCGCGGCACGGGCTGCATGCTGGCAAGCGGCATTGCAGCCAGCCTGGCGCGAGGCGAGACACTCGAAACAAGCGTCCGTATAGCAAAGCAATATGTGTTCGACCGCCTTGCGAGCCTAGCTTCCTGAAAAATGGCTCTGGACGCGCTCCATCAGCCAGCCCCATGCTTCACGCTCTTCAGGGCCAGCCGTCTTTTCGACAGCGATCGAAAGATAAGCAATCTCCGACTCGATCTTCTCGCGCGGGAGCATGCCGAGCCGGCTTACCAGGATGGCAAGCTCCAGCACCGCCGCCTTGGCCCGGTTGAAACCGGTAAAAGGGGCATGCGTCTCTTCGGCTGCGACGCGGCAGAAGAAGCGGGGACGCGTTTCATCCTCCTTCATCTCAACCACTTCGAGCACGGAATGTGCGAGCGCGGCGGAAAGGCGGGGGACGGGGCAATCTTCTATCGCGGAGAGCGGCCATTCCTTCCGGCCTGTGAGGCAGCCCGCGAATATGCGCACATCATCCGTATAGCTGATGACGGCGACCGGTCGCTGGAGCAGATTGTCCAGTGTGGCCGAGGGCCGGAAAGGTGCGATGACCCAGCCGTCGCGCTCAGCAATGATCCCGAGCGGAGCGATATGCACCTTACCGGACCGATTGACGGTGGTGACGATCGACTCGCGGATATAGGGCATCACTTATCCTTCTGCTTCGCCCGCAAGGTATGTCCCGCTTCGGCCAGACGGGCGCGGTCGACTTCCGGTTCTGGCGCGGCCACGCCCCAGGAAAGCGGCTCGTCCTGTGCATAGCGCTTGCCGAGCCGCCAGGCGATCTCCGCCTTCATCAGTTCGGCCCCGAGATAGAAGGCATGGGCTCCGTCCGCCTCGACACCGAGCTTCGGAAACAGTTCGAAAGCGTCCTGCGCCACGAAATGGCCCTTGCTGTTGAAGACATGGATGCCATCGGGTGCGGTCATGATGCGGAAATTGGCGTCACGGACCTCCCCGGCAAGATACTCGATCTCCTCTACGGAGGCGGGGAAAGGTCGGCGGTCGTGCACCTGCAGGAGGCCGGGATGGTAGTTGCGCGGCAGGGACCCATCGGTCCGCGCGGCGAACATGATGCGGCGGGCAAGATCGTGCTCTTCCACCGTTCTGTTCGTATGCGGGCTGACATTGACCACGAGCACGTTCTGGACCGAGAGCTCCGAGCAGAAGCCTAGAAGCGCCGCCGTGAGGCCGGCGCTGTCAGCATCGGTCAGTTCGGTCAGGTTGCCCGTGCCCATCAACAGCTCCGCATCCGGCCAGCGCCGTCGCGTTTCCGCGAAACGTTGCAACGAGGCGGCGAAGCCGAAATGTATCGGATCGAGAACCGGATCGGCGATGAAACGTAAGCCCTTCTTCTCGGCTGCTTCCATGGCGCGGTCGAGCGAAGCAAGATCACCGGGGATAGATGGAATGAGGATCGGAACGGTCGCGTAATCGTGGACAAGATCAAGCGTGTGCTCGGTCAGGCTGAGGAGATAGTCTGCGCCCGCTTTCGCCCCCTCCCGCAACTCCTCGATATCGGCCGAATCGACGCTTACGGCGAAGCCAAGCGCTTTCAGCGCCTGCACTGCCTCGCCCAGATGCGGAAATGGCGTGTCGGGAAGGCAGCCGAGATCGATGACATCGGCTCCAGCAACCGAAAGGGCCTTCGCCCTCGATACCAGCGCCTCCATGCTCAGTTCCGATGCGTCCACGATCTCGGCGAATATGCGCAGATCGTGCCGTGAGAGGTCCGGCGGTTTGCCTTCCCGGCCGAGGAAAGCCGGCAGGTCAGCGACCTCATCCGGGCCGCGCAGGAAAGGCACGCCAAAATGCGCGCCGAGCCTTTCCGGCTCCCCACGGAAGCGGCCGGGAACGATCACCTGGGAGGTTCCCTCCGGCAATTTCACTCTGCGCTTGATGATTTCCTCGGTCATCAGCGCGGCGATCTTGACGCCGGTATCGATAATTTCCCAATCGAACTCCGTCTCGCCCAGACCGGCCAGGACCTTTTCGAGCCTCGGCCGGGCGAGGCGGCCCGTGAGAAATATGAACCTGTCAGCCATCTTGCTCCAGTTCAGCCCTGCGGCGCCTGATCGCGACCTTCAGATCTTCCAGCGATTCCACGACGGTGGTGTATTCGAAGCCCTTCAGCCGGTCCGTATTCTCCAGGTCTATTCGCCGTGGAAAGACCTTCACGAGGCCATGCGGCGCGCGCGTCAGGAGTTCTGGTGCGGTGTCGCAGGCGAAGACTATGGAGGGAATGCGGCACTTCCCGGCCTGGGCGAAGACGTTGGTGGCCAGAGTGTCGGATATGCCCCACACGCATTTCGCCACCGTGTTGGAGCTCGCCGGGGCCACGACCACCGTATGGTAGACGCCGTGATAGAATTCGCCTACCGGCACAGCGCTTGCCGTCTTGTCATGCAGGATGCGCATGGTCTTGGGAAAATCCAGCTTGAGCTTGTACATGCGCAGCACCTCGTCCGCCGCCTTGGAGACGAAGATATCGCAATGTTCCAGTTCCCGGATGAATTCAAAGCTTTCGGTGAAGAAATGCCCCGACCCCGTCAAGACCCAGGCCCAGCGGGGCGTTTGCAGCTTGGCCATTCGTTATCCTGATTGTTCCGCAAATGCGTGGATCCCTATCCTCACGCCTGGAAGGGTGTGTCCGTGCGTTTCCGGCACATCCTTGGGTCCGGCGACATAAAGATTAATGTCCCCGGGCAGCATGGAAGCCAACATCGGGTCGACAATCCCCCGTTCCGCCAGATCCGGAAAACAGTCGTCGTGCGAGAAGTCATGCGTCTGCTTGACAAGCAGCAGCGCATCGGCGCCAAGCTGACCGGCAAGCCACGCCGCCAGCGAATCCGATGTGACATCCCATGAAGCAGGAATGTCCGGCCTGCCGATGACCATCGAGGAAGGCAACCATACGGGAATCTGGCCGCAGTCCAGGGCCCGCGAAATCTCTTTGGCCGTGCGGGCCGGAGAAAAGCGTGTGCACATATCCAGAAGAACGTAACCGAACTGTTCCATCGCCAGAACGGCCATGTCGTGAGCAGCCCGATCGGAAAAGCCGAGTTGCTTCTGGGCGCAGCGAACCTGATCGGCGAAAGGACCTCCACCCGGGACGATGACCAGCGGCTGGTCCGATGCCGCCAGGGCGTCCACCCATTGTGCGAGCTCCGGTTGGAAGATGCTGCTGCCGCCAAGCTTGACGACGGCGAGCGTCATGTCAAAAGGCCCTTTCTGCGCCGCTCCGCGATTTCTTCCTCGCTTGAATTACCGGCCGCACCCGACTTTTTCGACACCGGCTGTTCCTTGGCGCGCATACGCTCGATCTCGACGCCGACGCTGCCGGCACCGAGTTCCAGCTTCTCCACGCGGACGGAAACCCGCACAACACGCGGATCCTCAAGTACATGGCTTGCCACCTGTTCCGCCAGGGTCTCGCTCAGTTCCACGTGGCCACGGGAAACGATCGCTCGGATACCATCGATGATGATGTCATAGGAAACGACATGGCGCATATCCTGCGGATTGCTGGTGAGCCGCCGGACTTCCGCCGTCACGTCGAAGCGCACATTCTGCTTGCGCCCATGCTCGAAACTGTAGGCGCCAATCTCGACCGGCAGGACAAAGTCGCGGACGAATATCTTGTCCGTTCCCAGGCCCGGATCTTCCACTTCCGGCGAATAGCCACGCGCCGCAAGCAGGCGGTAATCCACGGTGGCCGAGGCTTGCGCGACGAGCTCCTCAGGGATGAGCTCGCGAATACGCTTGACAGCTTCCGGATTGATGGAGGCATCACGCCGGGAATCGGCGCACAAGGCGCCGCGAAAGCCGAGGAAATCCGGCTGCAGCGGCAACAGGCGGGGTATGTCGGGAGCTTCCAGCGAACCGCTCAGGCCAACCATCAGGTCGAGCGATCGCGCCCGGTCCAGGAAGGCCGGGATATGTTCGGGCGGGATATGGTCGAGCAGCCGTCCCCTACCCTTCCCGGCCGTGTCCAACATGACGCCATGAAAGCCATTCTGCGCCAGGACCGGCAGGATATCGAAATCCGGATAAAGGTCGGCAAACAGCACAGCAACGATCTTTACCTGCGTTGCGAGTGGAGCCAGAGCTTCCACACAAGCCCTCGCCTTGTCGTAGGAAGGAATACCCACCTTCAGGTAATCGACGCCCGTAGCCGCCATCGCTTCCGCTGCGGCGCGAAATCGCTCCGGTTCCATGGGAAGATTGCCGCATACGGCGCTGATCGGCCGGCGGCCAGCAATGTCGGCAACAGTCTGGCGAACGGTTTCAACCGCCACTGCGCCGAGCGCGCCGTCACGCGGGTTTTTCAGGTCGATGATATCGGCGCCGCCAGCCAGCGCGATCCGCGCTTCATCCACACCTTTGACGCTGGCCAAGAACTGAGTCATCACGATCCTGCAACAAAACGAACAGCCGAGAAAAATGAAGATGATCTGTCAAGCATGCAACCCAAGCCACTGCAAAGCCTTAACTTTCTCGGGGTTGCGAAAGTTCCAAAAGCCGCTAACCTGACCATTGGGCACCTGATTTATCATCTATCCATCGCACTGCCATGTCGTAGTGCGGAGAAGGTTGGTTGCGTTGATGAAGAGCATGGTGCCAAACACTCTTGGCGTTGTTCTGTACCTTTTTCTTTTAAGCGTCAACGCTTCCCTTGCCCTTGCGCAGGAGGCAAGCCAGTCGGCCCCTCCGGCACCGAGCGGCGTGACTCCCCTTGAGATCCGGGTTGGTTATATGCGGGCTTATGCGCCTGGGCTTGCATTGTCGGTTCTTGACGTTCCGCCGCGCGATGAGGGTGTTGCGGGTGCGGAGGTTGCGATCGCCGACAACAACACGACGGGCGCGTTTCTGGGCCAGGAATTCACGCTTGATGTGACCGAGGTCGAGCCTGGCTCGGACGTGACCGGGGCCTTCCGGGAGATGATGGCGAAGGGGGTGCGCTATATCCTGGCCGACCTTTCGGCCGAGCAGCTTCTGTCGATTGCCGATCTTGCCGGCCAGGAGGGTGTCATCATCTTCAATGTCGGCGCGCATGACGATGTCCTGCGCGAGGAGGAGTGCCGGGCGAACGTGTTCCACACCGCGCCGACGCGCACCATGCTTGCGGACGGGCTGGCGCAGTATCTGATCTGGAAGCAGTGGCGGCGCTGGGTGCTGCTTTATGGGTCGCATGAGCCGGACCGGCTCTTTGCGGATGCGCTGCGGCGGGCGGCGGACCGCTTCGGCGGGCAGATCGTGGCGGAGAAGCTGTTCGAGGACAGGGGCACGGCGCGGCGCAGCGACACGGGCGTCGTGCAGATCCAGCGGCAGATGCCGGTCTTCACGCAGGACCTTCCCGAGCACGACGTGATGCTGGTGGCCGACGAGAGCGAGGTCTTCGGGACCTACCTGCCCTACCGCACCTGGGTTCCGCGTCCGGTAGCCGGCACGGCGGGGCTCGTTGCCTCCGCCTGGCATCCGGCCAGCGAGCAGTGGGGCGGCACGCAGATCCAGAACCGGTTCGTGGATGCGATCGGCCGCCGCATGCTGTCGAAGGACATGTCGGCCTGGACGGCGGCGCGGGTGATCGGGGAAGCGGTGACGCGGACGCAGAGCGGCGATCCGGCGAAGGTGGCCGAGTTCGTGCGCTCCGACGATTTCCAGGTCGCCGCGTTCCGCGGCCAGCGGCTGACCTTCCGCAAGTGGAACCAGCAATTGCGCCAGCCGGTCTTCCTCGGCGACGGCCGCTCCGTCGTCTCGACATCGCCGCAGGAAGGCTTCCTGCACCAGGTATCGGAGCTGGACACGCTGGGGATCGACGAGCCCGAGACCAGTTGCGATCTGAACTGACCATTGCAGTGGGAGGAGAGTGAATGCGAAATCACCTATACGTGCTTGCCGGCGCGATCGTCGCGGGGGCGGCGATGTCGTCTCCGGCCTCCGCATATATGGCCTATGTGTCGAATGAGCGGGGCAACACGGTCACCGTCATCGACACCGAGACCATGGAGGTGGTCGACACCATCGATACGGGCCAGCGGCCGCGCGGGATAACCATTTCCCATGACGGCAAGTTCATCTATCTGTGCGCCTCCGACGACGACACCGTCGAGATCATCGACACCTCCAGCCATTCGATCGTCGGCACGCTGCCTTCGGGGCCGGACCCGGAACTCTTCGTGCTCTCTCCCGACGGCAAGATGCTCTATGTCGCCAATGAGGACGACAATCTGGTCACGGCGATCGATGTGGAAAGCAAGAGGGTTGTGACGGAGATCCCCGTCGGCGTCGAGCCGGAAGGCATGGGCATCAGTCCGGACGGCAAGACGCTGGTCAACACCTCCGAGACGACCAACATGGCCCATTTCATCGATACCGAAACCCATCAGATCACGCATAACGTGCTGGTGGATTCGCGCCCGCGCTTCGCCGAGTTCAAGCCGGACGGATCGGAGGTCTGGGTCAGCGCCGAGATCGGTGGCACCGTGTCGGTAATCGACAATGCCTCGCGCGAGATCAAGCACAAGATCACATTCGAGATACCCGGCCTGCGTCCCGAATCGATCCAGCCGGTGGGCGTGCGCATCAGCGCCGACGGCAGGAAGGCCTATGTGGCGCTCGGCCCCGCCAACCGCGTCGCCGTGGTCAATGCCGAGACCTACGAGGTCGAGAAATATGTCCTGGTCGGCCAGCGCGTCTGGCAGCTCGCCTTCACGCCGGACCAGAAGATGATCGTCAGCACCAACGGCATCTCCAACGACGTCACCTTCATCGACGTGGCAACCGACGAGGCCGTGCAGTCGGTGACCGTGGGCGAGCAGCCCTGGGGCGTCGTCGTGTCCCCGAATGAATGAGCAGAACTGACCAAGCAGGATTACCCAAGCAGGATTGACAAGTGGAGGATACCCGATGCGAAAATTTCTCATGGCTCTCATGGCCGCTACTCTGGCGGCCATGCTGCAATCCCAGGCCGTCATGGCCCAGGATGACGATGACGATGATGACGACGGCGGCCAGGTGACATTGGCAAGCAAGGACCTGCCGGAACTGATCCTCGGCTCCGCCGAAGACGACTTCGCGGTCAACCAGACCAGTTTCGAGCTGGAGGCGGGCCAGGCCTATCGCTGGAAGATCACATCCCAGGGCAATCTCGAATACAAGTTCTTCACCGACCTGTTCCGAAATGTCTGGATGAACCAGATCGTGATCAACGACCTCGAAGTGCACATGAACGGCGCACCAGCATGGCTCGAATTCGACGCACACGGAACAATCCAGGTCCAGTTCGTCGCAGCCAGACCAGGATTCCATACATGGTCCGTCCGCGATCTCGAAAAAAATGGAATGCAAGGAACCATAATCGTAAAGTAATGGTCCGATAGCTCGGCGGAGCTTTGGCGGCCGCCCAGCGGGAGGAAAGAAAGTGCGGCATGTTCAGGCCGGTAAAGGGACTACCGCCGTGGCGGCGCTGGAGGTTGATGCCGTCAGCCATTCCTATGGCCAAAAGCAGGCGCTGAAGGATGTGACCTTCTCCATCCCGCCCGGGCGTTTCACGGTGCTTCTCGGGCTGAACGGGGCCGGCAAAACCACGCTCTTTTCGCTCATCAGCCGCCTCTATGCGACGCAGCGCGGATCGATCCGTATCTTCGGACACGACATAGGCCGCAATTCGCGTGAGGCACTGCGCCGTCTTGGCATCGTCTTTCAGGCGCGCACATTGGACCTGGATCTCAGCGTACGCCAGAACCTTTCCTATCATGCTTCGCTGCACGGGATCGGAACAGCGGCAGCCCGCCGGCGGATAGAATCCGTCCTCGATACGGTGGAAATGGGCAGCCGCCTGCGGGACAAGGTGCGCAGCCTTTCCGGCGGCCAGATGAGGCGGGTGGAGATCGCCCGCGCCCTCCTGCATCAGCCGCAGCTGATGCTCCTGGACGAGGCAACGGTCGGACTCGACATACAGTCCCGCGCCAGCATTCTCGCCTTCATCCGCAGGCTCGTGGCGGCTGAAGGCATAAGCGTCCTTTGGGCGACACATCTGATTGACGAGGTGGAAGCCGATGATACGGTCGTCATGCTGCGGGAGGGACAGGTTACGGCAGACGGCCGCGTACCCGAAATTCTCCAGGCGACCGGCACATCGGACATCAAGGGAGCCTTCTCGAAACTTTGCCGACCCGCTGGCGAAACACAGGAGGTCGCGGCGTGACCATGCAGACGGCATCATCTCGAACGGGAGAAAGCGCCGTTTCCCTGCATTCGCGCCCGTTCGGGCTATTCGACTATCTTGTGTGCCTGCGGGGAATCCTCGTCCGCGAAGGTTTGCGCTTCCTGCACCAACGCGAACGTTTCATCGCCTCATTGGTACGGCCGCTCGTGTGGCTGTTCATCTTCGCGGCCGGCTTCCGACAGGTGCTGGGCGTGTCGATCGTACCGCCCTACAAGACCTATGTGCTCTACGAGGTCTACATCACGCCGGGGCTTGCCGGCATGATCCTGCTCTTCAGCGGCATGCAATCATCTCTGTCCATGGTCTATGACCGGGAGATGGGGAACATGCGCACCCTGCTCGTGAGCCCCTTTCCCCGCTGGTTCCTTCTGGTCTCGAAGCTTCTTGCAGGCGTCGTCGTTTCACTGGCCCAGGTCTACGTGTTTCTGGCGATCGCCTGGTTCTGGGACGTCAAGGCGCCCGTATTCGGCTATTTCACCGTGCTGCCGGCGCTTTTCCTGTCCGGCCTGATGCTGGGATCGCTCGGAATGCTTCTTTCGTCGCTGATCAAGCAACTGGAGAACTTCTCGGGCATCATGAACTTCGTTATCTTTCCAATGTATTTCGCCTCCTCCGCACTCTATCCTCTATGGCGTGTCCAGGAGGCGAGTCCCCTGCTCTACAAGATCTGCCTTGCGAACCCCTTCACTTATGCGGTTGAGCTGATCCGCTTTGCCTTCTACGGTCAGATGGAGTGGACCTCGCTCGGCGTCGTGGCGGGCTTTACCGCGCTCTTTCTGATCGGCGCCATCATCGCCTACGATCCGTCGCGCGGTCTCATGAATCGGAAACAGGATACGGGAGGAAATGCCTGATGCGCTGGAGTCTCTTTTTGCGATCTCTGGCTTGCGCCGTCCTCTTGGCGGGCATTGCCGCACCATTGCAGGCCGCCGAAGACCCGGAACAGCTCTGGCCATGCATACAGCGCCGCGTACCGGAGCTTTCGCTGCCGCAGATATGGAATGGACCGGAACTGCCTCCATCCAGCACAAAATGGGCGGAGAATCCGGATATTTCCGCCCTCGTGACGGAAGTTGCTGCCCGCCGCATTCCCCTTGACGAGGCCAAGCAGAAGATACGAGACCATGCCGCACAGCTCTCCGGCGAGGAGCGGGAGGAGCATCTTCTGATGCTTGTTCAGGGGCTCTTCGATCACATGAATGCCGAACGTTCCGACGTGATGGCAGGGATCGAGAGATACACCCGCCAGCAAGCGGCAATGGCAGATGCATTGCGCAAGGAAACAGCAGACGTGGACCAATTGCGGCAGAAACCTGATGCCGACCCCAAGCTGGTCGCGCAACGTACCGAGCAGCTTACCTTCGAAACCCGGATTTTCCAGGAGCGTGCACAGTCGCTCACCTATGTCTGTGAGGTCCCGACACTGATCGAGCAGCGGCTTTATCAGCTTACCAGCACGATCGCCAATCTGCTCGCCCCCGACTCTGGCGGCTGAGACTCAGGAGGTTGAAACACTCTCCTCGGGATAAAGCTTGCCCAGGAGCGGCAGATAGGCGGCGCCCTTTCGCATGAGGAAATCATGAAACGCCGTCATCGCCGGAGACACGGTCCGGTCCGCCCGTCTGACCGCGAACCATTGCCGGCGGATCGGCAGACCGACCACATCGAGCACGACCAGCCTCCCACTTGAAACCTCCGCCTCGATCGTATGCGCGGAGATGAAGGCGATGCCGAGACCGGCCATGACAGCCTGCTTGATTGTTTCGTTCGATCCCATTTCAAGGCCAAGGTCATCAACCCTGCCCGGAAGGTCGCTGAAGAATATCTCCAGTGAAATCCGCGTGCCCGATCCGCTCTCCCTGATCAGAAAATGCTCCCGTGCGATCCTCTCCTTGGGAATGGAGAGTTCCGTCGCCAGCGGATGGTCGGGTGATGCGATGACGACCAGCGGGTGATCGCCGAATGACGTGGCATGCACTGGCACGTCCTTCGGCGGACGTCCCATCAGAGCCATATCGACGTCATGAGCTTTGAGGCGATCGATCGTTTCGGCGCGATTGCCTACATGAAGCAGCATCTCGATATCGGGGTAGTCCTTCATGAAAGCCGCCATCAGGCGTGGTGCGAAATATTTTGCAGTCGAAACCACACCAAGCCTGAGACTTCCGGCCCGCACGCCCTTGATCGCATCGATCTCGTCGGAAAGCTGCCGCAGCCTTTCCTCGATTGCCTGGGCGGCGTCCAGCACGACAAGCCCTGCGGCAGTGGGACGCATGCCGTCGCTGGTGCGATCAAACAGTGCCAGCCCGATTTCCTCCTCAAGCTGGCGAAGCTGAATGGTAACGGCCGGGGCTGTCAGTCTCAACTCTTTGGAAGCATTAATGATTTTTCCCCGTTCCACAATTGCGCGAACGGTTCTTAGCTGTCTCAAACTGATATTTCTCATAGCCAGAACTAAGCAAAATTTATCGAATACGTAAAGTAATTAAAATGTACTTAGGCAATCTCGCTGCCTACCTTTTTCTGCACGTGGCACGCAGGAAGGAGACACGACAGTGGCAGCTACCCTTGATGCCTTTTTGAACTCCTACGCCTACAGGGCGGACGGCATACGCCCCGCCGTTCGGACGGTCGTGCACCAGCTTACTGCTGCCGCCCTCGAGGTCCGCAGGATTATCAATCAGGGGCCGCTTGAAGCGGAACACAGGGCCAAACGTGGCTCCAACGGCCAAGGCGACGACCAGAAGGGGCTCGACGTTCTTGCCGACCGGATATTCCTTGATGCCTGCCGTGAGGCTCCGGTGGCCGCTTATGCTTCCGAGGAGCAGGAGAATGCGCAGTTTCTCGACGAAACCGCGCCGGTGGCGATCGCCATAGACCCGGTAGATGGTTCGTCCAATATAGACACCAACATATCGATTGGAACGATTTTCTCTCTCCTCCCTGGAGACCTGCCCCTGGCTGGCGTGCCGGGCTCAAATCCGGCCGCCCTTTTTCTCCAGCCGGGCAACAGGCAGATCGCAGCAGGATTCTTCATCTACGGGCCGCAGCTCGCGCTCGTGCTTACCTTCGGCAGCGGCACGCACATCTTCGTCCATTCGGCTCGGCTGGGCACTTTCGTCCAGATGTCAGAGAGCCCCACCATTCCTGCACGGACGCAGGAATTCGCGATCAACATGTCGAATTACCGTCACTGGGACGACGGCGTGCGTCTCTATGTGGACGACTGCCTGAAGGGGAGCGAAGGCCCCCGCGAAAAGGATTTCAACATGCGTTGGAATGCCTCGATGGTGGCCGAATGCTACCGCATCCTCATGCGCGGCGGCATCTACCTTTACCCGGGCGATGACCGCAAGGGCTACCGCAACGGACGGTTGCGTCTCGTCTATGAGGCAAATCCCATCTCCTTTCTGGTCGAACAGGCCGCAGGTGCGGCGACCGATACCGTCAACCGCATTCTCGACCTCGTGCCCGAAAGCCTGCACCAGCGCGTTCCGCTCGTCTTCGGCTCGGCAAAGGAGGTGGCCCGGGTCTCGCGTTATCACACCGAGCCCAGCCTGATCGCCGAGCGCGCGCCGCTGTTCGGCCATCGCAGCCTGTTGCGCGTCTGAGGACCGGGTCATGTCGGCGCGTCACCCGATCATCTCCATAACCGGGTCCTCAGGAGCCGGAACCACATCGGTCAAGCGGATTTTCGAGCAGATTTTCCGGCGTGAAAACATCGAAGCCGCATTTATCGAGGGCGACGCCTTCCACCGCTACGACCGCGAGGCGATGAAAAGGAAGGTCGCGGAAGAGGCCCAAAACGGCAATCCGAATTTCACGCATTTCCACGTGGATGCGAACGAACTCGAGCTCCTGGAGTCCATTTTCGAGGAATATGGCCGCCGCGGCACGGGGCGTACGCGCACCTATGTGCATGACGCCGAAGAGGCAAAAACCTATGGCACCCCGCCTGGCACGTTTACCGAATGGCGCGAATTCCCATCGAGCCAGCTTCTCTTTTATGAAGGACTGCATGGCTGCGTGGTCACCGAGAAGCTCAACCTCGCCCAGCACTGCGATCTCAAGATAGGCGTTGTGCCGGTGATCAATCTCGAATGGATTCAGAAGATCCATCGCGACCGGGAGACGCGCGGTTATTCCGCCGAAGCGGTGATGGACATGATCCTGCGGCGGATGCCGGATTATACCCGCTATATCCTACCGCAGTTCTCGCAAACCAACATCAACTTTCAGCGCGTTCCAATCGTCGATACGTCGAACCCTTTCATCGCGCGCTGGATACCCACACCGGATGAATCGATGCTGGTCATCCGCTTCGCCAATCCGCGGGGCATCGATTTTCCTTACCTCCTGTCGATGATCCACGACTCTTTCATGTCGCGGGCGAATTCGATCGTGGTGCCGGGGAACAAGCTGGATCTCGCGATGCAGCTCATCCTCACCCCCCTCATCCTGCAGCTCATTGAGCGGCAGCGGCGCATGTCTTGAGGAGGAGACAATGACAAGCCAGACAGCGATCAGGATTGCGAAAGCACCGGCTCAGGTTTCCGAGCGCGACATGGCCAATGCCATCCGGGCATTGGCCATGGATAGCGTTCAGAAGGCGAATTCCGGCCATCCGGGAATGCCCATGGGCATGGCCGACGTCGCGACGGTCCTTTTTCGCCGCTTCATCATGCTCGACCCTTCGCGGCCCGACTGGCCCGACCGCGACCGCTTCGTGCTTTCAGCCGGTCATGGCTCAATGCTGCAATATGCGCTGCACTATCTGCTGGGCTATGCGGACATGCCGGTCGAGGAACTGATGCGCTTCCGGCAACTCGGCAGTCACACGGCCGGTCATCCAGAATACGGACATACGCTCGGCGTTGAGACGACTACCGGTCCGCTTGGTCAGGGAATTGCCACTGCAGTCGGAATGGCCCTCGCCGAGCGCATGCTCGCTGCGCGCTTCGGCACCGATCTCGTAGATCATTACACCTATGTGATTGCCGGCGACGGTTGTCTGCAGGAGGGCATCAGCCACGAGGCCATCGATCTTGCCGGGCATTTGCAGCTCAATCGCCTGATCGTGCTGTGGGATGATAACAGGATCTCTATCGACGGCCCGACTGCCCTGTCTACTTCGATGGATCAGCCGGCGCGCTTTGCCGCCGCCGGATGGGCGGTTTGGGAAGTCGATGGCCACGATATGGAAGCCGTAACCATCGCGATCGAGCGCGCCAGGGCGTCCGACCGGCCGTCGCTGATCGCCTGCCGCACCAGTATCGGCAAAGGCGCACCCAATCTCGAAGGATCCGAAAAGACGCATGGCGCACCGCTTGGCGAGGCCGAGATCGCAGCCACGCGGGAGAATATCGGCTGGCCCTATCCACCCTTCGTGGTGCCGCAGGAAATCATTGCAGCGTGGCACGAGGCGGCGGCACGCGGGAAGAAAGCGCGCAAGGCATGGGAAGCGAGACTTTCAGCCTCTCCGCATGCGCGAAGCTTCTCGGATGCGATATCCGGCGCGCTCCCGGATGCCGTTTTTGAGGCGCTGCGGGTGTTCCGGGCCGAGCATGCCGAGAAGGCGACCAAGGTCGCCACGCGCAAGGCATCGGAAATGGTGCTGGCAGCGATCAACGATGCAACGGAGCTTACCGTCGGTGGCTCCGCCGACCTGACCCATTCGAACCTGACCATCACCAGGGGCATGAAGCCGGTGACGCCGGGCGACTATTCGGGCCGCTACGTCCATTACGGCATTCGCGAGCACGGCATGGCAGCGGCGATGAACGGAATTGCCCTTCACGGCGGATTCCTGCCCTATGGCGGCACCTTTCTTTGTTTCACCGATTATGCGCGCGGCGCGATCCGCCTCTCTGCTCTCATGGGCCAGCGCGTGATCTACGTTTTCACGCATGATTCCATCGGCCTCGGCGAGGACGGCCCGACTCATCAGCCCGTCGAGCACCTCGCCATGCTGCGAGCGACGCCAAATCTCAATCTCTTCCGGCCCGCTGACATCATCGAGACCGCCGAGTGCTGGGAACTGGCGCTGAAAAGCCGGAACCGGCCGAGCGTGTTAGCGCTGTCACGGCAAGCCTTGCCCGCGCTGCGCTCCGATGCGGGCGGCGCTCTTCTCAGTGGCCGAGGTGCCTATGTGCTGCATGAGGCGGGCGCCGAGCGGGATGTCACCCTGCTCGCCACGGGTTCGGAAGTAGAGATTGCACTGGCTGCCGCCGAACACCTGCGGTCCCGGCATGGAGTGGAGGCGGCAGTTGTCTCCATGCCTTGCTGGGAACTGTTCGAGGAACAGGATGAGGACTACCGCCGGGTCATTTTAGGGACTGCGCCACGGGTTGCCGTGGAGGCTGCCGCCAGGCTCGGCTGGGACCGGTGGATCGGCGAGAGTGGAGCCTTTGTCGGCATGACCGGCTTCGGCGCCAGCGCACCGGCAGGCGATCTCTACAGGCATTTCAACATCACGCCAGAATCCGTGGCGCAAGCCGCGCTGAAGCTGATCTGAGGAGGATTTCGCATGGCCAGCATCACCCTTCGCCAATTGCTCGACCACGCGGCCGAGCATGGCTACGGCGTCCCCGCCTTCAACATCAACAACATGGAGCAGGGCCTCGCCATCATGGAAGCCGCGAAGGTCTGCGACGCGCCGGTGATCATCCAGGCGTCGCGTGGCGCCCGCAGCTATGCCGGCGACATAATGCTCGCCAAAATGATCGATGCTCTGGTCGAGATGTATCCGACGATCCCGGTGTGCCTCCACCAGGATCACGGGAACGACGAGGCCACATGCATGACCGCCATCCGTCACGGCTTCACTTCGGTGATGATGGACGGTTCGCTCGAGGCCGACGCCAAGACGCCGGCAAGCTACGACTACAATGTCGCGATCACAGAACGCGTGGCGCGCATGGCCCACTGGGTCGGCGCCTCGGTAGAGGGCGAGCTGGGCGTGCTCGGCTCGCTCGAAACAGGCCAGGGCGAGGCCGAGGATGGGCATGGCGCAGAGGGCGCGCTGTCGCATGACCAGCTTCTGACCGATCCCGACCAGGCGGTGGATTTCGTCGTCCGTACCAAGGTAGACGCGCTGGCTATTGCCTGCGGCACCTCGCATGGAGCCTACAAGTTCACGCGAAAGCCTGACGGCGACATCCTCGCAATGCATGTCATCGAGGCGATCCACGCGAAACTCCCGACCACGCATCTGGTCATGCACGGCTCCTCTTCCGTTCCGCAGGAACTGCAGGATGTGATCAACCGCTATGGTGGCGAAATGCCCCAGACCTATGGCGTGCCGGTCGAGGAAATCGAGCGCGGCATCCGCCATGGCGTCCGCAAGGTGAATATCGACACCGATTGCCGCATGGCGATGACCGGTCAGTTTCGCCGTGTCGCGGCGGAGAACCCGCGCGAATTCGATCCGCGCAAATTCCTGAAACCGGCGATGGACGCGCTGCGCGACCTCTGCCGGGACCGCTTCGAGAGGTTCGGCACGGCCGGCCACGCTTCGAAGATCAAGGTCATTCCGATGGATGAGATGGCGAAGCGTTACGCGGCCGGCCAGCTCGATCCACAAATCGCAACTGCCAAGGCCGCCTGAGCGACCGAAAGAAGAAAGGACAAGAGCCATGGCCGAAAAGACGACGGTAACCGGGGCCGAACGCTACAAAGCCGGCGTTATGGAATACAAGAAAATGGGCTATTGGGAGCCCGACTATGAGCCGAAGGACACCGACATCATCGCCCTCTTCCGCATCACGCCGCAGGACGGCGTCGATCCGGTCGAGGCTGCGGCGGCGGTAGCCGGTGAAAGTTCCACCGCGACCTGGACCGTCGTATGGACGGACCGGCTGACGGCGGCTGAAAAATATCGCGGCAAGGCTTACCGGGTTGATCCGGTTCCCAACGCTCCCGGGCAGTATTTCGCCTATATCGCCTATGACCTCGACCTGTTTGAGCCGGGCTCGATCGCCAATCTGACTGCATCGATCATCGGCAATGTCTTCGGCTTCAAGCCGTTGAAGGGGCTACGGCTGGAAGATATGCGGCTGCCCATCGCCTATGTGAAGACGTTCCAGGGTCCGGCGACCGGCATCGTGGTCGAGCGCGAACGCCTCGACAAGTTCGGCCGGCCGCTGCTCGGTGCCACGGTGAAGCCGAAGCTCGGTCTTTCGGGGCGCAATTATGGCCGTGTAGTCTATGAGGCGCTGAAGGGCGGCCTCGACTTCACCAAGGACGACGAGAACATCAATTCTCAGCCCTTCATGCATTGGCGCGACCGCTTCCTCTACTGCATGGAAGCGGTGAACAAGGCGCAAGCCGAGACCGGTGAGATCAAGGGAACCTACCTGAACGTCACCGCCGCCACCATGGAGGACATGTATGAGCGCGCCGAATTCGCCAAGGAGCTGGGCTCGGTCATCGTGATGATCGACCTTGTCATCGGCTACACTGCGATCCAGTCCATGGCCAAGTGGGCGCGCAAGAACGACATGATCCTGCACCTCCACCGCGCCGGCCACTCCACCTACACCCGGCAGAAGAACCACGGCGTTTCCTTCCGCGTCATCACCAAGTGGATGCGGCTCGCCGGCGTCGACCACATCCATGCGGGAACTGTGGTCGGCAAGCTCGAAGGCGATCCCGCAACGACGAAGGGCTATTACGATATCTGCCGCGAGGAGTTCAATCCGATGCGGTTGGAGAACGGCATCTTCTTCGACCAGCATTGGGCTTCGCTCAACAAGCTGATGCCAGTGGCCTCGGGCGGCATCCATGCCGGTCAGATGCACCAGCTTCTCGATCTTCTGGGCGAAGACGTCGTGCTCCAGTTCGGCGGCGGGACGATCGGCCACCCGATGGGGATAGCGGCGGGTGCCACCGCCAACCGCGTGGCGCTTGAAGCGATGATCCTCGCCCGCAACGAAGGCCGGGACTATGTCAGGGAGGGACCGGAGATCCTCGATGCGGCGGCCCGTCATTGCCTGCCGCTGCGCCAGGCGCTCGATACCTGGAAGGACGTCACCTTCAACTACGCCTCGACCGACTCGCCAGATTTCGTGCCGGTCGCGACGGCGGCGGAGTGAACCATGACGACACTTCTGGTTTCGCTTGCACTGACCCTGATCTTGTTTGGCACCGCGGCACCCGCTCGGCCGGGTTTGGCCCGCCGCCGGTCCAGAAACGAACATGGAGAATAAGACCATGCGCATCACACAAGGCGCCTTCTCGTTCCTGCCCGATCTCACCGACGACCAGATCCGGGCACAGGTGCAGTACTGCATCGACAATGGCTGGGCTGTAAGCCTCGAATTCACGGACGACCCCCATCCCCGCAACACCTATTGGGAGATGTGGGGCCATCCCATGTTCGACAATCCGGACGCGGCGGCGCTGCTGATGGAGCTTGCCGAGTGCCGGAAGGTCTATGGCGACCGGTATATCCGGGTAGTGGCTTTCGATGCCAGCCATGGCTGGGAATCGGTGAAGCTCTCCTTCATCGTCAATCGCCCGGCGGAAGAGCCCGGCTTCCGGTTGGAGCGTGAGGAGATGGGCGGGCGAATGATCCGCTACGCAACAAAACCTTATGCGGCGGATCGCCCGGCCGGAGCGAGGTATGCGTAGCTGTAGTTGATCGAAGCCCCTCTCCGGTCCTTCGGACCAACTCTCCCTCTCCTGAAGGGGAGGGAGAAACCCAAACTGAAAGAGCGCCGGCATAGCGGCGACGGTTCCCCCTTCAGGAGGAGTGCCGAGCGCCGCGAGACGGAAAGGGGTATTTGAGTATCTCAGCTAAGAATGGATCGAGAAGAACTACCATGCCCGAAGCCGCCACAGCCGACATCGAAAGCACCCCTATTGCCGTCGACCTGCATGCGGAGTTCGAAAACTCCGGCGTCAAGGACGTGCTCGCCGAGCTTGACCGGGACCTGATCGGCCTTGCCCCCGTCAAGAAGCGGATCAGGGAAACCGCCGCCCTGTTGCTCGTGGAGCGGGCCCGGCGGAGCATGGGTCTGGCGCACGAAACCCCGACGCTGCATATGAGCTTCACCGGCAATCCCGGCACCGGCAAGACGACGGTGGCACTGCGGATGGCCGACCTCCTTCACCGACTTGGCTACATCCGCAAGGGCCATCTCGTCTCAGTGACGCGCGATGATCTCGTCGGCCAATATATTGGCCATACCGCGCCCAAGACGAAGGAAATCCTGAAGAAGGCAATGGGCGGCGTGCTGTTCATCGACGAGGCCTACTATCTCTACCGCCCCGAGAACGAACGGGATTACGGCCAGGAGGCGATCGAAATCCTGCTCCAGGTGATGGAAAACCAGCGCGACGATCTCGTCGTCATCCTTGCCGGCTACAGCGGACGGATGGAGCGCTTCTTCGAGAGCAATCCCGGCTTCCGCTCGCGCATCGCCCACCATATCGACTTCCCCGACTATGAGGACGAGGAACTTCTGCAAATCGCGGTGAAGATGCTCGAGCAGCAGAATTACCGTTTCGACGATGCGGGGCTGGCTGCCATGCGTGACTATATTGCGCGGCGCAGGCAGCAGCCGCATTTCGCCAATGCGCGCTCGATCCGCAACGCGCTCGACCGTGCCCGGCTGAGACAGGCGAACCGCCTCTTCGAGGGCGCTGCCGGTCCGTTGAGCGCCGATGCGCTGTCGACCATCTCCGCAGAGGATATCAGGGCAAGCCGGGTCTTTGCCGCAGCACCCAGCGGCGGGAAGGAGGGCATGTGACAAACAAGACGATCATCGCGCCGTCGATCCTGTCGTCTGACTTCTCGCGCTTGGGCGACGAGGTGGAGGCGGTGGCGACGGCCGGCGCCGACTGGATCCATCTCGATGTCATGGACGGCCATTTCGTCCCCAACATCACCTTCGGCCCGCCGGTCGTGAAAGCGGTCCGCAACCGCACGGACAAGGTCTTCGACTGCCATCTGATGATCGCCCCGGCTGACCCCTATCTTGCCGCCTTTGCCGAAGCCGGCTGCGACATCATCACCGTCCATGCCGAAGCCGGACCGCATCTCGACCGCTCGCTGCAGACGATCAGGAGCCTCGGCAAAAAGGCTGGTGTCTCGCTCAACCCGTCGACGCCGGAAAGCGTCATCGAATATGTGCTCGACCGGCTCGACCTCATCCTGCTGATGACGGTCAATCCGGGCTTCGGGGGCCAGGCCTTCATCCCGGCGGTGGTGGAGAAGATCCGCCGCGTCAAGGCGCTGGTCGGTGAGCGGCCGATCGATATCGAGGTCGATGGCGGCGTCACGCCGGAGACGGCGCCGCAGGTGGTTGCCGCCGGCGCCAATGTGCTGGTCGCCGGCTCCGCCGTCTTCAGGGGCAACGGCCAACACGCATA